>JADJPG010000037.1 GCA_016713365.1 Verrucomicrobiota bacterium | reverse complement strand
CCAACAGCTTCACCGTCACGCTGTCGCCGGACCTGACTTACGAAGCGAATGAAACCTTCCGCGTTCTCCTGAGCGGCATCACCAACTCGACGCTCAGCATCGGCACCAACACCGTCACCATCACCGGATGATGACCTCGCGTATCTCGGATTCACCGTCGACAGCGACACCGCGACTGAACTCGACGGCACGATCAGTGTCATCGTAGCCCGCACCGGCGTGACCAACACGACCGTGGGCGCGTTCGTTTCGCCACCACGAACGGCACCGCCCTGACGGCTCGAGACATTTTACGGCGACCAATGGCGTGGTCTCCTTCGCCCCAGGCGAAACAAACAAGACCATCACCATCGCGATCACGTTCGACAACGACCTCGAATCGTCAGAAATCTTCCGCCTCCGACTGGTCAGCATCACGAACGCAGCTTCCTCCACCTACACCAACATCCCGATCACTATCGCGGATTCCTTCGGTGGCATCGCGGGCGCGCAGCTGCTCGACGAACCCGTGGAGATCAAATCCATCCAACGATTCGGTGAAGACTTCCTGCGCATCCACGTCGCGGGTCCGAAAGGAACTGCGTTCGCCATCGAGGCCTCCCCGGATCTGAAGACCTGGGCGCCAGTGACCTCGAACGTTCTGCCTCTCGGCGGCTTTGACTGGATCGTGCCCATCGACCGCTCCGTGCCGGCCCGCTACTTCCGAGTCGTGCCGCCACAGTAAGCTTTGCCTCACTAAACCACCCACGGACTCCGGATGGGAACCAACCGTCCGGAGTTCGTTTCTTTGCGCCCTCCATTCCGAGGGACAATCTTGCCGGACCGTCTTCCCCGGCGGCAATTCCGGCCGGCTCTCGCCCACGGAATCATCCCAAATGCCCTCTTTTGGCCGAAATTCGGCCCAGATCCGACCATGGCACCCCCATTGCTAAACACAAACTGCCGGGGTGTGCACTGACCCGGCGCGCACATGGATGAGCGACGAATTTGAAACATTCCTCCGTCGACACGGCATTAAGCCCGGACCTCCGGGGACCTGGCCGCAGCGCATTCACGTCCATCACTTTTCCCCGCCACTGATGGTGCCCTGACTCTCTCTCTCATGAAAATGTCACTCCAGAACGCGATGCGACTGAGCCAGTCGAATATCCGAATTGGCCAGCCGATCAACGACGTGCTCCTCGCAGAACAACAGATTGCCAGGTCGGCACCGGATGCATTCGCGCTCAACTGCACAGGAGCCCCTGCGGGCTACGTCGCTCTGTGGAAGGGATTGCGGCTCGCCACGACCGGCTCTCACACCGAGGCTTGCCGGGAGTTCCTCCGGGCCGCCGAGCTCGGATGCAGTCACTGGCGCGTCGGGTGGTATCTCGCGCAGTCCGCCAAAGTCGTTGGAGATCTCCAGCTGGTCGACGCAGCGTGCGCCGCGGTTCTCCGTGCCAATCCGGAATTCTGGTTCGCCCGGGAACTGCCGAAGCACGCGCGCGGTTACTACGCGCAGGGCGAACAGGACAAGCACATCGAAGACTATTTCCGCCAGCACCCGCCTCGCACCAAATTCTTCGTCGAAGTTGGCGCCTTTGACGGCGTTCACTACAGCAACGTTCGTCGACTCGTGGAAACGCACGGATGGAGCGGGATCAGTATCGAACCCGTCTCCAAGAACTACGCCAAGCTGGCAGCATCCTATCGCGGACAGAACGTCCGGTGCGTCCAGGCCTGCGCGTTAGACCACGAAGGCGAAGTGGAGTTGAACGTCTCCACTTATCCACACCTTCCCGATTGGGGCAGCGACGTGGCCTCCGTCTCCGGCGAGGACACCGAGCGGTGGCGCAAACAATACGGCGCTGTCTGGACGAAGGAAAAAGTTCCCGCCCGCACATTGACCAGCATTCTGGATGAGGCACGCGTCAGCGAGATCGGCTTCCTCTCCGTCGATGCCGAAGGCCACGATCTGGAAGTCCTTCGCGGACTCGATTTTGAACGCTTTCAACCCGACCTGATCGTCGTTGAGTACGGAAAACAGCGTCAAGCCATCCTCAGCTTCCTCGCGAGCCATGGCTACACGATGACGCGAGACAACAAGCAGGACCTCTTCATGACTCGGGCTCGGGCAGCGGGAAACTCACGCCCGCCTTCGGACGCATTCCCGACCTCACTAGAGCAGTTCACCCCGAATGAACGGGAACGCATTCTCGCCGCCGCCAGCTGCCGGGACTGCGACGACGTGCCGAAGGTGGCGCAAGCCGGCGCAGTGCTGCCGGGCCATCCGCCCGTCCAGATCATGCACAATGGCGTGAAGATCATTCAGGGCTCATACCACGGCGAATGGATGACCGAGATCA
The DNA here is from genome assembly GCA_016713365.1 of Verrucomicrobiota bacterium. GTDB lineage: Bacteria > Verrucomicrobiota > Verrucomicrobiia > Limisphaerales > JADJPG01 > JADJPG01. Next base: position 99,046 of record JADJPG010000037.1, on the reverse strand, counting down.
TTCGCCGCCTGCATGGCCACCACGAACCGCAGGAAGAGCGTGTGTTTCACGAGGTGGTGAAGACATTGCCACCCGGTGCGGTAATGATCGAAGCGGGGAGCTTCTGGGCCTACTATTCCATGTGGTTTCATCAGGCAATCCCCGGCGCCCGGAACTACTTGATCGAGCCGAATCAGGAGAAGTTTCAACTCAGCCAAAGTCACTTCGCTTTGAACAACATGGCGGGCGTTTTCACCAACGGCTTCATCGGCAGGGAATCACGACCCAACGCCGCTTTCAACGACTGGGATAATCGCACATGCCATCTGCCACAGATCGCCATTGATGACTATGCACGCGAACATGGTATTGATTTCATCCATGTTCTCCACGCCGACATTCAGGGGGCGGAGCTCGATCTCCTGCATGGCAGTCGCGAACTCATTGCCAAGAACAAGATTGGCTACCTCTTTGTTTCCACCCACGGCGACCGTCAACCCGCCTGTCTCGAGTTCCTCTCGAAACATGGTTATCGAATCATCGCCCAGCACACGATTGCCGAAAGCGCGGCGGCCGACGGCCTGATCGTCGCGTGCTCACCGGCGATCTCCTCATTCCCCGAGGTCCCAATCTCCAAGCGCGCGCAGTCGTTCATTCAAGGCGCGGGCACCCAGAGTGAGTTGTCCGGTGACGAGTTGCAAAGCGCCCTGCGGAAGCTCAATCCACACCTGCTGCGCCTGAACGCGCTGCCGATCCACGACAGCGTTCGCCGAGGAAAGATTGACCCCCTCCAACTCGTCACACCGGCACGCTTTGACATCGTTGCCAAGCACATCTACGCCCGCCATCGCGCGGCTGGAGTCCAGAGCGATTGGGCGCGCGAACTGTATCGAGCCCACATCAGCGCCTTCTCGGACGGAACTTTTCGCGAAGGCGACGGCCAGAAGAGCGCGATCGAAGACTACTATCGAGCCTTCGACGCCACCCTCGATTCCATCGGCACCCACGGATTTGATCCCCGACAAACGCTGGTTCCGGTGGGGCGCAACAACGTCATCATCGACGGTGCCCACCGGGTCGCCGCCTGCTTGTTGCACCACGAGCCAGTGGACTGCCTGTTCTTCGAACGGGATGCCAACCGATTCGACGCCGGATACTTCCTCGCCAAGGGCCTCCCGCAGTCTCATGCCGATGCGATCGCCATCGAGTATTGCCAACTACGACGGGATACATTCATTGTCCATTTGTTCCCCAAGGCGGAAGGCCGCGATGCCGAGGCGAAGGCCATCCTCCGCAAGTTCGGCGCGATCGTTTACGAGAAGGAACTTCACCTCCAGAACAACGGTCCTTGGTGGCTGGTGCGACAGCTCTATCGCGGCGAGAAATGGATCGGCTCGTGGAACGACAACTTCGCCGGAGCTCGACGAGACGCGCAGACGCGCTTTGATGGGAAGAGTCCCTTGCGTGTCATTGTTTTCCAGTGTGATGAGCTGGCCAAAGTCCGCGAAGCCAAGACGCGCATTCGAGCTCTCTACGGCCACGGGAACTACTCGTCCCACGTCAATGACAGCCACGAAGAAACCCTCCGGCTCGCCCGGCTTTACTTCAACGCGAACAGCCTGCACTTCCTGAACCACGCAAAGCCGAGATTCCTCGAGCGCTTTGAAAAGCACCTCGAACGCTACCGCCAGTGGCTGCTTTCCACCGGCGTCGATGCCGAACGCTTCTGCGTCGACGGCAGCTCGGTAATGGCCGCCTACGGATTGCGCGATGCCCAGGATCTCGACGTACTGCATTTCGGGGATGCGGACTTCTCCGCGGTGGAACCCGAGGTGAACAGCCACAACGCGCATGTGCATCATCACCTCCACGGACGCGATGAGCTCATCTTCAATCCCGAACATCACTTCCACTATGATGGCTTGAAGTTCGTCTCGCTCGCCGCCATTCGCGCGATGAAGGCCAAACGTGGCGAGGGCAAGGACCTTGAAGGATGTGGCCTTGATTGACCAGTTGCTGCAGAAACGAAAGGCGGCTCCCCGCACGATCTCTCCCCTTTGTTCTGCACCCCAGCCGCGACGACTCCGGCTCCAACGGCGCCGAAGCACCGGAAGACCAGCGTGCGTCTCTATTACATTCCCAACGGAAACGACTACCACATCGCAGCGCTGTTGAACGAGATGTTCACCGAAGTGAAGCCATTTGGTTGTCGCAACGTGCAGGACTACATTGACCGTCGCATTCTCGCCTACAAGACACCCGAGGCTTCGCGTCAGATGTGGGACGAAGTCAAGGCAATGCGCCCGGATGTCGTCTACGTCGAATCGGGCAAGAACATCGAGCCCGCGACGCTCCAGCGCATTCGCACCGAGCTGGGGATTCCGGTGACGATGTGGTTTGGGGACGCGTGTGTGAACGATCAGTTCATCGAACGCCTCATGGCCTACGCACCGTGTGTGGATCGGCAGATCGTCGTGGATCGCGGTGTGGCCGAAGCCGCCGCTCAACGCGGGCTTCAGAACGTCGAGTTCATTCCCTTCTTTGGCTACGATCACTATTTCCACCCGCTCAACGCTCCCAAGACGCTGGAGATTCTGTTCTCCGGAAAAAGCTACGACGGCACCTTTGCCCAGTATCCATTCGCTCGCGAGCGACTCGCCTTCGTCAGGCTTGTCAACGCGGAGTTCGGCCGACGCCTCGCTGTGGTGGGAGAAAACTGGGAACAATTCGGTCTCGCCAACTACGTTCCCGACCGCGTCCCCGAGTGGGAAGTCAACGAGCTGAACAACCACGCCAAGATCGTCCTGGCGTTTGATGCCGCGCATGTCCGCGAGTTTACCTCCTGCCGGACGTACCACGCGTTACTGGGACGTTCCTTCATCCTCATCCGCAAGTTCCCCGGCATCGAAAATCTCTTCGTGAACGGCGAACACCTCGTCTGGTTCGAATCCGCCGAGGAAGGAATCGCCCTGCTGCATCATTATCTCGAACAGCCTGAGGAACGCGAGCGCATCGCAGAAGCCGGTTACCAGCACGTCCATCGCAACGGCTGGAAATTCAGCAACGTGGTTCGATACCTGATCGATCGCGGTCTGAAACGCGAGACGCGAAACTTCGAGGAAGTCCACGCGCCATTCTCAAAACCGCTCCCGCAACGAGTGCGGAACGGACGCGAACTCATGGAGTCGAGCACGACCACCAAACCCCTCATCGCGTCATCATCTTCTCCCACAGAAGCGGGCCATCGGCGTCTTTCTCCAGGAGCACAGGCATGCCTCGAACAAGCCGAGTCATTCTTCAACCAAGACCGGTTTGAAGACGCTCGCGCCTGGCTGGAACGGGCCATCGATCTCGATCCCGATCAACTCGATCTCCTACTCGCCTTTGCGAATCTGTCCCTTCAACTTGACGCCGCCCCGGCCGCGGAGACCGCCCTCAGCCACGCCATCACACTTCGTCCGAACGACAACACCATCCGGGTACTACTCGCCTCCGCGCAATACAAGCAAGGCAAGGTCGAAGCCTTTGAGGAAACACTCAGCCTAGTCCTGCGCAGCAATCCGGCCGATCCTTCGGCCATCCGATTCCTCGCCGACCTCAACCTCCAGCACAACCGGTTCAAGGATGCTGCCAACGGCTACTTCAAGCTGCTTCAACAGAACGAAAACGACATCGAATCGCTCCTGAGCCTCGGCGTTTGCTTCTTCAAAACCGGTGACCGCGCGGCAGCGACGATGATGTTTGAACGAATCCTTAAGTTGCAGCCCGATCACGCGCTCGCCCGCGAGAATCTCGCCGCGTGCCGCGGAGCAAAGCCAACTCAAACCATCCGGGCTTCCGCGCCGGAGTCGGCAGCCGTTCGTCCGGCGACTCCTCCCACTCCGAAAGCATCCGCACCACCGGGACAACGCGCCGCGCAGAGACACATTTCGTTGGAGCGATACTTCCAACCTCCGGCTGGTTCGACAGAACGCGTGATCAATGTGAAGCCGACCCAGGTCATCGGCTCAACGCAGTCCGCTTACCAGGCGCTGAAGCATTACGAAATCCGGGACTTCGGCACCGGGCTCGAGGCCGCGAGCGCCATTCTCGCACATATCCTCAAGTCGAAGCTGAACACGCCATGGACCGCGAAGAACGATTTCTGGCCGCAGACGCTGGTCCTTCCGGTTCTTTGTGAACTGCGCACCGCGTCCGGGGCCGCGTTCGATGGAACGCAGCCCAAGAGCCTCGATGACGTCGGACTGAAGTTCGCGACCGGCGAAGAAACGCGCCGCGCTGACATTGAACAGTATGCCCGGCAACTCCGCGCCGGCGCCGATCTAGGACGCCCCCTCTATGTCACCGGAGCGTTGCTCGGGAAACTCGCACCCGGCACCAAGGTGGATCCGAAAGCCATCTACATGATGGACGGCGCGAGGCGCATCACCGCCAGCGCGCTCGCTCATCGCCGTTCCATCGACGCGCTCCTGCTGATGCACGAGGATGAGTATGCCGCGTTGCTCCAGCCCGAGACCCTCGCGAACTTGCGCGCCCGTCTCGCATCGCTGAAATGGTTCGAGAGTTACCAGTCCATCCCGATGCTCGGCCTGCGCGGCGAACGCACCTTGCGACGTTTCGATCTCATGTCGCTCCCGCCATTGCGTGACGCGGTGGTGATGGATTTCGGCTGCAACACCGGGCAGGCGTGCCTGAAGGCGGCGCAAGCCGGCGCGCGCCAGGTCATCGGCATCGAAGGAATGCCGGACACGTTCGCCGGAGCGCAGGAGATTGCGCAGCTCGCCGGTTTCAAAAACGTCCGCTACGCGAACATCAACTTCAACGACGCGGACTTCGCCCGGCAAATCGACGCTGTGTGGGCGGAGCCCGTGGACTACGCGTTCTTCTTCTCGGTTTATCGCACCAAGGAGCTCACGCAGCGCGAGCAGTTGTTCCGTTACATCTTGTCGAAGGCACGCAAGGGCATCTTCTTCGAAGGTCACGCCTCCGCGAAGATCGATACGCTCGAATACTACGAATGGCTGTTCGAGAGCTTCGGCGTGAAGGGAAGATTCCTCGGCTACTCGGAAGGCGAACTGAGGCCCCTGTTCTACATCGACCTTGCCGGTCACCAAACACGACCAGAAGTTCGTGAGCACACCGGAGCGCCGAGCATTGCTCGGCAAGAATCCGCGACCACCGCAAGCCGAGCAATGCTCGGCGCTCCTCTCGTCTCGGCCATCGTCTCCACCTATAACAACGAGCGATTCATGGAAGGCCGGCTGCGCGATCTCGTCGCGCAGACGCTCGGTGAACGGCTCGAGATCATCGTGGTGGACAGCGGTTCGCAGGAGAACGAAGGCGCGATTGTGAAACGCTTCATGGAGAAGCATTCGAACATTCGCTACATCCGCACCGAGGAACGCGAGCGCATCTATCAGGCGTGGAATCGTGGCATTCACGCCGCGCGCGGGAAATACATCACGAACGCGAACACGGATGATCGACTGCGTCGTGACGCCTTGGAGATTCTCGCCAGCGAACTGGAGTCGAACCCGAAGGCGGCGCTCGTCTACGCGGACTTCTTCATCACCAACACCGAAAACGAAGATTTCCATGCGCACACACGCACGGGTTACAGCATCAAGCCGGACTTTGCACCGGACATCATGCTCGACGGTTGTCACATGGGACCGCAGCCGATGTGGCGTCGTTCATTGCACGAAGAGCTGGGCTGGTTCGATGAATCACTTTTCGCCGCGGGCGACTACGATTTCTGGTGTCGCGTGGCGACGAAGCATCCCATGCTGCACGTGCAGGAGTTCCTTGGCCTGTATCTCCACAACGCCGCCGGCATCTGCAACAGCAACGCCAGCCGAACCGAACAGGAGACCGCACAGGTGCGCGCGAAGTATCGCAGCCAGTTCCCGGCGCCGCGGGCGAATCTGCCGCGCGGCTTCTACTATCGGGACGCCGTGAAGCCCGGCCGGTTCGTGAACATCGGCATGGTGACGTTCAACCGCCTCGAATTTACGAAGCGTGCGATTCCCGCGCTGCTGGAGCACACAGATTTCCCCTACGTGCTCACCGTGGTGGACAACGCGAGCACGGACGGAACGCGTGAGTATCTCACTGCGCTCAAACAACTCGGCGTGATCAAGAAACTCGTGCTGCTCGACGACAACGTCGGCGTCGCGAAGGCATCCAACCTAGCCTGGTCACAGGAACCGTCCGCGGAGTTCTACCTCAAGCTCGACAACGACATCGTCATTCAAAAGCCCGGCTGGCTGCGTCGCATGGCGGAAACGCTGGAGGCCGTGCCAAAACTTGGCGCGGTGGCTTACAGTTTTGAACCGCGAAGCTATCCGACCGCGAAAGTTGATGGACAGGTGATCCGTCCGAAACCGGGCGGAACCCTCGGCGGCGCGTGCGTCATGATTCCCAAGCGCACCGAACGCGCGCTGGGCTGCTGGTGCGAGGACTACGGGCTCTACGGCGAGGAAGATTTTGACTACGGGATCCGCATTCTCAGCAAAGGCTGGTTTAACGCCTACATGGAGGACGAGGAGATCGGCTTCCACCTGCCCAACGGCCGCGCCGCAGTGATCAACGATGAGACGATGGACGCGAAGGATGGCCTCGAGGAGGTCGTGGATCGCGATTACCGCCAGTTCAAGGATGAGCAACGTCGCCAGCAGGTGCTCAGCGGGAAGCGGGATCGTTACGAGAAAGAGTATCGCAATGGCCAGCGACCGCTCTTCGTCACTTCCAAGTTCGTGGCGGACCGGAACGGTCGTAACGCTTCAGTTCCAGTCGCTACCGCCGCCGCAGCGAGCGTCGATGCGTTGCAGCAACCTTTGCGCGTCGCAGTGTTCTCGCTCGATCACCCGGCCACCGCCTGTGCAGTTCTGCGAATCATCGCCCCGCTAAGCCGGACTTCGCGCCCGTGCCAGATGGTCTGGTGCGCCAAGCTCACCAAGGACGGCGCGGTGGTGGACGATTCGGCGGTGAAGCACGCCGATGTTGTGGTCATCCAGCGCATGTTCCCCGGACCGGAGCATCAGGAAGTGCTAAACCGCGTGTTCGCCTCCGGCAAGCCCATCATCTACGAACTCGACGACTGGTTCTTCGACATGCCCGCGGACAACATTCACGCCGGCTACGCGAAGACTCGCATTCCCTTCATCCAACAGGTGATCAAGCAGGCGCGGCTCGTAACCGTGTCCACGGAGGAACTGCGCCAGCGCATGCTGGAGCTGCACTCCAACGTCGTCGTCTTGCCGAACCTCGCCAACGAGCAGCAGTGGGCACCGCGTCCGGCTCGCGCCGACGGCAAGGTCATTATCGGCTACGCCGGCACGACCACCCACGGTCGCGATCTGGAAATGGTGGAAACCGCCCTAAAGCGAATCGTCAAGAAGCACGCGGGCCGCGTTGGCTTTGTCTTCCTCGGCTGCGCGACGGAGAAGCTCCTGAAGCTGCCCGGCAGCCGGCTGGTCGAGTTCCAACACGGCTACGGCAAGTATGTCGAAACCCTCCAAGCGGAGGCGATCGACATTGCGCTCGCGCCGCTGGCCGACAATCCATTCAACCGCTGCAAGAGCAACATCAAGTGGATCGAATACTCGGCAGCGGGAATCGCCGGCGTTTACTCCGACATTCCGGCTTATCGCGGAACCGTCCGGCCCGGCGAAACCGGAATGCTAGCCGGCACCTCGGCGGACGATTGGTTCAACGCCATCGATGAATTGGTGACCAACGATTCCAAGCGAAGTGACATCGCCGCCCGCGCTAGTGAGTCAGTGATGCAGGATCATTCCCTCGCGGCAAAGGCGCGACTATGGGAAGCCGCTTACACGGCAGCCGCCGGACAGTCTCAAACTCCGGCGACGACCGATGTGCTCGCTCCATCGCGGAACGGAAAAACACCCCGTGTCTCGATTGTCATCCCGACGTTCAACAACCTCGCCCTGACCAAGCAGTGCCTGGCCGCGCTTTATCAAACCACGCCTGCCGCACTTGCCGAGATCATCATCGTGGATAACGGATCGACCGACGGTTCGGTGCCGTTTTTCGAAGCTGAACAAAACGCGGGCCGCCTGCGCGCCGCGCTTAACCCGCAGAATCTTGGATTCGCCCGCGGTTGCAATCAGGGCGCGCTGGAAGCGCGCGGTGAGTTCGTTCTGTTCCTGAACAACGACACGCAGACCCAGCCCGGTTGGTTGGAGGCGATGCTGAACGCCACACGCGAAACGCAGGCGGGCGTCGTCGGATGCAAGCTGCTTTACCCGGACGGATCGATTCAACACGCCGGCATCGAGTTCATCAACGGCGTGCCGGATCACCGCTTCCGCCACGCGGCGGCGAATGCGCCGGAAGTGAATCAGCGTCGCGAGTTCGACATGGTCACCGGCGCCTGTTTCCTGATGCCGAAGAAGCTGTTCGTGGACCTCGGAGGTTTTGATGAGGTCTTCCGCAACGGCGTCGAGGACGTGGACCTCTGCCTGCGCGTGCGCGGAGCCGGCCACAAAGTCGTCTATGAGCCGGAAGCCGTCGTCATTCATCACGAAGGCAAAACCCAGGGACGCTTCAATCACGTCACCGAAAACCTGAAGATCTTCTTCGCACGGTGGAAGGGACAGTTCGATGAACAACATCGCTTCCGTGTGCCAAAGAAGCCGCGACTCCAGAAGTCCGAGAAGAGCCTGTTGCTCACGACCGTGGGCGTGAGCTGGGACGGATCGTTCCTCGATCTCGGCAGCTTGTCACACGTCAATCGGGAGCTGACGGCGGCGTTGAACGACCATTCTCAAATCCAACTGACACGTCTTGGCAAGAACGCGGTGCCGAAGCCGTTCTCCGGCATGAAGTCGATCATCGACTGCGCGCGGACGTTGCGCGCCCAGCCTTCCAAACCGGCGCAAGTCACCGTCCGCCACGCGTGGCCACCGAACTGGGAACGCCCGGCCAACGGCGCGTGGGTGCTGATCCAGCCGTGGGAATTCGGTTCGCTGCCGAAGGAGTGGGTGCAAAACCTCTCCCGTGTTGACGAAGTCTGGGTCCCGAGCGATTACGTGCGCCGAGTGTATGTCGACTCCGGCGTCGAAGCGCGCAAAGTTCACGTGGTGCCGAACGGGATCGATCCCAAGACGTTCCGTCCCGACGCTAAACCGATGGCGCTCGCCACGAAGAAGTCGTTCAAGTTCCTCTTCGTCGGCGGAACGATTCTCCGCAAGGGCCCGGACGTTTTGCTCAAGGCGTATCTCGAAAGCTTCACGGCCCAGGACGACGTCTGTCTCGTGATCAAAGATTTCGGCGGACAAAGCGTTTACGCCGGCCAGACCTTCGAGGCGCAGGTGAAGACGGCGCAAGCCCGGCCGAACGCTCCGGAGATTCTCTATCTCAACGACGAGCTTCCGCCCGAGGCGTTGCCGGGACTTTACACTGCCTGCGATTGTCTCGTGCATCCGTATCGCGGCGAAGGTTTCGGTCTGCCCGTTCTGGAGGCGATGGCGTGCGGATTGCCGGTCGTCGTCACAGCGGGCGGTTCCACCGATGATTTTGCGACGGACGAATTCGCGTATCGCGTTCCGTCGATCCGGAAGATTTTCGGAAGCAAGGTCAGCGAGATGGAGCTGGTGAAGCCCGGCTGGATGCTGGAGCCGAATCACACGGCGCTGGTGGAACGCTTGAAGTGGATCGCCGCTCATCGTGACGAGGCCCGGAAGCTCGGCGGCAGCGCGAGTGAGCACGTTCGCCGCGAATGGACTTGGGAACGCGCCGCGCAGATCGCTGCAGCGCGATTGCAACTGCTGAACGAACGTCCACGCGGTCCAGTCACTCCCGTCGGACCGCGCAAGGCGAGGACGATTGCACTGCCGGCCTGCGGCAAGCTCGGACATCTCGGCGAAGCACGGGAACTGTTTCGCGCCGGCAAACTGTTGCCAGCCTGGAACGCCACAGTCGCAGCGTTAAAAACTCGTCCGTATCATCCCGAGGCGTTTCTGCTGCTCGCGGAGATTGCCCTCGCGGCGGGCGACTCGAAGCAGGCGAAGGAGCTTGCTGACCGCGCCTGCCGTCTCGCGCCGAAGTGGAAACCCGCCCGTCAGTTCGCGAAGGCGAAGCATCCGAAGTCCGCGATGGCCCGCCTCGAACTCCCGGCGTTGCCCCGCGCGATTACGGATGGCTTCTCAAAACCGCGTCTGTCTGTGTTCCTCATCACGAAGAACGAGGAACGTTTCATCGGACAATGCCTGGAATCCGTGCGCGACATCGCGACGCAGATCGTGGTGATGGACACCGGATCGACCGACTGGACCAAGACGATTGCCGAGCGATTCGGAGCCGAGATGGCGTCCTTCGACTGGTGCGATGATTTCAGCACGGCGCGGAATGCTGCGCTGGAGAAGGTCACCGGCGACTGGGTGCTGATGCTCGACGCTGATGAAGAATTGATGCCTGACCAGAAGGAAAGGCTTCGCCAGATGATGAGTGATCCTTCAGCCATCGCTTGGCGAATGCCTTTGATCGACAAGGGTCGCGAGGACGAAGGCGTGAGTCAGGTGCCGCGACTCTTCCGCAACGCGCCGGGGCTTTTCTACGTCGGGCGCATTCACGAGCAGATTTTCTCCAGCGTGGAAGTGCGTCGGCAGGAGTGGGGTCTGGAGAACAAGTTCGGCGAAGCGACGTTGCTGCACCACGGCTACACGCAGGAGATGGTGCAGAGCCGCGACAAGATCGCGCGCAATCTGCGCCTGTTGCAGCTCGCCGTGGAAGAACTGCCAGGCGAACCGAACCTGCTGATGAATCTCGGCCTCGAACTGGTGAGGGACGGACGACTCGCCGAGGGCCTTGAGCAATACGCCGCTGCCTTCGCCGCAATGTCAGCGCTGCCAAAGGAACAAGTGACCCCGGAGCTTCGCGAAAGCTTGCTCATGCAGTACGCCAGCCATTTGGTTTCTAGCAAGCGCTCGGCGGAGGTCGTGCGCGTACTCCAGTCACCGCTCGCGAAACTCGGCGGCCTGACGGCGTCAATGCACTGGCTGCTGGGGCTGGCGTTCATCGAACAGAGGCAGTTCGCCGAAGGTGCGACACAGATGCGCGAATGCCTGGCCAAGCGCGGCAAGCCATCCTATGCCCCGGTGAACCGGAACATTCTCAAAGGTGGACCGAACCACTGTCTCGCCCTGTGTCTCTCGGCGATGAAGCAACGAGAACCCGCCAACCGCGCGTTCGAAGCGGCGTTGAAGGAAGACCCCGGCGCGCGCACGGTTCGATTCGATTACGCACGATTCCTCGTCGAAGGCGGACACGAGGTCGATGCGCTGAAATGGCTGCATCAACTGGCGATGGAAGAGCCCGGCGAGCTGCGCGTCTGGCAGTTCGGCGGCCAGGTAGCCCTGAGTCGGCCTGACTATCTGGAATTCGCCGGAGACTGGACGAGCGAGGCGCTCAAACAGCATCCCGATCAGGCAACCATCATCAGCCAGCGCGCGACCGCGTTGATGTTCAGCGGCGATGCGGAAGGTGCGTCTGCCCTCTGGCAACGAGTGGAGCTGACTCCTTCAGTCCAGGCGGCGCTGGTTCTCTGCGCGGTGCTGGCCGGCCGTTCCGGTGCTCCGATCAATCAGGCTCAAGCCGCGTCCGTAAATCAGGAATTCATCAACTGGTATCGAAGGCTCCTCGAGTTCAATGCCGAATCTCTCGTCGCCACCCTGCATCGGCAAATGCAAGCGTTGCGGAGGATGGTTCCCGCGGCGGCGCAGTTGATCGAATCCGCGATGAACGAGGTGAATGCGGTGCCTTCGAAATAGCGGATCAATTCTGCGGGTCGCGACCCAGCATCCAGGCGCCACAGGCCAGCCACGCGCCGAGCAAAACGGCGGCGATGCAAAGCGCGATTTCCTCGGGCCGCAATTTCGGCGATCGAAGTAGAAGGACCGTCGCCATCCCGCACAGCGCCACATCCGCGGCGACCAACATCCAACGCAAGCGCGTCGTGCGAGCCACGGTGCGGACGTCGAGTTTAGCTGCTTGCCGAACGGACGCATCCTCTATCGGCGAGACGCCGGCGGTACGTTGGTTGCCGGAGATCAGCGTGGCGACACCGGGCGTGACGCGGGTGGTCGATGGCGCAGGAGCTGTCGAATCCACGTGTCGCGACGACAAGAGAGAGCCGAGTCCGCGGCCGAGCGCTGGTTTGGACATGGGTGCGACGTGATGCGTGACGCGTGAGTGAGACGCCGTTCGGGATCAGTCTTCGGAGAATAGATACTCGAGATCGTTTTGCGAAAGACTCTTCGCGAAACCTTCTTCGCCCAGCACGTCAGCAATGGCCTGTGCCTTGCGCTGTTGCAGTTCCCAGATCTTTTCCTCGACCGTTCCCGGCGCGATGAGCCGGTAGGCGTTGACCGTGCGGGTCTGGCCAATGCGATGCGAGCGGTCGATGGCCTGCGCTTCGACGGCCGGATTCCACCACGGATCGTAGAGCACCACGTAGCTGGCGTTGGTGAGGTTCAAGCCGGTGCCGGCGGCACGGAGGCTGAGCAGGAACACCGCGGCGTTGCCATCGTCCTGGAAGTTCTGCACCACCGTCTGGCGTTCCTTCGTTTCGCCCGTGAGGACGTGGGTGGAAATATTCCGCACCTTGCACTCGGTTTCGAGAATGCGAAGCATCTGCACGAACTGCGAGAAGATAAGAACCTTCTGGCCGTCTTGGAGCAGCGGTTCGAGCAGTTCGAACAGCGTGTCGGTCTTGCCCGAGATGGAGTCACTGCCGACCAGCTGCGGATGGCAGCAGATCTGGCGGAGTCGCGTGAGCGCGGCGAGGACGTGAATCTTCGACTTCGCAAGACCCTTCTCGACGACGGCCTGCATGACTTGATCGCGGCTGCGACGGAGTTCGGCGAGATACAGCTTGCGCTGAGCTTCGCCAAGGTCGCAATCGCGGCGGACCTCGATGCGATCCGGCAAATCCTTCGCGACGTGCTTCTTCATGCGGCGCAGCATGAGCGGACGGAGCTTCGCGGAAAGCCGGCGACGCGCGATGCGCTGGGCATCGACACCGTCGGCGCCTTCGGCCTTCGGTTCGTAGGTCAGCGTGAAATGCTCCTGCGTGCCAAGGTAGCCTGGCTGGATGAAGTCGGTGATGCTCCAGAGATCCATCAGGCGGTTCTCGAGCGGCGTGCCGGTGAGCGCGAGACGTTGATCAGACTTGAGCTGTTTCACCGACTGCGTGACTTGCGCCGTCGGGTTCTTGATGAACTGGGCTTCGTCCAGAATCACGGCGCTGAAGGGGAACTTCTGCAGATCTTCCAAATCGCGACGGAGCAGCGCGTAGTTGGTGACGATGATGTCGTGCTGCGGGATCTGTTTGCGCAGATTGTGCCGCGCAGCGCCGCTTTGGAGCACGAGCACCTTCAAGTGAGGGGTGAAGCGCTCGGCTTCACGTCGCCAGTTGTGGAGCACGGACGCGGGGCAGATGACAAGGACCGGTTTGGCGTTCTTGCTGTTGCGTTGCTTGAGCCACGCGATCCAGGAAAGGGTTTGCAGCGTTTTGCCGAGACCCATGTCGTCGGCGAGAATGCCGCCGAGCTTCATGTTGGTGAGATGACAGAGGAAATCGAAGCCTTCCTTCTGATACGGACGCAGTTCGGCCTGAATCGAATTCGGCAACGACACATCCGGAATGCCTTCGAAGTTCGACAACTTCTGCTTGAGCACCTTGGCTTCCGGGCTGTCGGCGAAGCGCTTGATGCCCGCATCATCGAGATGCGCGGCCTGTTCGAGACCGATCTTAAGCGGCGTGGCGGAAAGTTCGTCCACGCCGAGATCGGCCATCGTTTCGTGCGCGTGCTGGACGGCGTCGGTGTTCAGCTCGACCCAGCCGGCATCCGGGAGTTTGACGAAGCGGCTGGTCGCGGCAGCGAGACGCTGGAGATCGGCCGGCGTCAGCTTCATCCCTTCCTGTTCCCACTCGGTGGAGACGCTGAACCAGTCGATGCCGCTGCCCTTGACGACGAGCATCGGCTTGAGCTGACGCGGCGAGAGGAAGAGACGATGAAATGCCGGGTTGCCGAGATACTCGGCCTTCTCCGGCTTGTCGGGCCACGCACGGGCGAGCGTGGTGAGGAAGCTCTCATTCGCATCACCGACCCAAACGCCGGGTTCGGGAGTGAACCAGTCGAGGCGACGCAGCCAGGAGACAGCGGCGTCGAGACGCGGATCTTCGAGCACTTCCGGCTTGTCGGATTTCGGACCCGCCGCCTGATCCAGCATCCATTCCTGCCCCGTCCAGTGCCAGACGCTCTGATCGCGTTCGCTGGTGGCGAGCAGTCGGAGGCGGACGGTGTCTTCGTTCAGCTCGAAGACAAACTGCGGCACCGCCTGGTGCGTGGTGCAAAGCGCGCTCCAGTCCATACCGTTGTTCGCGTAGACACGGCGCAATTGCGTGCGCAGACGGCGGCTGAGCTTGTTGACGGGAACGCTCGGCGTTTCCGCCCAGTATTCGAGCAGCGACGGTGGCGGGACGTTGCGGAGGAGATAGAACGTCTGATCGATCAACGCCAGCGCGGGGCGCCCGGCGAAAAACTTCGTTTCCGTCAGCGGCCGCGTCGCGCCATCCGGCAGCGTGACGTGGTGGGTGAAGGAGAGTTCCTTGTCACCGTTTTCAAGATGCGGCGTGAGCGAAATGATCTGGCCGTGAAACTGGAGATGTTTGCCTTCGAACTCCAGCTTGCTGGTCAGTCCCCAGCGGGAAAGCCACTGCAGCAGGTCGAGGCCGGTCAGCACCAGGGAATCGCTCTCATCGGGATCTTCGCCATAGGTGTCCGAGAGCCATTGCACGATTTCCCAGTCCGGCGCGGAGAACAGTTCCTGTTCGTGCGTGGCGCGGGTGGTCAATTCGACGATCTCGGAAACGGGCCGGATCTTTTCTCCCGTGCGCGGACGGAAGAGGTTGAGCCGGACTTTCAGCGCGTGAAGCGCGGGATGATCCGTCGCGGGCTGGACGGAGCAAAGGACGCGCAGCGAAGCACGGGGGCCATCGAGATGCGCGGGCGCAGGCGGGAACAGCCAGTTCTCCAGCTCATCGAGCTTTCTCTGTTCCTGTTCAGCCAGCTCCAGTTCGGCGAAGCGGGCGATATTCGCGTGAGGAACGAGCTCGGTGGGAAGCGGTCGAGCGGCGCGAAGAAACAGAATGGCGACTTCTTCCAAGCGGGCCTTGCCGGAGACCGCCATCAAGCGCGGCCACCAGTCCTGGCCGCCGAAATCCTTGCGGGAGAGCGCCAGCTTCTCGAAGTAATCCTCGAGGAGCAGCCAGGCGCGTTGGGAATCCGAGCAGGTGGCGAAGATGCGCAAAATCTCCTCGCGCTCGGCGACCTTGGATTTGGAGTCTGAAAGCTCGCGGCGGAGATCCGCGAGCGCGCCATACGTCTTCGACAAGACGGTGTGGTGCGCATCGTATTTGGTGGTCCCGCTGGCCAGTCGCGCCGAACGTCCATTTTTGCTCGCGAGTTTAGGCATGATCTAATTGCATTAAAAAATAGTGGTTTACTATCTCGTCACAGAACGAGACAGGCGGTCAATCAGAAAGGAATTTCTTCAGCTTGTCGCATGTCGATCTGCTCGAAGATTTCAAGAGGGAATTGCCGGAAGTTGTAAACAACGCAGCCGGTCGCCACCCGAGAATGGCTCAAGGAGGTGCATGCTCCGCCGATGAGGTGGAGGATAGCGGTTGCGCAGTCTGGCGCAAAAGCCCCCGGTGGATGCCACGCCCAGAGGCGGATGGCGGAAGGATCGGAACATTCGACCACATCATCGAACGATGATGGCGTCATGACTTACGCATGAACGACGAGTTCCGATTCGGCAGATCGAGTAGAAGGGGAAGACCGCGAGGCGCCTGTTGGCAGCGAATGCTCCGACGGATTCTCGTGCACCTGTTCACGTTTCTCGTCCTGGCCAGCCTTGCAGCCATCGGCAATGAAGCCTCCAAGCCGGAGAAGATCCTTCTCGGAATGTCCACGGCCCTTACAGGTCCCGCCCAGGATTTGGGCCGCGACATGCGTTTGGGTGTGGAAGCCGCACTTTCCGAGGTCAATCGCCAGGGCGGCATCCAAGGTCAGACGCTGGAGTTGATTGCGCTGGACGACGGCTATGAGCCGGCACGCGCGGTGCCCAACATGCGCAAGTTGATCGATCTGCACGAAGTCGTGGCCATCATTGGCAACGTAGGCACGCCCACGGCGGTCGCCTCCATGCCGATCGCCATCGAGAGTGAGACTCCGTTCTACGGCGCATTCACCGGAGCGGGTGTCCTGCGCAAGAATCCGCCCGACCGGTATGTGATCAACTTCCGCGCCAGCTACGCCGAGGAGACCGCGGCGATGGTGGACGGATTGATTCAGCACCTCGGAATGAAGCCGGATGAGATCGCGTTCTTCACTCAACGTGATGCTTACGGTGACGCCGGTTTCAGTGGCGGCGTTCAGGCGTTGCATCGTCACAGGTTGACCAACGATCTCGACATCGCCCACGTCCGCTACGAACGCAACACCGTCGCCGTCGAAAAGGCACTCGCCAATCTGATCGAGCACGAACCTCCACCCAAAGCCGTGATCATGGTGGGAGCGTATGCGCCATGCGCGGCGTTCATCCGCCTGGCCCGCGAATACAAACTGGATGCACTCTTCCTGAATGTCTCGTTCGTCGGACCAACCTCTCTTGCGCGATCGCTGGGTGCCGCCGGTGAAGGAGTGATCGTGACCCAGGTTGTCCCACACTTCGAATCGGACCTTCCGATTGTCCGCGAATACCAGGCGGCCATCCGCGCGCGTGACTCGAATGCCGCACCTTCGTTTGGATCCCTGGAAGGTTACGTTGCCACGCGCATCTTTTGCCGCGCGCTGGCAACGATTTCGGGAACACCGACCCGGCGCTCCGTCCTCGAATCCCTCGAAAACCTGGGCACGTTCGACATCGGACTGGGCGTGCCTTTAAGACTGACGAGGGAGGAACATCAGGCGTGCCATCGGGTGTGGCCGACCGTCCTCCGCGCGGGGAACTTCGTTCCATTCAAATGGGAGGAGTTCTCAAACCAGCTGACCCGGAGTGAGTGAGTTCCTGCAACGCGTGACCTCGCGGCCTCCTGCCGTCCGGCAGGTGTGGATGCTCGCGTTCCTCGCGGTCGGGGCCACGGGGTTGGTGCTGCTGTTAATGACGCTTGCGGGAAATCGCGTGCGGCGAACGAGCGAGGAGCTGGCCGTCAAGCAGGACACCATGCACAAGCTGGCCGTGAGCCTGGAGCTGCACCTTTCACAGGTCCAGTACCAGCAACTGGAATGGCTGGCCGGACGGACGCCAGCACGAAACGACTCGATGGCAGAGTCGGGAGAATCCTTGATTCAACGTTTGCAGATCGCGCAAAAGACACCCGAGTTCTCAGCCATCAGCAACAACATAGCTTCCCTCGAAGCATCGCTCCTCTCGTTGACCAGTTTCACCGAGGAATGCCGCACGTGGAACGAGTCGTATGCCCAGACCGTGGCGGCGCTGGCGGGCGTGAAGACTCAAAGTGATACGCTGATCCGCGGCGCCGGGGCGGTGGTGACTTCCTCGGAAGGCCGGATGCGTCTGCCCAAAGCCCGACGATTGCGCGAACTGCGAACCATCACGACGGGTGCCGAGACCACCCGGCTGGCCAGGGAGATCGCAGCGGATCAGGCGTTCCGCGAAGTCATCGATGAAGTGCAGCACGAGCTGGCCACGCTGGAGCTGTTGACGGAACGACTGCTGGGCACTCAACAGAGTGATCAGCTTCCGACGTTTCGCGACGATCTTTTGCCCGGCTCGCTGCATCGCCTGACGCGCGGCATCAACTGGCTGGCGACCCAAGATGCCATTCTGGCGACCAACATTGGCGATCTCCAGCGCTCGCTGGAGAAAAGGATTATGGGCTCTTCTCCCTCCATGGACAGCCGCGTCACCGCCAACAACGGCGACGAAGGCTCCCTCTACGCCCTCTGCTGGGCCCGCGTGGAACTGGAGAAACAGCGTGGATTGCTCCGTGAATCCTCAACCCGTCGCATTGATGAAATCCGCGGTATCGCCACGGAGTCACAAATCACCTTCAGCCACTATCAACACTCCATCTCGGAACAAGCCAGCACCACCATGAAGGAAACAAGCCGTCGCCTCCTCCTGGCGGGCGTGGTGTGTGGCTCGCTTCTCCTCCTTCTCGCCCGGGGTATAGCCACCACGTTGAAACGCCAGATCGTCACCATCGAGCACAACAGCGCAGCCCTCGACCTGGCCGCGCGGCAAGCCCAGGCGGCGGCTGATGCCGTCCGGAAGAGCGAGGAACGCACGCGGCTGATCGTCGACACCGCACTGGACGCGGTGATCGCAATGGACGATCACGGCTACATCACTGGATGGAACCGCCAGGCTGAGGCCACGTTTGGTTGGAACCTGGAAGAGGTGCGCGGTCGGAAGTTGGGCGAGGTCATCGTCCCCGAGAGACTTCGCGAGTCTCACGAGAAAGGTTTAAGTCGTTTCCTCACGACGCGTTCCTCCACCATGCTCAACCGGCGCATTGAGGTCCCCGCCCTGCGCAAGGACGGCCAGGAGATCTCGATCGAACTGAGCGTGACACCGATCGATTGCGGCGGTTCGCTGACGTTCAGCGCGTTCTTGCGGGACATCTCGGCGCGCAAACAAACCGAGGCTGACCTCGTCAAGGCCAAGGATCAGGCGGAGGAAGCCAGTCGCGCCAAGAGCGACTTTCTCGCCACCATGAGCCACGAGATCCGGACGCCGATGAACGGCATTCTCGGTTTCAGCAGCCTGCTGCTCGACTCCGGATTAACCGAGGAACAACGGGACTACGCCAACACCATCAAGGGCTCGACGGACGCGCTGCTGGCCATCATCAACGACATTCTCGACTTCTCGAAGGTGGAAGCCGGACGGCTCGAACTCGAGAACAGCTGGTTCGATCTCGCGGATGTTACCCGTGAAGTTTCTCGTCTGCTCTCCGCGCAGGCCCGGGCCAAGAACCTCCAGCTCAAACTTCAGCTCCCCTTGCAGCCGCTCCCGTTTGTCTTCGGCGATCCGGCTCGCGTTCGCCAAATCCTGATCAACCTCGCCGGTAACAGTCTTAAGTTCACCCAGGCCGGAGGAATCTGGATCGGCATCGAGTATGAACCCGTCCCGGCATCCGCCAACCCTCCTGCCCCCGCGAACCAGCGGTCGATCGCCGGTCGATTGCGAGTCACGCTGACCGACACGGGAATCGGCATCCCAAGAAACAAGCACGACCAGCTCTTTCAAAAATTTGTTCAGGCCGATTCCTCGCACTCCCGGCGGTTCGGCGGAACTGGTCTCGGCCTCGCGATCAGCAAGCGACTCGTGGAACTGATGGGCGGCGAGATCGGATTCGAAAGCGAGGAAGGCAAGGGCTCCAAGTTCTGGTTCACCCTGACCTGCGAGGAAGTGAACTCGCATCCCTCCCGCTCCCACGGAGCGCCGGTGGAATTGCATCCCGCGGAACAGGGAGATTCACCCGCGGACAGTCTTCGGGGCCTCCGAGTCCTCGTGGCGGAAGACAACCGGACCAACCAGGTGCTCGTGACCAAACTGCTCAACAAGGCGGGCTGCGTGGTCGACCTCGCCCGCGACGGACGCGAAGCCGTGACTCTCGCCTGTGAGCGCGACTACGCCGTGGTCTTGATGGATTGCCAGATGCCCGAGCTGGATGGGCACGAGGCCACCGTGGAAATCCGTGGATGGGAAGCCGCGTTGCGTGGAGTGAAACCCGATGCCGCACCCGCGCGCCTCCCGATCATCGCCCTGACCGCCAGCATGCTGGAAGAAGACCGGCGGCATTGCCTTGCCAACGGAATGGACGATCTGATCAGCAAACCCGTCACGCCCGCGGAACTCTACGACACGTTGCGAAAATGGACCTCCCGCCGTCCGCAAGCCGTGAAGGCGCCTTGAGGCCGACGGCTGAAACGCCCCGCAGTTCGAACGGACACCCTCCGTCCGACAACTTCAGCTCACCGCGATCAACGAGACCTTCTCGTTCTTCTCATTCCGCGCGATGCCCTGAGCGCGCGGGTCCAGCATCGGTTTACCGTCCACGACAAACAGGTAGTGATGATGACCGTGGTTCAGCTGGACCTCACCCCGCCAGGCGCCGTCCGGCATCTTCTTCAGCGGATGAGAGACAGGATCCCAGTCATTGAAATCTCCCGTGACGAAGACCTCCTGGGCCTCAGGCGCCTGGCAGATGAAGACGACCGGTTTGATGATGTTCTTGGCGGAATAACCCTTGGGCTTTAGCGGGGAATAGTTGAACGGGGATTGCATCGGCGAAACACAGGTTGGAGTACAACGGCCATTTTACTGGCGCGGAAGGTAACACCGCGTTTCGCAACGAACAAGTGGCACCAGCAAAGTTCCGCTCCGGCACCAGACGTTCAGGCTTTCTCCAGCACGAAATACTTCTGGGAAACCCACGGCATTCCCGTGGCAACAATCTCCTTCACCCGGAACCCACATTCGGTCACCTCGACACTGAACTCTTCCTGAGTCGGTTGATTCGCGTAGGGCGGCACGCGGCCCTTGAGGCGTTTCAGCAAACCCCGAATCCGCGCCAGCCCCTTGTAATTAAAGAACGAAACCACGGCGTAACGGCGTGACACACGGTGGAACTCCCGCAGCAACGCCCGGCGCTCTGTCGACGCATGGATGTGATGCAGCAAACGATTGCTGAACACGCAGTCCACCGCGCCATCCACCAGCGGCAGACGAGCGGCGTCGCCCTGCATGGTTTGCGCGTCAATCTTCAGACGGTCCGCGCGGTCCTGGGCGTATTCGAGAATCTCGAACGCGACATCCGCTTCCAAGACACGTCGTCCACCCTGACTGAGCGTCTGGACAAACCGTCCGGCGCCGGACGGCACATCGAGCACGCTGTGACAATCCTTCAGCTCCGCGAAAATCTTTCGCACCGCGCGCTGCTCGCGTTTGTCGATGCGCTTGCGGGAACCGCTCTCGAATCGCTTCGCGTAGAGCTCGGCCTTACGACCGTCCTGCAAACGTCGTTTGTAGCTTTGGATATCGTGTGCACCACTGCTCATAAGGGAGCGGAGCATAAGTCAGCCGTCACGCCGAACACAACGGAATTGAAATCCGGTGGACAGTGCGTGGCGCGAAACCCTAGCTTCCGGCCGATGTTCCGCCGGCAAACCAACGTCATCGCTCCTGCCTTTGAAGCCTTGCTGAAGGCTCATCAACTGGCCGACATCGATGGCATCTATCGCTACACCGCCGGCGATATCATCACCCGCAGTGGCAGCACCGAAGTCCGCCGGGTGGTGCTCGGCTCCGGAAGCACCGCCCCCATCGTCTTCATCAAGAAGTACTGGATCAGCCGACCCAAGCAGCTCTGGAGCGGCATGTTTCGCGGCACGTTTTTCGGCTGTCCGAAGGCCCGGCGCGAATACCAAAACCTCGCCGGGCTGCGGACCATGGGCCTCGATGCGCCAGAACCCATCGCCTACGGGGAGGAACGCAAAGCCGGCTGGCTCGTCCGCTCCTATTTGATCAGCGATGGCGTCCCAGCGCCAAAGCCGTTGCACGAATACATCCGAGGCGAGCTGATGGCGCTGACCGGGGACACCCGACGCCAAACTCGCCGGATGTTGATCGAAAGCCTCGCCGCCTACACGCGTCGGCTGCACGAGCAGCATTTTGTTCATCACGATTATTTCTGGCGAAACATTCTCCTCTCCCACGGCGCCCTCGATCACTTCTACCTGATCGATGCCCACAAGGGTCGACTGGAAATGCTTGGTAAAGACGCTCCTGCTCGCGCCTACGATCTCGCGGCATTGGACTCGGCCGCGCCCCACTTTTTCAGCCGCACCGAGCGGTTGCGATTCTTCCTCCTCTACCGTGGCCATCGCCGCCTCGACGCGCCCGACAAGGCTCTCCTGCGGCGCACCCTCGCGCTTGCCGACCCGATGCGCGACCGCCAGCTCAGCCGAGTCATCGGCCGGTCCAAGGCTCCGGCGTCGTAATTCAAACCGTCCGACTGCGAAGTTTGCTTTCCGCCCCGCCCGGAGTCCGCTACATCCTCCGCAGATGCTGCTCATCGCCGGGCCATACGAATCCACGTTGACCGCGCTGGGGTTGAAATCCTTCAACTCCATCGCCGCGGCTTTTGGACCCGATCAGCCGCCCCGGAAATCCGGTGTCTTCGTTCAACCCCGCACGCTGACCCGCCCTGGCGGGCTGCCCGTCTCGATCTTCTACAAGCAATACTTCCATCAGCCGCCGTCGCTCGGATTTCTCGGTCGTCCCTCCAAGGCGCGGCGCGAATACGACAACTACGAAACGTTCACCATCCTGAACGTCCGCTGCGCCGAACGCATCGCCTGCGGCGAACAACGCGACAAGATGGGCCGCCTCCGCAGCGCGTTCATCATCACCCGCGCCATCCCGGACGCCGTCGGCTTGATTGAGTTCATGAGCGAGCGTTGCCCGCCCAGTTCCGGCGCAGCAAATGCCCGGTCCCGACGCGCCGTGCTCCGCCAGCTCGCGGAAATGACCCGAGCCATTCATCAGGCAGGATTTTTCCACAACGATCTCTACTGGCGAAACATTCTCGTCAGCATTGAGAAGAACCGTCCGCCATTGGTTTGGTGGATCGATTGCCCGCGCGGCCAGTTCGATCGCTGGTCACCGTGGCGACGACGTCGTCTGCTGAAGGATCTGGCCGGCCTCGACAAATGCGGATCGCAATACTGCACCCGCTCCGAGCGACTCGACTTCGCCAAAACCTACCTCGGCAAGAACTCGCTCGACGCGGAAACACTCACCCTCGCCCGCGACGTCACCCGCTATCGCCGCGAACGTTGGCCGGAGGATTGGAATGGCCGCTGAACTTCTCGATCGCGGGCAGGTCCAGGTCGCACAAGACTTCGTTCCGCTGCTGCGCGCGAACGGGCTCGATTCGTTCGAAGCCATCATGTCCCTCACCGGCGGCCGTGTGGCGCGTGATTTCCCCGGGCGCCGCACCGTGCGGTTGGAACTCAAGTCTCCCGATGGCGGCACTCAGCCGGTTTTCCTCAAGCGCTACGAAGCGAACTACCTTTCCGGTTTCGCGAAACTCCTGCGCTGGCTGCGTTGGCCCGGCACCGGCGACGAAGCAGACCAAGAATGGCAGGCGTTACATCGCGTGAGCGCGATCGGCATCCGCACCGCCGCTCCGATCGCCATCGGGCAGGAACGCGTCGGCGGTCTCGTACGACGGAGCTTCCTAATGACCGCCGAGATTGCCGGCGCAGTGGAAGGTCACACGTGGATGATGCAATTGCCCTCGAAGGAGCGTCGCGAATTTCTCCGACGCGTGTCCACCCTGGCCCGTCAGTTCCACGAAGCCGGACTGGTGCACAAAGATTTCTACATCGGTCACATCCTCGTCGCGCCCGTCGCGGGCAAACCGGAATTGTTCCTCATCGACTTGCAGCGTGCGATGAGCCCCACCCTGCTCCACCGCCGCTGGCTGCTGAAGGATCTTGGCGCGATGGCTTACTCCACGCTGAACGCCCGCGCCACGCGCGGCATGCTGATGCGCGCCTACCTCGATTACTCGCAAGCCACGACGCTCGGCCCGAAAGAGAAAGCAATCGCCCGCGCGGCGCTCCGGCGCGTGGCCTGGCTTCGCACCCGCACACCAAAGCACGGCTGACGACCGCAATCGTTTGGCTTGCCGCCGTCGCGGCGAATATGCGACGAGACACAGCCATGAACCTCACGCTGCGGTTGTTGATCCTGCTGGCACTTCTGATCCGCGCCGCCGAATCGGCACCGAACCCACTGCCGAACGTCGTCCTGATCTTCTGCGACGACATGGCGTATGCCGACATCGGTGCGTTCGGTGCGAAAGGCTACCCGACGCCGAACCTTGATCGTCTCTCGCGCCAGGGCGTGAAGTTCACGGACTTCTACGTCGCCCAACCCGTTTGCTCCGCCTCGCGCGCGGCGCTGCTGACCGGTTGCTATCCGAATCGCGTCGGCATCAAGGGCGCGCTCGGACCGCAGTCGAAGATTGGTCTGAACTCCAACGAGGTCACGATCGCGGAGCTCTTGAAGGAACGCGGCTACGCCACGGCGGTTTACGGCAAGTGGCATCTCGGCCATCGTCCGGAATTCCTGCCGTTGCGCCACGGATTCGATGACTTCTTCGGCCTGCCGTACTCGAACGACATGTGGCCGAACCATCCCACGGCCGGGACCAACTACCCTCCGCTCCCCCTGATTCGCGGTGAGCAAATCATCGAGTTCATGCCGAACCAAACCCAGCTCACAACCTGGTACACCAGGCACGCCATGGATTTCATCGAGCGAAACAAGCAGCAACCGTTCTTCCTCTACCTCCCGCACAACATGCCGCACGTGCCGCTCTTCGTGTCGGACAAGTTCGCCGGCAAGACCAAGCGCGGATTGTTCGGCGACGTGATCGCGGAGATTGATTGGTCCGTGGGTCAGATCCTCGACACGCTAAAGAAGAATCATCTCGAAGAGAACACACTCGTCCTCTTCACGTCGGACAACGGTCCGTGGCTCGTCTACGGCGATCACGCTGGTTCCGCCAAACCGCTGCGCGAAGGCAAGGCCACCGTGTTCGATGGCGGCGTGCGTGTCCCGTTCATCGCGCGCTGGCCGGGGAAGATTCCGGCCGGCAGCACCTGTCGCGAGCCGGCCATGACCATCGACGTTCTGCCCACCATCGCTCGGCTGACTGGCGCGCGCCTGCCGATACATCCCATCGATGGACTCGACATCTGGCCGCTCCTCTCCGGCGCGAAAAAAGCGACGTCGCCGCACGACGCGCTGTATTTCTATGTCGCTCGTCTCGAAGCCCTCGCCAACAAAGCTCGGGCTGAGTTCGGCGATTCCGCGACGAAGCAGAAAGGCTCCGGCGTGCGCGAGCCGGGACGCGTGCTCTGAATTCGACGCGGCGAGTTACGCCAGCGCCTTCTTCCACCGCGCGAGCTGCTTCTTCACTTCGAGCGTCCCCGGAGAACCGGTGAGCTTGCGGCGCGCCATCGCCTTCTTCAGATCAAACACACTGGTGACGTCCGCGGTGAATGTCCGGTCGATGCCCTGAAAATCCGCGAGCTTCAGCCGATCCAGCGGCTTCCCGGACTTCTCCGCCAGCGCGACGACGGCGCCGACCACGTGATGCGCCTTGCGGAACGGCATTCCCTTCTTCACGAGATAATCCGCAAGGTCTGTCGCAAGCAGCAACGGATCGCTCGCCGCAGCGGCGCAGGCCGAGGCATTGACTGACGTGTTCGCCAGCATCGCCGCCATCAGTCGCACGCAGGCGCGAACGGTGTCCGCCGTGTCGAAGAGGCGTTCCTTGTCTTCCTGCAAGTCGCGATTGTAAGTCATCGGCAGACCCTTCAGGAGCGTCAGGAGCGACATGAGATTCCCAATCACACGGCCCGATTTTCCGCGCGTGAGTTCGGCGACGTCCGGGTTCTTCTTCTGCGGCATCAACGAGGAACCAGTGGTGTAGGCATCGGCGATCTTGATGAAGTTGAACTCGCTGCTGAACCAGAGAATCACATCCTCTGCCAGGCGGCTGAGGTGGACAGCGATGAGCGCCGAAGTCGCGCAGAACTCGACCATGAAATCGCGATCGCTCACGCCGTCCATGCTGTTCTGCGTAATCTGCGGATAACCGCTGGCGTCGACGAACCCAAGCTGCTTCGCCACGAACTCGCGGTCCAGCGGCATGGTGCTGCCCGCCAGCGCCCCACTGCCGAGCGGACAAACGTTCACTCGCTGGTAACAATCTTCGAGGCGGTCGCCATCGCGTTCCAGCATCTCGACGTAGGCCAGCAGGTGATGCGCGAAGTAAACCGGCTGCGCCCGCTGGAGATGCGTATAGCCAGGTATGATCACTTCAGAATTCCGAGCGCCGAGCTCGACGAGCGAGCGCTGCAATTCATGCACCTCGCTGACCAGCGCCGCGATTTCGTCGCGCAACCAGAGCCGGACATCGAGCGCGACTTGATCATTGCGCGAGCGCGCCGTGTGCAGCTTGGCGCCGGCGGGAACGCGCTTCGTCAGCTCGGCCTCGATGTTCATGTGGACGTCTTCGAGCTCGCGCTTCCACTCGAAGCGGCCCGTTGCGATCTCTTCACCGATCTGCTCGAGGCCGCGGCGAATGGCGTTGAGCTCCGCCTTGTTCAGCACACCGATCTTCTGGAGCATCGCGGCGTGGGCGAGTGAACCGAGGATGTCGTGCCGCCACAGGCGCCAGTCGAAGGAGATGGATTCGGAGAAGTCGGCGACTTCGGCGGCAGGACCGCTGGCGAAGCGGCCGGAGCGGGAGACAACAGCAGATTTTTTCATGTGCGTTCGGGCGCAGAATCTGCGACGGGCGTCCCGGATTGTCACGCGGGAATCAGGCGTTTCCGGTTCACACCGCTTGCGCCTTGAGGCGGCTTCCAACCTTCGGCAAGCTCCGTGCCGTTGAACACGATCGGAAAAGTTCCCGTTACCAAACTCCGCTGGCTGCTGGCCGTCGGAGCCGGACTGCTGCTCGCTGCGGCATTCCCGAAAATCGGCATTGCCGGATTCGCTTGGGTGGCGCCAGGTGCCATGCTCGCGGTCGCCATCGGCACGGATGGACGCACGGCGTTCCGTCTCGGCTTCGTCGCCGGGCTTGCACATCACCTCGCGTCGCTCTACTGGCTGCTGAACATCCCCGTGATGAAGCTGGCGCCGATCTCCGCATGGCTGGCGCTGAGCGGTTATCTCGCCCTGTATCAAGGCGCGTGGGTCTGGCTGTGCTGGAAGATGTTTCCGGCCACGAACTCTAGCGAGAGCGAACCGCGCGGGATCCTAGGCGCGTTCGAATCGATGCTTTCGGCCGGCTGGACGCAACGTGTGGCGTGGGCACTCTCGTGCGCCGCTCTGTGGGTGACCGGGGAAATGATTCAAGGCCGTTTCCTCTCCGGCTTCCCATGGAATTTCCTCGGCACGTCCCAATACGAAATGCTGCCGATCATTCAATTGGCGGCGTTCACGGGCGTCTACGGCGTTTCATTTCTGAACGCGTGGTTCGCCGTTTCACTCGTCTGTGCGGCAGCGGTCGTCATTCGTCGTTCGCAACGGCCGCGACAATGGATGAGCGAGATCCTGCTGCCGATGCTGACCTCCGCCGCGGTGGTTGCTGTGGGGTTCCAAAGACTTTTCGCGCCTGAACCTTCCACCGCTCATTTGAAGGTCGCGCTCGTGCAACCGAGCATTCCCCAGCAGATGATCTGGGCGCCGGACGACAACGTGAAGCGCTTCGAGCAACTGCTCGCGTTGTCGGAACGGGCGTTGACCAATGGAGTCGCGGGAACGAACAAGCCAGCGCTGCTCATCTGGCCGGAGGCGGCGGTGCCAGGTTACCTGCGGTTCGATACGAACATCTATTCCGCGGTCACGAATCTCGTGCGCCGGCATCAGGTATGGCTCATCCTCGGCGCGGATGATGCCGCGCCACGTCGCGATTCGGATGATCCGTTTGCACACGACGCGTTCAACTCCAGCTTTCTCGTGAGCCCGGATGGGGAGATTCGCGCGACTTATCGCAAACGCAGGCTCGTCATCTTCGGTGAGTACATTCCCCTCGCGCGTTGGTTTCCAATCATCGAGCGCTGGACGGGCATGGGCAGCTTTGCGTCCGGAACGAGCGCCGTTCCGTTCGCGGCACCGGAGCTGGGTTTCAAAACGTCGGTGCTGATTTGTTTCGAGGACGTGTTCGCCTCGCTCGCGCGGAAGGACGTGGAAGACGACACGGACTTCCTGCTGAACCTGACGAACAACGGCTGGTTCGGCGAAAGCGCGGCACAGTGGCAGCATGCCGCGAGCTCAATCTTTCGCGCCGTGGAAAACGGCCTGCCGATGGTCCGCTGCGCGAACAACGGGCTGAGCTGCTGGGTATCTTCACGTGGTCATCTGCGGGAACAATTCTTCCCCGGAACCTCCGATGCGTATGGACCGGGCTACAAGCGGTTCGAAGTGCCGCTCCTCAACGGCACCCGACGCGCGCCGACATTTTATCGCCAGTATGGCGACGTGTTCGGCTGGAGCTGCGTCGCGTGGTCGGTGCTGGTCGTGGGACTGGCCTTCGTGCGGACTCGCCGCAAATAAACGGAAAGGCCGGGCACCGACCCAACGCGATGCCCGGCTTGTCAACCAACCCAGATTGAGCCCTTAGCCGACCTTCACTTCAATGGCCTTCGGACGAGCCTTCTCGCTCTTCACGAGGCGGACGGTCAGGACTCCATCTTTGAACTCCGCGGAGACCTTCGAGTCATCGGCGTCATCCGGCACGCTGAAGCTGCGCGTGAAGCTGCCATACGCGCGCTCGATGCGGTGGTAGCGCTTGTCCTTCTCTTCCTTCTCGAACTTGCGCTCGCCACTGAGGGTCAACACGCCATTCTCGACGGTGACCTTCACGTCTTCTTTGCGGACCTCGGGCAGCTCGGCTTTGATCAGGTATTCCCGATCATCCTCGGTGATGTCCACCAGCGGCAGCCACTGCGCGACGGTCATGTGCTCTTCCTTGCCGTTTCCGTTCACGGCACGCGCGGGCGCCAGGCCAAAGATGGAGGTGAGGCGCTTCTGCAGATCTTCCATTTCCCGGAACGGGTCCCAACGAGTTACTGAGTTCATAGTTACCTTTCTTCCGGCGGTGAGTTTCGTTTCGTGCGCGCCGCACACCGCCTTGGTGCGAGCTGCACGCGTTAAATCAACCAGCCCGATTCGCCGGGCTGTTTAACCGACACCCTTCCATCAACAGGAAAAATGCCAGCCTGATTTTTGCACGAAACGCCCGCAAAACCGGGAGTTCTGGAGGAAAACGAATCGAAGAAACAAACAGCTGGGCCATGCTCTGTGCCAAGGGGGATCAATGGCTGTGCCGAAGTGACACGCGAGTCCCACCGTGACTCCGCTAGGGCAGTAGGATGTGGTTGTTGAAGGCGCCGTCGTCGTCGCCGGACCCCAACAATGAGTCCCGCAACTCCGGTGGTCCAACCTGATGCGCACTGCCGTCACCCAGCGCGATGTTGCCGCGTCGACGGTGCATGGTCTTCGACCAGCCCGCGTTGGGGATCTCCACTTTCGAAAATTCAGTGGCGACATTGTAGACTTCCGCAACCGGGCAATTCCGCTTCGGCCGACCACCTTCAATGTTGCGATCGCCCGCGATCAGGATGTTCGGCTGCTCCTCCTGCGCCTCGATGCCGACGAAGTAGGAGACGTTGGTGTTCTTCACCAACACAATGCTGTCGATCCGCTGCCGTTGGTCACTCGGACACACCAGCAGCGCCGGTGTGGTCAGGTAGTTCGACATCACCTGAAACGACTTCGAGGCCTGGGTCATCGACTGCGAACCACCTTCAGTGGGCGGCAACTGCCAGGGATACACTTCGAAATCGAACGAAAACTCCTGCATGGCGAGAGTCACCTGCTTGAGATTCGAAATGCACTGGGCGCGGCGGGCTTTCTCCTTGGCGTAACTCAACGCCGGCAATAATAAACCGGCCAACACCGCGATGATCGCGATGGAGATCAACAACTCCAGCAGCGTGAAGGCGCGACCACCGCGATGCAGTCGCGACAAAACACCGGCACCTCCGCCGTTTCTCAAACGCAGAAGTTGCTGGCGATCTGGAATTGATCGGAAGGATGTTTGCATCCCAAGAACCGGTTTTAGACTAACCTAACTCCGGTGTTCTTCAAAGAACGTCTTGTCCCCGATTTAGTGGACCCCCTTCCAATGAAGTGCCAAAACCGACCATGCACCTCCGCACTGTCGCCGTCCTTCTGGCGTGGGCTTCGATCTGCGTTTCCGCGCTTGCCCAACCCACGACCCCCGTCAAGCAGGGTGCCGCGCTGTTGAAGACGGACATCATTGGCGTCTTCGCGCATCCGGACGACGAAACCGGGATGGCCGCCACGCTGGCGCGTTACGCGCTTGGGCAAACGTCCATCGTCGCCAACGTTTACTGCACGCGCGGCGAAGGCGGCGGCAACATGGTCGGCACCCAAAGCGGGGCTGCGCTTGGCGCATTGCGCGAAGCGGAGCTGCGCGATTGCCTGACGACGTTGGGGGTTCGCTACTGCTACTTCCTCGATCAACTTGACTGGGCCTACACCGAAAGCGTCGCCGCGACGTTGGAGAAATGGGGCAAGGAACAAACTCTCGAGCGACTCGTCCGGCTCGTCCGCGCGCTTCGGCCGGAGATCATCGTGACGATGAATCCTGCGCCGACTCCGGGACAGCACGGTCATCACCAAGCAGCCGGCGTGCTCGCCACTGAAGCATTCGCCGCGGCAGCCGACCCCAAACGCTTCCCGCTACAGCTCAGCAAAGAAGGACTGTCCGTTTGGCAACCGCGCCGACTTTTCTTCAGCGGCGGCAGCGGCGAAGTCATCGCCACCATACCTGTCAACGAACCGCTCGCCGATGGACGCATCCCTGGCCAGATCGCCGCGACGGCGCTGGCCAACCATCGCTCACAAGCTTTCGGAAACTTCGGCAACTCGCCGTGGCTCCAGCGCCCGCAACGGTTCACACTCGTGAAAAGCTTCGCTCCGGTCAGCGGCGTCGAAACCAACCTGCTTGCCGGCTTGCCGCTTCAGGCACCAGCGATCGCGGCTGTCGAGTTCGCGAAGCGTGTGCCGACGGCGGATGTCGTCCTCGAGTTTGCGCCGCGCCCGGCCTTCGCCAATTACCGTCGCTGGGTCCGCGAGCATCGCCTCGAACATGTCGCTGCGCAGATTCAGGGCGACATTCCCGTGGTTGCGGGCGAAGCCAATGTAGTTCGCCTCGAAGTCGCCAACTCCAGTGATCGACCGCTGAAAGGCGACCTTGCACTGACCTTGCCGACGGGATGGACTGCACAGCCCGCATCGCGTTCAGTGACTGTCGCTGCGCGGGCCAAAACGACCATCGAAGTGAAAGTGACGCCGCCAGCGGGTCGTCCGGCTGACACCGATCTCCTCGCGACATGGAGCGCCGAGGGAGAACGCTTTGAGGCGAAGGCGAAGCTTCACCCGTTGCCGAAGGCAGCCGTGTCGCGCGTCAAGTCATCCCCGGCCATGGACGGCTCCGATCTCGGTTGGGAAAAGGCCACTTCGATCAGCGTCGCCGCGACGAACCTCGTTCAAGGCAAGGTCGCTGACGCAGCGGACAGCAGCGCGATCGTCCGTGTCGCGCACGACGGCAAGACGATCTTCGTCGATGTGGAGGTAAAGGATGACGTCGTGGTGACCAACATCGAGCCCAACGACATCAAGGGCCACTGGCGGAGCGATTCGGTCGAGCTTTGCTTTGATCCTGCCGCTGGTGCTGAACACACGATGGGTTGTTACAAGCTGGGGATCTTTCCGTTCGACACCACCGGAGTCGTCCGTGCCGCACGCGATGCGGATGCGAACCAGGGTCTGGTGGAAGAAACGGCGCCGAAGACGCGCCTGAACTCCATTCGCACGGTCGATGGATACCGAGTTCAAGCCGCGATTCCGTTCGATGAAATCGGCCTCAAACGCGGCCAACGCCGGCTCGGCTTCAATGTGATTGTTTACGACGGCGACAAACGTGATGCGGCACTCGGCGAGAACATCAACAAGTCGCGCATCGCGTGGTCGACGCGGTCGGGCGTGCAGGGCCGGCCGGAGGATTGGGGACGAATTGATCTGGAGTAACGAACATTCCCGCCCTCGCTTGAAGCAGTATAGTGATCGTCCTCTGGTGTTGTTGAATCCTCTCCCACTCGATACAGTCGAACTCAGTCACCATGAACCGCTGCCAACACGTTTACCGCGAGTCAACCCGCCCGGGTGTTCGGCGCGTGGGCCTGATTCTCGGCGTCGCGGTCACGGTAATGCTCGGCGCGGCGGCTCTGGCTTCGGACGAAGCAAAGTCGAAAACCCCTGTCGCTCCGGCAGCCGGGAACCATTGGTCTTTTCAGCCGCTGCGTCCGGTAGCAGCCCTCGGCTCGGAGGCGTCCATTGACTACTTTGTGCGACGCAAACTACGCGAAGCGAAGCTGGCTCCAAGTCGTGAGGCAGATCGAGCGACACTCGTCCGCCGCGTCGCGTTCGTACTCACGGGGCTTCCACCGACGCCGGAGGAGATCGCTGCGTTCGTCGCGGACAAAAGCTCCGGTGCGTATGAACGCATGGTGGAGCGCTACCTGAACTCACCGCGTCATGGCGAGCGCTGGGGCAAGCACTGGCTCGACGCCGCCGGTTACGCCGACTCGAACGGTTACTTCAACGCGGACACCGACCGACCGCTCGCCTACCGCTATCGCGATTACGTCATTCGTTCGGTCAATCGCGACAAGCCGTTTGATCAGTTCGTGCGCGAACAGATCGCGGGCGACGAATTGTCCGGCTGGAAGCGCGGCGAACCGGCAACGCCGGAGATCATCGAACTGCTCGAAGCCACGCATTACCTGCGCAATGGTCAGGACGGCTCGGGCGAAAGCGACGGCAATCCCGACGAGGTGCGCACAGACCGCTATTACGCACTGGAGTCCGCGATGCAAATCATCGGCTCCAGTCTGCTCGGCGTGACCATGCAGTGCGCGAAGTGTCACGATCACAAGTTCGAGCCGCTGACGATCAAGGACTACTACGCGCTGCAAGCGGTGCTGTATCCAGCCTTCAACATCGACAAGTGGGTGAAGCCGAACGACCGCGTCGTCCACGCGAATCTCCCCGGCGAACTCGAAACCTGGCAGGCGGCCGAGAAGAAACTCGATGCGGAGCTGGCGGAGTTGAAGAGCCAATTCAAGACGTGGCAGGCGACGAATCAACCCGGCGGCTGGCGGCTGTTCTCGGATGGTTTCAACGACGGCGAGCCCCTGACGAAGCGTTGGTCGAACACGGCGCCGACGGACGATGCACCGGCAGGTTCGCCTGCTGTGACGCTTGATTCTGACAAAGCTCCGGCGGCGCGTGTGAAGGACGGTGCTTTGGAGATTATCGAAGGCGGCGGATCCGGTGATCGCTGGCTGAGCACGAAAGACGCGTTCGAGTGGCGTCCGGGCGCGGTAGGTCAATGGATTCAAGTCACGTTCGATCTCGTAGCGACGAAGATCGACGGCAAGGGCGGCTCTGCAGAGCGCATCGGCTACGTTATCGCGGCGCGTGATTTCAACGACAATGGCGACACCGACCGCGGCAACATCCTCATCGACGGCAATCCCGGCGGTGCGACGAGCGTGCATGTCGACTATCCGGGCGCTGACTCGAAGAGCCGCGGCAGCATTGGTGAGACAGGCTACAAGTCCGGCCACAACTACGGCGTCCGTATCACGCGCACAGCGACGAACGAGTTCACGCTGGAGCATCTCGTCGATGGCGCGGTGGACGGCGCGTCGCTCAAGCTGAAGGAAAGGGATCTGCCGGAAGGCGGCTTTGCGTTCGAGTATTGCTGCGGTCGGAGCTTCGTCGTGGACAACGTCATCATCGAAGGCTCGAACGATTCCGAGCCGGGCTGGGTGGCGAAGAACGAGCGTTTTCAAAAGGAGCTCGCGGAGCGAAAGAAAGCGTTCGACAAGGCAACGAAAGCCGTTGCCGCGAAACGTTCGCCGAAGCCCGGTCGCATCGCGTGGGTGAGTGACGGCAGCGCCGAGGCTCCCGAGGTGCGGTTGCTCAAGCGCGGCAATCACAAGACCCCAGGCGACGTGGTGACGCCGTCGTTCCCCGCCTTTCTCAAGACACGCGATGGACGCGTTGCGAACTTCCAACCTGCGAAGACCACCGCCACCACCGGTCGTCGGCTGGCGTGGGCGAATTGGCTGACCGAAGCGAACTCACCGCAAGCGTCGCTGCTCGCGCGCGTGACGGTGAATCGCGTCTGGCAGCATTACTTCGGCGTCGGGATCGTCGCCACGCCGGACAACCTCGGCCTGAGTGGCGCGAAGCCGTCGCATCCCGAACTGCTCGACTGGCTGGCCTCGAAGTTCATCGAGTCCGGCTGGAGCATGAAGGCGTTGCACCGGCTGATTCTCGAATCGGCGACGTTCCGCCAGACGAGCGCGCCGCGAAGCCGGGCGGTGGAACGCGACCCGGACAATCACCTGCTCTGGCGTTATCCCGTGCGTCGGCTGGATGCAGAGGCGATTCGCGATGCGATGCTGGCCGTGAGCGGCCGGCTCAGCTCAAAGACGAATGGGCCGTATGTGCCGACGCCGCGCAACGGGATCGGCGAAGTGCTCGTGGATGAAGCGAAGCCAGACGCGTTCGCGCGCTCCATCTTTGTCCAGCATCGCCGCACGCAGGTGCCGACCTTCCTCGGCACGTTCGACGCGCCCTCCGTGGTCTTTAATTGCACGCGGCGCGCGGAGACGACCATGCCGCTGCAGTCGCTCAGCTTGTTGAACTCCGAGTTCTCCGTGAAACGCGGCGAAGATTTGGCGCAGCGTCTCGCGCGCGATTGCGGCACGGATGAAGTCGCGAAGATCCGCCGCGGTTTCCTGCTGACCACAGGACGTGAACCTGATTCCGCCGAGCGCAAGATGGCGACACGTTTCCTCGCCGAGCAACGTCGCGTCTACGCTGACAGGAAGGATGCGGACGCGCGTGCGTGGGCGGATTTTTGTCAGTCGCTCTTCGGCCTGAACTCATTTCTCTACCTCGAATGAACCGCGCCTTTGATTCCATTTCGCGTCGTGCGTTCCTCGGTCGTTCCGCCGGCGGCCTCGGCGCGCTCGCGCTGGCGCAGTTGCTCGGGCCGCAGCTCGCGTTTGCGTCGAATCCTCCGAAGCCAGGCCACCATCGTCCGCGCGCAAAGGCAATCATCAGCCTCTTCCAGCACGGCGGGCCGAGCCAGATGGATTTGTTCGACTGCAAGCCAGCGCTGAACAAGTGGAGCGGCAAGCCGTATCCGGGCGGCGAACTTGAAGTGCATTTCGACAAGCAGGCCGGCAACGTCCTCGGCGCACCGTACGCGTTTCATCCGCGTGGTCAGTGCGGGATGGAACTTTCTGAACTGCTGCCGCACACGGGATCGATTGCAGACGAAATCACGCTCGTGCGCTCGATGACGACCGGCTCCGTCGATCACGAGTCCGCGCTGCGCATCATTCACACCGGACGTTTTCTGGCCGGGCTACCGACGCTCGGGTCGTGGGTGCTCTACGGGCTCGGTTCCGAGAACGAGAATCTGCCTGCGTATGTCGTGCTCGGTGATCCCGGCGGTTTGCCGGTCGATGGCGAGCGCAATTGGTCGTCCGGTTTCCTGCCCGCGATTTATCAAGGCACACCGTTTCGCAGCGGAGACTCGCCGGTGTTCAATCTGCAAACGCCCGCGCACATTCCGCCGCAGGCTCGAGCGAACCAGCTTGGTTTGTTGAAGGCGCTGAACCAGCGTCACGCCGCGCGTTTCCCAGAGAACACGGAGCTGACCGCGCGCATCGCGAACTTCGAAACAGCCGCACGCATGCAGACAGCGGTGCCCGAGGCGCTCGATTTGTCCGGCGAATCGGAGGCGACGAAGAAACTCTACGGTCTCGACAAGCCGGAGACCGAAGAATACGGGCGGCGTTGTCTGCTCGCGCGGCGGCTCGTCGAGCGTGGCGTGCGTTACGTGCAGTTGTTCCTCAGCGGCCAGCCGTGGGACACGCACGACAAGAACGCCGAGCGCCTGAAGGGATTATGTGCGAAGACGGATCAGCCGAGCGCCGCGCTGGTGCGCGATCTCAAAGCGCGCGGATTGCTGGATTCCACCATCGTGCTCTGGACCGGCGAGTTCGGACGGCTTCCCATTTCGCAGGGCAAGGACGGCCGCGATCACAATCGTCACGCGTTCTCGCTGTGGGCGGCGGGCGGCGGATTCAAGAAGGGTTACGTTCACGGCGCGACGGACGAGTTCGGCTACAAGTCTGTGCAGGACGTGGTGAGCGTGCATGACTTCCATGCAACGTTGCTGCACACGATGGGCGTGGATCATCGCGCGCTGCATTTCCCTCACGAAGGCCGCGATGCGAGCCTAACGGATTCCGAAGTTACCGGCGCGAACATCGTGCCGGCGCTCCTGGCGTAGCGACAGTCGGCGCGCGCGTTGCGCCCGAGGTGACGAGGTGAAATCGAGGAACTATAGCCGCGTTGGTCCGCCTCCTTACGTCGGCGGCTACGATGGGTGGGAGTTGTTAACGGCGCCGTTCAGCCGTCCCGTTTTGATTTGAGTCAAGGAATCAATCGTCCCGCAAACTGCGGAGCCATCCGCGAGAGACCTGACTTGGGTCAAGGCCGACCGAGGGTATTCTGGCGATTCTCATGTCAGAAATGGGGCTGCCAGATCGGCGGGCCCGAAACCAAACGAAACATGAAGCCAAACCAAATCCTCCGCCGGTTCCTCCTCGTGGGAATGCTCTGCGCGTTCCCTGCGCTCGTGCGCGCTGCCGAAGCCCCTGTGACCGCCACCAAGCCGAAGCCAGTGGACACCACCATTCATGGCGAGGAGAAGGCGGTGCTGACACAGGCGCCGTTTGTGCCGCCGCCCATCAAGCGCACGCACGCGACGAAGGTGATCGTGAACCTGGAAGTTGTCGAAGCGACGAAGCGCCTCGCGGACGGCGTCGAGTATGTGTTCTGGACGTTCGGCGGCGAGGTGCCGGGAAGCTTCATCCGAATCCGCGAAGGCGACCTCGTGGAGTTTCACTTGTTGAATCATCCGTCGAGCAAGATGCCGCACAACATCGATCTCCACGCGGTGACCGGGCCGGGTGGCGGCGCGGCGTCATCCTTTACGGCGCCGGGACACAAGTCGGTGTTCTCGTTCAAGGCGATCAATCCGGGGCTCTACGTTTATCACTGCGCGACGGCGCCGGTCGGCATGCACGTGGCGAACGGCATGTATGGCTTGATCCTGGTTGAGCCGAAGGGCAGGTCTGCCGCCGGTGGACCGCGAGTATTACGTGATGCAAGGCGAGTTCTACACCGCGGGTCGCTTCGGCGAGGAAGGATTGCAACCGTTCGATCAGCGCAAGGCCGAGGACGAACGTCCCGGTTACGTGGTGTTCAACGGCGCGGTCGGCTCGCTGGTCGGCGACCGCGCCGTGAAGGCGAAGGTCGGCGAGAAGGTCCGGCTCTTCGTCGGTAATGGCGGACCGAACCTCGTTTCATCATTCCATGTGATCGGCGAGATCTTCGACAAGGTCTATGCAGAGGGCGGCGTGAAAGTGACGCAGGAACAGGTGCAGACCACCATCATTCCGGCGGGCGGATCGGCCATCGTGGAGTTCGGAGTGGAAGTGCCGGGCACTTACATTCTCGTGGATCACTCGCTCTTCCGCGCGTTCAACAAAGGCGCCATCGGCATGCTCAAGGTGGAAGGCCCCGAGAACCTGCTCGTTTATTCGGGCAAGGAAGTGGACGCGGTTTATCTCGGCAGCGCGGCGGAGGGCGGCAGCGAGATCGGACGTCGGATCGTCGAACTCGAAGCGGCTCGCGCGGCAGCGATCAAGGCGGACGAGAAGATCTCCGGGTTGTCGAAGGACATTCAGGTTGCGCGCGGCAAACAGGTCTTCATGCAAACCTGCTTCGTGTGTCACCAAACCGAAGGTCAAGGCATCCCGGGCCAAATTCCGCCATTGGCGAAGTCGGATTATCTGATGAGCGACAAGGATCGATCCATTCGCGCCGTGTTGCAGGGTCTGAGCGGAGAGATCGAAGTGAACGGCAAGAAGTACAACGGCATCATGACGCCGCTGAACAACTTGTCCGACTTTGAAGTGGCCAATGTGCTCACCTACGTCCGCAACAGCTTCGGCAACAGCGGCGACGCGGTGAGCCCGGACGAAGTGAAGCGTGTCCGCGCCGAACTGCCTCCGCCAGCTGCGAACAAGTTCGAGTAACACAAGAGGATACCGATCATGAAACTGCGGGTGTGCATCCTGATGTTGGTGGTAGTGACCGGCTGGATTGTTTCCGGTGCGGAAGCGATCACGACATCGGAGGCACCCGCGGGCATGGTGGCGGTTCCAGCCGGAGAGCATCGCCCGCTTTTCGCGCTGCCGAACGAACCAAAGACACTTCCCGTCGCGCGTTTTGGATTGGATAAGCTTCCGGTGACGAACGGAGACTTCCTCGACTTCGTGCGCGCGAATCCGCGCTGGCGTCGCTCGACAGTGAAACGGCTGTTCGCCGACGCGAATTATCTCAAGCATTGGGCCGGCGATCTGGAGCTGGGCGAATCTGCGCGCACAAATCAGCCGGTGGTGTGGGTGTCGTGGTTCGCGGCGAAAGCCTTCGCGCAGTGGAAAGGCAAGCGGCTCCCAACCGTGGCGGAATGGGAATACGCAGCGGCAGCGAGCCCGCGTCGGCCCGACGGCGAAAACGACGTGGAGTTCCAACGTGCGTTGCGGCACTGGTACTCCACGCCGGCGCCCGCGGAGCTTCCACGCGTCGGAGCCGGGCTGCCGAATTGTCTCGGCTTGTTCGATCTGCACGGCCTCGTCTGGGAATGGACCACAGACTTCAACAGCGCGATCGTCACCGGCGACGCCCGCGGTGACACGGGGCTTGACCGGCAACTCTTCTGCGGCGCCGGTTCGGCGGGCGCGAAGGATACCGGCAACTTTCCCGCCTTCATGCGTTACGGATTTCGCAGCAGCCTGAAGGCGCCTTACACCGTCCACAATCTCGGCTTCCGCTGCGCCAAGGATTTATGACTGCACTCTTCTCCACAACGCGTGCGTGGCTGGCCGCGACGTTCATCGTAGTGGCTTTCGGCCTGACCTCGTGTGCGACGACTTCTACAGATTCTCGAGAAAGGCCCCCGTGCTGCCGCGAGATCAAGTCCAGCGCGCCCATTCCGGATCAATCGCTCTACCAGCTCGATTCGCAGTGGACCTCGGACCAGGGCCGCGTCATCCGTCTCGGGAACCTGCAAGGTCAGCCGCAGGTCATCGCGATGATTTTCACGTCGTGCGAGTTCGCGTGTCCGATCATCGTGAACGATATGAAACGGATCTCGGACGCGTTGTCGCCGGAGGTTCAGCGGAAGGTAAACTTCACGCTCATTTCGTTCGATCACGAGCGCGACACGCCGGAGAGACTGCTCGCGTTCAGGAAGCGCATGGGCCTGCCGATGGCGGGCTGGACGTTGCTGCGGGGCGAGGAGGACGATGTCCGCGAACTGGCCGCGCTGCTCGGGGTGAACTATCGCAAGGACGCGCGCGGACAATATGCGCACTCGAATCTCATCACGGTGCTCAACGCCCAGGGCGAGATCGTGGCGCAGGAATCGGGATTGAACATCCGGACGGAGGGAATTGCGGAGAAGATCACCGCCGCCGCGAAGTGAACGAATCTCGAGCGGAACCGTTCACAACACCCGGATCGAATTGCCAACGCGCAGCACGCCTTCCGTGAGGATTTGCGCCCGCAAGCCGCCGCGATGGACCAATCCCTTCAGCGCTTCCGGGAAGGAAATCTTCGCGAGGTAATTGCACGGCTCACAGAGCCGGATGCCGCGGATGCGCACCTCGCCAATGAGGAACTCGCGTCCAACGAGGTCGTTCAGAGCGATTCCTTCCGTCACGATGTTCCGACGCGCGGAAGCGGCATTGAACGGAAGGCCGGATTCTCTCGCGAAGTGCTCGATCTGTTCCCGCTCAATCAGCGTCAGCTCGAAGTCCGGCTTCTGCGGTTGAGGCGAGAATGTGCCGGTGCCGGTGAAGTAGCGATCACTCTCCAGTCCGGAACCGGGCACCGCGCGCACGGCGTCGAGCGATTGCATGGGTTCAGTAGGTGAGGCGGCGATCAGGATTTGGTGGATGAGCGGCATGTAACCGGGCTGGCGGGAGGTTTCTGAAAGTGGCGGAGAGAGAGGGATTCGAACCCTCGTTTCTAACGGCGAGTAACGCCTAAAACGCCAGTGTTCATTATCAATGGTTTACGTTATCGGCGTTAATGGATTCTGTCGGCGTCATTCTGACTACTATTTCGCGTATCATCGAATTCGTGGCGAGCATAACAAAAGATTCCAAGGATCGAAGTCCGTTTTTCACAGCGTGCGTCACCCTATTTCAAGGCCAGCAAAGGCGACAGTTGAAAAAGTCGACTGGCACGGCAGAGAGGAGGCTAGCGCAGCGAATCGCCGCTGCGCTGGGGTGACGGAGATTCTGATGCCGCCCGCCTTGATGGCGCATATCGAATCATTGCCGTCGAGTGATGATCCGAAAGCACCGTTGCATCCGCGCGCCTACGCCATCATTGCCAAGCACGGGCGCAGTGGAATGCTCTCGAACCAGTTCGCTGCAATTCTGGCTGACGCTGGCCTGATTCCTCCCAGGACTCACGCCCCGAAGGAGGACGGAATAGGACGCTAAGCCAAGCGCTAGCAATCCGAGTTGTCGTTTCACGCGCTCCGGCACACAGCGGTGAGCTTGCTGAAGAACGCGGGCGTAAGTGATGCCGTGGCCCGCGACATCGCCGGGCACGAATCGGTGGAAGTGAGTGCCCGCTACACGCATATCGAGCCCGCGGTGAAGCGGGAGGCTCTGGCGAAGCTTCCGACCTTGGAGGCGATTGAAAGAGCCCAGCAGGAGTAAGAACGGAAGAGATACTCTTTTTCTTTCTGGCTGTCAGGCTGTCGCTCGCGTCTTCGCCCTAGGGGAGTTTTTCCTGGACGGACGCCCGTCACGTCCATCCATCCGTCCACCTTCGCTTAGGAGGACAGCCGTGGACGGAAGAGGGGGGAGGGGGTTGCGAATGCGCGAGGGTCTCGAGACGCTAATGGGACAGGCCTCCGAAAAGTTTGAACTAAAAGGACCCAAGAGGGTCGGCTGCAAAAATTTTGAGTCCTGAAAGGGGTGCTGATTCAGGCGGGCTTTTGCTCTTTCCGGTATCGCTGCACCGGCATAGCGATGCTTTATCCATCCGCCTCTCCGGCGGACGCATTCACAACGTGAGCGCGCCGCCCCCCGCGAACAACGAAACGCGGTTCGGCGCGGAGCAGGTAGACCCTAGAGCTGTCGAAATATGTCCAAATCGTCAGTTGCGGTCTGGTATGATCCCAGTAACGTTCGATTATGCGTTGGCGTCAGACAACCTTGAGTCCGGTGCACCGCTCGCTTGCGGCGCTCGCCCTCGTGGTCTTCGTCGTGGCGCAGGCGATGTGCTTCGTCCATTGCAATGTTGGCGGTGGACACGGCAACAGCGACGCCCAGCCGTCCTGCCACGTTTCGGCGCAGGCCAAATCACATCCTGCCGGCTCCGACACTCCCACTCCTGTGCCCACAGCGTCTTGCTCGACGTTGAAGACGATGCTGGCTGGGGACGACGCTCCCGCGCTCACCGCTTTTCAGCCGCACACGCTGTATCTGCTTTCTCCGGTCGCGCTTGTTTTGGATGCGACGGCAACTCAGCCGCAACCCGCTTTCGGCCGCCAAGCCTACTCCACCGAATGGACGTTTACGCCCGAAGTGTGTCTTGGTCCGGCACTCCGCAGCCTCGCCCCTCCCTTCATCGGTTAAGTTGACGCCAGCCCGGGTTCCCTCGCGCCGCTGACTCAACTCCCTCTCCCGACCCGTGCCTTGTCGTCACGGAAGTCCTCCGTCCTTTGCCTAAAATCTCAAAACCGAAACTGAATGAACATGATTATGAAATGGATTTATCCGAGCCTGCTTCCGCTGGCGGTTGCCCTCGCGGCGTTTGCCGTGACTGGATGTAGCAAATCGGACGACCACAGCGGCCATTCCGACCAATACACCTGCCCGATGAAGGAGCACTCCGATGTCGTGAGCGACAAGCCCGGCAACTGCCCCAAGTGCGGCATGAAACTCGTGGAAAAGAAATGAGACGTATGCACTATCCTTCAACCATCTGCCAGCCTGCCGTCTGCCGCGCGCTCGCTGCGCTTTGCTCTCCTGGCTCATGCCCTCGGGCTTTACCCAAGAGACGCGTCTGCTCGACGCGCCGTTTCTCGACA
This sequence comes from Verrucomicrobiota bacterium, assembly GCA_016713365.1. GTDB lineage: Bacteria > Verrucomicrobiota > Verrucomicrobiia > Limisphaerales > JADJPG01 > JADJPG01. Next base: position 57,054 of record JADJPG010000037.1, on the reverse strand, counting down.
CGCTTCGGGCCGAGGTACGCACCAATCATCCCACGGTGGCCGCCGCGCAGGCCCGCGTGCTCGCCGCCGAGTCAGGCGTCCGCGCGGTCCGCCTTTGGGAAGACCCGATGGCCGGTCTGGGCTTCATGGCCGCTGATCGCGAGATGCGAATGGACGACGGCGACATCATGTTCGGCGTCGAACAGATGCTGCCCCGGCGCAAACTATATGAGGCGCGCAAGGCGAGGGCCGGAGCGGAGCGCGCCATCCTGGAGGCGGAGTCGCGCACCGCGATGCTCATGCTGGAAACGCTCGTAGCGCAGTCTGCCATCGAACTCGCGCTGGTGGATGAGATGCTCGCCATCGAAACGAATCAACTCGCCTGGCTGGAAAGCATGTCGGCCAATGCGCGCGAGAAGCTCAAAGACCCGATGGCCAACGCCTCCGAACCGCTCCGCATCGAGAGCGAAGTGGCGCAGGAACGGCAGCGGATTGACACCACCCAGCGCCAGCGCATCCGGCAGGCTCGGCAACTCAACATCCTGCTGGGCCGTGATACGGACGAGGCGTGGCCGAACCTCCGTTTGCCGGAGTCCGCCTCGCTGACACCAGCACTCGCGGAGGAACTCGCGCGGCTTTATCAGGTGAATCCGATGCTTCAGGCGCTGCTCAACACCGCCGAGGCTGCGAAGTCTGAAATCGAAGTCGCGCGACGCGAGCGCAGCCCGATCTTTTCTGTCGGGGTGGAGTCGAGCGTCTATTCAGGCGGGGATTTCCGGCAGGCGACCGTGGGGGCGAAGATAACGCTCCCTTGGTTCAACCAATCCGTGTATCGCGCGAACACCGACCGCGCCATTCAACAACAAGCCGCCGCCGAAAAGGAAACCGAGGCGCTCGCGCGTCGGTTGCGTGGCGAAGCAGTCGCGGCGCACACCGAGGCGGAAACTTCCGCGCGGCTAGCAAAGACCATCTCAGAGGAAGTCATTCCGCGCGCCGGGAAGGCCGTCGAGTCCACGCAAAATGTCTGGATCAGCTCGAAGGCCAGCATCCTCGAAGTGCTTGACGCCCGCCGTTCGCTGCTGAGCGCACGGCTGGAGGAACGCCGTTCCGTCGCCGCGCACCGTGGCGCGCTGGAGATGCTGCGTTCCATCGTTCCACCACCGACCAACCGCTGACATTTTTATGAAGACCCTCCCAGCCATTCTTTTGACGCTCGCGATCGCCATTCCGGCGACATGGATCTCGACCCAACAACTTCACAACGGCGGCGCGAGTTCTGCCGCGACCTCCGGTCAACCCGCCGGACGCAAGCTGCTCTACTACCAGAGCGCGATGCACCCGTGGATTAAGTCGCCCAAGCCAGGCCGATGCACGATCTGCGGGATGGAACTGACGCCCGTGTATGAGGGCGACGCTGGTTTCGACGCGGCGGGTGGTGGCGACGTCGTGCCGCTGACGCAGACAATGATTCAGGTGGTAAATGTCCAGACCGCCGAAGCGCAAGTGCGTCCGCTCACAAAGACGCTGACCGTCGCTGGCATGATTGACGACAACGCCACGCGGCATCGCGTGCTCTCGGCGTACATTCCGGGCCGGGTGCAGAAACTCTATGTCAACTTCATGGGTGCAGAAGTGAAGGAAGGTCAGCCGCTCGCGGAGTTCTATAGCCCGACATTACTGCAATCCGAACGCGAATACCGGACACTCACGGGCGAGCTTCGTTCCGCAACTGCTCTGCGCTTGTTGCAGATGGGGCTCACCTCAGCGCAGATTGAGGCACTGCCGGAGAAGCCCGGCGACAATCTGACCTCGCAGATCCTTTCCCCCATCGGCGGCACCGTCGTCGCGCAGAACGTGTATGAGGGACAATACGTGCAGGAAGGCGAGCGGCTGTTTGAGATCGCGGACTTCTCGACCATGTGGTTCCAGTTCCGCGCCTACGAGCAAGACCTGCCGTGGATTAAGCCCGGCTTGAAGGTGGACATCACCACGCCGTCGCATCCCGGCAAGACATTCACGGGCAGCATCACGTTCATTGACCCGAACTTTGACGAAGCCACGCGCTCAACGAAGGTGCGCGTGGAACTCGAGAACCCGATCGTCGAAGGACGCCGACTCTTGCTCCATCGCCTCTACGCGGACGGCTTGGTGCGCCTCGACCTGCCGGACGCGCTCACGATTCCCCGCACGGCGGTTATTGAAACCGGCCCGGAGGCCGTGGCCTACGTGGACCAAGGCGGCGGCGCATATTCGCGTCGCGTGCTCCAGCTCGGTCGGCGCGGCGATGCGCTGGTGGAAGTGGCTTCGGGCCTTAGCGTCGGAGACAAGGTGGTGGTGAACGGCAACCTGCTCATTGACGGACAGGCGGAGATGAATCGTGCGTTCGCCGAACCGGCCACCACCAATGCGCCCGCAACCGCGCTGCCCGCGCTCACGGACGCGCAGCGCAAAGCCGTGAAAGATTTTCTTACGCTCGCAGATGCCATCACCGCCGCGCTCGCGGCGGACAAGCTCGACGACTTCAACACGCAGGCCGCGAAGTCTCACGCGGCCATGCCGGCGCTGATGGACGCCTTCGTTAACTCGGACAAGGCGTGGCATCCGTTGCTCAAGAGCATCGAGGAGGCCGGACATTTGGAGAAGGCGGATGACCTCAAGGCCGCCCGCAAAACCTTTCATCCGTTCAGCAATGCTGCCGTCGCGCTGGCGCAGGCGTTGCGCCGCAGCGGGAAGGAGTTCGCCTCGCTGAAAGTGTTTCGGTGTCCGATGACGAAGAATGCCTTTGAGGGCGCGCCAAAGACAGCCGAGTGGATGCAGTTGCAGCCGTCCATCCGCAATCCCTACTTCGGCGCGGAGATGCTGGATTGCGGCGCGGAAGTGAAGCCCTGAACCGGGAGAACCAGCCATGATTCAACGCATCATCGAATGGAGTTTGAAGAACCGCTTCCTTGTCTTCTGCGGGGCGCTGCTGCTCATCACGCTCGGCGTGCGCGCCGTGTTCAAGACGCCCGTGGACGCCATCCCCGACCTCACGGAAAACCAGGTGCTCGTCTATGCCGACTGGATGGGCCGCAGCCCGCAGGAGGTCGAGGACCAGGTGACGTATCCGCTCTCGACCGGCCTGCAGGGACTCGCCGGCGTGAAGGACGTGCGCGCCGTGTCCATGTTCGGCTTCTCGCTGCTCACCATCATTTTCGAGGACAACATTGACACCTACTTCGCGCGGACGCGCGTCCTTGAACGGCTCAACTATCTGCAAGGCGCGATGCCCGAAGGGGTGAAGCCGCAACTCGGCCCGGACGCCACCGGCCTCGGCTGGGTCTATCAATACTATCTCGACGTTGATCCGACGAAAGTGTCCGACGGCGGCTACGACCTCGGCAAGCTCCGCACGGTGCAGGACTGGCACATCCGCTACCAGCTCGCCAGCGTGCAGGGCGTGGCGGAAGTCGCGAGCATCGGCGGCTTCGTGAAGCAGTATCAAATCGAACTCTCCGCCACGAAGATGCGGGCGGCGAACGTCACCATCATGGAAGTGATGACGGCGGTGCAGAACGCGAACCTCAACGTCGGCGGAAAGACGATTGAGGAAAACGGCGCGGAGTTCGTGCTGCGCGGCATCGCCCTCGTGGAAAGCTCGGAAGACCTCGAACTCATTCCCATCAAAGCGATGGAGGGCACGCCCATCTACGTGAAGGACATCGCCAACGTGCAGATCGGCGGCGACTTCCGGCGCGGGGCGCTCGACATCGACGGACACGAGGCGGTGGGCGGCACGGTGGTCATGCGAACGGGTGAAAACGCGAAGGCCGTCATCGAGCGCGTGAAAGAGAAGATTGCCCAGATTTCCAAGAGCCTGCCGCCGGGCATTTCCATCAAGCCGTTCTACGACCGGAGCACGCTCATCGAGCGCACCATTGCCACGCTCAAGCACGCACTCGTGGAGGAGATCATTCTCGTCACGCTGGCGCACATCATATTCCTGTGGCACTTCCGCAGCATCCTCATCGTCACGCTGCCCTTGCCGATTTCCATTCTCATCTCGTTTCTGTTGATGAAGGAGTTTGGCATCACCAGCAACATCATGTCGCTGACCGGCATCGCCATTGCCATCGGCGTGCTGGTGGACGCGGCCATCGTGGTGACGGAGAACGTGCTGCGGCATTGCGAAAGCGCGGAGGATAAGAAAGGTGGTCGGCTCACGCCGGCGGAGACGTGGCAGGAGACGTTGACCGCCTGCCAGCAGGTGGGCCGGCCCATCTTCTTCGCAATGGCCATCATCATCCTCGCGTTCGTGCCGGTGTTCGCGCTCACCGGGCAGGAGGGCAAGCTGTTCCATCCGCTCGCGTGGACGAAAACCTTCGCGATGATTGGCTCGACGCTGCTCGCGGTCACGCTGGTTCCCGTGCTGTGCAGTCTGCTCGTACGCGGGCCTTTTCATGGCGAAGACCGCAACCTCGTGATGCGTCTCCTGCTCAAGATTTACGACCCCGCTCTGAACTGGGCGCTGAACCATCGCAAGACCGTGATGGGCGCGGCAGTGTTGCTGCTGGCCGCGGCGTTGTTAACGGCGTTCGGCCTGCCGCGGACGTGGGTGAAGGATCTGCGCGACCGGGGCTGGGAACGCACCGCCAACCTCGCGCAAGGTTTCGGCAAGGAATTCATGCCGCCGCTCAACGAGGGCAGCCTGCTCTACATGCCGGTGCTGCATCCCAAGACCGGCCTCAAGGAAATCCAGCGCGTGATGTCGTGGCAGGACACGGTGCTGGCCAGCGTCCCCGAGATCGAAACGGTCGCGGGCAAGTTGGGCCGCTTCGAGACGCCCACCGACCCCGCGCCGACGGAGATGTTGGAGACGACCATCACGCTCAAGCCGGAGTGGATTCCCACCAACCGCACTGTGCTCGGCCTCATCAAGATTCCGCGCGTCGTCCGCAACCCGGAATGGCGCGACGGCATGACCGTCGAGAAGCTCAAGGCCGAGTTGACGGAGAAGATGAAACACGTCCCCGGTTACGTGCCCGCTTTCCTCCAGCCCATCGAGAACCGGATTCTGATGCTCTATACCGGCATCCGCGCGCAGGTCGGGGTGAAGATTTACGGCGACAATCTGAACGCGATTCAGGAGAAGGCTTACGAGGTCGAGAAGGTCGTGAAGCAAATCCCCGGCGCGGCTGGCGTCTCGCCGTCGCGCGTGCAGGGCAAGCCCTATCTGAACGTGAAGGTCGATAGGAAGGCGCTCGCTCGTTACAACCTCAGCGCCCGCGACGTGCTCGATGCCGTGGAAGTTTCCATTGGCGGAAAAAACGTCAGCGTGACCATCGAAGGTCGCGAACGATTCCCCATTCAGGTGCGCCTCGAACGCGGCGAGCGCGACGACATCGAGAAGATTGGCCGCATCCTCATCGCCTCGCGCGGCCCGATGGGCGGCGCGTCTGCTTCCGCTGGCGGTGGAGGCATGGGCGGTGGAATGGCTGGTGCAGTTCGCCCCGCCGCCAACAGCATGAGCGCGGGCGGCGACAGCCAGCCGCTCACTTACATCCCGCTCGCGATGGTCGCCAAAATAACGCGCGAAGTCGGCGCGAACGAAATCGCCAGCGAGAACGGACGCCTCCGCGCCTACGTGCAGTCGAACGTGCAGGACCGCGACCTCGGCGGCTTCGTCAACGAAGTCGAGCAGGCGCTCAAGAAGCTCGATTGGGGCAACATGACCTACCAGATGACCGGCGAATACGAGAACCAGCGCCGCTTCGTGAAGACGATGCAGATCGTGTTCCCCGCCGTGCTGCTCATCATCTTCGTGATGCTCTACATGGTTTATCACAGCGCGCTCGAAGCCGCGCACGTCATGCTCGCCGTGCCGTTCGCCCTGAGCGGCGGCGTCTTTCTGCAAAAGCTTCTCGGCTACAACTTCAATGGCGCGGTCTGGGTTGGTTACATCGCGCTCTTCGGCACGGCGGTGCAAACCGGCGTCGTCATGGTGGTCTATCTCGAAGAAATGGTGAAGAAGCGCATGGCCGAGCGCGGCAGCGCCTTCAACTATGCCGACCTCGTGCAAGCCGTGAAAGATGGCGCACGCCTGCGCCTGCGCCCCAAGGTGATGACCGTCGCGACCATCGTGGCAAGCCTGCTGCCCATCATGTGGAGTCACCGGCAGGGCGCAGAAGTGATGAAGCCTCTCGCCACGCCCGTCATCGGCGGGATGATTTCCAGCCTCATCCACATCCTCATCGTCACGCCCGTCATATTCCTCTGGCTTCGAGCGCGCGAACTCCCGTCGAGTTCCCCGATTGCGCCCGCGAACACGGAAACACCAAAACAAAACGACCGCACAGAACCATGAACGCAACCAAATCCTCAATCACCGCGCCCACACTGTTCATCGTCGGCGCTCTCCATCGTCGTCGCCGCCCTCGGCTTCGACGGCTGCTCCGCAGCCATCGCGATCATTCGCAGCCACTCGCACGGCACGCCGCCGCGAAGGCTTATCCCTTGAACAAATGCCTCGTCACCGACGAAGGCTTCGACCACGGCAAGCCCTACACATTCGTCCACCACGGCCAGGAGATTAAACTCTGCTGCGAAGACTGCCTCGCTGACTTCAAGAAAGAGCCATCGAAGTATCTCTCGAAGTTGACCTCCAAGTAGGCTCTCTATGCGAAACAATCGCGCACTCAAATCGATCGCCAGCGCATTCCCGCTAGCCATCCTCGTCCTGCTCGGCCACGCCATCCCCCATGCGATCGCGGCGGTCATTATCGAGCGGCTGCCGGAGTCGGGTCTTCAGCCTCAGGCCATCGCCGCGCCCGATGGCTCGATCCACCTCATCTACCTTACGGGCGATGCAAAAGCCTCCGACATCCTCTATCGGCGGCGCGCGCCCGATGGTGGTTGGTCCGCTCCGCTCAAGGTCAACAGCGAGGCGGGAAGCGCCGTGGCCATCGGGACGATTCGCGGCCCGCAGATGGCGCTCGGGCGGCACGGCCGCGCGCATGTCGTATGGAACGGCTCGCAATCCGCCACTCCCAAGCCGGTCAACGGCGGGTCACCTCTGCTCTATGCGCGACTCAGCGACGATGCCCGGAGCTTCTCCGCGCAACGCGACTTGATCGGTCGCTCGCACGAACTCGACGGCGGCGGGTCGGTCGCCGCCGACTCTGAGGGGCGCGTGTTCGTGGTGTGGCACGCCTCGCCTGCCGGCAGCAAGGGCGAGACAAACCGCGCCGTGTTTCTCGCGCTCTCCGCGGACGACGGAGGCAGCTTCGCCCCGGAACGTACCATTAGCCCACCAGGAACGGGCGCGTGCGGCTGCTGCGGCTTGACGGCATTCGTAAACACCCGCGGTGAAGCCCTCGTGTTGTTCCGCACCGCCCGCACGATGATGCAACGCGACATGGCGCTGCTCGCCTCGTCAGATCGCGGTGGAAGCTTCCGCGAGTCATTCTCCCACCCGTGGTCCGTTGGCATGTGTCCGATGAGCAGCGCGAACCTCACAGCAGCGGACAATGGAACGTGGGCCGCCTGGGAAATAGCGGGGCGCCTCCAGTTCGCACGGTTCCCGGCCGCTGATGGCAAGCCGCAGCCGCGCGCGTTTGGCGCGCTCAAAGGGGCGAAACATCCGCGCGTCGCCGTCAACCGCAAGGGCGAAACGCTGCTCGTGTGGACCGAAGGCACAGGCTGGCAGCGAGGTGGTTCCTTAGCGTGGCAGGTGCTCAATGCGAAAGGCGAAGCCACCACCGAGAACGGCAGGCGGGAGGGCATCCCGACTTGGAGTTACGCCACGTCGTATGCCCGGCCAGACGGCGATTTCGTCATTCTGCACTGAACGTGGCAAACAACTATTTCTCCGCCGTTTGGCGGTGAAGCAGATTCAAACCAACAGAAAGCAAACAGTATGAAGTTCACGAAACACATCATGACTGCGGTGCTGCTCACCAGCCTGGCAGCCGGAGTCCTGAGCACCCGCGCCGAGGACAACCCCCCCGAGCGCAAGGCGAAGCCGTATCCGCTGAGGACGTGCATCGTCTCTGGCGAAGAAATCAACGACAAGGGCGAGATGAAGCCGCACGCCTTCGTCGTCGAGGGCCAGGAGGTCAAGCTTTGCTGCAAGTCTTGTTTGAAGGACTTCAACAAGGACAAGTCCCGTTACCTCAAAAAGATCGAGGCAGAGACCAAAAAGCAGAAGAAATAGACGGCAAGTTGTAACGCGGCGCGGGTGCCACACACATCGGGTTCATCCCCGTCCCGTTACTCCTTGCTGGGTCGGCGCCGCGCCTCGGCGGGATGCTTGTCGTCGCACGTGCAATCGAGACATCCATGCTTGCTGCACACCTGACATGTGGCTTCGACTCTCTCGCGGAGTCGCTGGCGGGCGCGATGCAGCCGCACGTTCAGGTTGTTCAACGTCAGGCCCAGCGCCATCGCCGCGTCCTTGGGGGAAGCACCGTCAAGGTCCACGCGCTGTAGCAGGTCGCGATATTGTCCCGGCAAGCCGGGCAGAAGGCGTTTGAAGCACTGGCACAAGACCCGTTGGGCGACGGCATCCGGCTGATCGGGCAGCTCGGTTTGCAGGCGGTCGAGCGCGCGGTCCCGGACGTCGCGCCGCCGATACAGGTCGATGATCGAATGGCGCAGAATGCGGTAGAACCACGCCACCGAACCTTCCCCGTCGCGAGGCTGGTCGGACGACTTCAGCGCCTTGAGCAAGCTGTCTTGCACGAGGTCGGCAGCCAGTTCGGGGTCGCCGACACGCTTGCGCGCGAACCCGACGAAGGCGTCCAAGTTCTCGATTAGCGCGTCTTCGACTTTTGCCATGCGCGGAGAGTAGAGGTTTCACGACAGACGGGCAATCGCCGCCGGCAGACGGCGGCAAACCGAGGCGGAAGATTCTGGTGTAAGAGAATCCCGGGTTCTGCGTTAGCGAGGGTGGTAGAAGCGAAAGACCGCTTCGAAAGCGAACAGCGAACAACCTTATGAAGACCGACCCAATCTGCGGCATGACGGTGAACGAGGCGACGGCCCTGAGCGCCGAGCGCGATGACGAGACCCTTTACTTTTGCAGCGAGCATTGCCGAAAGAAGTTTCTGACCCAAAGCGCTTCGGAAAAAGCGTTCGTCGGTTGCTGCGGAAGCAAGGAGAAGCACGAGCATCACGACCCCACCGGTCGCGGAGGCAAGCACGACGGAGAAGAACACTCCTGCTGCGACGGCAAGTCGGCCGGTGAGGCGCAATCCTGCGCCCACGCTGGCCATTCACATCATCACGCAGACGCGACCGTGACGCCCTCGGCAGCTGCGAAGTATTTCTGCCCGATGTGTCCGGGAGTGGAGAGTGACAAGCCCGGCGCGTGTCCGAAATGCGGGATGGCGTTGGAACTGAACCCGACTTGGAAGCCGCCCACTCAAACCATCTACACCTGCCCGATGCACTCGGCGGTCGAGCAGGACCATCCCGGCACTTGCCCCAAGTGCGGCATGGCGTTGGAGCCAAAGACCGTCACGCCCGAGGTGGAGGAAGGCGATTCGGAACTGCGCGACATGACCCGGCGCTTTTGGATCGGCACGGTATTGACACTGCCTGTTTTCGTCGTGGCGATGGCGCATCTCGTTCCCGCGTGGAGTCACGCCAATTGGGCAAGCGGGAACGTGTCGCGCTGGGGACAATTCGCTTTGAGCACGCCGGTCGTGTTGTGGATGGGCTGGCCGTTCTTCGTGCGCGGCTGGCGTTCGCTCGTGAACCGCAGTCTGAATATGTTCACGCTCATCGCGCTGGGTGTGGGCGCGGCGTTTGCCTTCAGCGTGGCGACGATGTTGTTCCCGCAGGCGTTCCCAGCAGCCGCGGGACACTCTGGTAAACCTGCGATCTATTTCGAGGCAGCCGCCGTCATCATCGTGCTCGTCTTGCTCGGCCAGGTCCTCGAACTCCGTGCTCGGCGACGCACCAGTGGTGCAATCAAATCGTTGCTGGGCCTCGCACCGAAGACCGCACGTCGCGTCACACCGAATGGGGATGAAGAGGTGCCGCTTGATGCTGTGCATCCTGGCGACCTGCTGCGCGTGCGCCCCGGTGAGAAGGTTCCGGTGGACGGCGACGTTGTCGAAGGCCGCACGTCAGTTGATGAATCCATGCTCACCGGCGAACCGCTCCCTGTTGAAAAGGCCGTCGGCGCGAATGTATCAGGCGGCACGGTCAACACCACAGGCGGCATCGTGATGAAGGCCGAGTCGAGTCGGCAGCGAAACGATGCTCGCGCAGATCGTGAATCTCGTCGCGCAAGCCCAGCGCAGTCGCGCGCCGATTCAAGCCTTGGCCGACAAGGTCGCGGGGTGGTTCGTGCCGGCGGTGCTCGCGATTGCAGTGCTGACCTTCGCCGCGTGGATGGTGTGGGGGCCGGAGCCGCGCCTCGCGTTCGCCATTACGAACGCCGTCGCAGTGCTCATCATCGCCTGTCCGTGTGCGCTTGGACTCGCCACTCCCATGAGCGTGATGGTTGGCGTCGGGCGCGGTGCTCAGATAGGCGTGCTCATCCGCAACGCTGAGGCCATCGAGAATCTCGCCAAGCTCGACACCCTGGCCGTGGACAAGACCGGCACGCTCACGGAAGGCAAGCCCAAGCTTGCGCAGGTGTTGCCAGTCAGCGGCTTTGACGAGAAGGAACTGCTCCACCTCGCCGCTTCACTGGAGCAAGGCAGCGAACATCCGCTGGCGAACGCCGTCATCGCAGCAGCCCGGGAGCGACAGCTTCCGCTGGAAGCTGCGAAGGATTTCCAGTCCACCACCGCAGGAGGAGTTGCGGGCACTGTTGCTGGACGCAGGGTGTTGATTGGCAAACCTGACTTCCTCCACAAGAACGGAGTGGCTGACATCGCGGCACTGGAAACGCTCGCCACTCCTCACCAGGCCGAAGGCGCGACCGCCATCTTCGTCGCCATCGAGGGACGCGCTGCGGGCGTCCTGACCGTAACCGACCCCGTGAAGTCCACGACGCCGGCAGCGCTCGCGGAACTGCGCGAACTCGGCGTCAAAGTCATCATGCTCACCGGCGATAACCAACGAACCGCCGAAGCCGTCGCACACAAGCTCGGCATTGCGGAGTTCCAGGCCGGTGTCACACCGCACGACAAACACGGGAAGGTGAAATCACTCAAGGCAGCAGGCCGTATTGTCGGCATGGCTGGTGACGGCATCAACGATGCGCCGGCCCTTGCCGCCGCTGACGTAGGAGTCGCCATGGGCACGGGCACCGACATTGCGATGGAAAGCGCAGGAGTAACACTTGTAACCGGCGACCTACGCGGCATCGTGAGGGCAATCCGGCTGGGTCGAGCGATGATGCGGAACATCCGACAAAACCTTTTCTTCGCGTTCGTCTATAACGCGCTTGGAATCCCGGTCGCGGCGGGTGTGCTCTATCCGTTCTTCGGTGCGCTCCTCAGTCCCATCATTGCAGGCGCAGCGATGAGCCTGAGCTCGGTATCCGTCATCGCCAACGCGCTGCGACTGCGCAACCTTAAGTTGTGAAGCAGGCCGCACCCACCACTGTCGACTTCACAAAGCTGGGGCTGCGTCTCACGGCTGCTAGCGTTCGCCTGCCACTCCGCGATGATGGCGTCACCTCGTTAACTCACACACCGTCTCGACAAAGCGACGCGCCGCTGGGCTCAGGCAGCCGATTGTTCATGGAGTCGGGCGCGTATCTCTCCGAGGGCCAGCAGCAATTCGACAATCTTGGCATCCGCGACCAGTACAACCGGCGACACTAATTCTCGTACGGCGAAAGTGGAGACAGAAGCCCCGTCGTAATGGCAGACGAAAAGACCTCGTCGATTTGAAGAACTTTGCATTTCTTAAAAGTTCCCCTCCCTGTGTGACTATGGCTTTTTCAGGCTTTGGCGCTCTTCGAGGAGGACGTTGATCTTGTCTGCCAGCGGAATGAGCTGGTCGCCAGGACGCAGGACGATGGGCCCGGTTCGTTGGCCGGCCAGCTGTTGCTCCAACTCGCGGATGATTCGTTCAATAGGTCCGACGAGGGTGTTTGTTCCTTTGAAGACCCAGTAAAGAAGGGCCGCGCTCGCCAAAGGAAACAGTACAGCAACGTATCTCACCACGCTTGCGACGACTTCGTGTGGAGCCGCCCCGGTTGCCGGGTTGGAGAGTTGGGTGGCTACCAGATAGAGCGCTCCTCCGAGAATCAGGGTTGGAACTCCCATGGCCGCACAGATCATCCAGATGAGTTGGTTCTGGAGCTTGGTCTTTATTGTCAGAACGGGTCCTCGCTTGCTCATGGTAGTCGTATGTCTAAGGCTTGGCTCAGTAATAGAAGGTATCGGCAAATCTAGTGTACGGAGGTCACGGCAGGAACTTCCGAAGGAGACATCTCATTCCAAGAAGTCACGATGAACCCCCGGCTCGGTCCAATCTTTTTCAGGGCTTCATCATAGTGGAAGTTGAAGTGACCATTTAGCCGTGCCGTCTTGGTGATACTGGCTCCAACGAAGTCAATGGTGTTGTTGCCACCCCCATTCATCACGAAATCCGCGCTCGGTGCATAGATCGTACCCGTAAAGCCGGCGTTCCCACTGAAGGTGACGCTGGTGCAGCTCGGTGTTCCCCAGAATGCGAAGCTGTCGGCGGTGCCATCGCTATTCGCCGTGGTATTGCCGGAGAGGCTTACGCTCGGCGCACTGGAGTACAAGTTCAGCCTCTTGCCCCATTCGATAGTCAATCCCGTGATGTTGCAGGAGGAGCTCGCGTAAAGATTCGCGTCACCAAGCACCAGAATGTTTCCGCTCAGATTCTCGAGTTGGTAATTCCCATCGGTGAGAACAAAGTTGTAGTAAGTGCCGCTCGAATTGGTGGGCTCGATGTAAACGTAAGCCCGGTATGTATAGGTTTTGTTACCTCCATTTCCATTGGTGGTAATCGGCGCGAAGGCGCCCGTCGGAAGCGATGTTGTCGTCACCCAGTTGGTGCGGACGACACGCGTCGTGGTGGTTGGATAGGTGACGGTTTGGACGATGCTGTAGTGTCCGCCGCCGGGGGTGCTTCCTCCCGAAAATGGAACCGTTACATCATCAAAAGAGACATTCATGTCATTCGCCGCATATCCAGTCTGGATTCCGCTGTTACCGCCATCCACCCAGGCGGCACTTCCGATCGAGCCCTGGGCTCCGACGGCAATCGTCCCGCCCGGACCGACAGCCACGTGGCCCTTGATGTTGGCGTTGCCGGCATTCAGCGAGTTGGTCACCGACGCATTGACCGCCACGTCTCCGTTATCCCGACTTTTGGAGGAGATGTAGAGTCCATTGGTGCTGTAAAGTGGGTCCGTTGAATCAAAGCTGTCTGTGGCAATGTTGTTTCCGTTCAGGTCAATGCTGTCCTTGGCGACCATTCCTTTGGTAAAGATGCCCTGCTTCTGCGTGCGCGCTCGGACCCCGCGGCCGAGGTATTCCACCCCGCTGTCCAGGTTAATGGAGGCCGCGAAGAACGGGCCCGATCCGGGAGAGACCGAGGCTACCGTCACGGGCTTGACCACATAGCCCTTGGATTCAATGACGGGTGAGTTAGTTGAACCGCTGACGTAATTGTTGATCGACACTGTGTAGAATCCGTCGCCGATTGCCCGGGTCATGGAGTACGTGCTGCCAGACAAGGTCCATCCGTCGCACGCCAGATTCCCATTGGTCAGGCCGCGACTGTTCAAGTGCGCCAAGGCCTCTTCCACTCCCGCTTCCACCACTGGCATCGCCGCATTCCAGCCCTGGGAACGCATGTTGGCGCCATTTTGGTATTGGACGAGACTCATGTATGCGAGCAGGACAAACCCGATGATGCCAGTGACCACGATGGTCACCAGCAAGGTGTTGCCCTGTTCGTTACCCGTTGGTGTAGGTTTGGTTTTCATCAGCCTTGTTTCCGGATTACGATTCGAGCGGTTTGAACGCTCTCAGTGTTTGCCTTCGTGCCAAGAATGGTGCGTGCACAGTTCCACGAGACGTTTACAACTTTTGCCATGCTGACATCCGTCGTGGAAACGACATTGAACGTACCACCGATGGGGTTCCGCGTGCCCAAGCTAAAGGTCAGAGATTCGCAACCGGTCGCAAGAGTTCGGGTCACTCCATTCAATGTTCGATTCAGGGTGCCTGCGCCTGGCGAATAGATGTAGGAGATCGTGCTTCCGTCCGCATCCTCGATATCGAGCCGGGTGGAGGTGCAGGAAATCACGCGATTACATTCCCGCAGGTCGCGGGTCATGGTGTCCACCGCGATTCGATTTTTGTCGTTCAGGTCGGCGTAGTTGAGAATCGCCAGCAGGTTTCTGCCGCTATACATCGTCAGCGACGCCAGCACAGCCATGAGCAGGCCCGCGATGCCAATTGCCATTACGGTGTCGACCAGCGTGGCGCCGAACTGCCGGCGCCGACTGCGGCCCTCAGTAGATGTAGTTTTGCAAACCATTGCGGGAAACGAAGGTGGTGAAGGACCGGTTACGATTGATTCTGCCCGTCGTCCAGCTGAGCGACACGGTGACCTGTTTCATTTCATCGCCGTAGGCAGTGGTCATGGGAACCGCCGCGATGCTCACCGTACCCGTGTAAATAGTGCCCTGTGATCCATTCGTGGAGTTCGGATCGTAATGCTCGGTAAAAGACGTCTGAATGAAGTTGGTCGTGATAAGTTGATCCCAACTGTAGAGGCGAAGGGTTTCGGTTTTCTCCATCATGATCTGGGTGGCCCGGACGTTCTCGCGTGCCATCTGCATGGTGAGCATTCCGCTGGAGATGGCGGACAGCAATGCCACGGCAGATACGCCAGTCACCGCCATTGCGATCACGACTTCGACGAGGGAAAAGGCGCCAAGTTTTGGCGACGACCGAGGCCCACGGCGATTCAGTAGAACTGTCAGATGCATAATTTGCGTGCTGATAGGTCTCGTAGTGCCCCAGATGCGAGTCCAACCACGACCGCTCTTCGCAGACGCTGTGCCAAGCATGAACCAGCTTAGATCTGGGGGGACGGCGCTCCTGATGCAGTCGAGATTTTGGAAACCGTGTCCGGAAGCTATACAGCCAATTCCAAGTGCCCGTTCCAGCGGATGCAGGGATTGATAGGGGGTATTGGGCGCGAAACTCGCAGACGATCCAGCACCAGATGTAGGAAAATTGGAGCCAGCCTACCAAGAGCGCCTGAGCTCGGGTAGTAGCAGTGACGAAGTTAGCGTCTCAAGCCAAGGCAAAGAAGACGACGCGCGGAGGATAGCCACTAAAGAAAAACGGAGACCGATTCAGACGGGGCGCCGCTCGATTAAAAAGACTCTTCGACAGGTCCGTTATCGGCGTTGCTATTCTGACTTTGATTCTGACGCCGGAATAAAAATCATCTCGATTTTGTTCGTAAGTCGTTCAGGGGAATGCTTTGAAGAGAGTGGCGGAGAGAGTGGGATTTGAACCCACGGTGGGGATTAGCCACGCACGCTTTCCAGGCGTGTGCCTTAAACCACTCAGCCATCTCTCCAACCGTTACAAGCTAGGCACTTGCAGATTGAACGCCGCAACCGATTTGACAATTTGATACCAAGATCTGATACTGATTGCATGAAAGAGGGCAAATCAGAATCAATGCCGCTTTGGCAAAAGACACCAGTATCAAATTTGGTGCGTTACGTACCGTCGGGGATGTTATTTGCACGAGTCCGAGTCAAGGGCAAGCTCATTCGCCGTTCGCTCAAAACTAAAGGACTTTCCGTTGCCAAATTGCGCCTTGCTGATTTGGAAAAAGCCGAACGTCAATTGGCGGAACATGCAACGGCCTATTCAGACGGCAAGATGATCATTATGGATGCTTTGGTCATCTATCGCCAAAGACTTCATGGCGACGCTTCTTTGAAGCCGCGAACAAAGGCTCATCGAGAGGAACGCATTAGCGCCCTTCTGAAAACTTGGTCGGGTCTGGAGAAAACTGACTTGCGTAAGATCACCAAGCAGGACTGCCTCGCTTGGGCCGCCAGCTACTCAACCAGCGCTGTGAATTTCAACAAGACCGTCCAGACCCTGCGGGCGGTTTTGGAAATCGCTGTTGAGGCTGGCGTTCGCTATGACAATCCCGCGCGCTTCATCAAGACGATGAAGGTACGCCAGAAGCCGCTTCAGTTGCCCAGCCGCGCTAAATTCCATGAACTCGTGCAAAGCGTGCGCAAGGTCAACAGGCGGTTCAGCAATGACGCTGCCGATCTGATCGAGTTCCTGGCCTACGGCGGCTACCGCAAGAGCGAAGCTGGCAATATCCGGTGGTCGGACTGCGATTTTGAACGCGGTGAGGTTCTCGTGCGCGGTGATGACGAAACAGGAACGAAGAATTGGACAGTTCGCACAGTTCCAATGATCCCTGAAATGCGTCGTTTGCTGGAACGGCTGCGAGCCGAGCGACCGACTGAATCGCCCGGCACCAAGGTGATGCGCGTATCTGAATGCAATGGCTCTCTAGCGAACGCTTGCCGCAGGCTTGGCATATCACGAATCACTCATCACGACTTGCGACATCTGTTTGCTACAACCTGCATCGAATCGGGCGTTGACATTCCGACAGTGAGTCGGTGGCTGGGCCATAAAGATGGTGGTGCGCTGGCGATGAAGGTTTACGGCCATCTTCGGGATCAGCATAGCGCAAACATGGCGCAAAGAGTCTCCTTTGAGACAGCATCTCAGACCAGCCCAGCAGTATTGTAAGCTTGCGAGGAGCGAAAGCCTCCTGACGGGGGGGGCAATGGGCAGCAGTCGGCGATGCGTCGGCATCGCACGGTGCCCGGCGCGTCGGCCGGAGCGCCTACGAAGCAAGACCGCGACGCTCAATCGCGCTACGCTGAGGGAAGAGTTCTGACGGACATCTGCTCCGAAAACTCTCTCATCGTCACTCGATGAGCTTCATCTTCGAGGACTGTCGGTTTCCGGTCTGCGGGCGCGGTCGATTTCATTCAGGTTTCAAGAGCTTGAGCAATTCGGTGCGCGGCACGAGCAGTTTGCCGCGCAGCGCCCGGCAAACCTTGAGCTTTCCGCGCTGAATCAACCGATAAACGCTGAAATAATTCACGCCCAACAAATCAGCCGCTTCCTGCACGGAGTAGGCAAGGCGTTCGGTTGACGGCTGCGGCTCGGCGACTTTGGGCGCGTCTTCCATTCGCTTATCAGCGTTGTCAGCAACAGTCGTCACGGGTTTTCCGGTTCAGAGGGTTCACGGTTCGATGCGGCGGTTTCTAATGCTTTCACGGTGAGCTTCGTAACGAATGGCCTTTCGTGATTCTGTGGGCGAAACTTCTCCCCACGCGCGCACAGCCAGGCCAAGTCGCGGTTCACGATTGCGTTTTCGATTCGGCGCAAGAGGAAACCTTCCAACACAACCTCGTGAGCGACGAAGGTGATTTTCAACGAATCGCGCTGCTCCCCCGCCTTGAATTCTGAAAAGACGAAATGCTCGTGCGGCAGAACGAATGAGTCTTGTGGTGACACTTCAATTCTCAGACCGCGCGCCCGGCCATCGCAGGCGAAACATTCAAGCGACTTGTTGTCCATAGCCTTGTTCCTGGGTCGAATTTTCCGTCTTTGCCCGCCAGACGCGCTGGAACATCATCTGCGCCCGTCTGCTCCATGCCTTCAGCCAACGACGCCATTGTTTGCCACCTGTGCGAAGACTCAGGATTTCTCGCGCCCGGTCTGAAACCAAATCCAGCGCCAGCGGCTGATTGCCCGAGCGGACGACGTTTTCGCGGAGTTGATGCTTGTCCGGCGTGAAGATGCGAATGCCACGCCGCCCGCGAGAGATGGTCACATACCATTGCCGGTTGTCGGTCGCGGCGCGGACTGCCGAATCGGAGAACAGAACGTGATCCACTGTTTTGCCCTGCGAGCCGTAAGAAGTCACCGCGTAGCCAGGAAGAAACTCACGGAATCCTGCGTCCAACGTCCGCCCGTCGGCCAAATCAATGCGCCCGTCTTCACGTACACTCTTCACCGTGACCAGTTCGCCGTTCGTCACCGCTTTGCCGGTAGACATGCGCCGGTTGGCTTTGAGTTGAAGGCGGTCCCCTTGAGCCAGCGCAAGTTTGAGCGGACGGCAAACGGTGATGCGGTCGAGTTGCTGGCGCGGCACGAGCAACAGCTTCCCGCCGACTTCAACCAGGACGCCGCGTTTGACGATGCCGGACAGTTTGGCGTGTGTACCAGAGGCGAAACCACGCAGCGGTTGATTGAGGACAACAATGTGGTCAGACAGGTGAAATCGCGCATCGCGCTTTTGCGCGGTCGTGAGGTCCGCTTTCTCCAGCGCCTCGACGACTCGCTCATCAGAGGCCACCAGCCCTTTCCGCTTCAACGCCGCACGGACCCGTTCGTTGACGCGATGCACCTCTGCCCAGGTCTGCGCGACCACCACGAGAGATTGCCCTTCCTCCGCCAGCCGCAGGTATTCGTCCGCCAACCGTTCCTGCTGCTCATCCAACCTACATGATTGCACGGCACCCATGCTGTTGAGGCGGTCAAAGGATTCGGCGAGTTGCCCGGCGGCGGCTTCCTTCACTGCCCGGCGATATTGGCGAATGAACTTTTTCTCGGCTGCGTCGCGACCGAGGCGAGGATTCTGCCGGCGAATGGTTTCAAGCTCGGCAGGGCGCAGGTTCGCGTAACGCTCCAAGGCCAGCAGCGCATCCGACGCCTCCACCGGCCCGTGCTGACGGGTGTCCCCGGAGAAAATGATGCGGCCCTTGCGCGCGTTCACTAGGCGGATGAGTTCGAGCATCTGCCGCGCGCCGACCTGTCCGGCTTCGTCCACAATCACCACGCCGCGCTCCGGCATGACCTTTCGACTGAGAAACTGCGTCAACGTCGTTGGCTGGGAGAATCCATCACGAGCCAGGTCAACCACCTGTTGACGCTGCGGCGCGAGCACGGTGACGCTGTGTGCATCGGCCTTCAAAGCATCCACCAACCCGCGGAGAACGAAGCTTTTACCCGTGCCCGCGCCGCCGCGAAACAAGGTGATGAAATCGCGTGACGTCAGCAGCCGCGTGAGTGCGGTGCGTTGCTCATCGGACAGGGACTTTGGAAATTCCGACAGCGTGCTCACGTAAGGCATGAACGCGCTCACCCCATCGCTCGCCGCCTTCACTACTTCCCATTCTCGCGCGAGGACTTCACGACGGGTGACGAACGCCGGTTCGTCCGTCTTGCGAACGTAATCGCGCCTGGCGGTGAGTTGGCGAAGCTCGTTGACAGACACATTCTGACCGCGTGCGTGTTGAATCGCTTCCTGCCAGATGGTGTGTTCAAGCACGACGGAACGCCGGTCGAACAAATGTTCTTCAGCCCAGGCAACGGCCTCCTCCGCCACTGTGCCAGGATTCCCGTCCACGATGGATTCGGGATTCGCGCACACCAACCCACGCAAGCGGCTCAACTCCTCGCGCGTCAGTTGCGCTTCCCACCAGCGGCGAAGCCCGGTCGCATCCTGGTCGCGTATTTTACGGGAACGCTCCGACGTGGCGAGATGCTCGCGCAGGTCTTTGAGGTTCGCATCGGCCAGTTCTGGTTTCTCGCGCAACAAAGCATTGAGAGCTTCGTCGATTTGCTCGTGACGTTTCGAGAATCGACGACACAGCACGTCCGGCACTCCTTCGATCTCGAAATCACCGCGCGACTTGTTCCGCAAACCGTAGCCAAACTGCCGCAAATCGCGCGCGAGTTCGTGGTAATAGACTGCCTCGACGTATTTGCGCGCCAGCAGCATCTCGCAATTCTGGAGCGCCTTCCATCGATGCTCGCTGTAGTCAAACGTCGCATTGAAGACAATGCAGTGCGTGTGCAGATGCGGGTCGAGTGCGCGGGACGTGTCGTGCGTGAACAGACCAGCGAGAATGTTCCCGGTTATCCGCGAGCCATCCGCCTTGCTCTTGCGAATTCGAGTGGCGGCAAAAGTCTCGAACTCACCCAACGCAACGTGAACCGCGCGGTTGTGAGCCTCCAGGATGCGCTTGTCCTCGGCGACCAACGCCACCAGCGAGACCGACTTGGGCGGCGAAAAGGTGAAATCGTAGAAGATGCGACGATTCGCAGCGACCGAACCCGCTTCCTCGCGAACCGAATTCGTCCGCTGCGTGAGGCAATCGCCGGACTTCGGATTCCGGTTCTCACAGAGCGCCAGAAAGTCGGCTTCGCGCATTGCTCCGTTCAGCCCAAGCGCCGCCGCGCCGATGCCGAACCACTCGCCTGCGACGTTCTGCCCCTCCTGATAATAGTCACCCACTGCCAGATGTTCCGCGAAATAACTCTGTGCGTTGCTCAGACTGTACTGCGTCTTGGCCGTGACCACGCGTGCCAAGGTAACAGGACTTGAGCCAACACCTTGTGCCCGATGGGCACATTCAACGCGGCTGACTTCATCCACTCATCGGAGTCCGTCGCCCAATACCCGCGCCACGCTGCAAGGAATCATGTCTCAAGCTTCTGCCCAGAGAAACTTGCTCAATTCCTAAAACGTGTCGTCTCATCATCGGAAGACATGGCATACGCATCAACTGGCGCTCACCGGAATGCCGATCTGAGCCGCAATCGGTGTGTAAATGTCAACGGCCTGAGCCGGCGTTTGAATCGTAACCACAAGCGAGTAGCGGACTCGCGCGTTGTAACGGTTCAGGTGCTTTCTCATGCGCCACCAGCCATTCACAGGAAAGACGGCAAGGTGATTCTTTTCAGCTAACTGTGCTGCAGTTCCGCGCCAGGTATCGGTATGAACCGAGCCGCGGTGACGAAGATTGATCCCCAGCGCCCACTCGTTCGAGTCGGGGCTGCCACTCACCTGATCCTGTCCTTCTTCCCGCACCTCCCGGTTGATGCGTGCTCGGAATTCACTTTCGCTTTCCAACGAACGCCTCACATCAAATCTCAAACCACACGAAGCGTAGCGGTAACGGTCGTTTGTCTGACGCGGGCCGGGGTTTGGCTCGATGAAATACGACAGGGTGACGCGCATCTCCGCGTTGAGTGTGCCGTTGTCGAGCAGCACATCACGAGGCCACGGCAAGTTGTGAAACCGCAACTCGTTCGTTTTCACGTCGCTCTCATCAAGAATGAACGGTTGAATCTCATCCTGACAAATCAGGGTGACGGCGCTGCGGGCACTGCGAAGCGCACTGGCAAGGTTTGGCGTGCCGAAACCGTACCGCCGCAGGATACCGGGCCACTGCGCCTTGGGAATTGCGCCTGGTTCTCTGCCTCCGAGCATCGTTGGTGTCCATTCCGCTGAATGCACCATCAGTGCCCGAATTGTCTCAGGCCACAGGAGCGGATACTCGCTTTGAATGATGGCCGCCATGCGGGCTGCTTGCGCAGTTGCAGCACTCGTGTCGCCCGTGGTGATCAGCAAGCGAGACTGGAAATCCTTGTTGGTTGAAAGGAGTTGCAGCGAGTCCGGGTAGTCAACTGTCCCGTCCGTCGGATGCACGCCCATGTTACCTCCTTCGACCACAATGTCCGGTTTGATCGGCCACTGGTCCTCCCAGACGAGCGATGTCGTGCTGGACGGGCCAAGTCCTCCCACAGGAGCCAGAGGCTGCCAATTCGGCCAGCGAGATTGGTCGAGCGAAGTCATTTCAGTGAATGCCCCGACTGTCACCACGTTCCAGGATTGGCCAGGATCGTTCACTTGGTCAGTCTCGTTGCTTGCCGGATACTCGGAAGCGCGTTGCAATTCGGCGTTCCCTGCGCTGACCATTACAAGGCGCTGGTTTCCCGCCTCCTCTCCAACTCCTGCGCACAACTGGTCCGCCGCCGCAGACCACGAACTCGGCCTGCCCCTTGCGCGAGACACCTTGCTGGTGACCTGCATCGAAAAGACACGCTTCCTGTTTGGTGCGGCACTCTCTGCGCGCGCCATGCACTCCCGCGTGATGTCACCGTAGAGTTCGGGTTCGTTCGCTACAGACGGGTGCAACATCTTGACCGATTCCAATCGGTGCGAAAGCTCGATGGGCGCGTTCCCTGTGAGAACCGGCGTGAGGTCGCCGAACAACGCCAGTCCAGCCATTGGTGTCCCGTGCCCGGAAGGATGCGTATCGTTCACGCCCCATGCCGGATCGTAAGTATGTAAATCTGCAAGAGCGCAGGCGGGACTTATTATCGGATGCCCATTGTTTACTCCGGTGTCGAGCAGGCAAACTGCCGGCGCGTCCAGCGGAGGCCACGTAATTCGCCTGACGGCATCATCAACCCACGGCTTTTGATCCACTGGACTCATCGCGGCGAAAAACTCCGCCGTCACCTGCGGCTCGCGCAGTTCGGTGAGGCAGTTCAGCAGGTCCAACGATGACTCAAGCTGGCGCCGGGTTGCCCGAATGAGGAGCACCGTGTTTTCTGGCAGGTCGATATGTTGTTCGCCGGCATGAACCCCGGCTTGTTGCGCCGTCAGACGAAACTGCTGCAAGACCTGTTCGCGGCCGTTGGCTCCTTCGCCGACGTGTAACCATGCTTCCCACGCCACTCGGTCATCCGCACGAGGCAACGACTTCTCCTCGTCCGTCCAGAATGCTTCCAGAGCGGCGACCCTTATTTCAGCGACCGTTGCGATGAGTGCTTCGTTTTTTGGCCTCCTCTTCTCAGGGTCTTCGTGATTGGTGTCTTGGATTCGATATGCCTCAACCAATCGGACAAACTGGTCCAGTTTCCCATAGGGAACCCTTACTGTCGCAAGAGTGATCTCAACCTGTTGGCCTTCGGCATTCAAAGCACCTTTCTTTCGGACGTTCAGCAACTGGATATGTGCCCCACGGCGTTCCAGCTTTTCTACGTTCAGAGGGAACCCAGGGTCGCTGACGAACTCCAGTATGAGGCCGAAGTCCGTTGTCTTTCCTGAAGCGCGACGTTCCTGCAAGATTCGTTCAAATTCCTGCTGAATGCGGGTGAGTTGAGCCTTCAACCGTGACCCGTGGTCTTGCCTGTTGCGGGGAGGGAACGACACTCCGCCACCGCCACGGCGAGGGGTCGTGAACGACTGGCCTTGACTGTCGCTTTGCAACAGAAGGTGCTTGAACTCTCCTCCTCGATTTTCGGGCATAGTGAATTACTTGCCGCGTCGCAGGAACGTGCGACGCTCGCTGATGGCTGTCAGCACGTCCGCCGTCCGCAACTCGTGGCGGTCGCGCAGCAGCACTTCCTTCAATGCCTCGTCACACGACTTCACAATTTCGGCGAAGCTCATGCGCTGCGCTGCCGTGGACAACTTCGCTAAATCGACTTTCGCCTTCACTGGAGCCAGCGCCAGCCGCCGCTGGATGGCCTGCCGGATCAGTGGCTTATCCGGCCGATGGAACTCCAGCAAATCGTCAAAGCGACGAAACAATGCTGTGTCCAGACTGTGCGAGTGATTCGTCGCCGCGATTATTAAACTCGTTCCTGTGTGCCGTTCGATGAACATCAGGAAACTGTTCAATACCCGGCGAATCTCGCCCACATCCGAGCCGCTGCCGCGTTCCGTGCCGATCGAATCAAATTCATCGAACAGATACACGGCGCGAGTTCGCTCCACCGCGTCGAAAATCATCCTGAGCTTGGCCGTTGTCTCGCCCATGAATTTCGTAATGAGTCCGTCCAAGCGCACTACGAGCAGCGGCACGCCCAGTTGGCCGGCCAGCGCCGAGGCTGTCATCGTTTTGCCGCATCCAGGCGGGCCGGTCAGCAATAGCCGACGACGCGGATGCAGGTTGTGGCCCTTGAGCTTGGCGATTTGCCGCTGCTCATCAACAATGCGGTGAAGTCGCGCGTTCAGAGCCGGCGTTAGAATCATGTCTGACAGGCGGGTTTCCGGGTAAAACGCCGCCAGCAGTTCCGCCAACTCCCCGCGTGGCGCGGCCATCGGAATCGTGGTTCCGGCGGGCATAGGCAGCGCCTGCTTCTCCCGCGCCCGGTCAATCAGCGCGCGCAACTCAGCGGCAAAGTCGGGATGCCCATTTTTGGCCTCACCGGCGGCTACTTGCATGGCCACGGAGTAAAAACGTGAATCGTCACCTTCACCGTGACTTTTCACCAGCGCCTTAATTTGTTCAGCAGTTGCCATGCTCGTTCATGTTTCCCAACGCTATCCGTCGGCTGGCGGGATTGCCAGCTTTGCACGCCGACCTTCTCTCATGCACATCGAGCCTGCCACAACGGGCAGGTCAACGGCAGTCCAACCCTCGGAATCAGAACGCGCCGCCAATACAGTTGGCAAGGTTGCTCGAACCTGCCGCTGTGAACATCACCTGCCACTCGAAGTGCTCGTCGTGGATGAAGACACGCGAAAACCAGCCCGGCTTCCAACACGATGCAAGCCGCTGAGAAACAGCCCTTACTCTGGATGGCAACTCCCATTCAGGAGTGCCCATTCGATCCCAGAGCACCAGCCAATACTCGTCAGCATGGGCAAACTTGCCCGCCATGAGTTTTCCGCCTTTGTCTTCAACTTCGGAGCAGACTCTCTGGACCCAAACCTGACGTTCCTCCTCCACTGTGGGACCGCCGATACCCAGCGCAGGAAGGACGAATGCCGCATTCATCACCTCGTTGCGAGACATCGCGGTATCATCCTCCTGGATGAATGGACTGACCATCAGCGTCGGGTTTAGAGGCACAGCCAGTGATTCCCAGAAAGCATCCTCCAGCCACGATTTTCGATCTCGGCAGGTTTCACCGCATGGAAATCCTTCCACCTTTATCACGACTGGCTGTGGAAAAGCGCGAGTCAATTCTGGATCATCGGCGATAGGAGGGCCGTCAACGATGCTGTTTAGCACGAGGACTAAATCCGCTTTCACATCATCTGACACTTTGTCATTTCCGTTCCATGCTGCATTCCACTCGCGGCAATGCTGCGGCAATTGTGAAGCCACGAATTTCGACCAGGCATCGCGACCTTCTTTGAGTTTTCTTGCGAAGGATTCGGGATGGCAAAGGCTGCTTGAGGCAAAGTGCGAAGGAGGGTCAGGCAGCTTGGCCTGCAAACTTCGAGCGTGTTCGAGATTCCTTGAAGTGACCTTGGCCATCTCCACACCAATCCTGCGTGTACCAGATTCCAATCGAAAGTCCGGCACACCTTGCTCCCCCGTGTGGCACGCCCTGAACGGGAACCTGAAAACCTCAGTCCTCGCGAGCGCTGCGATCAATTGCGTCATCTGCACAAGCTCACCAGCTACCGTCGGTTTTGCCGTTTCAGGCAAGGACTGACGGATATTGGACAATTCTTTGATGCTACTGGCTGTGAACTCCCAAGTCATAGAAGATCGAATTTCTTGCCTGTCTATTTGAGCGAGCGGCTTGCTGAGTCGCTCCGTATCAATGGGCGAAGGTTCATGTGTCCAAGTCTGAACGCAGGATCAGGAGTTTGCCCAGCGCAAATCAAAAACTCTAGGGCAGCAAGATCAGTCGCACCGGACGCAGCAGAATGTGCCCGACGGGCACAAAGCGGGGGACGAATTCGTGTTCACTTGGAGCATGAACACGGGCGAAGTTCCTGAACCGAAAGCCGGCAACCGGCTCTGGGGGATTTATCACACTGACCGCGAGTATGCCCACGCTCAGGGCAATCCTTTGCGCACCGTAGTCGAGGCTCCAACGAAGATCATCGCGGAGGAAATGGCCGCACGTCTCGGATTCGGCAATCCGTGGGCACATCCGGTATCGCAAGAGGAGGCAAAGCAAGCGCGGTGGCTCCCGACGCGCCGGATCGGCCAACGCCGGCGACTAACCCACCTACCATTATCACGCGGCATTCGCATTTGATCACCATGCAAACTCCCACCACTGCTCAATTACTCACGGCCATCGAAGTGCTCAAGAAACTCAGCGAGCGCATCCACACGCACGCCAATCATTCGGTTCAGCAGTTGCCGGATTCTCAACTCGGCAACGACTACGCGACGAAAATTCGAGCGCAGGGCATCGAGCAGAACGCGCAAATCACCATCCTCATCACGGAGTTGGAGTGTTGGCGTCAGGAGGTGCGGGAGCAAAGGAGGCAATCTGTTTCTCATCGGATTTAACTTTGGGCACGCCCTACCCCTTCGATTCCGAAGGTTTTCGTGCGGCGCACGAAATTGCGCGACGGCTGCGCCTATCGCGTCGGACAGGCAGCGTATTCGCGCTGCCGTATCCGCAACAGGCGGATGCCAACTGAAACACTGCGCGAACCGCTGCGCCATGACTGCGCCAGCGCGACGTTGCGCTGCTCATTCTGCTGCAGCAGCCGCCAACCGCTTCGCTCTACCCGCGCTGCTCGCATCATGAACAGAGTCACTATCTCCGCTGATGCGCTGGACCGATTCCGGGCCGCTGCATCGCAGTTTGCGCGAGGCACGGCGTCGCGCGCTTCGCGGCTGCTGTCGGTGAAGGATGATATTGCTGCGCTGCGCAAGAAGGGTGCTTCGTATCGCACTATCAGCGAACTGCTCACGCAGAGCGGCATCGCTGCGTCGGATACCTGCGTCATGCGCTTCTGTCAGCGTGTCCTGGGAGAAAAGCGTGTGCGCGCTGGGGAACGCAAACCACCCGCTGCGCCGCGTGCTGCGTCTCCCGCCAACCTTCACACTGCGCCAAAGCCTGCGCTCAACGAGACGGCGCAAGCTGCGTTCCTTGATGACTTGTTGAGCGCGGCCCCGTCGCTGTCGCCGCCACCAACCAAGACAGAGTGCGGACCACGCATCGCTCGCATCGAGTTTGCGAACCCCGAAGACCTATGAAACGACAACTCAATCTCATCCTCAACGGGAAGGGCGGTGTCGGGAAAAGCTTCTTCGCCGTCAATCTCGTCCAGTTCTTCAAGGACAGAGGCACTCCCTTCGTCGCGTGCGACTCCGACAACGAAAATTCTACGCTCAAGCGGTTTCATCCTGATGCCGAATTCGTGAATCTCGCGCAGCCGCGTTCGCTCGATGAAATGTTCCGTGCGCTGGAGCGCGCCGAGCTTGTTGTCGTGGACTGCCGCGCCGCGTCCACGGATGTCTTCCTGAAATACTTCGCCACGATTGATGTCGCCTCAGTGCTTCGCCTGCTCGACGCCCGGCTGACGCTGCTCATGCCTGTGAACCACGAGGCCGACAGTCTCGACCAGATTCAGCGGGTCGTGGATGAACTCGGCGAGAAGGCGCGCTTCGTCGTCATCCGCAACCAAGTTCATGGCGAAGCCTTCGCGCTCTACGACCAATCGGCGGTGCGTGTGAAGCTGCTCAAGAAACTTGGCGGGAAGGAAATCACGATGTCGCGCATGGAGGAATGGCTCGTCGAGGGCTTGAGCCGGGCGAACCTCACCATCACCGCCGCCGCGAAGCATGAGAGTTTTTACCTGCTCGACCGCCAGCGGCTCGTGACATGGCAGAAGCGGCTCTACGCCGAAATCGAGTCCGCCGCGGATCTGCTGTTGCCAGAGAAACTCAACCCTGTTCATGGAAACACCGCCGCCAAAGCCCCCTGATCGCTTTCAGCAGGCTATTGAGCAGTGGCGGCAGCAGCACAAGCTGCGCGAAGACGAACCGTTGCTGCTCTGCCTCGAACTGTTCCGCATCCATCAACAACAGTGGGATGCAATCCGCCGCGAGGAACTACCGTCGTTCTCGGACTTCCGCGACTCGCTGATTCAGTCGCATCAGCACACCACGACGTTCCAGCGCCAGGCGGCGGCGCTCACGGAAGAACTTCGCCGCTACAAGGGCGCGACGAGGCTCGTTGCGCCCAGCGTGACGGGGCTGTTGCTCACCGCGCTGCTCGCCATCGTCGTGGGCATCTTCATCGGGAGATTTCTTCTATGAATCTCTTTGGCATTCTCCTGTTCAGCATCAGCGCGGCGCTTGCGATTGGTTGCCATCGCTACTTGCCCCAGCCTTACGGCTTGTTGCTCGCGGTCTTGTCGGCCGGCTTCGGCATTCTTGTCCTCGTCATGCCAGGGCGTCGCGAAGGTTTTGTCGCGCGGCTCAAGGGGCTGACTTGGAAACGCAGCCAGTTCTGTCGCGGCTGGCTCATCACCGGCGACACCGGCTCCGGCAAGACGAGTTCCGGCGTTAACCAACTCGCTCACCAAGTCTTCCGCAACGAGCCGTGCTGGGGCGGGCTGTTGATCGACGAGAAGGGCGTCTATTGGGAAATACTCAAGGCGATGGCGGAGCACTACGAGCGCACGCCCGACTTGATTCACGTCCAGATACGGCCGGACAACAGCGGCCCGGACTGGCAGCCCTCGCACCGTTTCAATCTCACCGGCAACCGCACGATTCCATTCAACACCTACGCCAAATTCGTCGTGGACACCGCGACGAGTCTCGGCCAGGGCGGCGACAAGGGCTTCTTCAAGAGCCAGGCGCAAACG
This sequence comes from Verrucomicrobiota bacterium, assembly GCA_016713365.1. GTDB lineage: Bacteria > Verrucomicrobiota > Verrucomicrobiia > Limisphaerales > JADJPG01 > JADJPG01. The sequence goes on along the minus strand of JADJPG010000037.1, from coordinate 28,701 downwards.
CACATCGCCCATGCGTTGGAACTGCTCTACGAGACGCGCCGCCCGGTGACTATCGCCGGAGCATACGAACTCCTCTCTGACAACGAATCGGTCGCCGACGCCGTGCAGACTCTCAGCGAATTGCTCCCCATGCCGCGCCGCACCGCGCTCATCGAACATTTCGGGAACCGTTTCCTGGCGCAACCGCCCGAGCAGCTCGGCGGTGTGCGCGAAACCATTGGCAACTACCTTCAGTACTTCCTTACGCCCGAGGTCGCCGAAATCTTCTGCTCGCGCGAGAGCACCTTCGACATCGGCGACGTGGACCAGGGCAAGATTATATGCGTCACCATGCCGCAGAAATTCCAGACCGAACGCCGCTACGTGAACACGTTCCTCAAACTCCTGTTCTACAACCACGCCCTCCGCCGGTTCGACAAAGCGCGCGACGAACATGCCAACGACAATCTTCTCATCCTCTGGGCCGATGAAGCCCAACGCTTCATGACCGCCAGCGAAGACGGCACCAGCGACTACAACGTCGTGGATGTCATCCGTGAAGCTGGCGCGACCATCATCGCTGCCGCTCAATCCACCACGTCGCTGGTGCCGCCGCTTGGCCATGACAAGGCGAAGGTGCTCACGTTGAACCTCCGCAATCGAATGATCTTCCGTGCCGCCGATGAACAGGACGCCGTGCAAAGCGCCGACTTCCTCGGCAAGAAACGCCTCATCAAACGCACCTGGGGCTACAGTGCCGGCAAGCGCAACGTGAACTACTCCGAAACCGAGGAGCACAAAATCAAACCGCACCTGCTCCGCAACCTCCGCGACCACGAATGTGTCCTCGTCCACTGCGAAGGCGGCTTCCGCCGTGTGACCCTTCCGCCAGTCGAACCGGACGGCAGTGTCGCGAAGTGGTTTCCGTGGTGGCGCAAGCTCGTTTAGGGATTGGAACTGAGAGAGCATCTTCGGGCAAATTCCAGAAATTGACCCGGAATCCAGTTTCATTCATCTTCGGCTTGGATCCCCATGACGGCTCACTAAACCAAACTGAAAAGGAGAATAACGCGGCCATGACCTTCGCCAATCTGAAACTCAATCGAATCATCGTGCATGAAGTCCTGTTGGCGGCAGATCTCGAAGCCGAACGACAACCATCCTACAGCGACGAGTTCCTTGTACTCGATCCAAAGGGAGAACAACTGCTCTGCAAGCGGTTGGCGGACTCACTTGGCTCCGACAGCCACAGCGTGGAACTGGCAGTCGAGCTTGACGGGGAAGGATCGCCTTTTCACCTCATGACGCGATTGCTCGACTCCAGTGATAAGGATTTTGCCAGACTTTCAAAGGATCTGGCGGCCCGCCTTACCAACGCACAAACGGCCGGCACCATCAAAGCGGGCATTGCGGTGGTGGTCGATGGCACGATGGGCAGCAACTCAAAGCCGGATCGTTTTGTTGCCGTGTTGAAAGCAGAATCGGACGCGGGCTTTGTGAAGGAGAAGACCGCAAAGGGCCTGTTTCTGAAATTCATCTCGGAAATGGTGTTGGGGGCACAGCAGCGGCTCTATAAGATCGGTTGTTTCGTCGAGAAGAAATCGCCCGACGACGGTGATGACATTCGTTCCAAGGGCGATTTTCACGTCCTCGTTTACGACCATCAAATGAGTAACACGGGCAACAATGAGGCTGCCCGTTATTTCTATGGTGCGTTTCTTGGATGTCGTCTCGCCGATAATGCGTCTCGGCTGACAAGAATTTTTTACGAGGAAACCTGCAAGTTCATCGATGGACTAAAATTGACGTCCCAGAAACGTCTGGAGGCGCGAACTCATTTGGTTTCCTATCTGAAATCCGAAGAACGGCACGTTTCTGTTAAAGATTTCGCGGAACGCTACCTGCCGTCAGACATGCGGATCCCTTTCTCAAAACAATTCAAACAGATTAACTTCCCCGCTCGCAATGTTCCCAAAGACGTGAAGGACATCCGACGGCGCTTGCAGGTCAGACGGATGCTATTTTCGTCTAAGGTTCGGATTTCAGCACCAGAGGAAGATTTCAATGATTTGGTGAAGATTCAGGGAGAGCAGAACGGTTGGACGAATATCACAATCAAAGGTTCTCTTGAGGTTCAGAAATGACCGAGCCAGAACTCAGGCAGGCGTTTGAAGACGAGAAGCCTAGCCTCCATGCGTGGGGGACGGCTGTCCGGGAAGGGCTTGTGTCTGCCATTCAGCAAGTGATCGGCGGAAGAAAGCTGGCTGAGTTTCTGAAAATTCCTCCTGAACCACGCGTTAAAGACACGGAATCCTTCCTCGCAAAAGCACTACGCCGCGGCAAGAACTACCAGCGCCCGCTTGAACAGATTACCGACAAAGTGGGTGTCAGGTTTGTGGTTCTGCTTCGGTCTGAGTTGAAAATTATCGAGAAGGCTATTGAGGATTGCGCTTCATGGGATTGGCAAAAGGACAAAGATTTTGAAGCTGAACGCGCCGAGCGTCCCCACCACTTCGATTATCAGTCCGTTCACTATGTTGTGCGTACCAAGGGGCCGGTTGCTTGTGGATCGGTGACAGTGCCCCCAGGAACATCATGTGAAGTGCAGGTGCGAACACTGTTGCAACACGCCTACGCTGAGTTAGCCCACGACCGCATCTACAAGCCAACCGGCACGATTGACAAAGAGGCAGTTCGACAGGTGGCCAAGAGTGCGGCGCTCGTGGAGACAACGGATGAGATATTTGTAGCGGTCAACGAAAGACTCCAAGCCGCCAATGCCGAGATTCAGCGTGTGCATGACTTGCTGGCGTCCGTGTATTCGGCACTTCTGGGAGAACCCGGAAGCACAGACTTTCGACTCAGCAATGCGCTGCTCGATCCATACCGAGGACAGTTGCTTCTCATTACGCAGGGAAGTCTTGATGCTTTTCTCACTGAGTACGATTTTCTCGCTGACAAGATTAAGGAACGAGCGCCGTTGTCAGCGCTCTACAGGCATCCAGTTGTTATTGCCGTTTACTTCCTGGTGCAGGCCGAGCCGGACCTTGTTCCCAAGTATTGGCCATTCGACATGAAACACCTCGAAATGATTTATGCGGACCTGGGCCTGTCCACCGAAGACCGGCTGTGGTAAATCCGCCTCCTCAGCAGCCCCTATGTGAGATGTTCCTGAAACGCGCCCACTCGCGATTTCAGCCGACTGAAATAGCGGAGGCAGTTGTTTCATTCCTTGCGCGGCTTCTGAAACAGTGAAATTCTGCCTCCCAGCATGGCGAAAGCGTCGAGCAAATCAAATCCAGGCAAGACCTCCGGGCGTTGGATCACGACGCTGGAGGGATATCGCGCCTTTCATCCGAACCCGTTGCCGCCGCAGTTGGAATGGACTCCGGCGCTGGCGAATGCGCTCGCGGATGCCTCGATGCTCGTGGGCCGGCTGGCGGGTGAGGGACGACGATTGCCCAATCCGCATGTGCTGATTCGGCCGTTCATCCGGCGCGAGGCCGTGCTGTCGAGCCGCATCGAAGGCACGCAGGCGACGCTGGGCGAGTTGCTGGCGGCGGAAGCGGGTGCATTCGTGGAGCGCAGCCCGGATGATTTGCGCGAGGTGGGTAATTACGTTACGGCGCTGGAACACGGAATCGAGCGGTTGCAGTCGCTGCCAATGTCTCTTCGCCTCGTACGGGAGTTGCATGAACACCTGATGACAGGAGTACGCGGCGGACACGCCACGCCGGGTGAGTTTCGGCGCTCACAGAACTGGATTGGCCGTCCCGGCGAAACACTCGCGCAGGCGAAGTATGTCCCGCCACCGCCGGATGTATTGGGCGAGCATTTGTCGGAGTGGGAGAAATTCCTTCACGAACGGATGCTGCCACCGCTGGTACATGTGGCGCTGGCGCACTATCAGTTCGAGGCGATCCATCCGTTCCTCGATGGCAACGGGCGCGTGGGCCGGTTGCTCATCACGCTGCAATTGTGCGAGCGCAACATCCTGCCCGCGCCGCTGCTGTATCTCTCGGCGTTCTTCGAGGCGACGCGCGTGGATTATTACGCGGGACTACGCGGCGTGTCGGAGCGCGGCGATTGGGAAGGCTGGGTGCAATACTTTCTGAACGGCGTGGCGAGGCAGTCCGAAGACGCCTTGAGCCGCGCCGAGCGAATCAATCAGTTGCTCACGAACTGGCGCGAGAAACTTTCCGGTCAGGCCGGCACCAAGGTCGCGTTGCAAATGCTCGACATGATCGGCGCGAATCCATTCCTGACGCCTCGCGGCGCGGAGGAGGAATTGAACCTCGCCTACAACACGGTGATGCGTGCCATCGGGCAGTTGGAGAAGCTAAAGGTGTTGAAAGAGGTCAGCGAAGCGAAGCGTGATCGCGTTTACTGCGCGAAGCCCATCCTGGACATTCTCGAAGAACCGGCCCGCCTCACCCCGGCCTAAAACCAATCGGCGTCTTTTCTAGGGGGGGCGATTTACCCGTTCACTTCCTGTGTGAGATGGAGTTGGCCGGGACGAGTTTGCCAAATAAATCCGCAATGGCGTTGCGGATTTCCTGGCGGAGAAAGACGTAAGGTAGAGTTTCCCCGCTTGCGGTTTCCGAGAGCGCTACGCTGTAACTCTCCGTCTGTGCCAATGTCTCCTATGTCGTCTTGGAAATGCGTTTCTTCAAATTCTTCCGAAAGTCTCTTCCCGCGAAAGTACGCATCTCAGAATCATCTGACCGAGTCGCCGTTCATTCCGTCCGGCCTTTGGACTTGGCGATGTGCCGCCAGAAGGTATGTTCTCGGCGTTGGTCAGTCTGGCTATGTAACAAGACAAACTCAAACTTTGCGTCGTATCGGCTCGGTTCCACTAGGAAACCGCGAATTTTCAGCAACGGAAAGAGCCGCCGGAGCGCGCGCCCCATCGGGCGCGGCTCGGCGTGCTTCTTTCCAAAGGCGCTTCGCGGTGCCTCTAGTGGAGGTGCGTTGGGTTCGCGCCCCTTCTTTTTGCGGGCCACCAGCACCACCACCGACTGAGCGACCTGCGGTTGACAAAATCGATGGAAATCAGTTCGGCTATGCAATCCCGACTCACCAGACAGGTGCCCGTGAAACCAATGTCGTCCAAGACAAGAGTTGAGCGCCGCTTCTATCGCAACGGACAGTTGCGTGAGGAGATTCATTTTCTTGGGCGTCAGCTACACGGATTCCGTCGCGTCTGGCACCACAACGGGAGACTGGCTTTGGAGGAATCTTACGAGCATGGCCTTCTGCATGGTCAATGCCGTCAGTGGAACGATCGTGGCAAGTTGCTCGGCTCGTTTCGTATGAAACATGGCACGGGCATTCAAAGGGAGTGGTTCGAGAACGGCCAGCCCCGGCTCGAAACTTCGACGGTGGACGGAATGTTTACCGGACGCACGCGGTTTTGGATGCGCGATGGCACGCTGACGGTCGAGCGATTCGCTGTTGAACGCCACGAAGTGTCGCCCAGGCGGTACCGCGCCATCGCCAAACAACACCCGGAATATCCAATCTATCGCGCCACGCCCCTGAGAGCATCGAAACTCGAAGCCGATGAAATCGAAAGGCGGGAATTTCGGCTGCATGTCGCTTGGTTGCTCTCGCGGAGGAATTGTTGCGAGGCGCGGGAGTGGTTGGAAGCTGGAGCCCAAGAGCGGTCACTCGGTTTGTTGAATTTCACTCAGGCGCGACATTTGGTGGAGTGTCTGTATAACGCGGGGGCGAAGCAGGTTGTGGCCGTGGGCATCTACGAAGGCAAATCCGGCAAGCGATTCTCCGACGGGCTGGTGATCAAAATGCCGCCGGAGAAACGCTCGCGTCATCTTATTCGTCAATTGCTTACAAAGTTGCCAAAAAAGCTGCGAGCAGGGGTCGTCCCTGGGCCTGACAGCGATGAAGACTTTCTATTCGCGACGTTCGAGTGATCTGGCAGATCCATCACCGCGACGGCTTCTTGCCGTCGCCTTTCTTCAAGACGTGATACTGCTCTGGAAATAGTTCGTCGAACGAGCACCCGTAAAGCCTCACCAGATCGACAAGCTTGCGATCACTCACACCTCGACGGCGAATCTCCATGTTCGCGATCATCTGGCGCGTGAAATCCAGGCCGGCGCATTGCGCTTTCGCGGCGGCTTGTTCTTGCGACCATCCTTTCTTCAGCCGCATTTTCAAGAGCGCCGGCCCGATAACATTCTGGTTTTTGCGGGGCGGTTCCCTGCGCCCCTTCACGCGCCGCCGCATCAGTGGCCTCCTTTAATTCGAGAACCAGTCGTCGCCTGAATTGACCTGTCCAGATCGAGGCGGAGGTGGTTCGTCCCGAAGATGTCTTGGTTTCGGGCTTTGCATGAAATCGAAGACGCCCGTTTGAGGCATATCCACTTTGTCGGAGTAGAGTAGGCGAAGTGGAGGGAGGCGGATTGAACTGACCGTAGTGGTCAGGGCCGCGTTTTCCACTTCGCCCCTCATCGAACCGGACATACGGATTTCCCGTGTCCGGCTCTCCGGGTCTGTTTGGTCGCATCGCTTCAGGCCGTTCTACTCGGTGTCCATCCGGCTTTCACCGGCAGTGGCCACAGTCCGTAGAACTCATGGAGTTGCTCGTCCGGATACGCTTCCCACAGTGCGCGGGCGCAGGCGTGCTTGCGCCAGAGCCAGCGTTTCATCCGCGTCGCCACCCACCACTTGGTCTTCCCAAACACCCGGCTGCTGTTGCGGTAGTGATAATACCCGCTCCAGCCGCGCAGGATTTGGTTGACCCGCTCCACCGTGGGTTTGACCCCGCGCCAGTGCGTCCAGTGGTTGAGTTCTTCGCGGATGACTTCGCGCAGGTGCTGCTGGCTCTTGGCGCCGGGTTCAACGTGCGGATAGTTCCGCCCGCTTCGCCCGCGCCGCCAGCTCAACTGGAACCCCAGAAAGTGAAAGGCTTCCTCGCGGAAGTTCACGATCCGGGTTTTGCTTTCGTTGAGGCTCAGTCCTCTGGCCGTGAGCCAGCGGTGCAATCGCTCGCGCAGTTCCTTTCCCCTGCGCTGGCCGGCTCAGGATGACGAAGTCATCCGCGTAGCGCACGAGCACGGGCCGGCCTGTGCAACGTTCGTTCACCTGCCAGTCCAGCGGGTTCAGATACAGGTTGGCCAGCAGCGGCGAGATGACGCCGCCTTGCGGGGCCTGCTGTTCGGCGGGACTCGCCGCGTGCCATTCTTGTCTTCTTCCACCACGGGTGCTCGCAGCCATTGTTTGAGGAGTCACAGCACGCTGCCATCGCTCACGCGCCGCGCCACCGCTCGCAGCAACTGCCGGTGCGGGATCGTGTCGGAAGTATTTCGACAGGTCCGCGTCCAGCACTTCGGTGCGTCCGCTGCGCAGCGTTTGGACGATGGTGTCGAGGGCTTGATGCGCGTTGCGTTTGGGCCGGAAGCCGAAGCTGTGCGGATGAAAGTCCGCCTCAAATATCGGCATCAGCACCAGATACGCCGCCATCTGCGCCACTCGATCCTTCACTGTGGGAATGCCCAACGGTCGTTGCCCGCCGTTGCTTTTGGGTATGTAAACCCGCCGCACCGGACGGGGCCGGTACGTCTTGGTTTTGAGTTCCTCCTGCAACGTGTCGAGCCACGTCCGCTGCGTGTCCGGTGTCGCCGTGATCGAGCCGATGGTCTGACCATCCACTCCGGGCACACCGCCGTTGCAGGCCACCAACCGGAGCGCGTGCTCCAGCAGGTCCGGTCGATACAACTCTCCGTAGAGACTCCAAAACCGCCACTTCGGGTCGGCCTTGGCTTTGCGATAGAGCGCGATTTGGAGCTTCCGAACTTTCTCGGGAGTTTGTATCCCTCGCGGGCCATCTCCCCGTCCTTCACCCCGCTTGCACGCATCAGAACAAGTGCCCTCCCCCTTCTCGCAGACTCGCAGAGTTGGGCGGAGCCGTCCGCGTCAACGTCCACAAATCCACGATACTACGGAGGACTCCGACTACTGCGGTCGCCACTCCCGTCCTCACCGGTGGCACCGGCGAACGGAAGGTTGAGGTTGCCCTCACGACCGCAGACCTCCCCCAGCCTTCACGGCGCGCACTTCCCGGACCTGCTATCCACGCTGACCCCGCCGGAGGCCCTGTGTGACGGTTGTCCACAGCAGGAAGTCGTCGGCCTTCGCCCATTCCGGGGAGGGCTCTTGGCTCCGGGATTTGCATTATCGGGGCTCATCGGATGTGGTTCATCTTCATTACAGCCTGTCGGTTCCTGGCCCCAACTCGCTTTCCCTCCTCGGCCTCGCGGCGGGACAGGCATGGGGCTGTCGGTCGTGAACCGTCCAATTCGACCGGCGGGACTTTCACCCGCGTTGCGCGCCATTGCGCTGGCTGCTGCGCCGGAACCATGCGGCGTCCGGCGGCGAATCCTCCACCAGATGAGCAACGCCAACGCGGCGAAGACCAGCACCAGGAAGACATGGTCGAGGTGCTCCTTGAGGAAAACATCAAGCCAGTTCAGGAATTCCATGAACCGGTACTCGAAACGGACTTGCGCAGCTTCACCGCCATAGCAAACGCTTTCTGTGGCATCCATGTTGGACAGAAGCACGCTGGCGGCGGATGCCACCACCAGTCGCGCTTTGAGCCGAATTGGGAATTCCTCCCCGGACACTGTAAAAACAGCCCAGCTCGGCCGAGCAGGTGCGGGACTGCTCTTTGCCGATTAAGATTCTCTATACACTCGCTGTGCCGGGTGCGTCAAGTTGACCACCAGATTTGGAGTTAGACCGCCACGCCTTCCGAGGCGCGCTGTCCACGCGCCACGGCCCGTCGCGCTTGCTGCGCCATGCGAACCATCACGCCGTCGCGAAGATCCTCGGGAACATTCTTCAGCAACAAGTCGTACGCCTGCTTCAAGTCCGGCTTCTTCTCGATTTCCTTCATCAAGCTGTCCTTGATGCGTTGTTGACGGTCGAGAACCTGGACTTCCTTCAAGACCAGCATCCGCTGGAGCCGGTCCTTCGGTGTGCTTTGCAGGTATTCCCAATACTTGGGGTTCTCTTTGATGTAGGCGTCAATCTTCGCATCCACTTCAGGGTTAGTGCGGTGTTCAGTGGGGGCGGCATTAGCGCCGGTGGAGCCGACAGGTGTCGGGTTCTTTACTTTGGTGCTCATGATGAGGTTTATGTTTTGTTTGTTCGAGGAGCGGCGTCGGCGCGATTTGTTTGCGCTGATTCACCGCCATGCTGGCCGAAGCGGCGCTGAACTCAGTTCAGCCAAATCCGCTTCGAGAGTTACCAGCAAAGTGTTCTGATTGATGCTCATGGGCGCGATGGAATCGCTTCTCACGGCTCCAGTGCCGTAGCGGTCACGGGATGGGGCCGCTGCCGCAATTCCGTTTCGAGGGCGGAAAGGCGTTTTTCCGTGTTCGTGATTTGCTCGCGCAGGCGCTGATTTTGTTGAGCCATAGCGCGGGTGCTGGCGAGCAATTCGCTGAACTGCCTTAACGATCGATTCAATGATTCCGCCTGTCGCGTGACGGCTTGGGTGATTTCGCGTTGCCGATTCAGTTCGGCAATCGCTCCATCGTTCAATGCGGGCGTGGCAAATGCGCTGTTGGTCAGGGACGCAACGCTGACGGGCTGAACGACGCTCACCGGCGGCGGATGCAGGTTCCAAGTGCCAAAGGACTCCACTCGGTAGAACTGATGCCCTTCGTGCATCAAGAGCCGGTTCTGCGAATCAACGTAGCGACCGATGTGGTAGCTCTTGATGATTTCTGGATAGCGCACGGTCGTGGACAATTCCTCTGTCGCGACCGTGGTTGATCGCGGCGTCACGGTGACTCTCCCGGCTTTGGGAGCAGTGCAGCCGGTGAGGATGATGAATGGAATCAGGAGGCGGAATTTCATGGCGTGATTTGCGATTGAGCTTCGTGCGGTGCTCTGGCTGTGAGCCGGTCGGGACGCGGAAATTCCGCGTCCGCTGCGTCGTTGGTCAGTGCGAAAGGCGTCCCCGCGCCGCCGATGCGGGCCTCGGCGCGATCAATGGTCTGGAGGATGTAGAGGTAAAACTGTTTGCCCGATGGCACGCGGACGTAAAAGCCATCGCGCTGAATGCTGTCCAAAATCCGCTGCGCGTAAATGCTGAGAACCTTGTCCGCGCCTTTGAACGGCGCGTTGTTCAGCGAACGACTGTCGATGGAGCCAAAGATGGTCTGCTCCTTCTCGGTGAGCGCGTTGGCCGCACCGCTGAGAAAGGTCGCGGCGAACAGCTTTACCTCCGCGAGATTATCCGACTTGATGAGTCTGCCGCGCAGACCGGCGCTGCCATCGGTGATGCCCCAGCCGACTTCGTTGGTGCTCGATGCGAACTCCCGGTCGAGTGCCAGGCCGCGCAACGGCAGTTCTTCGCCCGTCTGCCAGACGAACGTCCAGGCCGTGCCACTGCCGAGCCGTTCGCGCATTCGATCCGCCTGAGCCGTGCCGTGAACTTCGGTGCCGGCAGGAATGATGAGCCGACCGGCGTGGTAAATATCCTCCGTGACCAGGCCGATGATGGGGGTCCGAATGGAAGCGGAGTCCACTGTAATGACCGTCTCGCAGGGAATTAACCGGCCGAACGGTGCATAGTCCGAACTCAACTTCTTTGTCTCCACTTCCGGGCGTGTGCTGTCAGCGAATAGGCTGATGGGGGCTGGAATCGACGGCGGTTCCGGCGCGGGCTTTGGTGGAACAACAGCCGGAACGCTGTTCGTGACAATGGGCAAGAGCTTTGGTTCCGGCTTCGGCGGCGGCGGGCGAAACACCTCCATCGCACGCTGCACGGTCTGTACGAGTTGAGGGTGATTCGTCCCCTTGTCGAGCGAGAGCGGCTTTACGGGCGGCCCGTCTTCGCTGGTGGATTTGTTGCGCGTGTGACTGAACAGCAGCATCGCAGCGGCGAAAATCAGTCCGAACGCCAGCAGCTTGCCGCTGCGGGTTTGGAGGAAATTGAGCAGCGAGCGCGGGTTCATGGTGTGGTGGCGGGTTGATTGGTCGTGCTTTGACTTGTCGCAGGCGGAGGAATGGGAAGCCGTTCAACCAGGACGCTGAACGCATTCTTCAGCGATAGTTCATTGCGTGCGCCGTCCGGCGTGCCAGTGACGGCGAAGTAGGCGGTGACTTCCTCTTTCGGCGGAATCAATCCGGCAGCGTCGCTGATGGATTGTTGATACAGACGATTGCCAACGCGTAAAGAGAAACTGTCGGCGCGATAGTGAATGGCGACATCGGTCTTGTTCCTCAACCGCAGATGAAAGACAAGCGTGTCTTCGGGATTGAATCGAAACGTCTCCTCGACCCGGATCTCGAAGTCATTGAAATCTGTAACGCATGGCTGGTCGGTGAACGTCACGAACTCCACCTGTGCGACCGCTTCGGGATGCTGTTGCTTGAGCAGCGGAAACGTCTTCGCCTTGTCGAGTAACGCCAGCAGTCGAGTCGGACTGATGATGGGCGCGGGCTGAACGCCGGGGCCGGACGGTTTCGTTTCGAGGATGAACGACAGCACCGGCAAGGAACTTTCGGCGAGTTCCAAGACGTAGGTGTGTTTGCCCCAGCGCACATTCACGTTCGCAGTCGCGTTACGACCCAGCGCGCGAACCGAGAAGAACGAAGAGCCTCTTGTGTGTGCCAGTTGAAACTGCCCCGGCACCTTCGGATCGGTCGTAACCCCGGCGGCATCAATCCCGGCAATCGGGCTAGGAAAGCTGATCGTCGTGACGCGGTTCGTTGCCACGGAAACTGAATAGACCACTCGCTCGTCAAGCAGCGCCGATTGGATGGCGGCAGTGTCCGCCGCCAGCGCAGGCGAGAGCGACAGCAGGTAAAACCAAAATCTATTGAGGGATTTCATATTTGAAGTCGGCGACGGCGGTGGGGAAACGGCCGTTGGCGGCCATGTTTGGGTTGCGGAGTAGTTTCAGCTTGAGCACAAAGGGCAACGCCTCGGTGAAAGCTTTGTCCTGAAAGATGCCGGTGCGGATAATCTGGCCCGTCACGTTGACGAGCACTTCGTTTTCCCGCGTGGCCAGGATGTCGAGCTTGGCAATCTCCGGCTTTTGGTGCAGTTGCTTCGCACGGAACTCGGCACCCTCCCGCGCGCGATGGTCCTGCGCCTTGCCAAGCGCGGCTTTGAGGAAAACATGCTTCAACAGGTCGGCGTGGTCGAAGTCCTTCGGGTTGCGCTCCAGGAGAGCCAGTGTCGCGAGGGTCGCTTGTTGAGCGTGCAGTTCCTTCGCTTCATCGAACGCCAGCAACGGACTGAGGTAATACGTGCCCGCCGGGTCGATGATGACGACGCGCTCGCGTTGCTTGAACGTGTTGACCAGATGATAGCGATCCACCGCAGCGAGCAGAATAACAGCGACGGCGAGGCCAAACCAAATCCATGGCAGGCGGTCGCGTTGCGCAAAAAGCCGCGTCGGGTCGAAGGACTTTCGCGGAGCCGGCGGCGGCATGACGCCCTTCGGCGTGGGCGTGGAACGGGGTTGCTCTGGTGCGGCAGTCATGATTTAGCGAACTTGGTTTCGAGAAGTGGCGATGAGGTCGCGGACGGCCTTGTCGCCGGTAATGTCATCACCGGGACGCCCGCGCGCGGAACGAGGCGGCAGACCGCTACCGGCGATAATGATGGCTCCGGCGCTACCCATGCCGCTGGCGAGCGAGGCGGTGCTGAGGACTCCAGCCATGCCGGCCGCGGCTGCTGTGACCAAGGGACGACCAACGGGCGCCGCCACCGCTGCGGCACCCGCAGTAGTTGCAGCGGTCTGGATGAATGTTCCAATCCCTCCGCCGAGAAGCAGGCTTCCCGCATCGGCTCCGTGCGTCAGAACGTTTGTGATAATGATGGGCGCGGCGCAGGTGCTGAACAGCGTCCAGAAACTCAGGACGGCGAGGCCGATCAGATTTTGCAGTGAGTAGAGCGTCGAGGTCGGATCAATCGCGAGAAACGATTGGTCCGTCATGAAGTCGAGGATGCCCTGCGAGATGAGCGCGGCGGCACCCCAACCCAGCGGCCAAAGCAGAACGCCGATGAGATTGAGCAGGTAGCGATTCCCTACGCCGCTCAAGGCGGGCACCGCGATGAAGCCGATGAGAATCGGCGAGAGCGCGTAGCCGATGTTCAGGATGATTTTCTGAAAGACGTAGGACCAGAAGATGAGCAACGAGGCCGCGAACGCGACCAACCACAGAACTCCGCTGATGATGGCGTTGACCACGCCGGACGTGCCGTTGGCGATGATGTCCCAAAGTCCCGTCGTCTCGGTCTCCGAGTGTTTGATTTTCAGCGTTTCCTGGTAGGCCGTATAAATCTGATCAGGATTGGCCTTGAGCGTGTCCGTGACGGTGGTCGCCACGATACCTTGAACTTGATCGCCCCATTGTGGCAGAAAAACCAGCAGCGACATTACCACCGTGATGCGGATGAAGTGCCGCATCCACGCGCGCGGCGACGGCCTCCTCATCGCCAGCATGATGATGCCGACGATGACGAGCATGTAGGCCACGACCAGCAGCACGACGCGCAAATCCGCGCAGCGTTGCAGGAAAGTCGGAAACAGTGCGTTGAAGGAGGCCATGCGTCGCGGCGTGTTGAGATGGCGTGATTACTTCGGAAACGTGGTGGGCGCATCGAGCAGGCGGAACGTCTTGCCGTAGTTGCCCAGCGCTTCACTGAACGCGGCGGACTGCTGCTCCTTGATTGCCTGTGCCTGCTTGCGCTCGTCGTTGCGATTCTCGATGTCCTGCACGAGCGAATTGGCCAGCGCCTCGCCTGTCTCGTGCTCCGTGCTGGCAAGCGCGGCAGAGAGTCCGGTCAATGTGGCGCTGAGTTTCTGAACCTCGGCGTCGCTCGAAGCCGTGCGCAGTTGCTCCAGCGTAGCGGCAATCTCACCCTTCAACTTCGCGCGACGCGCGGCGGTGTTGGTGGAGACCGTTTGGTAGTTCGCGGTCGTGGCGTTGATGGCGGCGAATGGCCGGAAGGCATCCGCGTCCCGTGCGACAGTTTTGCCCTTGGGTGTCACGAACGATTCGCCGATCGTGTTGTAGAGTCCCTGAGCGTTGTAAGTCAGCGCGGCCACGCCGTCCGCCGCTTGGATGAGCTCGCCCAGCGATTCACCGAGTTCGGTGCGCCGCAAATCAGTCACGAGCGGCGTGATGGTGGAGACGACAATCCTCTTTGGGTCGCCGAACAGATCCTCGTAGTGCTTGAACTCGTTGAGTTGATCGGTGAGCGTCTGAATCTGCTGCACCTGATTGTTGATGACCTCCACGAACTTGGCGATCTCCTGCGCCGTGTTGAGAATCCCCTGAATGTTGCTGGCCGGGTCATAGACAATCCACTGCGCGTGAGCCGAACTCGTGACGGCCACAGTGATCAATGTGAGTGTGATGAGTTTTTTCATGGTGTGTGTTTCCTTTCGTGCAGGCGTCGCCTGCCTATTCTTCGATGCGGAGGTATTTGGTTGAGGGTTTGAAAATCACGCCGTCGATGCGTTGTTCGGGAAGCTGGACCTCGTAGAGCCGCACATTGTCCACGCGGTTGCGCGGCTTCTGCATGTCCACGTAGAGCCAATACTGCTGCTTGACCGCGTCACTGCGGCCCTTCTCGTAGCCCGTCGCGTAAGCCTTCTCGGACTGCCTCTTGGCGGCGTAGTGAAGTCCTTCACTCAACAGCACGCCGCCGGCAGCGCCCCCTGCGGTGGCAAGCGGGTCTCCGTCCGAAAGCTCGTGGGCGAGAGCTGCGCCGCCAGCACCGAGACTAACATCGCTGATGGTTCGGGTGGCGGCGCAGCCGGTGAGGAGGGCTATGGAAGCTATGGGAAGGATGAGGCTGTGAAGATTCATACGGGTGAGTTGTTCTTGGTTTGTTAAGTCACACCGTCGCGATGCGCGTGAGCGATGATGCCCTCGACGATATTCTGACTGGCGCGGAGTTCGCGGGCGCGTTTGTCGAAATGTTCGCCGCTCGAACTGGAGCAATAGAGCATCTCCGGCGATGCGATGTTGTGGGCCGTGCCGCAGATGTTCCGCACCGAGTCAGTGTGGAAATAGGTGAAGGGCGCGTATTTCTGGCCGGGCTGATGGTCGGGCAACGCGTAGTTCATAATCGCGTGCTGGGTGACCTCTGGGAGCGCGATGTCCTTCGACATGTCCTCCAAATCCGTGCGGTCGTTCTGCCGCATGATGTAGAACTGGCGTGAATTTCCGAAGACGGCGGAACGAATGCGCGACTGCTTGAAGCGCGCATATTGCTGAACGATGGAGATGTTCCAGCAATTGAACTTCCGAAGCTGGGCGTAACTCTCCTGGACAATTTCCTGGCCGCCGGGGATGTCGAGGAAACGGGCTACTTCCTCGTACACATTCCGTTTTCTGAGAGCGCGCGGCAGTGTGATGATGTGTTTGCGCGCGTGATTCGTGATGAGGAAACCAGCCGCCGACTTCAGTTCCTTGGCCGACTCCGGGATGTAACCCAGCTCGAAGTGCGCGATCTTGCCCGTGAGTGAGAGATTACTCGTGCCATCGAACAAGCAGCCGTAATTGCCGTCGCGGCACCACGGCAACAGCAGCGTGGCAATCTCCATGATTTGATCGCGCTCCGCACCCATCGGATCGAGCATCATCAACTCTTGGAGCATCCGGTGCGTCGGAAAATCCTCCGGCGCGAAGTAAGCGAAAGCGAGATTGCGGACTTCCTTGCTGGTCTTGGGGTCTTTCAGGAATCTCAGGACTGTCCCTTCGTCGAAGCGGGCCAGATATTCCCGGCCCCATTCGTTGAAGGTGAATCCCGCCTGGGACGGTATGAGTCCAGACCCCGCCTGGTCGCGGAAGTCCGCAAAAGTTTCGAGAGTGGTCGCGCCCGGCGGCATCCGCTCGGCGCGGAACCGTTGAAGCGCCAGCGCGTGGCCGGCGATGTTCAGCAGGTCCGCGTGCCGCTTCTTGCACCAGTCCTGGAACGAATCCTCGTAGAGCAGGCTGATGTATTTGGCGATTTGCGCCTGCCGGAGCATCTGCTTGTCCTCCTGCGCGCTGGTGCCAATCATGCGCGCTACCAGCGCCGTCGCCGCGGAGAGATGATCCGGCGTGAGCGGAAGCCCCTTGGTATCGAGGTAATTGATCGTCAGGTCGCCGTCAGGATGAATGATGATGGGCCGCGCGCCCTCCTCGACCGTCGCGGTGTAAATGCCGTAGCTCAAACCCTCCTCGATGATGACCGTGTAGGCGAAGTAACCCTCCGTCTGCGAAAGCAGATCGCACATCGTCACGGATTTGCCTGCGCCGGACATGCCGAGCAGAACGGCGTGCTGGGGAGACTTGTTGTCCTCGGAGCCGGAGAATGTCTCGATGCCGATGAGGTTGTGCGCCGGTCCATCGTAAATAGCCTCCGCCGTCGCCAGGTGTCCGGCAAACGTGCTGGTGAGCGGCAGCATGTCGGCGAGATAACGGTGTTCCGCGTAAAGCTTGCGATGCTCGTAGCGGCCCCATGTCCAGCCCGGCCACGTCTGGAAGAACAGATTCTTGGAGGTCGTCGGCAGGTTCGCCTCGAAATACTGCGCGGCGTTCATGGACTGAATGGCGTTCTTGAGCGCGGCGGCCTTGGCGTTCAGCCCTTCCTTGGATTTGTCCCACACGCGGACGATGAAGCTGGCGTTGAACGGAATGCTCTGCCCCTGCATCAGCGCGTGAATCTTCCGCTGCTTTTTCTCCATCACCGTGAGCAGCGAAATCTTCTTTTCGCTCGCATAATCGCCGGCCACGCGGTCGTGCGCCTTCTCCTCCTTGGAAATTTCCTTTGTGACTGGAAGCGGATCGATGTTGACCGTGATGGTGTAATCGAGCAGGCGAAGGTTCGTGAGGCGCTGAATGATTCCGGGATAGGTCGTGCGTGGCCAGCGCGTCAGAACGATGACGGAGTGATAGTGGCCATCAAGGAAGAATCCGAAGTCGGACTGGCCGTTACCCTCCGAATGCCAGCAGTTCTCCTGGATCGAAAGTTCCGGCTCGAATGACTCGAACGGATCGAAGTCGAAGCGGTCGTTAAAGGATGGATTAAGAAAGCGTGCGTAGTGCCGGAGATGGTCGGCATCGACCATTGGCGTGATGCGTGTGCCGGTGTTCGAGAAGATTTCGAGCAGCAACCGATGGACGTGCTCATACTCTGTGACGAGTTGGTCGAGCAGCGTCGCGTAGTAGTCGCGCCGGCCTCTGCCGGTTTGCACCAGCTTGGGCGTGTTCTCCAGGGAGCGTGTGACGTAGAGAACGACGCGCTGACGACGAAGCTTCCGTTCCGTCATCGCCTGCCAGAAGCGGGCGAAGCGTTCGTTGCGTGTCCGCTTCGTCCACAGGTTCGACATCCTCTCCGTCTCCGACTGGTATCGGAGCAGTTCCGCCTTGTAGTCTGAATCGCAGAAGTATTGCACCTGTAGCCGCTGGTTCTCATGAAGCGAGGCGAGCAGGAGACAAATCTGGTCCTGGAAATCATTCAGATCAGCGATGGGACTGTTCGTGAGGTCAGGCGCTTCGAGCACGAAACCCTTGGCCACGTAGCCGCCACGACGAAGATGATTGAAGACAATCAAATCGCGGACGAAGAAACCGTTGGGTGGACGCTCGAACATGGTTCAGTGGGAGGGTTTGATGGGGACGCCTCCCGGCTTGTGGCCTCGGTTGATCTTGATCATGAGGCGTTCGACGCCTTCGCAGTCACTCACGAGCTGATGCACGGTTCGGGCCTTGCCGACTTCGTTCGTCGCGATGTAGGACTCGCGAACATGATTCAACGCACGCTCCATGTGGGCGCGGGCCGTCGGGTCGAGGTCGTGGCGGTGAAGGTTTTCGCGCAACGCGCTTTCGGCATCATTCAACACTTCGAGGATGGTATGGCCGGCCATAGGTCAGTTTGCGGTGAGGGGATGCTTGAGAAGCGAGCAGCGGCTCGGCTCTGGCGCGAAGCCGTTGCCCGTGAACAGGCGTTCGACCACATCGCGGTCGTAGCCCGGTGGCTTGCCCTGTCGCAGCCCGTAGATATAGGCGAGGGCGAGCAGCACCGGCACTGCCGCGCCAACGGATGAGATGAGGAGGCTGGCCTTCACCGCGACGATGAGAAGGAAGAACACCGTGATCCCGGCCCCCAATCCTCCGACGAGATACCAGAACAGATTGCCTTCAAGCCCCCACGTCTTTCCTTGGGAATCCGAAGCGGCGTTGGTGTCGGTGAGTCGGAGGTCGGTCTTCATGGCATCTGCGCGACGGGCGTTCGAGCGAGTATTGGTGTGAGTGGAAAGCCAAGTTTGCAGAGCAGCCAAACGAGGAGCGAGGCGGTGATGGCGATGATGATGAGCCAGGTCGCAATTCGCATCGCCGCGTTTGGGCTGCTCTGCGTTGGTTTCATCAGAATGCGCCCACGCCAACCGTCGAGTTGGTGTCGAGGCCGAAGATTTTGAAGAACGCGAAGGCGACCGCGGGTGCGGCGGCAATCACCGCGCCACCGATGATGGAGAGCTTGCCAGTGTCCACGTCGCCGCGCCGGATGGCGAAACCGCCAGCGATGACCGCCGCAATACCGAGCACGAAGCCGAAGAGCATGATGACGGCGAGACTGTTGCTGATGCCGGTCTTGAGTTCGGTCGAGCCGAACGCCTGGGCGAAGGCGCTGGTGGAGTTGAGAACGACGACGGCTGCCAGCAGCAAGGTGGTCCGAAGGCGTGGATTGATACAGAGAGCCACGGCGAGGCCGCGTACGGTTCTGCGAAGGGATTGAGCGAGTGTTTTCATTTTGTTTCGCGATACGTTTTTCATTTTTGCGTCGGAGGCACCGTGCTTCCGAATCGTCGCGTGAAGTTCTATCAGCGCGCGGGACGCGCGTTGTGCCCGATGGGCACAATCGTCGGGCGTTGTTTCGGTAAGAATTGGCGGCATGAAAACGCCGTGCTCCGCCGACGAATTGAAACGCCTTCACGAACTGGAGGAAGAACTCCCGCGTGAGATTCGCGGACAAGCCCACGTCCTGCCGCGCATCATGTCGGTGCTGAGGCGTGGACAGTTGGGATTGCGAAAGCCGGGGCGCCCGCGCGGAAGCTTCTTGAAGCTCGGCCCCACCGGCACCGGCAAGACCGAGGCAACGATGGTCTTCACGCGCCGACTGTTTGCTACCGACTCGCTCATCCGGCTCGACATGTCGGAGTATCAAACGCAGGCGAGCCTGGGCGTGCTCATCGGCTCACAGCCCGGCGAGTGCGGTTATCTGGGAATGGAGCGGGACCGCGTGCAGGAGGGCACCCTGCTGATGGACGAAATCGAGAAGGCTCACCCGCGAGTGCTCGACATCTGCCTGCAACTGCTCGACGCCGCCCGCGTGACTTTGGCCAATGGGCGGACGCTCGACTTCTCACCCTTCTACATCGCTCTGACCTCCAACATCGGCGCGGCGGAGATTCTGGGTCTGCAACATTCCAGCGCGGCCACTCTCGAACGCCACGTCCTGAGCCGCGCGCAACAGACGCTGCGTCCCGAACTGTTCGCGCGCATTGACGAAGTGCTCGTCTTCCATCCGCTCAATTACGACGTGCAGTTGGAAATCGCGGAGAAGTTCCTTCAATCGGAATTGCGATTCCTCAAAGCGCAGGGTTACACACTCGAAGCAGACGATACGATACTCGCGTTTCTTGTGAGGAAAGGATTTCACCCCAAGCTCGGCGCGCGGCCCATGCGTAACGCGACGGAGCGATTGATCGGCGATGCCGTGGCCAAGAGCCTTCTGCTCGGAGGAACCGGCGTTGGAAAACTGCAAACCGCAGAGGACGGAGAATCCCTTCTGGTGAGGACATCGTAATGCCGCCCTTACTTCCTGAACTCCACATTGCGCGATGCTCTTGGCCATCGCATACTAGAAATGGCTACGCGAAGGCAACGTGCGGATGACGTTCAACAGCTCGACTTGTTCGCGCCTGCCGCGACGACTTATGACAACACTGACGCAATACGGCATGATGGCCGAGAAGCACTGGCGGGAGTTCCTTCCGAAGATGGTCGTGGAACTCGAAGCGAAAGGGATGCTGGATCAGGCGCTCCTCGAAGCGGAGGAGAAGACGGACGAGGAACTCGACCGGATTCGCCGCCAGTTGATTCAGCAGGGGCTGACCACACAACAGGCTCACGACTCGGCGTGGGAGACGGTGCGGACGCGATACATCTTCCTGCAGCCAGAGTCCTGATTCCAGTTCTTGACGCCGAAGCTCCGCGCAATCCGAAGAACTACCGCATCACCGACACCGACAAGCTCGGCGTTGGCTCCCTGAAACAAAAGTGCCGCGACAATCTGGCGGCCATCACGCTGCTCAAGGAACTGGAGGGCGAAACTCGCACCGCGTCTGACGAGGAGAAGAAGATACTTGTTCGTTACGTCGGTTGGGGCGGGCTGCCGCAGGTCTTTGATCCATTCAACAAGGAGTGGGCTTCGCAAGGCGAGCAGTTGGAAAAACTCCTGACGCCGGAAGAATTTGAGTCCGCCCGCGCCACCACGCTCAACGCCCACTACACCGCACCCGTCGTCATTCGGGCGATGTACGGTGCATTGCGGCGTTTCGGTTTCGAGCATGGACGAATCCTCGAACCAGCGTGCGGCCTCGGTCATTTCATCGGTCTGATGCCGGATGAACTGCGTGCCCGTTCCCATATCACGGGTGTTGAAATTGACTCCGTGACCGCGCAGCTGGCGAAGCAGCTCTATCCCGATGCTGACATCCGCCATCAACCGTTCGAGGAAACCAAGCTTGCCGACGGCTTCTACGATGTGGCGATTTCCAACATTCCCTTCGGCGACTACAAGCCATTCGACCCGCGTTTCAAGAATTGGAACTTCGTCATCCACGACTATTTCTTCGCCGCCACGCTGGAGAAGATTCGCCCCGGCGGGGTGATTCTGTTCGTCACATCGAAAGGCACCTTCGACAAAGTGGACGGCGCTCTCCGCGAATACCTCGCGCAGCAAGCGGACTTGCTCGGTGCCATCCGCCTGCCCAACGACGCTTTCAAGCAGAACGCGAACACTGAAGTCACGACCGACATCGTGATGCTGCGGAAGCGGCTGCCCGGCGAAACACCGCAAGGCCCGGCGTGGCAACATCTCGTTGATATCACCAACTCACTGGGCGAATCCATCGCGGTGAATGAATACTTTGCTGAACGACCGGAGATGATGCTTGGTGAAATGCGTCTCGAAGGTCGGATGTATCAACGAGCCGAACCAACTCTTGTTTCCAACGGACGGGACTTGGCGGAACAGCTTGCCACCGCCGTCGCCAGGTTGGCGGAAGGCGTTTTCCGAATCGCGCGACGCCAGCAATTTGAAGCCCCGGTGCCGGAGCAAGCCATCCCTGCGCCGGATGACGTGAAGCCCAACGCCTATGCGCTGGTCGATGGGCGCATCGGCATCCGCGAAGGCGATGAGTTGCGAATCCTTGACGGGCTGGCCAGCACCACTGCTACACGCATTCGCGGGTTGATTCGAGTTCGCGATGCCGTACGGCGCTGTCTTCGTTCACAATTGGGGGGTCACGACGAAAACGAGGTTGTCGCCACGCGCGAGGAACTCAATCGCGCGTATGACTCATTCGCCACGAGGTTCGGCGCCATTTCGGAACGAGCCAACACGGCTGCATTTCGTGGCGACCCGGATTTGCCGTTGCTGCTTTCACTGGAGCACTACGACGAGGAAACCAGGCGCGCGACCAAGGCGTCCATTTTCCGTGAGCGCACCATCCAGGTTCAGCGCACACCCCATGCAGCCGCCACAGCCACGGAAGCTTTGGTGCTCACGCTCAACGAGCGCGGCGCGGTGGATCTTGACCACATCAGCGCGTTGCTGCAAAAGCCGCCAACGGAGTTTCTGCCGGAACTCAAAGGAGCCATCTTTCTCAACCCGCAAACGAACCGCTGGGAAACCGAGGATGATTATTTGTCCGGCAACGTGCGGGCCAAGCTGGTCGCGGCGGAATCGGCGGCTCTGGTTGACGCGCGGTTCCAACCCAACGTCGAGGCGCTCAAGACGGTTCAGCCAACGGACTTGAACGCCACGGAGATTGATGCGCGACTCGGCAGCACCTGGGTTCCCTCGGAGGACATCAAGCAATTCGCCGAGGAGATGCTCGGCGAGCACGGCATCAGCGTCAGCTACGCACCGATGATTGGGACCTGGATTGTGCGCGGCGGCTGGTCAGCCAAGTCGAGCGTGGCCAATGTGACCGAGTGGGGCACTGACCGGCGGCCCGCTCTGGAACTTCTGGAGGATGCGTTGAACCTTCGCACTCCGACCCTCTATGACTACGACTCGCGCACGGACAAGTTGATCCTGAATCCGGCCGCAACCGAGGTGGCGCGCGACAAGCAGGAGAAGATCAAGGGCCGCTTCAAGGACTGGCTGTGGCAGGGCGACGACCGACGGGAACGACTCGTTCGCAAATACAACGACGAGTTCAACAACGTCCGGCTCCGCACCTTCAACGGCGACCATCTCACCTTGCCCGGCGCTTCACCGGCGATTGTCTTGCGCCCGCATCAGAAGGCGTCCGTCTGGCGAATCCTGCAAACGCCGAATACACTGCTGGCTCATGTCGTCGGCGCGGGCAAGACCTACACGATGGTTGCGGCGGCAATGGAACTGAAGCGGCTGGGCTTCGCCCGCAAGCCGCTGTTCGCCGTCCCTAATCACATGCTCGGCCAGTTCTCGTCGGAACTGCTCACGCTCTATCCCGGCGCGAACATTCTGGTCGCGACGAAGGACGATTTCGAGAAGGAGAAGCGCAAGACGCTGATGAGCCGCATCGCGACGGGCAATTGGGATGCCGTCATCGTGACCCATTCCGGCTTTGAGCGGATTCCGTTGTCGCTAGAGACGCAGCAGGAATTTTTCCGGGAACAACTGCGCGAACTGGAGCTGGCGATTCTGGAACAGCGGCAGCAGGACAATTCCCGCATCGTGAAGGAACTGGAACGATCCAAGAAGAAGCTGGAAACCAGGCTCAAGGAACTCGCCAGTGGAGGGAGGAAAGACGACATGCTGACGTTCGAGGAACTTGGCGTGGACAGGCTGTTCGTCGATGAGGCGCACTACTTCAAGAACCTGTTTTACGTGTCGAAGATGACGCGCATCGCCGGTCTGCCGGCGACGGCTTCGCAACGCGCGTTCGACATGCTTCTCAAGGCGCGGCATGTCCAACGCGTGAATGGCGGCGGCGGTGTCACATTCGCCACCGGCACGCCCATCGCGAACAGCGTGGCCGAGATGTTCACGATGCAGCGTTACTTGCAGATGCCGGCGCTCAAGGCGCAGCATGTTGATCACTTTGATTCGTGGGCGGCGACCTTCGGCGAACCTGTCACGGCGATGGAACTTTCTCCCGATGGCTCTGGCTACCGCCTGAATACGCGCTTTGCCCGTTTCATCAACGTGCCGGAGTTGATGCAACAGTTCCGCCAGGTCGCAGACATCCAGACGCAGGTGATGCTGAAACTTCCCGTGCCCGCGATTCGCACCGGCAGGCCCATCGTGACGAGCGCGCCGTGTTCGCCGGAGTTGAAGGCGATTGTGCAAAGTCTGGTCGAGCGCGCGGAGGCGCTGCGCACGGGCAAGGTTGATCCGCGTAAAGACAACATGCTGCTCGTCACTACAGATGGTCGCAAAGCCGCGCTCGACCTCCGGCTGCACGACCCGCATTTGCCCGACCATCCCGACAGCAAGGTCAACAAAGCGGTCAACGAAATGGAGCGCATCTGGCGCGACACTTCGACAAGCGTTGTGCCCAGCTTGTCTTCTGCGACCTCTCCACGCCAACCAGCGGCAAGGGCTTTTCCGTGTATGAAGACATGCGTGACAAGCTCGTTGCTCGGGGCATCCCGTCCGAGGAAGTCGCCTTCATGCAGGACTACGAAGGCGACGCGGCCAAAGTCGAACTGTTCCGCGATGTGCGCGCGGGCAAGGTCCGTGTTCTGTTTGGCAGCACTCTGAAGATGGGTGCGGGAACAAACGTGCAGGAGCGATTGATCGCCCTCCATCATCTCGATGCACCCTGGCGGCCCGCCGACGTGGAACAACGCGAGGGACGCATTCTCCGACAGGGCAACACCAATCCCGAAATCCAGATTCACCGCTACGTCACTGAAGAATCGTTCGATGCGTACATGTGGCAGACCTTGGAGACGAAAGCGAAGTTCATCGCCCAAGTGATGACTGGTGAGAGCGGTTTGCGCCGCATTGAAGACGTGGACGGCGCGGCGCTGACTTATGCCGAAGTCAAAGCCATCGCGTCTGGTAATCCAATGGTGATTGAGAAGGCCGGCATCGATACGGAAGTCGCCCGACTCACACGTCTTCGCAGCCAGCACGCCGAGACGCAATACAAACTGCGCTACCAATTCCGCCACCTCACCGACGAGATTCCGCGATTTGAGAAACGTCTGGCTGACGTGCAAAAGGATATGTCCACGCGGCTGGACACCAGCGGCGACAAGTTCGTCATCGAAATCGAAGGACAGGAAATCCGCGACCGTGGCATCGCGGGTGAGCTTCTGCTTCGCCGGGCGGAGCGAATGCGCGGCACTGGAGGCGAGCGATCCATCGGTCGCTTCGCCGGGTTTCAATTGTTTGTCGCAGACAACTACATGCGCGGCCCGGAAATTATTGTGAAGGGAGCTTCAACTCATACCGCGAAGATCGCCAGCACCGCACTCGGCACCATCCGCTCCCTCGAATGCACCGTGCAGAATCTCGACGAATCCGCCGCCGCGCTGACTCGGAATATCGCAGACACGCAGAAACGGCTAACCGATTTGCAGGAGCAGGTGGATACGCCTTTTGAGTACGCTGACAAACTGGCTTCGATGACCAAGCGCCAGCAACAGATCACCGAGGCGCTCGACCTGAACAAAAACCAGGCTCCGAACCAACTCGACGCCCAAGCCAATGAAGTTGCCGAAGAAGCCATCCAACAAGTCGAGGCTCCGGCGAAGAAACTGGACCAGCGCAACGGGCGCGAAATCAAGTCCGTGAATCGTGCGGACTCCACGAAGCAAGACTCACGCAAGCGTCAACACATCGGTTTTGAGTAACTCGCGGCGACCAACATGGGCTGGGAATTTGACGGCTCCCTCACTTCGGTCCCCCGCCGAATTCCCAGCCCACGCTCGTCGCTGCGGAATCAAGCGCGCAGCCGCGCGGTGCTTCCGTTGGGAACTTGGCTCGGTCGCTCCGCTACTTCCTCCGTTTCGATATGCGCTCCACTGCGGAATCTCGTCGTCTCCCTTCGCCAACATCCCAACCGAAGCGCGAACGGCGACAAATTAGAGAAGCTTGAGTAAAGCATCCGCCCCGGATAGCCTCTGCCAACAAGAGTCATGGGCTGGAGAGGTACCATTCGCGCCATTGAGGCAGCCGAACGCCGCGCGCAACGCGGAGAGCAACGGCGTTTCAAAGAATTGCAACGTCGCAACAAGGAACTCGCCAAGTTGTCGGCCTTGGAGCAGGCGCGGCTGGAGGTGGAGACACACGAGAACCAGCTTGAAGTGCTCCTGTCCATCCACAAGGAACAGGGGAATGAATGGGACTGGCATGGCATCGCTCAGTCGCTTGCGCCAATGGAGCCAGCACGAGGCGACCGGCATCAGACCGATGCGGCGGCCCGACATGCCCTTTACGACCCTGGGTTCTTCGACCGGCTATTCGGAAAAGCCAAGAAACAGGCGGCGGCCTTTGCGGCTGAGATTGAATCGGCCCAAGTTCGCGACGAACGCGACTTCGAGGCTGCTTGGACGCAGTATCAGAAGGATTGCGCCTCTTGGGAAGATGAACGCCAATTGGCGAACGATGTTCTCGCCGGTTCGCCTGACGCCTACGCGCGTGTGCTCCGCGAACTCACACCATTTGCTGAACTTTCTGAGTTGGGCTCCTCGCTGACATTTCGCGTGCATTCGCCTCGACTAGTCGAGGTGGCCGTCAAGGTGAACGGCGAGCAAGTGATTCCAGCGGAAGTCAAATCGCTGACAGCTACAGGCAAGGTTTCCAGCAAGGCGATGCCGAAAGCTCGCTTCAACGAAATATACGCGGACTATGTTGCCGGTTGCGTGCTGCGGGTTGGTCGTGAAGTGCTCGTCTTGCTGCCGGTCGAAACAGTGCTCGTCACGGCTATGGCCGACTTGTTTGACTCGCGCACAGGCCGCACGGCGGAACAACCGGTTCTGTCCGCTGCGCTGACCCGCGCAGTGATGCAGCGGCTCAACTACGACCGGCTGGATACGTCTGACGCGATGGAGAATTTTCTCCACAGGGGCGACTTCAAGGCGTCGCGAAAATCGGGGGCGTTTGTTCCCATCACACCGCTGACGCCATCAGACGTTGAAGCGCCGCCGTCTTTGCAGGCCGTGACCGCAAGAGCGGCTGCGGCTCCGCCGCCGTTGACGGCGCCTTCGGTAAATCCGTTTCCAGCGAAGTGGGCCGAGGCGTTGCGACGAAATGAGATTGAGTTTGGGTTTCTCCGGCTCACGGCGAATGAACTGGCCGAATTGCTCGGAAAAGCCCCACAGGACAACTTCAGTCTTCCCGAAAGCAAGACTCTGGCGCGTGCGACGGAGGGCTTCGGCTACTGCCTCGAACCAGACCCTCGCTATGGGGCGGGCAATTTTTGGGGCACGCGAGAGGTCGGGCTTTTCCAGCCGCCAAGCGGTCGAGTTGATGAGCCGTCGGATAATTTCCTCGGGGCGTCCGCGCTGCTCCAGCTTTGTCTGCTGGTCGCGGCGGCGGATGTGGCGATTGACCGCAGCGAACTCGATCCGTTTCGGCAGTTCATCGAGAGCCATTTTCAGTTCACGCCGGACGAGCACCAGCGCCTCGTCGTTTTGGAAACTTTGCTCGCGCGCAATGCTGCGGCAGCCAAGGTCACACTCGGACGAACAGCGAAGCGAGTTCCGCAGGACAAGCACCTTGTCATCGCACAGTTTCTCGTGGATGTGGCGGCAGCCGATGCGGTCATTACACCGAAGGAACACAAGGCGCTTGCCCGCATCTTTGACGCGCTTGGCCTGGATGAAGAAACGCTGGATGCCATCATCCGCAACTTGCCGACATCAGGACGTGAAGTCGTCATTCAGTCAGCGGAGGCAGAGAGAGCAGGAGAAGCGATCCCCTCGCCGATCGGAAAAACTACCGACGCACCGGCAGCTTTTTCGTTGGACATGTCTCGCGTCGCCACCATCTCGGCCGAGACGCACGAGGTTATTGGCCTTTTGGCGAAAGCCATGTCTGAAGAAGAACCGGCAAGCTCTCCCTTGAAGGCGATTCGCGCTGTTGTAGCCACTGCACCAGTTGTTATGGCTCAGTCGCCAGGCACCCTCGCCATGCCCGTCGAAAAGCTGAACACCCTCGATGGCAGGTTCCATCCCGTTCTGTTGCAACTCGCGGAGCGCGATACATGGACCCGCGTCGAGTTCGATGCGCTGGCGCGCGAGCATCGCTTGATGCCCCACGGTGTTTTGGACACGCTGAACGAATGGGCGGACGAGCATCTCGGCGATTTCCTGCTCGAAGGCGAAGATACCATCACCGTCCATCGTCAACTGTTGACCTCCTGACCTATGTCCGAACCGATCAAACGCCGCGAGCGCGACGCAGTGCTTCAATCACTTCAGGCAGGTCTCGTCCCCAAGCTCGGCCTGCATCTGATTCAGGTTGGCAGGAAGCCAGAAGTGTCGGCCCTGTTCTCCGACTTGGAGCGGATCGGAGAGGGCGGTGCAGCTTTTCGTATCGTGGTCGGACGATTTGGCAGCGGGAAAAGTTTCTTCGTGAATCTCATCCGCACACTCGCCTTGCAAAAGCGTCTGGTGGTCGCGCAGGCAGATTTTACAATGGATCGCCGGATTCAGGCATCGCAGGGACAAGCCCGAGCCTTGTGGTCTGAATTGATGCGCAATCTCGCCACGAAAGGAAAACCTGACGGCGGTGCTTTGCGGAGCCTCTGTGAAGGGTGGATCTCCAATCTTCATCACGAAGTCACGCAGGCCGGCGGCACGCCTGACGATGTGAAGAAGCGAATTCTCGGCGACCTGCGCGGGTTGCAAGAGCATGTGGGCGGGTTCGAGTTTGCCGAAGTGCTGGCCCGTTATTACGAAGGTCATGTCGCCGGGAACGAGGCGTTGCAAAGCGCCGCGATGCGCTGGCTGCGCGGCGAATTCACCACCAAGACAGAAGCACGCGAAGCGTTGGGCGTACGTCGAATCATTGATGATGAAAGCTTCTACGACAGTTTGAAACTGATGGCTGCGTTTTGCCGCGTGGCCGGACACGGGGGTTTGCTCGTCGGACTTGATGAAATGGTTGTCCTGTCCCATCGGCTGCCGAACTCGCGCGCCCGGCAGGCAAATTACGAGGCAATTCTCACCATCCTCAACGACTGCCTTCAGGGCAGCGTATCCGGTCTTGGCTTCGTACTCGCAGGCACGGACGAATGCGTCGAGGACAAACGCCGGGGTCTGTTCAGCTACGAAGCGTTACGAACCCGACTGGCGGAAAACCGTTTTGCTGGCCAGGGAGTGGTGGATTTCTCCGGTCCCGTCATTCGACTGGCCAATCTTACGCCGGAAGATTTATTCGTTCTCCTTCGCAACATCCGGCATGTCCACGCCAGCGGCGACCCTCGAAAATACCTCGTGCCTGAT
>JADJPG010000036.1 GCA_016713365.1 Verrucomicrobiota bacterium | reverse complement strand
CACGTCATTGGTTACATGCCGGACTTCTTCGGCGTCTATAAGGACATGGAGGTGACCGAGTATCTCGACTTCTTCGGCGCTTGTTACAAGATCCCGACCGCGCAACGCGAGAAGACCGTCAACGACGTGCTGGAACTCGTTGGTCTCAGCGAAAAGAAAGGCGCGCTCATCGGTGCGCTCAGCCGCGGCATGCTGGCAACGCCTCGGTCTCGCCCGCGTGCTCGTTCACGATCCAAAGGTGCTCCTGCTCGACGAACCCGCCTCCCGGCCTCGATCCCCGCGCGCGCATCGAGATGATGGCGATTCTGCAGGAGCTTCAGCGCATGGGGAAAACCATCATCATCAGCTCCCACATTCTCAGCGAGCTGCAAACCCTCTGTAACCGCGTCGCCATCATCGAGCGCGGCAAGCTCATCTACGCCGGCCCTGTGCAGGGCGTGCGTGATCATGCGTCGAGCGGACGTGTCGTGTGGGTGAAAGTATCCAGCGATCAAAACCGCGCCATTGAACTGCTCAAGGCCCGGCCCGAAGTCAGCGCCGCTGAATCGGAGGACGATCATGTCAAAGTGACGCTGGTGAACCACGACATCGATCACAGCATCATCGCTGAGACGCTCGTGACCGGCGGCGCCAAACTGACGGAACTCCGTGAAGATGAACTCGGACTCGAAGAGGTCTTCCTCCGTGTCACGCGGGGTGAAACGCAGTAGCGACGTGATGAGTGAAGCGCGATGCGTGAGATGAACTTGAACGCCACATCACGCATCACGAATTACGAATCATCCGCCGCATGACCTTCCTTCCCATCGTTGATCGAGAACTGCGCGTGGCGGCGCGGCGGAAGGGGACATATTGGTCGCGGATCGGGGCGGCGGCGCTCGCGGTGTTCCTGCTGGCGATGGTCATGGCGATCTCGGAGATGGGGCGACGGGGCGGCGTCGCTTTCGGCAGTCAGCTGGGGATGATCCTGTTCTCGATGTTCTCGTGGCTGAGCTTCGCTTTCGTCAGTGCGGCTGGCGTCTTTCTGACGTCGGATTCCCTGAGCGAGGAGAAGCGCGAGGGAACCCTGGGGTTGCTCTTTCTGACGGATCTGCGCGGCTACGATATCGTGCTCGGGAAATTGTTCTCCCATTCGCTGGTTGCCACCTACGGGTTGATGGCGGCGTTTCCGGTGATTGGCATCGCCTTCCTCCTCGGCGGTGTGACGGGGGGCGAATTCTGGCGGTTGATGCTCGTGTTGTTCAACACGCTCTTCTTTTCACTGGCGGTCGGAGTTTTCATTTCCGCCATCAGCCGCGATGCGCAGCGCGCGATGACCGGCGCGGCTCTTTTGTTCGGTCTGTTCGTCGCGGTGTTCCCGATGATCGATTGGTCGATTGCCGAGTGGGACGCGACGAAGTTTGAACCGCGGTTCAGTCTCGTGAGCCCCAGTTACGCGCTCACGGAAGCCCGGTCCACCCAGCTCGCGAATTTTTGGACCTGCCTGGCGTTCGTGCATGTTCTTGCCTGGGCCTTCCTCGGCGCGGCGGCGTGGCTCGCGCCGCGGCGCTGGCAGGAGACGGCATCGAAGGAGAAGGAAGGTTCCGCGTCGCGCGCGCAACGGTGGCGTTTCGGATCGCCGAAGAAGCGCCGGACGCTGCGGGAACGCTGGCTGGCGGACAACCCGGCGCGCTGGCTGGCTGGACGCGATTTGTGGATGGGGCGTTTCCTGTGGATGGCGCTGGCCGGCTTCATCGTGATCGGATTTCTCCTGAGTGTTCGCCGCGCCGATTCGAATGTGCTGGCTGGCGTCTCGCAAGGCTCCGCGGCGTTCTATTCGTTGCTGCTGAACCTGTGGGTGGCGACGTTCGCGACGAGGTTCTTCATCGACGCGATGCGCACGGGGACGATGGAGCTGCTGCTTGCGACGCCGTTGGAGCCGCGACAAATCGTTCAAGGTCAGTGGTGGGCGATTCGACGAACTTTTGCCGGGCCGTTGCTGGTGCTCGTGATTTTTCAAGCGGCGGCCACGTGGCTCCAGATCGAGCAGAACCTCGCCATCAACCTGAAGAACAATCCTTCGCTGCAAACCAATCAGCAGTGGATTCAGGACATGTATGCCGGGCTGGTGGTGAATGCGGTGTGCTCGATGCTCACCACCATTTCCGGACTGATCGCGGTGGCGTGGGTCGGCATGTGGATGGGGCTGGTGAGCAAGAACGCGAACCACGCGGTCATCAAAGCCATTGTTCTCGTCCAAGGCCTGCCTCCGATTGTCCTCGGCTTCGCGACCTTCGCCCTGCAGATCGGGTCCAACGTCATGGGCGGTTACTGGGCCTGGTGGATTCCTCAGTTGATCATGTCCGTGGTGGGAATCGGCGTCGACATCGCGTTCATCCTCTACGCGCGACGCCGGCTGAACCGGGACTTGCGCCTCGTGGCGGCCCGGGGTGCGGATGATGCGGGTGGTTCGAAGTTTCGCTGGCTCAAGTTTAGCCGCGCAAAGGAACCGACGGCGGGCGCTGTGTCATGACCTTCTTGCCGATTGTCGAACGGGAACTGCGCGTGGCGGCACGCAAGGTCACCACGCATCGGATGTGGCTCATCTCGGCGGTCTGCGCGAGCGCGATCTTCTTCGTCCTCTTCGTAGCAATTGGCGGCCCGTCGGGCATCCGCCAGGCAGGCAGCCAAATCTTTGTCGCGATCAGCATCCTGGTATTTGCCTTCACACTGGTGGCCGGTGTGTTTCTGACGGCGGATTGCCTCTGCTCGGAAAGAAAGGAAGGCACGCTGGGGCTGTT
The DNA here is from genome assembly GCA_016713365.1 of Verrucomicrobiota bacterium. Classification (GTDB taxonomy): domain Bacteria; phylum Verrucomicrobiota; class Verrucomicrobiia; order Limisphaerales; family JADJPG01; genus JADJPG01. The sequence goes on along the minus strand of JADJPG010000036.1, from coordinate 84,137 downwards.
GTTTCTGACCGACCTGCGCGGGTACGACATCGTGCTGGGCAAGCTCGTGGCGACATCGATGGTCGCGTTTTACACCGTGCTGGCAGTGATTCCAATTCTCGGGGTGCCGCTGATGATGGGCGGTGTGACGGGCGCGGAGTTCGGTCGAACGGTGTTGGCGCTGCTGACGACGCTGCTGTTCTCGCTGGCGATCGGAATGTTCGCCTCCGCGGTGTCGCGCGATACGCGGGCGGCGATGCTGGCGAGCTTCGGAATCATCCTGGGCCTGACCGGCGTGCTTTATCTGATCAGTTTGATCGGTGCCGAGCTGATGCATCCGAACAACGCGGAGTGGCTGCTTTTGCCCAGCCCGTTGCTCAGTTTCACGCGCGCCTTTGACGGGTGGTATCAGTTCCGTTCCGGCGAATCGCAGTTCTGGGCGTCGGTGATCGTGATGCTCGGTCTCGCAGGCGGGCTACTTGTCTTTTCGAGCCTGTGGCTGCCGCATTCGTGGCGTGCGGAGTCGAAATTGAAATCGACGGGCGCGGCGCCGTCCCCGAGGCGACCCGGACGACGTTCCTCCGAGCCGATGATGCCCAACCCATTCGCCTGGCTGGTGGGGCGGGACCGCTTTCCCGGCGCGGTCTTGGCGTGGGTTTTCGGAACGCTGGGAATAGCCTGGCTGGTGTGCACATTCGGATCGCTGGCGGTTAGCGGTCCGGATTTTCGAAAGCTGTATTCGATTTCGTTCCTGAGCGCGTTTGGTTTTCACGTCATCGTGAAGGGGCTGATGGCGGTTCAGGCAACGCGCCGCTTATGCGACGAACGTCGGAGCGGCGCGCTGGAGTTGCTGCTCGCGACGCCGTTGCAGCCGGTTCAGATTCTGACAGGTCAACGGAGCGTGTTCCGCCGGCAGTTCAAACCGTTCGCGTGGGCGCTGACGTTGATGAACGTCAGCTTGCTCGTGGTGATGGGCGTCAACTACCCCAGGGATTTTGGCGGCGACGATGTGTTGATGTTCGCGGCAATCTTTTCTGGCGGTTCGCTCCTGTTGTGGGTCGATTTTTATGCCATCGATTGGGTCGGGATGTGGGCGGCCCTGCGAGGCCCGCGACCTCATCGTGCGGTGTTGATCGTCGTTTCGAGGGTGCTGCTCCTGCCGTGGGTCGCGGTTTTTGTGTTCATCGCTTCCATCTTCAATCGTGCTCTCTCCGACGGTGCGTTCTGGCTTTGCTGGTCGCTCTGGATGCTTTTGTGTATCACCACGTCGTGCATGGCTGCTGCGAAGAGCAAACGACAACTGACTAGGGCATTCCGCGAAATGGCCGCCGGTGACGTGCCATCCAAACGGTCCGGCGCGTCGCGACCGTGGTCACCCGGATGGGAAGGTGGCGCGACGCCGAAGCCCGGCGCCCGCGTTGCCAGAATTGACCGTCTTCCCACTCCATGACGTTTCTTCCCATCGTTGCGCGTGAATTGATCGAAGCCTCCCGGCGGCGGGGCACGTATTGGATTCGTCTCGCCGTCGCGGCGGTTGGCGTGGTGCTGGGAGGCTGGGTGATGCTGGTGATGCGACGCGAGCCGCCGTGGGAACTCGGCCAGGCTTTGCTCATCGCCATCTCGGCGGCGGTTTACCTCTACTGCTTGTTCGTCGGTGTGTTTCGCACGGCCGATTGCCTGAGCGAAGAGAAGCGCGAGGGAACGCTCGGCTTGTTGTTTCTCACGGACCTCAAAGGCTACGACATTGTTCTCGGCAAGCTCGTCGCGTCCTCGGTGAATTCCTTCTACGGCGTCTTCGCCATCTTTCCGGTGATGGCGATTCCGCTGCTCGTCGGCGGCGTGACGCTGTCTGAATTCTGGCGCATCGTCATCGTCGCGTTGAACACGCTGTTCTTCTCGCTCTCCGTGGGAATGTTCTGCTCCGCCATCAGCCGCGACGAACGCCGTTCCATGGCGGTCGCCTTGGTTATTGTGCTGGTCTTTGCGGCGGGCTTTCCGCTGGCCTCGCTCATCTGCCACGAATGGCGGTCGGTGCTAGTGCCGCGGTCGATCGCGGAACTTCTGCTTATCCCCAGCCCCGGCTACGCGGGCGTGATGGCCTTTGAGACTCCGTTCACCAGATCCACGTTCAACTATTTCCACGCCTCGGTGATCTTCACCCACGTGCTGAGCTGGGCGCTTCTGATTGCAGCGTCGCTCATCGTCCCGCGCACGTGGCAGGATCGCGCGCTGACGACGGCGCAGTTGAGGCGTCGCGAGAAGCTGGAGCAACTGCGACTTGGCACCGCGGAGAAGCGCCGCTCCATCCGCCAGCGGTTGCTCGATATCAATCCTGTTCTCTGGCTGTTGGCACGCAGCCGGACCAAGTCGGTCGCGGTGTGGCTGTTCCTCGCGCTGGTCGGCTTGATCTGGGCGGCGGGGCTGTGGATCTCTGCGCGGGACTGGCAGGACGACGGGGCCTACATCACCACCGCGTTTATCGTGCATCTGATTTTGAAGTTCTGGATCGGCACGGAAGCGTGCCGCCGGTTTTCAAACGATCGCCAGAGCGGCGCGCTGGAGCTGCTGCTCTCCACGCCCATCGAGGTGAAGACGATTGTGCGCGGACAGGTCCTCGCGCTCGAACGCCAGTTCGCCGGGCCGGTCTTCGCCGTGTTGCTCATGGACTTTGTCTTCCTGATGTCCAACCGGCGCAGCTCGGAGGCGACGGTGTTGTGGATTGTCGGAATGACGGTGTTTGTGACGGATATCTTTGCCTTGTCGTGGGTGGGCATGTGGCGCGGGTTAAACAGTCGCCGGCCGAATCGCGCCGCTGTGGTGGCGATGCTGCGAGTGCTGCTCCTGCCGTGGATTATTTATTTCATCGTGATGACCGTGGGCGCGTTCACGGATGCGTTTGGTTTCCGGATGGGACGCTGGGAAGCGGAGGCGTTCTTCATTCTCTGGGGCGCGATCAGCGTCGCCGTCAGCGCCTACTTCGCCGTCCCGGCGCGGCGCCGGTTGCTGGCGGAGTTCCGAGCCGTGGCCACTTCGCGATTCGACACCGGGCCGGGCCGCGGAGGATGAAACGTGAGCGGGACCACGCGACGTTGTCTGTGGTGGAGACGCTGAAATGACTTTCCTGCCCATCGTTGAACGCGAGCTGCGCGTTGCCTCGCGACGGAGCGGCACCTATTGGTTGCGCGCTCAGGTTGCGCTGTCGGCGTTGATTCCGGTCCTGGTCGTTTTGATCGGGCCGGGGCCATTCATGGCGCCATCGCAGCAGGGCGCGGAGATGTTTCAGATTCTGGCGTATCTCGCCTTCTTCTTCACCATTGTCTCGGCCGTGCGACTGACGGCGGACTGCATCAGCTCGGAGAAACGCGAGGGAACGCTCGGGCTCCTTTTTCTGACAGACCTCAAACCCCGTGACGTCGTCATCGGCAAACTCTCCGCGACCTCGCTGAACGCCTTCTACGGGCTGGTCGCGCTGGTGCCGGTGCTGGCGATTCCGCTGATGCTGGGTGGCGTGACCTTCGGGGATCTGGCGAGGCTGACGTTGGTGTTGCTGAATACTTTGTTCTTCGCGCTGGCGGTCTCGATGTTTGTCTCGGTGTTGAGCTGGCAGGAACGGCAGGCGATGGGGCTGACCACGATTCTACTGATCGGCTTTTGCATTGGCTTGCCGATGGTCGGCGGGATCGCTGCTTCGGTGAATGGCCTCGGCCAGCTTGCTCCGTGGTTTGTTCAGGCGAGTCCGGGCTATGCGTGCGCGCAGATTCGAAGCAGTTCCTATATCGGCGCCGCGGGCGCGTTCTGGTTCTCCTCGGCAGTGACGCATGGGTTGGGCTGGTTGTTCTTCAGTCTCGCCTGCTGGCGACTGCCGGCCGCGTGGCAGGACGGGCCGTCGGAAGGGTGGTTGAAGCGTTGGCGGAACTGGTGCCGGGATCTCGTAATGGGCAGCGTGACGGCGCGCGCGGTGTTCCGCCGGGCTGCGCTGAATGTGAACCCGATCTTCTGGCTCGCGAGCCGGGAGCGGCGGATGGTCTGGTATCCATGGATTTTGCTCGGCTCAGTGGCCGCGATCGCGATTTTTGGGTGTCGGCTTGCCGAGGTGCGGGGAGTTGATCTTTGGCCGCTCCTGTTCTCCACGTTTTTTCTGAACTGGTTCTTAAAGCACTGGATGATCAATTTCGCCAGCCAGGCCTTTGCCGTGGATCGGGACAAGGGAGCGCTGGAGTTGCTGCTGTCCACGCCATTGACGCTGGGTGACGTTGTCGGAGGTCATCGTCTGGCGTTGAGCCGGCAGTTTCTCGCGCCCGTGGTGGTGATGGTTTTGATCGAGCTCGTGCTTTTCGTGATGGCAGTCAGCGTGCCGGAAGGCGGAAGAGAACACCACGTGCTCACCCTGGCGATGCTCGCCAGCTTGGTGGTGTTCCTGGCGGATTCGTATGCGGCGGGTTGGATGGGGTGGTGGTGCAGCGCGGTGTCCAAGAGCGCTTCCAGCGCCGTCACCTCCGTTTATCTTCGCTTGATGATCGGACCGTGGGTGGCGGTGGGGTTCGTTGTGATCCTGATCTACTTGTTTGAAGACACGATGGAGGGCGAGATTGTGACTCTCTTGTCGATCCTTGCCTGGGCCGGAGTAAGTCTGCTGTTGGACTACTATTTCGTAAAAAGCTCGCGCGCGAATCTTCTGTCCAGCCTGCGTCTGACCGCCGTCGAACGCTACGGCGGGGCGGATGCCGGCACGCTCGGTTGGCGCCAGTTGGGTCGCGCCCTCGGACGCTGGTGGGCGGGCAAGAAGCGAGGTTCGCGATCGCCGGGCGCAGTTTGAACTTCTCGCCGTGAACCGCGCCACGCACCATCCCGCCATGCGTTGGGCGATTGCACACAAGACCGGGATCGTAACCGGGCGGGGAAGGGTGGACGACCTGCAATGACCTTTCTTCCCATCGTTGAACGCGAGCTGCGTGTCCGGGCGCGCATGAAGAGCACGTATCGCTTCCGGCTGTGGGCGGCCATCGGCGCAATTGTGCTGGCGGGAACTGTCCTCGGCGGCGGGAGCGTGAAGAACGCCGGTCAAAACGGAGCTTTCGTGTTCAGCTTGCTCGCGTGGTTGTCGTTTGTGTACTGCCTCATCGACGGCGCGCGGAACACCGCGGATTGCCTGAGCGAAGAGAAACGTTCGGGAACACTCGGGCTGTTGTTTCTCACTGACCTTCGTCCCTACGACGTGGTTCTGGGCAAGCTGATGGCCACGTCCGTGAACAGCTTCTACGGACTGCTCGCGATTTTCCCGCCGCTGGCCATTCCGCTGGTGGTCGGTGGTGTGACGCTCGGGGAATTCTGGCGCGCGGTGCTGGTGCTCATGAGCACGTTGTTCTTCAGCGTCTCGGTCGGGCTGGCAGTTTCGTCCTCGTGTCGCGATGAACGCCGCGCGTGGATGAGCACCGTGGGCATTCTGGCGTTTCTGACGGTGATTCCGCCGCTGTTCCTCCTGAGCCCCGCTTGGGCGACCTCGCCTGTCGTTTGGTTTAGTCCCACCACGCCGTTCATCGAAGGATTCGACACGCGTTATTCGGCGGCGCCGGAGCAGTACTGGACCTCATTGGGAATCGTTCTTTCAATGAGCTGGGCGGCGTTGTTTACGGCGATGTTCATTCTGCCCCGGTCGTGGCAGGACCGCCCTCCCTCTTCCGCGCCGGCGTGGTGGAGAGGTTTAACCTCCCGCATCGCGCCGCGTTTGGAGCCCGGTGACTTCGAGGGGCGGGCGGTTTATCTGGAGAGCAATCCGATCGTCTGGCTCGCCGCGCGTGGCGGCACGCGACAAACGCTGTTGCTGACGGTCGTTGGTGCGGTGGCGCTGGTTTCGGTCACGGCCTGGTTGCTGACATCCGGTGCGACCTCGGTCGCAGCGACGCTCTTCGGCGTGATGTTTCTCGTCCACCTGACCGTGTCTGTTTCGGTCGCATCCGAGGCCTGTCATTTGTTCTCCGGCGCGCGCGAGTCCGGCGCGATGGAATTGCTGCTGTGTACACCGATGACGGCGAAGGAAGTCGTGGAAGGTCACGTGCTGGGCTTGCGCAAGATGTTCTACAAACCAGTCGCCGCGCTGGTGACCATCGAGTCCGTGCTGGTGGCGGGGCAGGTGTACGTGCTGGGCGGTTCGGGCTATTCGCTGGCGGGTTGCATCCTGATCTTGATGCTCTCCGGCCTGTGCATTCTCGGCGTGGTGATGGATCTCGCCGCGGTGGCGCGCTACGGACTCTGGCAGGGTTTGGTGAATCGCAAGCCCGCCAAGGCGGTCACTCGCACGGTGCTGTGGGTGTTGCTGGTTCCGTTGATTCCCGTGTTGTGTTCGGCGGGCTTTCTCCTCCCGCTGATCTGGCCGCTGAAGAATCTCATGTTCATCAACTACGCGCGCGAGCAGTTGCGACGACAGTTTCGATCGTCGATCACGGAGCGAGCCGGGTGGTCGGAAGAATCGGAGTTCATCGTGGAGCCGACGAACAAAGCCCGTCCGAATGCCTTGCCGCCCGTGCTGCGCCGGTAGGGGGAACGCCTTTTCGCCGACGGTTACGCGCGGAATCGCGAGCTGTCTGCGCTGCGACTGGCGGCGGGTTTCTCGCCTTCCTTGCGGACGATGTCGACGAGAACTTGCTGTAGCACGAGTGCTTCATCGAGGCTGCTGGAAACGAGCTTCTGATTGCACTCGAGCAGCAGTCCCATCGCGCGAACGAGCTCGGCGCTGGAGTAGTTGACGCACTGGAGAAGAGCCTTGTGCGCGACGAATGGATGCAGCGCGCGCGGATTGAACTTTTTGTCCGTGGGCAGTTTGTCCGTCGGGAGATTCTCGAACTGCGTCTTGAAACGGAAATACTCGCGCTCGGCCTTGAGCCAGCCTTCGCGCATGACTTCCTTCATCAGCACCATCGCGCGGACTTTGCTAATGATGCCGTAGAGCAGGCCGATCTCGGATTTGTCCTTGTCGAACTTCATCTCCCACAATTCCTCGTCGAGCGTGCGGAGGACGCGCGGGAGGTCGCGGTCGCCAAGGGCCTCGGCGAGAGCGAAGGCGCGGGCCTGTTTGTTGCGGGAAACAATTGCGTTGATGTCCGCCTCGGTGATGGCCGGGCGTTCGCCGACGTAGAGACAGAGCTTTTCGATTTCGTTCGCGAGCTGCTGACGATGCGGGCCGACGGCCTGGACGAGTTCCGCGAGCGCTTCTTCGCTGATGTCCTTTTTGCGGGCGCGCAATTCCTTGCGCGTCGCCATCTCGGCCTGGCCGGCCCAGTCCTTGTCGTCGAGCGACCATGCGAGGAAACTCTCGATGGTGCCGAGCTTCTCGATGGTTTTGTAAAAGACGCGGCGTTTGTCGACCTCGCTGGCGCTGATGAGCAGCCGCACATTCTGCCACTTGAACTCTTTCAGCTCCTGCGCGATCTCGCCCACGGTTTCGGTCACGGCGGAGGCTTGCGACGTGCGGTCCATTCCGAGGAAATTACAGCTCTGCAGCCAGACGACTTTGCCGCCGCCGAAGAAGGGGAGCGTTTGCAGTGCTTCGCGGAGTTTGCCGAGCGCTTTCAGTGCGTCACCGGAATTGGAGACCTGCGCGTCGATGACTTCGTGGTCCATGCCGCCAAGTTCCTGCGACCATTGCTGAAAGAGCTGACGGGCGCGCTGCTTGACGGCGTAGTCGTCATCGCCGTAGACGAGGAAGACCGGTGCGGAGGGATCGGCGGACCGGGCCATGGGAATTATTCGGTTTCGCTGCCGCCGTTCTCGTTAATCTCCTCAAGCCACTTGGACATGTCCTCGACTTGATTAAACAGGGAGGTGGAGACGAAGAGCGGCCGCTTCTGAGCGGTGACGATCGCGAGGCAGTCACTCGGACGGGCATCGATCTCCACAATCTTCCGGCCCAGCTCATTTTCCTGCTGGAGAATGAGCCGCGCGTAGTAGGTGGAGTTCTTGATGTCGGTGATGATGGCGCGTTCGACCGTGACGTTGAAGCCCTTGAAGATGCTGGCGATGAGGTCGTGCGTGAGCGGACGTTCCTTTGGCGTGTCCCGCAGGAACATTCCAATCACGGCACCCATGTTGTGCTCGACCTGGATGACGAAGACTTTTTCGTCATTGCCTACGAAGATGGCGCATCCGCTGTTCGCCGGCAGAATGCCGCGAATCTCGACCGGAATTACGTCTTTCTTCATGCGCCCACTGTAGGTGTGGAGAGTCAAAAGACAAGCCCCCTGTGGGAAGCGCGCGACGTTTGTTCGCGTTGAGGTCTCGCGTTCCACCGCGTTTACTCGTTGCGCCAGATTTTCCAAATCAGTCGCAATCCAAGGAAGGCGCTGACCACGCAGCCGAGAACGCCGATGACCGAATACTCGCCGAGCCGCGGCGGGACGTTGTTGCTCCACAGCAATGCTGAGCCGAGGAACAGCGCGCTCACGATCATGCCCATGACCAGACGGTTGACGGCAGGCTCGAGCCGGCGGTGCTGCAGGTGGATGTCGAATTGTCCGCTCTGAACCTGCTGCAGCACTTCACTCACGACGCGCGGAAGATTTTCACCGAGATGCCGCCATTCAGTGAAGACGCGCTGAAACTTTTGCAGCTGGCGACGGGGCGAGAGTCGGCGGCGGAGAATCTGGCGGTGATACGGCTCGATCAGTTGCAGGAGATTGACCGACGGGCTGAGCAGCCGGGCGGTGCCTTCGAGCATGACGAAGACTTTGATGAGTTTGGAAACGGCGCTGGGCAGGACGAGATTGCCCCGCGAAACGGTCCGCCCAATTTCGTTCAGCGCTCCGCCGAGTTGAAAACGATCGATGGGTTGATTGCCGTAGAACGCAACGAAGTCCGCGATGTCGTTGGTGAACGCCGCTTCGTCAAAGCCGGGCGGCGCTTCGCACAGGCGCATCAGCAGTCGCGCGAGATGGGTCGCGTCGCCGCCGGCGATGCCCACGAGCAAATCCTCGACAGTTTCGCGCGTCGTTTCGTCGATGCGATCGACCATGCCGCAGTCGATGATTCCGAGCGTGCCATCGGCGAGGACCAGAAGGTTGCCGGGATGAGGATCGGCGTGGAAGAAGCCGTCGCGAAAGATCATCTCCATCCAGATGATCGCGCCGCGACGGGCGAGTTCTTCGCGATCGACTTTCTGGGCGTCGAGCTTCGTCGCATCATTGAAGTTTATGCCGTCAAGCAGCTCCATGGTCAGCACGCGACTGGTGGAGAGGTCGGGAAAAACTTCCGGGAAACGAACGGTTTTGTTCTGCGCGAAATTGACGGCGAACTGCTGGAGGTTCCGCTCCTCGCGGCTGAAATCGAGTTCCCGCAAAAGCGATCGACGGAATTCCTTCACGACGTTTACTGGCCGGTAACGTTTGAGTTCGGCGGACTTTTCAGCCAGCGAAGCGAGCGCTTCAAGGATCTCCAGATCGCTGCGGATGCGCGCCTCAATGCCGGGATGCTGGACTTTGACGATGACCCGGCGTCCGTCCGTGAGCCGCGCGAGGTGCGCCTGGCCAATCGAAGCAGATGCGACGGGCGTGGACTCGAACTCGCCGAACACATCGTTGACCGGATGGCCGAGTTCGGCTGCCACGGTGGCGAGCACCGTTTCCGCAGGATCGGCCGGAACGTGTTCCTGAAGCTTGGACAACTCCGCCGCGACGTCTTCGCCAACGAGGTCCGGCCGCGTGCTGAGCATCTGGCCGAGTTTTATGTAGGTGGTGCCCAGCTCGGTGAGCGCGAGGCGGATTCGCGTGCCGCGCGATTGATCGGTGAGCGGTTCACCGCCGTGCGTGGTGAAGAATTTCTTGGGGCCATCGAAATCGGTGTGGCTCAGCCATTCCACGAGGCCATAGCGCGCCAGCACGCTCACCACCTCGCCGAAACGGCGGGCGTTGCGCGGCAACATGGGCAGGTGATGGAGCTTCATTCCGAGGTCGGGCCGTTCACTCCGAGCGCTTCCGTAGATGTTCGCCGGCCTGTTCGAGTCGCTTGCCGAGCTCGCTGAACAGGACTCCGGCCGCATGACGGGTGGCGGCGGCGCCGGCTTGCAGCGCCTCTTTGCCGAGGGCCGCCGGGTCTTCACAAGCAGCCTTGATGGCGGCCTCAATCGCGGGCCGCGCGCTGCTCAACGTGTGCCCGGCGTGGTCGGCAAGGGACCGACCCTGCTGGGAAATCTGCGCGCCGACCCGGCTCGTGGCGTCCTGGACGGATTGCTTGAAGTTCTCTCCCGCGCCGCGGAAATCCTCCGCCACCTTCTTCAGATCCTCGCGGGCAAACTGCGCGCCGCGTCCGCGGGATTCCTCGAGCGTCAGGCGCACGGCGTTCGCGGAAATGGCGAGTCCATCCGCGAGTCCGGCCACGACTTCGCGCAGGACGCTTTCTCCCTCACCGGGAACGGCCTGCTGCGCGCCGCTCACCGCGCCGTCGAGGACAGAGCGCGACAAGCCAACGAAGCCGTCTTTCGTCTGGTGAAGTTTGGCGGCGGCGGTGGAGGAAAGTTTCGCGATCTCCTCGCGGACATTGCGGCCGTTTTTCACGATCGTCTCGGCTTGTTGTTTGAGCCAGTCAGGGAATTGCTCGGCGTTCATGAGTTCTCCTTGCTCAGGGTTGCGTTCATGCTGAAGAGAATTGAGGCCCGTTTCGCGGAAGGTCAAGCGCGCAGCAGGAAAGTTCCCTGCGCGTATCGCCTGGTGGCGTCTGCCGGCTTGCGCCGAAGGCTCGTTCATTCCATACTGGGTTTGTTGATGGCCGGCGTGGGCGCCGGTGGATCGAGGGTTCACGCCAACTGTCGGATCAGTGCTGAGATGAATCGTACCGCAAAAATCCTGATCGTGGATGACAATCCCATGGTGTTGTTCGCCATGGCGCACCTGCTGCGTTCTGAGGGCTACACGGTGTTCGAGGCGAAGGACGGCGCGGAATGCCTCGCGAAGGCGCGGGTGGAGCAGCCCGATCTGGTGTTGCTCGACGTGATGCTACCGGACATCAACGGCGTCGAATTGTGTCGGAAGATCAAGGCCTCCCCGGAAACCAACCAGCTGTTCGTCGTGCTGCTGTCGTCGATCGAAACGTCGCCGGACAGTCAGGTCACGGGTCTCGAAGCAGGCGCTGATGGTTATATCACGAGGCCCATTGAGAATCGGGAACTGGTCGCGCGCGTGCAGGCGTTGTTGCGCATCCGGCTCGCGGAATCCGCGCTGCGCATCGCGCATGATGAACTGGAAAAGCGCGTGGCGGAACGAACCGAGGAATTATCCCGTGCGAACGACGCGTTGAAGGCGCTTTCGCTTCGGCTGGTGGATGTGCAGGAGGCGGAGCGCCGTTTTCTCGCGCGCGAGCTGCACGATGAAATTGGCCAGACGGTGACGTGTCTGAAGCTGGTGCTTGAAACGTCGTTGAAGCCGGAGACGCCGGCGCAGCAGCAAAGTTTTGACGAGGCGCTGGGACTTATCAATGATCTCATCGAACGCGTGCGACAACTCTCCATCAATCTCCGTCCGCAGATGCTGGATGACCTTGGCTTGATCACGGCGCTCGACTGGCACTTGAAGCGTTACCAGAAGCAGACGGGCATCGCCGTTCAGTTCCGTTACACGCCCATGCCGGAGCGGTTGGAGTCCGCGCTGGAGACGGCGATTTTCCGCATCGTGCAGGAAGCGCTCACGAATGTGGCGCGGCACGCGCGGGTCAAGGAAGTGCGGGTGCGCTTGTGGGCGAACGCGGGACGCGCCGGTGTTCAGATCGAGGAAGCGGGTGCGGGGTTCGATGTGGCTTCGGTGTTGGCCGGTCGGGCTTCGTCTGGAGTGGCCGGCATGAAGGAGCGCACGGAATTGCTGGGTGGCGAGTTCACGCTGGAGTCGAGCCCGGGGCAGGGGACGTGCCTGACCGTGGAGTTCCCCATCAGCGACGGTCAGCCGGAGACGGTGGAATTGGGAAGCGAGATATGATTACGATCGCGTTGGCAGAAGATCATCACGTCGTGCGGCAGGGCTTCAAGCTGGTGCTCGCCGCGGAATCGGATTTCAAGCTGGTGGGCGAAGCGGCAGATGGATTGGAGGCGGTGAAGCTCGTGGAGGAGAAGAAGCCTGGCATCATTCTGCTCGACCTGATGATTCCGCGTTTGCATGGACTGGAAGTCGTGCGCCAGTTGCGGCGGGATCATCCGGCGACGAAGGTGATCATTCTCTCGATGCACGCGGATGAACCTTATGTAATGGAGGCCTTGCGCAACGGCGCCTCGGGTTACGTATTGAAGGATTGCATGGCGGCGGATCTTGTCCAGGCGGTGCGAACGGTGGCGGCTGGCCGGCGTTATCTGAGTCCGGCCCTGGCGGAACGGGCGTTGACGGGTTACGTCGAGCATCCGGGCGCTTCGGATCTCGACGTGCGTGACACGCTGACGAATCGCGAGCGGTTGGTGTTTCAACTCGCCGCCGAGGGGAAAACGAGTGCGGAGATCGCCTCGGCGCTGTTCATCAGTCCGCGCACCGCAGAAACGCATCGCGCCAACTTGATGCGCAAACTCAGCCTGCGGTCGCAGACCGACCTGGTGCGTTTCGCGATCCGGCGCGGCATCATCGCGGCGTGAACCACCGTTGCGGTCGGCCAGATTTTTCTCCTGATTCTTGATATGGAAAAACCGCCGCGTCTCGACCTCGCCGAGCAATGCGAAAGGCTTCAGGGAGAAGTCCAATTGCTGGCCGCTCAAGTGACCGGCCTCCGGAGAAGGCAATGGACGATGTTCAGCGTCGCCGTTGTGCTGATGCTGCTTCTGGCGGGATTGAGTGTGGATCTTCGTCAGACTTTCCCTTCACGCACCGGAGACTTTGGAAGGGTGGAATCCGGCGCCGTCTCAGTTGAGCTGGTTCAGCAAACCGTGGCCACGGGCACAGTTCAGTTTTCGACACCATTCCGGCGCCGCCCGCTGGTATTTGTCTGCGAGGCTGGGCATGCCGGGGCGTTTCTCGTCTGCAAGACGGACGCGATCTCCGAAACCGGTTTCACATGGGCTGTTGGCGCTGGACCGGTCCGTCGCGACTACCAGTCCGAGCTGGTGTGGTTCGCGATTGAGCCCAAGTAATTGCAATCGTGCTGGCGGATTGGGCGGGATTACCGGAATTGGCTGCCGGGAATACCATCTGGTACGGATGGCGGCGGGAGGAGGGGGAACTTAGCTTGCGGCATCGTGAATCTGATTCCGCCGTTAACGGGAGTCGCAGGCTCGGCCGCTGAGCTCGGACGGATCGCGGTGCCAGCTTGAACGTCGGATGCAATCAAACTTGTGAACACGTTTCGCCTCTTCCCCAAGTATCACTTTCCCGTGGTGGTGCCCGTATCCCGGCCTTGCCGCGCCACGGTGGATGGTTCTTCGCGACGGGGTGTGGAGTCCGGCACCGAAGGCCGGGCTGGGATCAGGTCGGTTCTCCGGGAACCGCTCGAATCACAGGCCGCGTTGAGCCGGACGGACGCCGTGGAGCGAACGAGCATCGTGCTGGCGGATGATCATGCGGTCGTTCGCCAGACGGTCAAACGACTTTTGTACCAGCAGGCGGATCTATTCCTCGCGGGCGAATCTGCCAACGGCTTGGAAACGCTCAGCCTCGTCAAGCGGCTGCAGCCCGACCTGCTGGTGACGGATTTGATGATGCCGGGGCTGAACGGGCTGGAGGTGATCCGCCGGGTGCGCCTTAGCTTCCCGGCCACGCGAATCATCGTTCTGTCGGTCAACGGAGATGAACCCTACGTGGCGGCGGCGTTTCGTTGTGGGGCGAATGCGTTCGTCTTCAAGCCGTCCTGCGGCCTTTACCTCGTTCCCGCGGTGAGGGCGGCGATGGCGGGACAGCGGTTTGTGAGTCCGCCGTTGGTGGCTCCGGCCAACTGACCGTCCGGCGCGCTCTCCCTTTTCCTGCCGGGAATTCGGTTGTCACGTTGCGGTGACTGAAGGCAGTCTTTCGCCCATCAAATCAACGCAACGTTTGGAATGCCGATCTTCGAAGGCCAACCAACCCTCGAATGACCAACGCCGAATCTGAAGCGAGCAGACAAGGAGTACCGCCCAGCCCGTCGGGTCTGGGATCTGCCAAGACATTGGAACGTCCCGGAGTGGCATGGGTCGTTCTCGGCCTCTGTTTGCTGGTGACCTACATCAGCTGGCAGTTTTCCCTTTCCCAATTGCAGCGGCGGAATCGCGACCGGTTTCAAAGTCACATCGAGCAAGTCACTGACGGGATCAAGAACCGGATACAGGCGTACGAACAAGTCCTGAAAGGTGCCGAGGGCCTGTTCGCTGCGAGCGAGCGCGTCAAGCGCGAGGAATGGCATGAGTATGTGGCCAGCCTCGATATCAACCAGCGATTCCCAGGAATTCGCGCGCTGGGATTCGTCGCTCAGGTGCCTCATTCGGATCTGCCGACCTTCATCCTCACGAACCGGCAGGATGGTCTGCCGGAGTACGAGGTGCACGCTGGGGAGCTGCCCGTTTCGGTCGCGCTTTCGGTTCATACCCATTACCTGATCCAGTTCATCGAGCCGATGACTGGCAATCTCCGTGCGCTGGGATACGACATCGCGACGGATCCAGCGCGCCGGCAGGCCGCCGAGTACGCCCGTGATTCCGGCGACGCCGCGCTCACAGGTAAGATTCGCCTGGTGCAGAGCGAGGATGATCTACCGGGAGTCTTGCTGCTCCTGCCCGTGTATCGAAGCGGGATGCCAGTCACGAATGTCGTCCAACGGCGCGAAGCGCTCGACGGCTGGGTTTGTGGTGCGTTCGTGCTGCGGGATTTCATGGCGGGATTGTTCAAGTCGGGCGATTCCGCCATCGACTTTGAGATATTCGATGGCGCCAAGGCATCGCCGGACACGTTGCTTTACGACGCCGACGGCGAGTTGCATGCCTTCGAACGGGAGGCGGGAAGTTTTCAAGGCTTTGCGCCGCCGATGAAAGTGGCCGGCCGGGAATGGACGATGCACTTCAGCACGCAGCGCGCCTTCGATGCGGCGACCAGTTACGCCGAGACCAATCTTCTGCTCGTCGGCGGTATCGCCATCAGCTTTCTGCTGTTCGGCATCACCCGTTCCCTCGCCACCACCCGGCTCCGCGCCATTGCGATTGCGCAGCAGATGACGGAGAAGTTCCGCATCCAGGAGCGCGCGGTGATTTCCTCGAGCAACGGCATCTTCATCACCGATGCCGCGGAGATGCGAAATCCCATTCTTTACACCAACCCCGCGATGGACCGGATGACGGGCTACAGCGCGGACGAGATGTACGGCCAGACGATTGCGTCGTTGCTGCGGAGTGAATCCGGACAGCAGGAGCTGGAGCATCTCGAACAAGCAATGGCGGCGGGTCAAGAATGCCGGGCCATCCTGCACTGCGCGCGCAAGAACGGATCGCGCTTCTGGACCGAGCTCACCGTGTCACCCGTGCGCGATGACGCCGGGATTGTGAACCATTTTGTCGGCATCGCCACGGACATCACAGACCGCAAGAACGCCGAGGCGCAGCTCCGCGAGGCGTCGGTGGCGGCGACGGCGGCCAGCCGCGCGAAGGGCGAATTCCTGGCGAACATGAGCCATGAGATTCGGACGCCGATGAACGCCGTGATCGGCATGACCGAGCTCGCCCTGGGGACGGAGCTGACTCGCGAGCAGCGCAGCTACCTGTCTTCGGTCCGCAATTCCGCCAGGGATTTGCTGACCATCATCGATGACGTGCTCGATTTCTCGCGCATTGAGGCGGGCAAGTTTGATTTGCTCCCGGAACCGTTCCGGCTGCGGGATTCGCTCGGTCCGGCGGTGAAGACGTTTGGTGTCCGCGCGGCGGAGAAGGGACTGGAACTCTCGCTGCGAATCGCCCCGGAAGTGCCGGAATCATTGGTCGGAGACGTTCGCCGGCTGCGGCAGGTCCTGACCAACCTGGTGGGCAACGCCATCAAGTTCACGGATTCGGGCGAAGTTTCCGTGGACGTTCGCCGCGGCAAGGAATCCCCGCGATCGGGCGATTGCGAACTCTTGTTCTGCGTGACGGATACCGGGATTGGCGTCCCGCCCGACAAGCAGCAAACGATCTTCGAGGCATTCACCCAGGCAGATGCTTCGGTGACGCGGCAGTTTGGCGGCACGGGACTGGGACTCGCGATTTCGGCGAACTTGTGTCAGCTGATGCGGGGCCGGATCTGGGTGGAGAGCGATGGCGTGCGCGGGAGCCGGTTCTACTTCACATCGGTGCTTCAGATCGATGCGCGACCGCCGACGCGGATGGATTGGCCGCCCGTGGCGAAGCTGCGCGACAAGCGGGTTCTGGTGGTCGACGATCAAGAGAACAGCCGGCAGGTGTTGAGCGAGCTCTTGGGCCACTTCGGCATGGCGCCGGTGCTGGCGTCGAGCGCGGCGGAAGGTTTTGCCGAAGTGAAGTCGCGCGAGGCGGGATTCTTTTCGATCGCCTTTGTCGATGCGACGATGCCGCAACGGGACGGTTTCTCGCTGGCGAAGGATCTCGGTGAAGTGGCGGGAGGAGGAGTTCCGGTGGTGATGGTACTGAGGTCGACGGGAAACTCCGATGAAGTGCGGCGGTGTCGCGAGCTCGGCTACGACACGTATTTGACCAAGCCGGTTTTGGAAGGCGAACTGGTGGAAGTTTTGAAACAGTATTTTGCCGGACGTTCCCGGTCGAAGGCCGCTCCGCCTTCCAGTGACACGTCGTTCGTGGAGAAAGGAAAGTTAACCGTGCTGCTGGCGGAGGATAACACCGTGAATCGAGAGCTGGCGAACACGGTGCTCGGTCGCATGGGCCATTCGGTGATCAATGTGTGGAACGGCGTGGAAGCGGTGGACGCGTGGCGGACCGGAAACGTGGACGTCATCCTCATGGACATTCAAATGCCGATGATGGACGGCATGGAAGCGACGGCGGCGATTCGGCGCGAGGAGCGCGGGACGGGACGGCATGTGCCGATCATTGGACTGACCGCGCACGCGATGAAGGGCGATCGCGAAACGGCGCTGGCCCTCGGCATGGATGCGTATTTGACGAAGCCACTGCAGGCAGATGCGCTGAGGAAGGTTTTTCGCAGTCTCGGTTCCCGGCCGGGCGAAGTTTCTGGGAATGGCAACTTGGTGTTCGATCCCGAGACGCCATTGAAAGTGCTGGGTGGTGATGTGGCGGCGCTGGGGCGGTTGCTGGACCTTTACCTCGAAACGACTCCGCCGCTGCTCGCCCGCATTCGCGACGCGGTGCAACGCGCGGATGTGGAAGCCTTGGTTTACGCGGCGCACACGCTCAAGGGTTCTCTCACGCAGATGGGATTTCCGGCGGCGCACACGCTGGCTGCGGAATTGGAGTCGGTCGCGAGGGCGGGAAAGCTGGCGGAGGCGGGGCCCCTGGCTGAAAATTTGGAACGGCGGCTGAACGAACTGGATGCTGCGGTGCGGCGGTGGCGGGAACGGCGGCGGTGAACTCACAATCGGCGGACTGCTAGGCGGACGAATCCGGCTCCGGCTTGTCGAGATGCTGGCCGGGAGGGAGGTCGGCGAATTGTTCCAGATGCTCCGGCCGCAAGGGCTCGGAGATGCGCGCCTCCTCGTTCATCCACTTGCCGAGGTCGACGAGCTTGCACCGATGCGAGCAGAACGGACCGTATTTCTCTTCAAACCAATCACCCTCCTTTTTGCAGGACGGGCACTTAATCTTTCGCGTCGGTTTCATGCTTGAGCGGGCGCATCGGGCGCTGGCGGGAACGTATCGTCGGCGATTCCGGATGTGAAGACTCAAGGCGCGGTCCGGTCGGTAACGGTGCGGCCGTTGGCCGCGCACGTTTTGCCAGCTGCGGCCGGCAATTGTTGCAAGGCAAGGTGGAGCTGCTTGGCGCAGGGACGGGTGGGGAAGTGGGTTTTCCGGGGTTTCGCCCAGGTCTGAGGCGCAATTTCGTCGTTGGTACACTTCCGGCTAAGCATTGCCTGCCTGAGTCTTGCTATGAGCAAAGCCATATTGAAAACCGAAGATCTCCGGGTCGAATACCGTAGCCGCGAAATGGGGCAGGAGGTCAAGCGGGCCTTGAAGGGCCTGAATCTCGCCGTGCGCCCGGGCGAGGTCTATGGCTTCCTGGGACCGAACGGTGCCGGCAAGACGACGACGATGAACGTCCTGCTCGGTTTCGTGAACGCCACCGGCGGGGACGCTTGGTTGTTCGGCGTGAATGTCCGTGAACCGGTGGCGCGGCAGCGCATCGGTTACCTGCCGGAGCAGACGTACTACTATAAGTTTCTTACCGCGGAGGAGATCCTCCGGTTCTACGCGAAGATCTTTCGCATTCCCCGCAACGAAGTGGAGAAGCGGATCGATTCCGTGCTGAAGCTGGTGGAACTCGAACACGCGCGGAAGCGACAGATCAAAACGTATTCCAAAGGCATGCAGCAGCGCGTGGGGCTGGCTCAGGCGCTGATCAACAATCCGGATCTGCTGATTCTCGACGAGCCGACGAGCGGTCTCGATCCCATCGGGCGGATGAAAGTCCGCGAGATCATCCTGCGCCTGAAGAACGAGGGTAAAACGGTGTTCTTCTCGTCGCACGAGCTTGGCGAAGTGGAGACCGTGTGCGATCGCGTCGCCATTCTGACGCAAGGCGAGCTGAAGGCGGAGGGAGAGGTTTCTGAACTCGTCCGGCTCTACCAGCAGCCGAATCTCGAACAAGTTTTCCTCAAAATCATTGGCTACCATGAATCCCACGACCCACACCATCGAGACCGCAAGGCTGCCTGAACTTCCGGCTCGCGAGGAACGCGCGGGAACGTTGAACAACGTCCTGGCCATTGCCGGCGTCGTCATCAAGGAGATGTACCGCCGCAAGGATTTCTACGTGCTCTTTGTGCTGACCGCGCTGGTCACGCTGTTGATGGGCTCTGTGACTTTCTTCAATCAGGACAACATCGTCCGCTATCTGAAGGAGCTTTGCCTGTTCCTGATTTGGGCGGCCTCTCTCGTCATCACGATCACGACGGCAGCGCGGCAGATCCCGGCAGAGCGGGAGCAGCGCACGTTGTTTCCGTTGCTGGCCAAGCCGGTGACTCGCAATCAGCTCGTGCTGGGGAAATTCCTCGGCTGCTGGCTCGCTTCGGGAATCTCGCTGTTGCTGTTCTATGTATTCTTCGGCGCGGTGGCGGGTGCGAAGGAACATCAGTGGCCGATCGTAAACTACTTCCAGGCTGCTGTGCTCCACTGGTTCATGCTCGGAATCGTGTGCGCGATGACGCTGTTGGGCTCCGTCGTTCTCGCCGCACCATCGTCGACCAACACAATCGTCCTCGTCGTCACCGTTGGCATTCTGCTCATTGGCCGGCATTTGAACAAAGTCGCGCTGAAACTGGAAGAACCCGTGCAGAGCATCGTTTACGGGCTCTACTTTGTGCTGCCGCACCTGGAGATCTTCGATGTGCGTGACCTCATCGTGCACAACTGGTCGGCGATCCGCTGGGACATCTGGGCGGCGGGGCTTGCCTACGCCGTGACCTACTCCGCGATCTTCCTTTCGCTCGCGTGCCTCGCGTTTCGTCGCAAAGCCATCAATTGATTCATGCGCGCCTACCTGCTGTCGCTTTCTTTGCTCACTCTGGTCGCGTTCAGTCTCTCGACGACGCTGGAGCCATGGTTCCAATCCTGGGCCGGCAGCCGCACGCAGACTGACAACGTAATTCAGGTCGCGCTGGGCGACAGCCGGCGGATGTTCGCCCGTCATTTCTACGCCAAGGCCGACGCTTATTTTCACAAGGGCTATTACCCGTCGGTCTACGATTCGAAGGAAGGCTTCGACGAGAAGGCGATCACGGGCAACGAGAAGCCGCACGACGACGAAAAGTGCGAAGGCGATTTTCTCGGCAAACCTCACGACTGGATCGATGCGTTCAGCCGGAACTTCTTCCCGTCGCGCCATGTTCACGTGGGCGAATGTGACGCGCATGATCATAAACACGATCCGGATCACGATCACGCGGCGGAAGCCGGCATGGAGCGCGAGATTCTGCCGTGGCTGCGACTCTCGGCGGAGATGGATCCGCAGCGGATTGAGACCTACACCGTCGCGTCCTTCTGGCTGTGGACGAAGCTCGGAAAGATCGACGAAGCAGAACAATTTCTCCGCGAAGGACTGCGCGCGAATCCGGGCGATTGCGAGATTCTCTTCGGACTGGGGTCCATTTACTACGAGGGCTGGAAGGATATTTCACGCGCGCGCAATGTTCTTGAGCTCTCGATGGTTCGTTGGCGGGAACAGGAAGGTCGAAAGACCGAGCCGAACACGTTGTTGCTGGGGCAGATTCTCAATCAGCTCGCGAAGCTGGAGCGGGAACAAAACAACTATCCGCGCGCCATCGAGCACTACACGTTGCTCAAGCAGGTTTCCCCGAGCAAACAGAGCATTCAGGAATGGATCGATTACTTGAAGACGAACCAGCCGCCCAGCAAGGTTCCGCTGGTGCGGTAAGTTCGAGGCTCGCCGGGTTTTCAGTTCAGCGGAAAACCAGTTTCCCCACAGCCAGCCTCACGCTAGGGTCCGCTCATGACCCTGTTCGGTTTGGATTCTCAATCAGTCTTGTCGCGAGCCGGCAATGACACCTCCACCATTTCCGTTCCGACCCTGGGACGATCCATTCTGCTCGGCACATTAGGATTCACCGTCGCAAGTCTCGTGGTCTACGGATCCTGGGCGTTGCACGGGCGAATGATGTATCGCGCGTTGGGTGAAGGCGGCGCCTACGCCGTGTGGGCGGCGGTGTTCATTGCGCTGGCGGGCGGACTCTTGAACCCAGTCGTGATTGGCTCGCGCACCTTGGCGCGATTCTACGTGTTGTTCGCGGTGGCGTTCACTGCCTACGCCGTCCTGTGGTCGGCGAGTTGGTTTGTGGTGCGAGGCAGGGCGGGGGAATGGGTCGGTTCCTTCACGGGTAGCGCTGCCCTAGCGCTGGTGTTGGCGGCGGGATTTGGACTGCGCGCCGGCCGGTGGAAGGTCGTCCTCGTTCTGTTTGTTCTCCATTCGCTGGGATATTTCCTCGGCAGCGCGATTTACGATTTCTTCGGACGACTTTCGCCGGATCACTGGCTGAGCGAACACCTTGATCGCGCCACACGTTCCTGGATTTCGAAGCTCGCCTGGGGATTTGCGCACGGGGCCGGATTGGGAAGCGGGCTGGGTTACGCGCTGTATGAGTGTCAGGCGGGCATCCGGGCGGCCATTCGTCGCAATTCTGCGTCTGTGACTTGAGAGATTGTTTCCCCACCTCGCGGTGTCAGTCGGTTTCTCCAGCGGCGAGCGAACGACGAAATTCCCGCTTTCCAGCCTTGTTTCTGCGGTGAGAGAGGAGCACGATGGTCCCCTAGTCCATCTCCAAAATTTTTTTTCAATAACCTGTAAGAACCCCCGGGTGCTTTCTTCTGTAATGGGTGAAGGCAATCAAGCCTCCCCGCGGATGCGGGACTCGTTCTGAAGCGAGGCCAGGTGATCGGTTGGCAATTAACAAAACTCTGTGTGTGCTTGCCAGCCGCCTGGAACAAAAACCCTGAACACAGGGACAGAACGGATTGTGTGGCACCCGCCCCCGGCGAATCCGGGGGCGGGGTCCACCGCTGATACGCGAATAATTTTGTCGGTAACAAAAACCAAAAACCAACGCATGAACCCCTCAGTCCTATGAAAGTCCTGATCACCAAAACGCGCTGTCGCCTCTTCTCGACGGCGTTATTCTTATTTTGTCTCTCGATTCTGAGTTCCGCGGCGCAGGTCATCATTGCTCCGCTCACCATCAAGTGCCCCACCAACTTCACCGTCTGGACCTGTGGCCAGGAAGTTCCAGTCCAGTATCCGATGCCGGAAGTCTCCGGCGGTTGCGGTGAACCGGTCTTGGTCTGCGATCCTCCCAACGGCTCCGTGCTGCCGCTTGGCGTCACCGAGGTCACTTGTCGTGTGTTCGACCGCTGCCAGAACAGCGATACCTGCAAGTTTACCGTGACGGTTCGTCGCGACACCGAGCCGCCGGTCATTCGCTGTCCCACGAATCGCGTCGTGGTGGCCTGCCCCAATGTCGCTGGAGGTTGTGGCGCCGTGGTGAATTATCCCGCCCCAGCCGCCGTGGACAACAGCGGCAACGTGGCGGTCGTCTGCCAGCCGCCTTCCGGCAGCTTCTTTCCCTGCGGCGTGACCACGGTCACCTGCCGCGCCGTGGATCGGTGCGAGAACAAGGACGAATGCACGTTCACCGTCCGCGTAGAACCCGGTCAGGCTCCCGGCATTCAATGCCCGTCGAACATCACGCTGCTGACCTGCTCGAATTCCGCCGTCGTGGTTTATCCGCCCCCGGTGGTAAATCCGGCCGGTACCGCGGTGATCTGCAATCCACCGTCGGGAACGGTGATGAACCTCGGCGTGCATGTGGTGAATTGTGTCGCGTCGAATCAGTGCGGAACCACGGAATGCGAGTTCACCGTCGTCGTTCGCCCGATTCCGCCTCCGGTCATCCGCTGCCCCACCAACCCCATCGTTCTGACGGTGCCGTGCGCGACGAATTGCATCCCTGCGACCTATCCGCTGCCGACCGTTTCCAATGGCGCGCTCGTGGGCTGCAATCCTCCGCCTGGCACCTGCCTGACGGTGGGTGTGCACACCGTGACGTGTGTCGCGACCAACATCTGCCTTGATCGGGATGTGTGCCGTTTCGATGTGCGCGTGATTGAAGGCCAGAGCCAGCCGCCCGTGATTCGTTGTCCGCAGGACATGGTCGTGGTGGCCTGCTCGAATGAATGCGCGGTGGTCCACTACACGCCGCCAGTCGTGGTGAATGGCGCCCTTGCGAAATGCGATCCTCCGTCCGGCTCGTGCCTGCCGGTGGGCGAGACCATTGTGCGCTGCTACGCGACGAACGCTTGCGCGGAGGTCGAATGCAAGTTCACCGTCACCGTGCTGAAGGACGATCCTCGTCCGCGACTCTCCATCAAGCGCGACGGGCGTTTCGTAGTCATCTGCTGGCCGAAGACGTGCGCCTGCTACAAGTTGCAGAGCACTCGCAGCCTCAATCCTCCGATTGTCTGGACGGATGTGCCAGTCACGCCGGACGACAGTTTCGATTCCTGGTGCGTGCGTCTGCCCGTTGATCAGCGCCACCGCTTCTTCCGCCTGATCAGGTGCGACCAACAGACGGCGCCGTTCTATTCCGTGTTGGAGACCGGCATCACCCGGGGTCAAGCTGGTGCGCTGGCCGAGGCGCTCGGTATTCCGCAGGAAGGTTTGATGTTCGGCGACGGTTCCGTTCGGTTCGTCGATCATCGCAAGTTCCAGATGGTGCCGACCAAGCCCATTCAAGATCAGGGCATCATCGATGAACTGCGTCGCGGCAATGAAGATGGCGAAGGTGAAATGGCGTTCGAATCGTTCGACTTCGATGCCATCAAACGCCTGACTCCGATCGATGGCGACAAGGCCACCGAAATCTTCCGCCGCGCCATCTTGCGCGCCGGGATCGGACCCAAGCCGGAAGATCCCGCGACGATTGGTCCGAAACCGGAAGATCCGATCGTCCGCCACACCACGCTCGAAGTGGTCGACGCGAATGGCCGGCCGGTGTTGGACAATGCTCCAATCGATACGCACGTGCTCTATCAGTTCGACCTCGGTGGCATTCCGCTCACCGGCCCCGGCTCCAATCTCCGCGTGTCCTTCGGACCGGATGGCGAGCCCACGTCGTTGAACGTCTCCATGCGCAAGCTCGAACTCGCCGGTGAGATTCCGATCATCTCCGTCGACGAAGCCGCCCGCCGCTGCCGTGAGCGTTATCCGAACCTCGGCGGTAACCAACGTCCGCGCCTTGTCTACTTCGCGCCGGCGATCCAGACCGGTCTCCTCCTTCCCGCCGTGCAGAAGATTCTGCCGTGCTATGAATGTGGTGGTGACGCGCCGGTGGGCGGCCAGACGGTGAGTCTGATGCAGACCATCATTCCCGCCACGGACGATCCGGAACTGATCCCGCACGTGATTCTCGAAGCCTCGGCTCAGGGAAATCTGGTCAACGCCAAGGCCACCGTTCGCGGCGGCACGCCTCCTTACACGTTCCACTGGTCATCCTCCAGCGTGGACCTCAGCGGCTTCCCGGAAGACGCCTCCAGCATCGAGTACGAGGCGCAGGTTCGCGAAGAGCAGAAGACGGACACCGTCCGCGTCACCGTCATCGATGCAAACGGCATCCCCGTCAGCGCGAGCAAGACCGTGGAGGTCGAAGGCGGCATCGTCGGACCGATGTTCATGGCGGCCGTCGGCGGTGTGGTGGACTACGGTACCGAGCGCGCGGTATCCGACATGGGCGCAGGCATCCAGAGCGGATTCAACTCCCGCATGAGCGGAGGTGGCGCGTTCCGTCGCTTCAACTTCACTGGAGTCGGCTGCTGGGAACGGGACTTCAAGCAGGGCGGCACTGGGCTCGACCACATCTACACCGACAACGTGGATCTCACCTTCTACATCGGCCACGGCTACGGTGGCGGGTTCACCTTCGAAAGTGCAAAGGATGACGGTGAGATCTATTACACCGACACCATCGGCGACTGGGGCAATGGCGACATGGAATGGCTCGCTCTCACCTCCTGCCAGGTGCTCAAGGACACGTGGGGTGGAAAGAAGTGGTATGACCGCTGGATTCCCGACTTCGACGGGCTCCACATCATGCTCGGCTTCGAGACCAACGCCCACGATTGGAGCGGCTTCGGTTTCGCGTTCGCGGACTGGATGCACGGCAAGTTTGGCATCCTCCCGCCCATGCGCGTGCGTGACGCGTGGTTCCTCGCCAAGGCCGAGCAACAACCAGCTTCGGACATCGCGGTGGCCATCGGCGTCATCGGGCCCGGCGGCTGCCACAACATGAACGACTACTTCCACGGCCGCGGCCCGGTCGGACCGGACATTCGCAAGAATCAAGTCCAGGGCTGCTGGCGGTTGAACTTCCAATAAGCCGGATATCCCCACCGGCGCTGCCGTGACGCGTCAGTAGTCTTCGCGGGGCGGCAGCAGGAAGGACGGGGCGCGGGCGTAATGCCCGCGCCCCTTTTGCTTTCGCAGGAGATGCTAGTTCTTCAGGGCGCTTGCCGCTGGAGTCTGGAAAAACAGCGCGCCTTTCGCCTTCGTCTTCCGGCGGAAGATTTTGTCCGAGGCGCAGGCGTAGAGATATTCGTGGCCGGCTCCGGCAAAGGCGACGCTCACGCAGCCCTTGCTCGTCGGCTTCGCGATGATACCTCCGATGCGGCCAGTCGAATCGAACACCTGAATTCCCAAGTGACTCGTCACGTAGAAGCGGCCTTCCGAATCCGTGGTGGAACCGTCCCCGCCGGAGTCCGCTTTGCTCAAGGGCGTTCGAAGCGTCATCGCGCGCGTGCCGGAATCCAGACTGCCATCAGGGCTGACGCGAAAGGTCCAGACATTCGTGCCGCGATACTCCGACACGGCCAGAGTGTTCTGGTCGGGCGAGAGCGTGATGCCGTTGGGAGCGTTGATGCCGCTCGCGCCCACGCGGACGCTGCCTTTGGAGTCGACAATGATGACCTGACCTTTGCCGGTGTCCGTGTAGTAAGCGTAACCGCGATGCGAGACGACGAGATCGTTCGGTTGCGCGTTATCGGCGAGGACGGTGATCTTGCCGGACGGAACTTCCATCGCGATGAGCTGCTTCTTTGGTCCCTGCGTGCAGGCGTAAAGGCGGCCGTCCGGACCGAACTTCAGGCCGCTGCACTTCGGCGCGTCCTTGATGAAGTCCGAGATCTTGCCGTCGGGCGAAACTTTCTGGATGGCCGATCCCTTCCCAAGATCGAAGAAATAGAAATTCCCTTCAGCGTCCGCGCAGGCACCGTCGGTGAAACCAAAACCCTCGGCCACCAGCTGCCAGTCTTCGCGGTCGATCAGAATCTTTGACAGCAGATCGTCGCCACCCAGGTTTTGTCCGGTTGCCGGGAGCGATGAGAACAACATCAAGCCGGCGAAAGCGGCGCACGTTCGTGAGAGGATGGGATTCATAAGCCGGATATTGTGGAAACCTTTCCCGTAGTCAAAGCCGGAGTCGCGCGGCCGAAATCGCCTTTCTATTTCCACCCTCGTGATTCGTGCGCTACGTTTCGCGCGTGCAGAGTCTTGGTGACCAACTCGAAAAAGCCTCCTTCAGCCAGCACGTCTCGGTGCCCGACCTTTGGCAACAGCAGGCCGTCACCGCGCTGCGCGAAGGCAAGGACGTCGTCGTGCAGGCTCCCACAGGTTCCGGCAAGACGCTCATCTTCGAGCTGTGGTCCAACGGCGGAAAGAATCGAGGACAAGCCATCTACACCGTGCCGACCCGCGCACTGGCGAACGACAAGCTCGCCGAATGGCGCGCGCGCGGTTGGGATGTCGGCATCGCCACCGGCGATCTCGCTGAGAACCTCGACGCGCCCATCATCGTTGCCACGCTGGAGACCCAGAAAAGCCGGCTCATCAAAGGCGATGGCCCGGTGCTGCTCGTCGTGGACGAGTATCAGATGATCGGTGATCCGGATCGCGGATTGAACTACGAGCTGGCCATGGCGCTCGCGCCGCCGCAGACGCAGTTGCTCCTTCTCAGCGGCAGCGTTTCGAATCCCAACGACATCGTGAAGTGGTTCACGCGTCTCGGCCGCAACGCGGTGTTAATCCGGCACGAGGAACGTCCCGTGCCGCTGGAGGAAGTTCACGGGAACAATCTCAGCTACCACATTCCGTCCGAGATCAAAGGCTACTGGCCGCGCTTGGTGGCGAAGGCGCTCGCGGAGAACCTCGGACCGATCTTGATTTTTGCGCCGCGCCGGCAGGGCGCTGAATCGCTTGCCGCCGAACTCGCGCGGCATCTGCCGAATCCCAATCCACTCACGCTCTCGCTCGAACAGAAGCAGCTCGTCGGCGAACATCTCGCGAAGATGCTGAAGAGCCGCATCGCGTATCATCACAGCGGTTTGAGCTACGCCGCGCGCGCCGGTGTCATCGAACCTCTCGCCAAAGCCGGCCAACTCCGCGCCGTTGTGGCGACGATGGGTCTTGCTGCGGGGATCAACTTCAGCCTGCGCAGTGTCTCGCTCGCTGCCGCGACCTACCGGCGCGAGAACATCGAGCAGCCGCTGCGGCCGGATGAGATCTTGCAGATGTTCGGTCGCGCCGGACGCCGTGGCATCGACGAGATCGGTTTCGTGCTGGTGGGTCCGGATGGCGTGCGTCTGCACGAAGGGCATCCGGCGCATCTGAGCCGGAGCGGGCTGGTGGACTGGAGTGCGTTGCTCGGCATTATGAGCGCGGCCGCGGAGCAGGGGAGGGATCCATTCACGGAAGCGGTGAAGATTCAGCAACGGCTCTTCACGACGAAGCCGATCTTCCTCGGCGTGGAGGAATCGCTGAAGAACCCAAACACGCCGTGCGGGCTGAAGACGGATTCAGAACGCGCGCGGTTCGTGCGCAAACGCATCCGGGAGATTCTCAACAGCCGTGGCGAATGGGAGCGCATGCCGGCGTGGGTGGAGAAAACAGTGCGCAACGTGATGGTGATGGAACGTCCGCCCGAGGCCGCGATCGATCTGCTGAAGCTGCAGGACCGGCATGCTGACTTGGATACGGAGCGCCGGTCTCCGACCCGGCCGCTGGAAGGAGACGAGCAACACGCCGAGCCGGGGGCTAGCGTTCCGTCGATCATTCACCTGCTCCCCGCGCTCAGCGTTCCCGCCGCGCTGGAGAAAGTCGGTCACGGCACCATCGAACTCATCAGTGATGAGAACGGCGTGAAGACGTACGGGCGGTTGCTCACGGTGGCCGATGTGCTGAACAACGACCTGGTGGTGCTCGCGAAATGGCTGCGCCGTCTCACGAACTGGAGCGGACGCCAGACCACACTCTCGATCTGGAACGAAAAGTTGGTTCCGGTCGTCGAGCAGAAGTTCGCCGAGCAGAAGACTCCGGTCTTGCGGTTCATGCGCAACGAACACCGGCTTCAGGCGCTGGTCAGCATTGCGGACCTGCCGATGAAGGTGCCCGTGGATGCGCATGGTGTTGCGCTTCACAAGCCCATCGAGCGCGAGGTCTTCCCGCACGAATGCAAAGGATGTCCGCTCGCGGGAACGTGTCGAAATCTGCCGGCAACGACCGGTGTGGCGTCGCTCTGGCGGCGTCTCGGCTTGGTGGACGCCGGCGGTGTGCCGACGTTGCGCGGGCGCATCGTCAGTTTCTTCCAACAGGAGGATGGGCTCGCGATCGGTGCGGCCCTGGAAGACAAAGGTTATCCGCTGGACGAGTTGATTTACGATCTCGCCAATCTCGACGCGGGCTTCCGCTTCTGCGGCGAGGAGAATCGTTACGCGGGTCGCCTGCCGATCGCGTGTCATCAGCTCTTCGGCCTGCAAACGATTCCCGGTTATCTGGAGAACGGTGTGCCGCCGCGCTACGGCAGTGGTGCCGAGCAGATCGTGTCGAGCGTTCACAAGAATCCGCTGAACAAGACGCGCTGGGTGACAGAGTTCCTCGGGGCCGGCGACATCGATCGCGTCATCATCGAGTGGCGCAGCCTGCTGCGGCAGATTGGCAAGGCGCCGTCGCTCGACTGGCCTCGCTGGACGGCACTGCAAGCGATGGCGAAGGGAATCCTGAACGAAACGGAATCACCGACGCTGACCGAGCTCCCGCCGCTCGACTATACGCAGACGAAACGCATCGAGCATCGACTGACCTTCCGCCGGCATTGATTCAACCACAAATGATCACCAATTGGGGATTTCCATTTCGTGCCAATTGGTGAAATTCGTGTCTTACAACCTCGGCGCCTGCGGCTTGATCGGCGCGTTGAAGGTCAGCACGCCTTTAACCTTCGCGGCGCGTTTGTAAACCTTGTCACCGCACGTTACGTAGAGCGTCTTCAAGTCCGGCCCGCCGAACGCCACGTTCGAGAGCCATGCGCTCTGCGGCTTCGCAAGAATGCCGTTCACACGGCCCGCCTGATCGCAGAATTGGAGGCCCATCTCCGTCGTCACGTAGAGCCGCCCCTCGGTGTCCACTTCCATGCCGTCCGCGCCGGATTGCATTGAGCCATCGACGAGGTGTAGATGATGGTAACGCTGCTTGTAGGCGAGCGTGCCGTCGGGCGCGATCTGGTAGCTGAAGACGAACTGCCCGCGCGTGTCGCACACGTAGAGCAGGCTCTGATCGGGTGAGAGACAGACGCCATTCGGGAAGTTCAGTCCCTTATCCACGACCTTCTTTGAACCATCCTTCGCGATGAACCACACCTGTTTGTTGTTCGGGTCCGTGACGTAAATCTTTCCGTCCTGCGTGATCGTGAGATCGTTCGATTCGAGTCCCTCGGCCACGACGCTCGCCTTGCCGGATTCGTCGTAGGCCACGATTTGCTTCTTGCCGTTCGCGCACGCGTAGAGCCGTCCGTCCGGGCCGAACTTCAACCCGTTCGCGTTGCCCGTGTCCTCTGCGAAGATGCTCACCTTGCCATCGAGATTGACCTTGTGGATGCGGCTGTTCGGGATGTCCGTGAAGAAGAGCTCGCCCTTCGCATTAACGGCCGGACCTTCGGTGAACTTGTGCCCGCTGCTCACCACCTCCCACTCACCATCGACAATGGAAGTCGTCTGCACCTTCGACTTGCCGTGGGATTCGCCTTGATGGGTGCCGGATAATCGCGCCACAGCCAGCGCAGCGCGTCGGGGAAGACTGCGGTGGCGTGCTTGCCGTTGTGCGCGCCGTCGCCCCACACGTGCTTCACGTCGTAGCCGGCCCATTCGAGCGCGCGTTGCATCTCCTGGTTCGCCATCCACCAATCGCCGCCATAGATGTTTAAGTCGCCCGAGCCGTCCTGGAGAAAAATGCGGAACGGCTTCGGCTCCATCTTGCGCAGCAGCACGCGATACTCATCGCCGCCGCGCAAACCCACGTAGGTGCCGATGCTGCTGAACACGCGGCTGAAGCGATCGGGCCGCTCCCACGCCGCGGTGAAGGCGCAGATCGCACCGCTGCTCGCGCCGCCGATGGACCCGTCCACCGCGTTCGTCGAGAGCTTTATGCCGTGCTTGGCCTCAATCATCGGGAAGAACTCATCGATGAGAAACCGCGCGTATTCCCCGCCCAGCCCGTCGTATTCGTAGCTGCGATTGAAGCGGTCGAGCGCGTTCGTGTTGAGCGCCTTCACGCGGCTGTGCCCGATGAAGATGCCGATGAGCGCGGGGATCTCCTTCTTGTGAATCAGGTTGTCGAACGCGACGGGCGCGCTGTAACCGCCGTTGTCCTGCAGCACCATGAACGGCGCGGCCTTCGAGCGATCGAGTTGCTGGGGAATGTAGAGCGTGTAATCGCGATACCCGCCGGGGAAAACCGACTTCTCTCCCGAGGTGTAACTGCCCTTGATGACCTCGCCCTTCGGCACGCCCTCCTGCGGCTTGGAGTCGGGACCGGGGACATAATCGTCCGCCGCGCGCACCGAAGGCGCGAGGAGGAGGGCAGTGCAAAGAAAGACGGCGACGCGAGAGCAGGCAGCGAGGTTCATGCGGCGGATTCTGTGCAAGAGCCGCCGGGAGTCAAAAGGGAAGTTTCCAGAATCCTACTTCGTCGTAAAAATGGTCGATGAAATCTCCACCCAATTGGTTTTACGAAACTCTTCCACGGTCGTTCCTGGTGCGCACACGTAGATAAACTTGGTGTTGCTGTGCGAACCGTATCGGAGCTTCAGCAAGCGTGGTGTTCCAGAAATCGATCGTTCGCACACGATGGAGTTGGCGAAGGAAAACAAGGCTGGAAAGTTTGTTTTGTGGAGTCGTGACACAGTATCAGAATCATTCGTCGAGAAATAAACAAATGCCTTGGTCGTCTCGTTGGAAAAGGTCACCAGCCCTCCGGCATTTTGGATCAGTTGCGCGGGTGGTGGCAATGGATTGCTCCAGAAGTCGCAACCGCTACCGGCCAAAATCATGGAGGCTGATACAGCAGGGAGTAAGAGCTTGTTCGTGGCTTTCATGGGTTTTCAATCGACCGTCTTCATCCCGCTCAAGAACCACGCCTTCCCTATCTTCCCATCCTGCACTTCGTAGATGGCGAGGAGCTGAATCTTGCCGGGGCCTTCGGGGAACGTGCGTGTCACTTCCTCGTGGTCGATGACCTTGTTCCCCAGCACCGAGCGGTGCAGCAGTTGCGCGTGGAGGTTCGGTTCCTGGAAGCGCGCGGCGAACCGTTCGCGGAGCTGCGCGGTGCCGGTGGCGAGGAGTTTGTCGGGAAATTCGAACTGCTGCGCATCCGCCGCGTAGGTGGCGAGGATGCCCTCCACATCGCGCGCGTTGTAGGCATCGAGCTGGCGTTGCACGACAGAGGCGGGGTCGGCGGATTCCTTCATCGCGGGCGACGGTAGGGTTCTTGAAATTCCCTGTCGAGTCCGCGCGTTTGGGGCCGATAACAGAAAAATGAAATTGACCGTCGTTCGGTTCGCGCCTAAGTTCCGCCGCGTGAATTTGAACATCAACACTCTGCTGCTTAGCAACGCGCTGCTTCTGCGCAGCGCGGCGGTCGGGTGTTGACGAGACTTTGAAAGTTCAAACCCCACTGCCAAAACCGGCGGTGGGGTTTTTGTTTTTCAACGGGATGAACGTGAGCCGCGCCGCCTCAACATAGAAAGAAACATGAAAAACGACCGCATCATCATCTTCGACACCACGCTCCGCGACGGCGAGCAATGCCCCGGCGCCGCCATGACGCCGCGCGAAAAGCTGGAGGTCGCCCGCCAGCTCGCCCGCCTCGGCGTCGATGTCATCGAGGCCGGCTTCCCGGTGGCGAGCGAAGGCGACTTCGCGTCCGTGCAGGAGATCGCCCGTGAAGTGAAGGGTCCTATCATCTGCGGCCTCGCGCGTTGCGTGCCGAAGGACATCGAAGCCGCCGGCAACGCCGTCAAGCCGGCCGGGAAGAAGGGCCGCATCCATGTCTTCCTCGGCACGTCGAAGCTCCATCGCGAGTTCAAGCTCGGCAAGGCGCAGAACGAAATCATCCGCCTCGCCATCGAAGGTGTGAAGCGCGCGAAGGCGTTCGTGAAGGACGTGGAGTTCTCGCCCGAAGACGCGTCGCGCACGGAACTCGACTTCCTCGTGAAGGTCGTCGAGGCGGCGATCGAAGCTGGCGCGACCACCATCAACATGCCGGACACGACGGGTTACGCGACGCCGATCGAATACGACCGGATGTTCCGCCACATTCTCGCCAACGCGAAGGGCGCGAAGAACGTGATCTTCAGCGCGCATTGCCACGATGACCTCGGTCTCGCCGTCGCGAACTCCCTCGCCGCGGTTCAGGGCGGGGCGCGTCAGGTTGAAGGCACGATCAACGGCATCGGCGAACGCGCGGGCAACACGGCGCTCGAAGAATTCGCGATGGCGATCCGCACGCGCAACGACATGTTCAAGGGCCTTCACACCGGCATCAAACATCGCGAAATCGTGAAGACCTCCCGCCTCGTCTCGCGCATGTGCAGCTTCCCGGTGCCGCGCAACAAGGCCATCGTCGGTGCGAACGCCTTCGCGCACGGCAGCGGCATTCATCAGGACGGCATTCTCAAGAAGCGCGAGACCTACGAGATCATGGACCCGAGCGATGTCGGCTGGGGGCTCACGGAATTGCCGCTCACCAAGCACAGCGGGCGCGCGGCGGTGGCGGCGCGCTTGAAACATCTCGGCTTCAAGATGACGGATGACGACGTGGCGTCGATCTTCGCGCGCTTCAAGGAAATCGGGGACAAGAAGAAGTTCGTCTATGACGACGACCTCTCCGCGCTCGTGGAAGGGCAGATTGCCGAGGTGCCGGAAACGTGGTCGCTCGATTATCTCAGCGTCAGCAGCGGCAACCAGACGGTCCCGACGGCGACGGTGCGCTTGAAGCATTCCGCGAAGAAGGACGGCGGGCTTCAGCAGGATGCGAGCATCGGCGACGGTCCGGTGGACGCGGCGTTGAAGGCGATGGACCGCATCATGAAGACGCGCGGCAAGCTCATGGATTATCAGCTCCGCGCCGTGAGCGAAGGCAAGGACGCGCTCGGTGAAGTGACGGTGAAGGTGGACTTCGGCGACGGCGAACTTGTGACTGGCAAAGGCGCGAGTACGGACGTCATCGAGGCCAGCGCTCGTGCTTATTTGAGCGCAGTGAACCGTTTCCTGGGCCACTGCCAGCCGCGTGCGCCGAAGGGCACGAAGCCGTAACGGTCGGAGTTAAAATTGTAATCAACAACCAGCGTGCCTGCGAAGGCCGCTGGTTGTTTTGCTTTGGTGAGCGTTGAGAAGAAGCGGCTGGCAGCCGAATTCCGCTCCGGCTGTCGATAATTAGCCGCTCTGGTCCGAGACCTCTGCGCAAAAGAGATCACTTCGTGAAATGTGGCGCTGGCGGGAGTTCGCATGATCTGTCACGACGCGATGATTTTGCCGTGGGCAGAGGTTCTGGGTGATGTTGCTCGGAGAGCCAATTAGCAACCGTTTGCGCGTCTGGGTCCGGAAGCATGAATGAGATTCATCCCGGGAATTAAAGGTACCCCCGCACTATCGGGGCGGTCTGAGCGCGATGGCATGGGCGCGGCTAAAGGGTGAGGAGAGCGGAAAACCCCGCACAACTGCACCAAGCTTATGGCCGTAAACAAATCAAAACTTCTTCGAGTTGGTTTCGTTCCCCTCATCGATGCTGCTCCGCTGATCATGGCGCAGGAGCTGGGGCTGTTCGCCAAGTATGACCTGAATGTCGAACTGCGACGCCAGCCTGGGTGGGCGACGATTCGCGACAAGATCCTCTACGGTGACCTCGAAGCAGCGCACGCACTGGCGGTGATGCCGTTCGCGGCGACACTCGGGCTCGGTTCCATTCGCAGCGAATGTGTGACGGGTCTGGTGCTGAATCTTCACGGCAACGCGATCACGCTCTCTCGCGACTTGAAGCAGCGGGGCGTGCGCGATGCGCGGACGTTGCGGTCGGAAATTGAACGTCAGCGCGGCAACAAGACGCGACGGCTACTGTGTCGGCGAACCGTGGAACTCTCTGGCGGTCGAATCCGGTGATGGCTGGTGTCCGAGCGTCAGCGCGCAGCTTGCGCCGGGGCACGCTGAGAAGGTTCTGATGGTGCGCAAGGACTTCACGGAAACCCACGCCAGCGAACACCTCCGTTTGATCGCCGCACTGATCGAAGCGTGCGCGTTCTGTGAAAAATCCGAGAATCACGAACAACTCATCGAGACACTTTCCCGACCTTGCTACGTGAATGCACCTGCGGCACTCCTTCGTCGCAGCGTGTCGGGGCCGTTCCAGTTTGGGGGCGACCGCGCCGAGGTGGTGCCGGGTTTCCATCGCTTCTCCGGCGATGAGGCCAATGAGCCTTCCATCAGCAAGGCCCAATGGATTCTCGAACATCTCCTGCGCCTGGGCGCCATTCAAGATCGCACGGCAATTCGAACTCTGGCTTCCGGGGCGGTTTTCCGCGCGGACATTTACGAACAAGCCAAGCAACTCATCACTTCCACCGAACACACTTCCCTCAATGCACTCGAACTCACTCCTGCCTGATATGAATCGTCGCTCCTTCATTCGTTCCGCCGCCAAAACAGTTGGTGCTGCAGCTCTCCTCGGTGGCCTGCCCAAGGGCTGGGTCGGCACTGCTTACGCCAGCGATGCTCCGGAAACGACGAAGCTTCGCTGCGGCATCATCGCGCTCACAGATTGCTCGCCGTTTGTCGTCGGCTCCGAGAAAGGCTTCTTTAAGAAGTATGGTCTCGATGTGACGATCGCAAAAGGCGCGAACTGGGCGGCCATCCGCGACTCGCTTTCCTCCGGCGACAATCAGATGACGCACATGCTCATCGGCATGCCGATCGCGAGCACGATGGGTCTGCTCGGCTCGCCGAAGAAACCGATGATCATTCCGTGGCTGGTGAACCGCAACGGCCAGGCCATCACGCTCAAGGCGGATTGGAAGGGCAAGGTTGGCGCGGACCCGAAGGCGATCAAGCCGTTCGTGGACAAGGCCAAGTCGCTTGGCGAACCGCTCTCCTTCGCGATGACGTTCCCGCCCGGCACGCATGCGATGTGGATGCGCTATTACCTCGCGGCCGGCGGGATCAATCCGGATAAGGACGTCGCGCTCATCACCGTTCCGCCCGCCCAGATGGTGGCGAACATGAAGATCGGCAAGATGGACGGCTTCTGCGTGGGCGAGCCGTGGAACGCGCGGAGCATCGCGGACAAGATCGGCTTCACCTCCGTCACCACGCAGGACATCTGGAAGGATCATCCGGAGAAGGTTTGCGGTTTCACAGCCGAGTTCGCGGACAAAAATCCGAAGACCGTCAAGGCGGTGCTCAAGGGCCTTCACGATACCAGCGTCTGGCTCGATGACCTGAACAACCGTCCGGAGCAATGCGAGATCGTGAGCAAGCCGAACTTCATCAACTGCCAGAAGGAAATCATTCTCGGCCGTCTGCAAGGGAAGCTCGACTACGGTGACGGTCGCACGATGCAGGACGAGTTCTACATGCACTTCAGCAAGCGGAACTGCAATTACCCGCAGCCGAAGTACGCAAAGTGGTGGCTCACGCAGTTCCGCCGCTGGGGCATGGTCACCGGCAAACCGGATTACGACGGCGTGGCCAAGAGCGTCATGCGCGGCGACATCTACACCGAGGCGATGAAGGAAATCGGCGTGACGGATCGCGGCGCTGACGATTCCGGTTGGGAGATGTTCGACGGCGTGAAGTTCGATCCGAAGGGCGACCTCGAGGCTTACGCCAAGGGCTTCGCGGTGAACAACGCGAAGGGCTGAACTTGACGAGCCGATGTTGTCGCGTGCTTTCGCCCATGAACGCCCAAATCCAACCGAAGCGCAGCCTCTGGCTGGCTGCGCTTGGACAGCGGAAGGTGTGGACGCGCGCGGCGAAGATTGGTCTGCCGGTCGGTTGCGTGCAGTCGGTCATCAATCAGGGCGACGTCTGGTGGCACCATCAGGCGACCGGCCTGACGCTGGCCAAGACGATCATATCTCCGCTCGTGACGTTCTCTGTGGCGCTGGCGTCCGCCGCCGCCACCTGGGTGGAGAAGCAACGGCAGGCCGCGCCATCGGAAGAAACCTGTTCGCGCTCCTCCGGCGCCGCAATCGCCATCAACGGCACGATGACTTCAACCTCTAACCCATCCGTTCCTCAAAATGAAATCGTTCAAGTGTGACTGGTTAATACTGCCTCTGCTCGGCGCCCTCATCGTCATCTTAGGCTGGCATGTTCTCGCTGGAAAGAAAGTGGTAACGAAGGACGCTGAGGGCAATGTCGCGAGCGAAGAACGCAAAGGAGCCATTCCCGCGCTGCCGAATGTCGTGGAGACATGGGAGTCCTCGAAGCCTTATATCGTCGAACCGTTCGCCAAGCGCGGTGAGTTGGACCAAGGCATTCTGCGCTTCACATGGCTTTCGCTCGTGCTCGTGGCGAAGGGCTACCTCATCGCGCTGGTCATCGGCACGCCGCTCGGGTTCATGATTGGTCTCTCCAAGTTCTTCACCAAGATGACAGACCCGATCATCCAGGTGCTGCGACCCGTATCTCCGCTCGCCTGGCTGCCACTTGGGATGGTCCTCTTCCTCGACGCCGGCCGAAACGCGAGCGAACTCGCCGCGCTCTTCACCATCGCCGTCTGTTCAATGTGGCCGACCGTGTTGAACACCGCAGTCGGCGTGCGCGCGATTCCGCAGGATTACCTCAATGTGGCGAAAGTGCTGAAGCTTTCGAGGTTCAAGACGCTCACCAAGGTGATGATTCCGGCGACTTTGCCCTACATGTTCACTGGGTTCCGGCTGAGCCTCGGTATCGCGTGGCTGGTCATCGTCGCCGCGGAAATGCTCACGGGACGGCCGGGCGTCGGCGGCTTCCTCTGGCAGCAATACAACGCGCTCATCTACGAGCAAATCATCCTCTGTATCCTCACGATCGGCATCGTCGGCTTCATCCTCGACCGGTTGATGAGCGTCGTGGAACGCCGGTTCAAAACTGCCTGACGTATGTCGTTACTCGAACTCAACAACGTCTCCAAATCCTTCGGCGGCTCGTGCGTGTTGAAGGATGTGAACCTCAGTATCGCCAAGGGCGAGTTCGTTGCCATCGTGGGTTTCTCGGGTGCCGGCAAGACGACGCTCATCAGTTTGATCGCTGGATTGCTCAAAGCGGATTCCGGCACGGTGACTCTGAACGACAAGCCGGTGACCGGGCCAGGTCCGGATCGCGGCATCGTTTTCCAGAACTACTCGCTGCTGCCGTGGCTGTCGGTCTTCGAGAACATCTCGCTGGCGGTGGATCAGGTCTTCGGCGACTGGGATGCCGCGAAGCGTCGCGCGCATGTCGAGCATTACATCAAGATGGTGAATCTCACTCCGGCACGCGACAAACGTCCGTCAGAATTGTCCGGCGGTATGCGGCAACGCGTGAGCGTGGCGCGCGCGCTGGCGATGGACCCACAGATTCTGCTGCTTGATGAACCGCTCTCCGCGCTCGATGCGCTCACGCGAGCGACGTTGCAGGATGAAATTTCGCGCATCCGCGAGGAGACGCACAAGACGGTGGTGTTGATCACGAACGATCCTGACGAAGGTATTTACCTGGCGGACCGGATCATTCCACTGACGGCCGGGCCGGGTGCGACATTGGGGCCGTCGTTCACTGTCGACATCCCGCGTCCGCGTGACCGCAAGGCCATCAACCACGACGCTCACTTCAAGCAACTCCGTCGCGATGTCACCACGTTCCTGCTCGATTCCAAGCACGACCAGAAGACGACCGTCACGCGCAAGCTCGTGCTGCCGGACATCGAGCCGGAGGACTTGACGGTCATCCGCTCCTTCGGCGAACGGCGCACTGCGCCGAAGCGTTCGCGCGAAATTCAAGAGGAGAAGATTGAAGTCTGAGTTCGTGCCGCAACCCATCAAGCCATGAGCGATTACGTTGAACTTTCCAACCTGACGAAGACGTATCCCACGCCGAAAGGTCCGGCGGTTATCGTCAAGGACTTCAATCTCCGTATCAAGAAGGGCGAGTTCGTCACGCTGATCGGGCACTCCGGCTGCGGTAAGTCCACCGTGCTCTCCATGCTCGCCGGGCTCAATGAAATCACGGATGGCGGCATCATTCTCGCCGGCAAGGAGCTCGCTGGGCCGGGGCCGGATCGCGGCATCGTCTTTCAATCTCCGTGTCTGCTGCCGTGGATGACGGCGTTCGAGAACGTAATGCTTGGGGTCGAACAGGTCTTCTTCACCGCGAGCAAGGAAGAGCGCCGTCAGATCGTCGAGTATTACCTCACGGTCGTCGGCCTCGGCGACGCGATGCACAAGAAACCTGCGGAGCTGTCGCAAGGCATGCGGCAACGCGTCGGCATCGCGCGTGCGTTCGCGCTGAAGCCGAAGATGCTCCTGCTCGACGAGCCGTTCGGCATGTTAGACTCGCTCACGCGCTACGAGCTGCAACAGGTCCTCATCGAGCTCTGGCGCAAGAACAAGATCACCGCGCTGATGGTGACGCATGATGTCGATGAAGCGCTGTTCCTCTCCGATCGCGTCATCTGCATGACGGACGGTCCCGAGGCCGAAGTCGGCGACATCCTCGAAGTGAATTTCCCACGCCCGCGCGAGCGCAAGGCCGTGATGGAGCATCCGGATTACTACAAGTTCCGTGAGCACTTGATCGAATTCCTCGAAATCCACGCCCACAAGAAGCACGCCAAGCCCGCTGCGCCCACTGCAGTCCCGCCCGGTCCTCCTCCTTCCCCTGTCTCCCCGTCAAAACTATCAACCCTTGATTCAGATCAAATCGGCAAACCTCTGAAGTCCGAAACTGCCCCTGTATGAAAAGATCCCTCCTCGCTCTGACCTCTTCTGCGCTCGCTCTCGGATACGTCTCGCCCGTCATCGCCCAATATGCGCCGCCGCCACCGCCGCAGCCGTTCCCTGGCTTCATCAACGATTTTCTCCGCAAGAAAGATCCCTATTACTCGCAGTGGGACATCGGCGGCGCGGTGCGCCTGCGTTATGAGCTGAAGGAAAACGGTCTCGGCCTACCGCCGGTGAATGACTGGCGGGACACGAGCGGCACGACGGTCGACAACGACAACAGCTATTTCAGCCAGAAGGTCCTCGCCCACGTCGGCTACACCGCGAAGTGGTGGAGCATTTACGTGCAGGGCCGCAGCAGTGGCACCAGCGGCGACGATCGTTCCTGGAACGCGACGAATCCTGGCCCCGGCGGCGCGGGTCCGGAGTCAGACGGCCCGGCGGATTTGCACCAGGCTTACTTCACGCTCGGCAATCACAAGGAGTTTCCCGTCTCGCTCAAACTGGGGCGTCAGGAACTCAGCTACGGTGATGAGCGTCTCGTTGGTGCGTTCGCATGGAACAACATCGGCCGCGTGTTTGATGCCGCGAAGGTTCGCTGGCAGAACTCGCTCTTCGCTGCGGAAGTGTTCACGAGCAAGATCGTTCTCCCTGACGACAACAGTTTCAACACCTGGAACGACTACAACCTCTTCTCCGGCGTGCATCTCACGACGAAGAAGATTCCGAAGACGCTGACTGAGCTCTACTTCTTCGCGCGCAATGACGGCATCGGCAGCGCCAGCGCGCAGGATCCCGTCTCGTTCCCGCCGTTTCAAATGGCCGCGCCGGTCGCACGCGACATCTACACGCTCGGCGGACGCATGAAGTCCGGCACGAACGAATTCGGCGGATTCGATTTCACGGTGGAAGGCGCGTATCAATTCGGTAACTGGAAGGGCACGCTCACCGGCGATCGTATCGACCACGACGCCTTCGCTTTCATCGCGAATGCCGGCTACACGTTCGAAGAAGTCTTTGGCAAACCGCGCGTCGCGATCGAATACGCCTACGCCAGTGGCGACAGCGACCCGACGGACGACGAGCACAACACTTTCGACAACCTGTATCCCACGAACCACAAGTTCTACGGATACATGGATTTTCTTTCCTGGCAGAACCTCCACGACGTGCGCGGCATCTTCCAGATCAAGCCGCATCCGCAAGTCTCCTCGCCGTTGAAGGCCACCTCTTCTGGATGGCTGACACCGCGGACAATCTCTACAACGTCGGCGGGGCTGGGCGCGGCGCGGGTGCGAACGCAAACGGCTTCGGCCGCAATTCTACTTACGACAGCTTCGTGGGTGGCGAGATTGACGTCGTCGCCGGCTACGCGCTGAACAAGTTCACCGCGATCGAGGCTGGTTACGGGCATTTCTTCGCTGGCAAATACATCGACCAGACCTGGCAGAACGCGGGTGGATCACAAGATGCAGACTGGATCTACCTGCAGACGGTGATTCGGTTCTAGCGACGACAGATTCAGTTCCTCCGTTCCGGGCGGCTGCGTAGTTGGTGCGCAGCCGCCTTTTTCTGTTTGTGGGAATCTGGGTTTGACGGGCTGTTGCGGCCATGAGATAGACGGGCATTCCAAATCAACGGCGGTAAACGATCCCATGGTTATGATGAGGCAATTTTTATTCACCCACTTGTGCATTACTCTCGGTCTCGTGGGGTCACAGGTTCAAGCTCAGGTGCCTTCGATTCTGGCCCATCCCATCGACCGGGAAACGTACATCGGCGGTAGCTTCCTCATGAGTGTGACGGCTACGGGTGCGCCGCCGCTGGCGTATTTCTGGGTGAAAGACGGTACGCCGGTCTCGCGCGGGACGAACCGGCTGCTGAACAAGGTCAACCTCTCGCTGGCGGATGCGGGTGGATACCAGGCGGTGGTGTCCAATGCGTTCGGGATGGCGACCAGTCATGTGGCGTCGTTGACGCTCACGGGCGCGCCGCCGGTCATTTATCAGTCGCCCAGCAATTCCGTGGCGTGCGCGTCCGCAAGTGCGAGGCTGACGGTGGAAGCTTCCGGTTCTCCGCCGTTTCGGTATCAGTGGTACCGGGAGGGAAGCCCGCTGGCGAATGAGACGTCGTGGACTCTGTATGAGCCGCTGTCCTCGCTGGGGGATTACTTTGTGACGGTGGCGAACGACTTTGGTGTTGCGACGAGCAAAGTGGCGCGGGTTATGGATGGCCCACGAATCCTCGTGCAGCCGGCAAGCCAGACCGTCAACGCCGGGACGGAGGTGATGTTCTCGACG
Source organism: Verrucomicrobiota bacterium (assembly GCA_016713365.1). Lineage (GTDB taxonomy): Bacteria > Verrucomicrobiota > Verrucomicrobiia > Limisphaerales > JADJPG01 > JADJPG01. The sequence goes on along the minus strand of JADJPG010000036.1, from coordinate 42,969 downwards.
GTCGCACAGGGATGTCCAGAGTTGCGTTTTCAATGGCGTTGGAATGGGCTGACCGTCACCAACGGCACGAACAGCATCTTACGATACAGCTATCCCACGAAGGATTACGAAGGGGACATCGACGTCGTGGTCTGGGACGAGTTCGCGTCCGTGACGAGCCATGTGGCCAGACTGAGCATTGCGATTGCTCCTCCCGAAATTGTCAGCGAACCGGAAAACATCATCGCAGCACAGGGGACGAGTGTTTCATTTCACGTGGGAGCGATTGGAGCTCCGCCGCCGGTGTATCAGTGGATGCGAGGCGGCTACAGTCTGCTCAACCAAACGAATGCGTACCTCCACCTGACTCTGGATCCTGAATCTCAGGGACTGTATAGCGTGGTGGTAAGCAATTGGTATGGTTCGGTGACCAGCCAGGTCGTATTGCTTAGCCTGCCACCAACTCCGCCCGTGATCAGCGAGCATGGGCAACCTCAGGATTTCCTCCTTTGCCTGGATGGATTTCAGACGAACAACCCAACTTTCTGGGTGACCCTGGAGTATCCGGTGCCGTACGCCAGTTCCAATTCCTTCCTATGGTTCAAGGACGGACAGGCAATCCCCGGTGCGACGAGTGCAGGGTTGGTTCTTCCGCGTTCGATCGAATCCATCGGCTCTTACGTGGTGGTGATTACGAATTCTCTCGGGTCGGTGACGAGCCGGGTGGCGGCTGTGCAGTCAGGACCGGTCGTGGTCGGACAGCCGATTGTGCTTCGGAGCGGGGCCGCTAACGAATTCGCATCCATTTCAGCCGAGGTGCGGTCGTGTTTGCTGGTCTGGCATCAATGGCAAAGAGATGGGGTGGATATTCCCGGCGCGTTCTGGACGCATTTGGTGGTAGGCCCGCTTTCCACTCATGACGCCGGGAATTACCGACTGGTGGTCCGATGGGATACTGGCTCGGTCACGAGTGAGGTGACTCGGCTGGAGGTGGCTCTGCGCGAGCCGTCCATTTCGCATATCGAACCGGGCGATCAGGAGGTGTTCGCGGGCGACTGGGCGCGGTTTGTCGCGGCGGATTACGATCCTGGTGCTCCGGCTGGCACGTTTCAGTGGTTGCACAACGGCCGGCCGATTCCGGGCGCGACCAACTCTTATCTTGAATTCCTCGCTGACGCGTCCGGGCGGCAGGGGCGTTATGCACTGGTGATCAGCAATGAGGTGGGGGCGGTGACGAACTCGGAGGTGACGCTCAAGGTCTTCCTCTTCGCTCCGTTGATTATCTCGGAACCGGAAGATACGAGTGAGACTTCCGGTGAGTACGCGTATCTGTCTGTCTATGCCGAAGGCGCTCCGCCTCCGACTTACCAATGGCTGCGCGACGGGGTGCCGTTGAGGGGAGGAACGAACGAGACGCTGGAGCTTCTGGTCCGGGGCACGAACGATCTCACCGGATTTTCCGTCATCGTGAGCAATGAAGTCGGCTGGGTGACGAGCCGCGTCGCCACCGTGCATGTGGAGGTGTTTCCGCCGGGATTTGTCCGGCCACTTGAGGATTTTAGTGCGAGCGCCGGACAGACCGTGTTCTTCGCCGCCGGCGTCACGAGCGCGCCGCCGGCGGAGTATCAGTGGTACTTCGAGGGTGCTCCGTTGACGGGTGAGACGGGCGAAACCCTCCAATTCGTGGCCGGGTATGCTCGTCAGGTGGGCGGTTACTCGGTCGTGGCGAGCAATCCGTTGGGGTCAGTGACGAGTCGGGTGGCCCGGTTGGAGATTACGTTGGCGCCGCCCGGCATCACCGTTGACCCGATTTCGCAGAGCTTGGTGGAGGGTGAATTGCTATGGCTGCGAGTCATGGCGAATGTGCCGGCGGAGGTGAAGTGGCAGCGCGATGGCATTGATATCGCCGGTGCGACGAATTCGGTGTTGAGGCTTCGCACGACTGGGCCCGGCGACAGTGGCGAATACCAGGCGGTCGTCTGGAACGAGCAGGGGTCGGCGACCAGCGGCGTCGCGGAGGTGACGGTTCGTGCGGCTGACCCGCTTGACCGGTGGAATTGGCGAAGTCCGCTGCCGCAGGGAAATGACCTTGCGGATGTGGCGTTTGGAAACGGCCGATTCGTGGCGGTCGGGTCGCGAGGTGGAACCGTGATCTCCACCAATGGCGTGGACTGGGTTGATGCCCATCGTGTTGGTTATGCCGCGAATCGAAGCGCGATCGCCTTTGGTAATGGAGCCTTCGTCGCGAGCGAGGACGGCGCTTTGTCAGTTTCGTCGGACGGCGTCGACTGGCAGGCGATCAACGTTGGGCTGGGTATCGATCTGTATGCCTACCAGGTCGCGTTCGGTAATGGTCGATTCGTCGTGAGGTTGAGCGATGCCAGTGTGATGGTTTCCACGAATGGCTTGGCGTGGGAGAGGGAGAGGGTGATCGAAATGAACTACGGAAGCGGTGAAATCTTTTTTTTGAACGGGCGCTTTGTGGTCCCTCTCTATCAGGGCTTCCTCGAAAATCTGGACTACGGCTTTGCTTGGTCGGCGGACGGGGTCGATTGGGAGATTCAGTCGTTTCCGGCTATCGATTTTGTCGAGCTTCTGGCGTGTGGGAATGACCGTTGCATTGGCTTTTCGCGATACTCAGCGGACTGGCTCCTGCTTTCCTCTAATGGAGTCGATTGGGTTGAGCATTTTCTGGAAATGCCTGCGATCATGGCTCCTCGGTCGCTGGTTTACGGCAATGGTCAGTTCGTGGTCGCAGGCTATTCGGGACCGGATGGCTCAGGGTTAGCCGTCTCATTGAACGGCATGGATTGGACCCCGATCCCGGGTGTCGGAACGAACGAGTTCGATCAGGTGCGCTTCGAAAATGGACGCTTCATCGCGGTGGGAAATCGTGGTGTGCTCGCGACTTCGACCAATGGTGTGGAATGGCAGGCGGTGTCGTGGGGTTCCGAGTTGAACTTCCGCTCCTTGGCGCGCGGAAACGGCTTGTTAGTCGCGGTTGGAAATAACGGCGCTGCTTATTCGTCCGTCGATGGCCTGGCTTGGACGGCGCGCGATTCCGGCGTGACCAATAATTTCCGGAGCGTGACTTGGTTTCGCGACCGCTTTGTCGTGGTGGGTGAGAGCGGTGATCAGGGGGTGACTTCGACAGCGCTGACCTCCGTCGACGGCATCATTTGGGAAACACACGAAGCGTTGGGTGACCTGTTTTCGGTTTCTCACAACGGTCACCTGCTGGTCGCTGTGGGAGATCAAGGCACGATTGTGACCTCTCCAGATGGTGCTAACTGGAACAAGCTCCCATCGTTCGTGAATCCCGAGACATGGGAAGGTTCTCCGACGTCCCAGGATTTGAATGCGATTACGTGGACGGGCACGCGATTCGTGGCCGTTGGAAAAGACGGGGTCGTCATCACCTCCACCAATGGCCTGTCGTGGACATCGTCCGGGCCCGGGGGACGCAAGAACCTTCACGGCATCGCCTACGGAGACGGAGTTTATGTGACGGTCGCCAACGACGGCGTTTATTATGTCAGTACGGATGCGGCGATTTGGTGGCGTGGAGAATGGCAGACGCGCGATCTTTCCGATGTGACTTATGGCGGTGGTCGCTTCATGGCGGTGGGTGACAGTGGCGTGATGTTCACTTCGGAGGACGGCACCAACTGGATTCGCCGTGTAACGGGGTGCGGCAATGACCTGAGATTTGTCACCTACTCCGAGGGCAGCTACTACGCGGTGGGTAATAACGAAACCATCCTGCAATCCGACCAGGTCGATGCCGCCCTGCGCATCAGCCGCCTGCCCGCTGCTGGAGGAGTGCAAGTAGAGGTGCTTGGTGAGCAGGGCCGTGTTTACCGGCTGCAAGGCTCCGCCAATATGGCGACTTGGACGGACTTGCTCGAATTCACCGGGGGCAACGAAGTGACGAGGCTTTCCGACAACTCTAATACTGGAAACGGCTGGCGGTTCTATCGCGCTGTCTCCCCGTAAGGCAGGGTCTGCGTGGCGACGCTAAAAGCGAATCGCTCGGTCGGAGGACGAGATCCTCTTTTCAAGTTCGTCTTCGGAGATGCATTCGAGTTTCAGGGAGTCGAAGTTCTCGTTCCGAGCTTCAGTGGGCCCACCGACAATTCCAATTGTTCCGGATTCGGCCAAAACCGGCAGGTAGTCATTGAGGTGAACACCATCGACCAGATCTTCGGGGCTCGTTTGAAATACTTCGCGAGCGCTTCCCTTCAGGCAAAGCGTCACCGCGAGCTGCTCGTGCGTGCTCAACCCCGCGGCGATGCGAACGGCTTCGGCGGTGCGTCCAGATTTGCGAGGATCGCTTTCGGTGATGACGAGCACGGTCCGTTTCATTCGATCGCGCCTCCGAAACTCCGAAATTCATCCGTGCTGGAAATGATGTCGCCGAGGACGCCGAGACCAACGAAGGTCGCGAGATCGTTGATGGGGATTCGACGTCGATTCGCGCCGTATGCGCAGGCGTAGAGAATGAGACCTTGCCGCCGAAGCGCTTGAAGCCTGGCGTCGCCGACTCCCGAAATCGCATCGTCGATGCAGTAAGTGAACACGCGCGATCCGTTGGCGATGGCGGCGGCGGCGGCTTCGACGCCGGCGGTAAACGCGGCCGTGCCGGGGGCAGTGGAAAGGAGTAGGCCTGTTTTTCTCTGCGGGAGATCCATCTCGTTCTTGAAGGGCGATGCGCTGCGCGTGTCGGAAACCTCAGGCGGCTTCGTCCAGGCCGAGGACGCGACGCACCAGTTCCACGAGATTCGCGGGTTGGTAAGGTTTGCCGACGAAGCGGTCCACCTTCACTTCGGAGCCGAGGACAATCTCCCGCACCGGCGGTTCCGCTGATCAGGATGATCTTCAAATCCGGCTTCACCGCCCGGCATTTCTCGACGAGCTCGAGGCCGTTCATTTTCCCCATTGAGTAGTCGGTAATGATTAAGGACGGTTTGGAACGCGCCTCCATGAAGCTCTCCAGAGCTGCCTCCGGGTCGAGGAATTTCTTCATCTTGTAGCCACTTGGACCGAGCGTGCTCTCGGCGAGATCCAGTAACAGCGGTTCGTCATCCACCAGGTAAATCAGTGGAGCCTTTTTCGAAGCGGTCTGGTTGGTAGGACTCATAATCGAGCCGTTATAGCCTGATGGAGTAGACACCCGCTGGACACACCGTGCAAGGGGCAGTTTGGTTGCGAATCGGCAAAATCCGTGTGGCGAAACCGGAGATATTCCGGCGGTCGGTCGGGTTGTTTCAGAGGATGATTCCAACGATCGTGGCTGTGAGGTAGCAGGTGATCAATCCGCCGAGCATCGCGCGCAAACCAAGCTTCGCGAGGTCCTTCCTCCGTTCCGGGGCGAGCGCTCCGATGCCGCCAATCTGGATGGCGATGCTGCTGAAGTTCGCGAAGCCGCAGAGCGCGTACGTGGTCAGGGTCACGCTGCGAGGATCAAGCTTGTCGAGCTGTCCGCTGAGCGAGAGGTAGCCGATGAATTCGTTGAGCACGATGCGTTCGCCGAGGATCTGTCCGACCGTGACGCAATCCTTCGTTGGAATGCCGATCAGCCAGGCGAACGGGGCGTTGATCCAGCCGAAGAAATTCTCCAAGGTCACCGGGTGCGTCACGCTGAAGAGTGATTGAAGCCAGCCAAGCGAAAGGTTCACGAGGGCCACCACGGCGACGAAGGCGATCAGCATGGCCATGACATTGATGGCGAGCATCACGCCGTCGCTGGCGCCGCGACAGAGCGCTTCGATGCCGTTGTAAGTTTCGCGTGGCACTTGGGCGGACGCGCCGGCGGCGGTTTCGCTGGTTTCAGTTTCCGGCGCGAGAACTTTGGCGATCATCAGGGCGGCGGGCGCGCTCATCACGGATGCGGTCAGCAGATGGCCGGCGGAGATGTTGAAGCCGACGTAGGCGGCCATGACACCGCCGGCAATCGTGGCCATGCCTCCGACCATCAAGGCCATGAGTTCGCTTTTGGTCATACCCGCGAGGTAAGGCTTGATGACGAGCGGCGCTTCCGTTTGTCCCATGAAGATGTTGGCCGCGGCGGCGAGACTCTCGCTGCCGCTGGTGCCCATGATGCGTTGCATGACCCAGGCCGCGCCGCGCACCACGCGCTGCAGAATGCCGTAGTGGTAGAGGAGCGATGACAATGCGGAGACGAAGATGATCGTGGAGGAGACGATGACGACGAAGACGAAACCGTTTCCGGCGCCGAGTTTCTCGTTCAGCAACGCTGTTCTCGCGAGTGGACCGAAGACGAGTTCCGCGCCTTTTGCGGCGCAGTCCAGCAATGCGGTGAAGGCGGATTGCGCGCCCTCGAAGGTCTTGCGGCCAACGTTGGTGTTGAGAATGAACAGCGCAAAGACGAACTGGAGTCGAGTCCGGCGGCGACGGTGCGCCAGGGAAACCGACGGCGATTCAGCGAGCACGCCCACGCGAGGCTGATTAAAACCACGAGCCCGAGGACGCTCACCAGTTTGGGTTCCATTGGCGAAAACTAGACGAAGCTGGCGCGCAGAGTCGAGCCTGCGGCGTTTATGCGCTGTTTGACGTTCGAGGGCCGAAGCGAATCACTCCGCTGGCCGCGGCGATACCGGCGAGGACGATCATCGCGCCGACTCCTTGCATCCAGGTCAGTTTTTCATCCAGCACGAGCCACGCGACGAACGCGGCCACGACGGGTTGCCAGAGAAGGCTGACGGCGGAGAATGAGGCGGGCAGGTGACCAAAGCCGTAGGCGATGAGCGTCTGGCCGCCGGCATGACTGATCAACGCGAGCGCGAGGAGGACGAACCAGCCCTTGCTCGTGTTCGCCACCATCACGTCGCCCGAGAGCCAGGCGACAGTGCCGAAGCCCGCGCAACTGGCCAGCCCGGACCACGCCATGATGGTCGGCGTCGAGAAGGTTTTGCGGAGGTGTTTCACTGCCAGCAGATAGCCGGCGTAGAAAACGGCGGCGACAATCGACAGCACGTCGCCGAGCAGATGCCTCGAGTTGAACAGACCGGTGGTCATCGCGTCATCACCAGTGAGAACGCTGTGGCGTACCAGCAGGGTCGCGCCAGCGATCGCAAGGAGCATTCCGATGACGAAGCTGAGCTTGATGCGGTCGCCGAAGAGGATGCGCGCGCCGATGGTCACGAAGATGGGCGCGATGTTGGTGAGCAGGGTGGAGTTCGTGACGGTGGTGTATTGCAGCGACCAGTGCCAGATCGAGAGGTCCGCCGTGAACAGAAGTCCGCCCGTGGCCAGTAGCAGGAAATCCCGTCGGCTCGCCGGCTGGCGCGAGGTGGGATTCTGGCGGCGATCCCAGATGGCCCAAAGCCAGATGAAAGGGAGGGCGAAGAGGAGCCGGTAGAACGCGGTGGCAGTCGGACCGGTTTCGCTGATGCGGACAAACACTGGCGCGAAGCCGATGCCTGTCGCTCCGCCGATGAGCGCGAGGAACGCCAGACGGGCTTGAGCGGCGGGGTTCATCGGAACGTGATTTGTGATCCGTGACGCGTGAAGCGAAATGGACGGTCAGTCGAGGGGAAGACGATCTTCACGGATCACGAATCGCGCATCACTTCCGACCCGCCAGTTCGAGGACTGCGGCGGACATCGCGGTGACGCCGGTCTTGATCGACGGTTCCGGAACCGGACGATAGAGGCTGGAGTGCAGGGCAGGGAGGGGTTTGCCGGTGCGCTCGCTCTCGGCCACGCGGTCGGGTTCGATGGTGCCGAGCCAGAAGAGGCAAATCGGAATCTTGTCCGCCGTGCGGCCGTATTCACTGAAATCTTCGCCGCCCATCACCGGCTTGCGCTTGATGACGTTCTTCTCGCCGAAGAGCTGCTTGAACGTTCCGCCGAGGCGACGCGCGAGATCGGGATGGTTGTAGGTCGCCGGAGTGAACTCGCGTTCGTCCACGTGGACCACTGGCAGTTTGTCTTCCGGAATTCCCGCTGAGATGGCCTGGCCGCGGACGACCCGCTTGATCGATTCAAGGGTGCGCGCGCGGACCTCGTCGGTGAAGGAGCGGACGGTGATCTGCAGCTTCACTTCGTCGGGAATGATATTGTGTTTCGTGCCGCCATGGACGGAGCCGACGGTGACGACGGCGGATTCGAGCGGATCGGTCTCGCGGCTCACGATGGTTTGCATCGCCATGATGCTTTGTGCGGCGAGCACGATGGGGTCTTTCGTTTTGTGCGGCCACGCGCCGTGTCCCCCGAGGCCGCGCATCGTGATGTCGACGGAGTCAACGTTCGCGAGGACGAAGCCTTCCACGACTCCCACCGAACCGGCGGGCATGTCCGAGCTGACATGCAGCGCGAGGCAGTAGTCTGGTTTCGGGAAACGGGTGAACAAACCGTCCTTCAACATCGCCCGGGCGCCTGCACCCCGTTCCTCCGCGGGCTGGCCGATGAAGACGATGGTGCCGCTCCAGCTCGACTTGAGTTGCGTGAGCACGCGCGCAGTGCCGACGAGTGAAGTGATGTGAACGTCGTGTCCGCAGGCGTGCATGACGTCGACTTCCAGGCCGGCGTCGTTCGTTGCACGCACGGTGCTGGCGTAGGGCAGACCGGTCTGTTCCTTGACAGGCAAGGCATCAAGGTCCGTGCGAACGAGGATGGTCGGTCCGGCTCCGTTCTTCAGGACGCCGACAACGCCATGGCCGCCGACACCAGTGGTGACTTCGATGCCGAGAGCTTTTAGCTCCTCAGCGAGACGCGCGGCCGTTTTCTGTTCGCGGAAGGAAAGTTCGGGATGGCTGTGGCAGTGGACGTAGAGCTTTTCGAGCGATGAGTATTCGCGGTCCACCAGCGGTGAAATCAGGCCCTTGAAATCGGCACCGCGAAGATTCGTGGGAAACGCGGCGCTGACGACGATCGCGACCGCGCAGGCCAACGATGGGAAAACCAATGTCTTCATGGCGTTGGCTTGAGGCCGAGGGAGTCGACGAGGAGCTTGATCAATTCGGGCTGAGTGTAGGAACCGAGGGCGACGTTGGGTCCGACAATCAGCTGCGGCATCTGTCCGCGCCCGGCGCGATAGGCGACTTCGTAGACCGCGATGTCGAACTGCAATTGCGTGTTGGCCCACGGATCGAGCATGGCCTGACGGATCGCCGGATCGCCCACGAGTTGCGCCGCCTTGGCTTCCGCGTCGGCGAGCGGCGGTGGCTTGGCTCCTTCCATCAACCAGTGATCAAACTCGGCGTGTTTCGAGCGGTCGGCACGCCATACGGCGAGGCTGAGCTTGGCGTAGGCGCAGGCGTTGGTGTGCGAGGGATTGGCTCGTTGCATGGTGGGATTGCAGAGCGGGTCCAACGGCATGGGCAGGCTGACGATCGCGAGCTGGTTGCTGAACATGCGCTGGGCTTCGACGAGGAGCGGGTGCATCGAGCGGCAGTGATGGCAGGTGTCATCAAACAGGCTGACCACGATGTGCTCATTCGTCGCGGCGCCGATCGTCGGGAGATCGAACACATCGAGCTCGAAGCGGCCGCCGTAGATCGGAAGAATTCGTTTCGCGGGCGTCGTCTGAACGGGCGGAGGCGTGGTCACGGTCGGCGTCGGCACCGGAATATTGGTGACCGTGGCGAGCGTGGGAGGCGCGGAGGTAGAGACGGTGGATGCGACGGGCGCAGCATTGGTTCCGGGAATCGCCGGCGTGACGACCATGGTGCGGCGTTCGTATTTCAGTTGCCCGACGACCAGCATCGCGAGAGCCGCGACGGCCACGATGACGACGCGGCGGAACACGCGAGGGGCGAGGAAGACGAGTTTCTCCAGCTCCCACGGTTTCGCTTCGCGGCTGCGGATGGGCGCGTTCACGAGGATGAGGATGGCCGCGAGGGCGCCGCACGAATGGGCGGTCATGCAGTACGCGCAGAACGATTTTAGCAGGAAGGCCTGCAGGCCCACGAACCAGGCGGCCGAGCCGAAAACGACGATCGCGCCGCCCACCAGCCATGCCCAGGTGATGCGTTGAACTTTCGCATCGCGCTTGAGGCTGAGCCGGAAGCTGGCGCCGAGGATGAGGGAATAGATCATCAACGCGAGGAGGCTGACAGGGATGTTCAACCAGTATGCCCAGCGCGAGCCGAGCACTTGGTCGCAACCGGAATCCGGACCGCAACCGACCACGCGATCTCCCGTCATGGCGCCGTAGGCGAGGTAGGCGGAGATGCTCATGGCGACGAGCACGAGCAGGCGGATGGCGATCAGCGTGCCTGTCCCGATCGGGGCATCGCTGCGGACGACTTTGGTTTCGGACGATTTGGATTTGGAGGCCATCTGGATTCCTGCTGTGACGTTGGCGAGAGTTAACGGTCAGGGGCGGTGGGAAGCAATCTTGTTCTGAACTGTCGGGAGCGTGCGGGCGGTCAAAGTTTCCTTTGCGGTATGGCGTCGTCCGCCTACGATTCGAGCCGTAATGATGTCGAAGATTTCGTGGCTCCAATCGATGCCGCCCCGCCGCCGTAAGATGCTGTTCTGGTGTGCGGGGATTCTCATCTTTTACACCATTACCGGTTTCCTGATCGCGCCACCAATCGTCCGCTCCGTTGCGTCCGCGCAGCTGGGCAAGTTCCTCGACCGGGAGGTGGTGATCGCCAAGGTAAAGCTAAATCCCTACTCGATGTCCGGCACCGTCGAGGGATTTCTCATCAAGGACAAGGGCGGCAAGCCGTTCGTGTCCTGGGACGAAGTGCACGCGAACTTCCAGTTCTGGTCGCTGTTCACGCGAACCTTTGTCTTCAGTGAGATTTCCACCTCGCATCCATTTGTGCGCGTGCAGGTGAACCCTGATTACTCGCTGAACTTCTCCGATATCATCGAGAAGCTCGCGAAGTTGGCGGCGGCGACGCCGAAGTCCGACAAACCTTCCCGGCCGCTGGCGCTGCGGATCGACGTCATGAAGATCTCGGCCGCGCGCCTGGCAGCCACGGATCTCACCACCAAGACGCCGTTCTCCAAGGTCATCGGGCCGCTCGAACTCACGTTGCAGAACTTCGCCACGGATCCGGACAACAAGAATCCTTACTCGTTCAGCGGCTCCACAGAGGAAGGAGAACGCTTCAGCTGGAGCGGACATTTCTTTCTCGATCCCGTGCGGCTCGATGGCGAACTGGCGATTGAGAACATCTCCCTCGCCAAGTACGCGCCGATTTACCAGGAGCTCGTGAAGTTCGATGTGCGCGGCGGGACGGTGGATGTCCGCTCGTCCTATCTGGTGGAGCAGGGTGTCGTGACGAATGTCGCGCGCCTTACCAACGCTGCGGTTTCCGTGAAAGGACTTCAGATAGCGGAGCACGGCGCGGAGGACAACGCCATCGAGGTGGCGAAGTTCGAGATCAGCGGCGTCAGCGCGGATGCCTTTCTGCGGAATGTGGCCGTTGGTTCGATCTCGACCAGCAACGGACGGCTCGCGGTGCGGCGGAACGCGGATGCGAGCATCAACTTGATCGAGTTGTCCAAGCCGAATCCCGACGCGACCAACATCGCCGGTTCCGTGCAGGTGGTGTTGCAGTCACTCACCAACGTGGTCCAGCTGCTGATGCAGAGCACGAATGCGTTCTCTGGCGCCATCCGGGAGATCAACGTGCAGGACTACGCGCTCCGTCTCGAAGATCTCTCCACGCCGCGTCCGGTTCGGGTCGATCTGGATCAAATCAATGTTGCGATTCGAAACGTCTCCAACCTGCCCGGAACCAATCTCACTGCTGAGGTGGCGTTGCGCTGGAACACCAATGGCACGATTCGGACGGGATCCCTCGTCTCGCTGTTCCCGCTGAAGGCGGAGGTGAAGCTGGCCCTCGACAAGTTGGAGATTCGCGCGCTCGATCCGTATCTCGATCCGTTCGTGAACCTCCTGATCACCCAGGGCAGCGTGGGCATGGACGGCGTCATCTCCCTCGTGATGGGCACCAATCATTTTCCGGATGTGGCGTTCCGGGGCGATGTGCGCGTGGACGATTTTGCCACGATGGACGGCGTGATGACCGAGGACTTCGTGAAGTGCGGGCGTCTGCGTGTGACGGGCATTGACGCCACCTTGCATCCGCTGGTCATCGCTGTTCAGGAAGTCGCGCTGCACGATGCCTCCGCGCGGCTTGTGATTGGTTCCGTGCAGAGCAACAACCTCTTCGCCGTGCTCAAGCGCGACCTTTCGCCGCCGGCCGAAACCAATGCGCCAGCCCCGACTGCTTCCACGAAGAAGTCCGGAAAACTTCTGCCGAAGATCGAGCTGCCGACCAACCTGATCGCGTCGGCCCAAGCGGCCCTGCCGAAAATTACGATCGGCGCGGTGACATTTACCAACGCGTCGCTTCAGTATGTGGATCGCTCCCTGCAACCCGGCGTCTCGCTGGCGGTCGCGCAGGTGAACGGGAGAATCGCCGGGCTTTCATCCGAAGATCTTTCCCGCGCCGACCTGAACATTTCCGGCAAGGTCGACAACACGGCGCCGATGGATATCTCCGGGCAGATCAATGCGCTGGGTCGCAAGCAATTCAGCGACGTGAAGGTCAACTTCCGCGGGATCGAACTCATTCCCACGAGCCCGTATTCCGGTAAGTTCCTCGGTTATCGCCTGAACAAGGGCAAGCTTAGCCTCGACCTTCATTACACGCTCGCCGAGGGGAAGCTGAAGGGGCAGAACCTCGTGACCGTCGACCAGCTCACGCTCGGAGAAAAGGTTGAGAGTCCGGACGCGACCCGGCTTCCCGTGCGACTTGGGATCGCGATACTCAAGGATCGGTCTGGCAAGATTGAGCTCGATGTCCCGGTCGAAGGCAGCCTGGACGATCCGGAGTTTCGCCTCGGACGGGTCATCACGCGCGCGATCGTCAATGTCTTCACCAAGATCGTGACCTCGCCATTCGCCGCGCTCGGCTCGGTCTTCGGCGGCAAGGGCGAGGAAGTCCGGCTTCTCGAATTCGCGGCTGGAAGCGCGGAGCTTCAAGAGTCCAGCAAAGGCAAGCTCGACGCGGTGGCGAAGGGACTCTTCGAGCGACCTGGATTGCAGTTGGAGATCGAGGGCTGCGTGGATGCCGAGGCTGATCGCCTCGAGCTGCGACGCCAGAAACTTCAGAAGGAATTTCGGACGAAGAAGTGGATGGCTCTGCGCAAGTCCGAGCAGTCGCGACTGACGCCGGATCAGGTCCAGCTCACGGCCGAGGAATCGGCTGACTACCTCAAGGCGGCGTACGCCACGGCATTCTCTCCAGAAGCGGTGGCAGCGCGCGCTATGAAGGTTGGCGCGACGAACTCCACGCCCGCGACCAACATCATCGCGGCGAATCAACGCCCCGCTCGCGCTGAAGCTCCCGTGAAAGGTGCGACCGCCTTGCTGCGGGATGCGCGCAGCGATGCGCCGAAACTGGCTGCGACGGACATGGAGACTCAGGTTCTCGAACTGATCGAGCTTTCCGAAACGGACTTCGCGGCACTCGCGGCGGCGCGGGCCAATCGAGTGAAGGAGTACATGATTGGCGCAGGCAAGGTGGAACCGGAACGCGTGTTCCTCGCGGAGAAACCGGAGGACGGCAATCCCGCCAAGGGCAGTCGTGTTTACCTCCACTTGCGCTGAATCTCCGTCAGCGGTCAGGCGGGGCTGCGATCGCGGTCCTGCCAGATTTGCCAGCTGCTGGCCAGCGCCCACGCCCACGCCACGACGCAGGCGCCGAGTCCCCAATAAAGCGCCCACAGGTGAGGTTGATACCGGGCCTTGAATTCGTTCTCGGTCCAGTTCGCGCCGGCGACGTAATGGGCCACGCACGTGAGATAAAAGACGAGGAAGCCCATCGAGAGAATAAATCCGACTACCATCAACGCGGCTTGCAGGTAGCCGATGCGGCGTCCGGCGAGAATCGTGCCCAGTCCCGGGAACGCGGCGAGATTGAGCAGGACGTAGGTCCAGACTGGAAGTTTTCGAACGAGCTTCACTTCGTCCGATCTATCGGTTGTCGGGCAGGAAGCAAGAATCGCCGCTGCTACAACTGACTTTGCGCCTCCGCTACTCTGGAATTCGCCGCAGCCGGAAGTAATGCGTTTCAGGAACCACGGCCTCTATGTCGCCGCTCCGCGCGTATGGGCGCGAAACCCACGGCCCCGTCGGTGAGGGTGCTGCCTCCAGACCGAACGATGCGTCCGCCCAATGCAATTGCACGACGGCAGGCGACATTCGGGTGATGCGCAGGGGCACGTCACGGGTCCACGCCTGGAATGACACAGTCGCTTCGTCTGCTGGCAGTCCGCAGAGATTGAGCACGGAGTCGCCCGCCAGGTGGAGAGTATAGGTTGCTCCTTCGGATAGAGGCTCGAGTAGTTCCAGAATTACGGTGGGCTGATTCGTTTGGAGGGATGCTGACAGCACGGTGAACTCTGCGTCCGCGCCGTCGGAAACGGTGTAAGCGAAGATGTTATCCTCCGCGGAATCCCGCGACACCATTTGGCTGAATTCGATGTAGAGGGCAGTCAACCCTGAGCTGCTTCGCACGGACCGCACTGAGGGCGGCAGGTCGTCATGCATGACTTGAATCGTGGCGGTGCGGGACAGAAACGTGCAGAGCGAACCACGCACTTCGCAGACAAATTGAATGGGGCTGCGAGCTGAGCAAGGATTGGTAGGGGTGAACGAATACACGGCTGCCGTTGCGCCAGGGATGGACACGCCGTCTTCGTACCACTGAAACTGCGCACGCGGATCACCAAAGGCCTCGGCCAGCAACGTCACCGTGCGTGGATACAAGACGGTGGCATCAGCGGGCTGAGTCAATTGGATGGGATCGAAACTCGCGGTCGTTGCGGTCATTTTCATGCCGAAGACGTTATCCCCGCTGGCGATTCCGCTCTGGTGCAGCTCCACGGCGATGACGTTTTCGCCCTGACGAAGATTGGGAGCGAATATATTCGTCGTGAACGGAACGCCTTCTCCCAAGCGGTCGGTGGCCAGCGCCAGGCCATCCCACGTCATCGGGCGCGGCGTGTTTGGCATGTTGAACGAAAACAGTTCGACGCCGTTGAGGTAAACAATCATCCCGTCATCGACCAGATTGGTAAAGTTGAGGTAAAGGGCACTCGCTGAGCCGGTCCATTGGAAGCGCTTTCTAAAGTAGGACGAGAGCGGCCCTTGATGGGGCGGTGCGATGGAGGTTTGAAACGGACCAAAAGATTGATACAGGTCCGGACGAGTCTCGTAACCGAACAACCCCGGTCCTTCACTCCATCCTGCATCATCGTAGTCGGGCTGCGCCCATTCATCCGATGGACTCGCTGTCAGGGCGTTCGTGTTGGGACGGAATTTCCAGTTGGAGGTGTAATCGATGATCGCTGGCGAAGTGATCCAGACCGGAGGACACTGTGTGAAGGCCCAGCAATTTCCGAACGCCAAGAGGAGGGCAGCAGCCAACGCGCTTTTGAATGAGAGAAGGAGGCTGGCAGGAGACGGAACCTGCGGCAGTTTTGGATGCGACGAAGTCACGCACCAAGAGAGGCGGGTCGTCGGGTTCATGAAGGATATTTAAACTACAAACCGGGCGTTGGAACAAGCGCCGAGTTCTGCTCATTGTCCCCAGCTGATGCCCGATGTTCAGTCTCCTACCCGATAGGTTCTGTTGGTGACGACGCCACCCTGGCACTGCTCAGTCTTAGTCGCGCAGCTTCCCAATGGGCCGAGGCGAAACTTGCTGGGTTTCATACAGTCCTCGGATTTGTGCGCCGCCCGGTGATGCTAAAAAATTTCTGTTGGCCGACGCCGGGAAGCGTCTAACGTCACCTTAATCAATTCGACTACGATTATGACGCGACTGAAATGGTTCCTCTTGATGGCCGTGCTGGCCGTTGTTTCCCAACTTTCCACCCAGGCGGCGGAGCCGCTGCGGGTGTTCATCCGCGGTGGCGTGAAGACGCACGGGCCGGGTCAGCATGACCACCCGCGCTTCCTCGGCGAGTGGACGAAGCTGCTCAACGAACGCGGCGCGAAGGTGGATGGCGGAATGGATTTCCCGACCGCTGAACAACTCGAGAAGGCGGATGTGCTCGTGATGTTCGCGGCGGACGCCGGCAAAATTAAGCCCGACCAACGCGAGTATCTCGACAAGTTCCTCAAGCGCGGCGGCGGCATGGTGTGCATCCACGACGCGGTGTGCGGCAACGACGCGCAGTGGTTCAAGACGATCATTGGCGGCGCGTGGGAGCATGGTTACTCGAAGTGGTATGAAGGCGAGATGAGCTTCTACTACATGGACACCGACCATCCGATCACGCAGGGCGTCTCCAACTTCGAGGTGGACGATGAGCTCTACTACGACCTGCACATGATGCCGGAGGCGAAGATTCTTGCCGCCACCTACACGCCGTATCGCAGCAACAAGGGTCGCGAAGGCGGCACGCCGCCGGCGAACAAGCCGTCCGTGTATGACCTGCAGCCGCAGATGTGGACCTACGAGACGGGCAACCATCGTTCCTTCGTCACGTTGCTCGGCCACAACTACAAGACTTTCAACCTCCCCCACGTGCGCGCTGTCATGCTCCGCGGCATCGCGTGGGCCGGCAAACGGGCGAACGTCGATGAGTTCTGCACGAAGGACGAGCTCGCGAGCCTGCGCTATCCTGAAGGCGGTCCGACCGCGCCCGAGAAGGCAGCCGCAAAGCTCGAAGTGCATCCCGATTTCAACATCCAGCTCGTCGCGGCCGAGCCGCTCATCAACAAGCCGATGAACATCGACTGGGATCCTGCCGGCCGGTTGTGGGTCGCGGAGACGCCGGAGTATCCGAATGGTCGTCGCGAGCCGCGCAAGGAGATGCAGCCGTATCCGTGGAAGGACACCGGCTTCCGCGTGCGTCCGCCCACGACGAATCGCCCGGCGATTGATCGCATCTCGATCCTCACGGACACGGATGGCGACGGGCGCATGGACAAGAAGGAGATTTTCTACGAAGGCCTCGAACTTGTGACGAGCTTCGTCTTCTACAAGGACGGCGTGATCGTTTCGCAGGCGCCGGACATTCTCTGGCTGCGCGACGTGAATGGCGACGGCAAGGCGGAGAAGGTGGAGAAGCTCTACACCGGCCTCAGCATCGGCGACACGCACGCGGTGATCAACAACCTGCGCTGGAGTCTCGATGGCTGGATTTACGCGACGCACGGCTACAGCTCGAGCGCGCACGTTTACAACGGCGACAAGTCGAAGGACTTCGGCGGCATTGGTTCCGGCGTGCTGCGCTTCAAGGCGGACGGCTCCATGATCGAGATGGTTTCCTCCAAGGGCGGCAACACGTGGGGCATGGAGACGACTTCCGACGGCGAGCTCTTCTATACGCAGCCGACGAGTGGCGATTTGCTGAACCACATCGTGAGCAGCGAGAGCGATCTCGCGCGCGGCAAGGTCGGCAACGCCACGAGCTTCAAGCCGGTCATTCGCGGCCAGAAATCGTTCCCGCTGATCACTTACAACCAGCAGGCCTACGTGCAGATCGATCTCGTCGGTTACTTCACGGCGGCGGCGGGCTGCGCGATTTACGACGGCAGCACGTGGCCGGCGGAGTGGAACTACAACTACTTCACCACCGAGCCGACGATTAACATCGTCCACCACCAGGTCGTGGAGCCGAACGGCGTGACCTACAAGGCGCACAAGACGCGCGAAGCGGAGTTCATCGGCGGACGCGACAAGTGGTTCCGACCGATCGATACGCGCATCGGTCCCGATGGCGCGCTTTACATCACGGACTTCTATAACCAGGCGGTCGTGCACAACGACACGCGCGGAACGATCCATGGTCCGGCGAACGCCGCGTTGCGTCCGGATCGCGACCATTACTTCGGCCGCATCTGGCGCGTGAACCACAAACAGGCGAAGACGCTCAAGGTGCCGAACATCGCGAAGGCGAACACGAAGGATTTGGTCGAAGCGATCCAGAACCCGAACCGTCACGTGCGCTTGAACGCGCAGCGGTTGCTCGTGGAGAAGAACGATTCCAAGACGCCGGACGCGATGAAGCGCCTGCTCAGCTCGTGGAACTTCCGTGGCCTCGAAGAACCGCAGGCGCACGCGCTGTGGGCCTTGCACCAGATGGGCCGCCTTGACGCGAAGACGTTGACCACCGCGCTCTCTGTGGACGGCAAGCCGGCGGTGCAGAAGGCCGCGATTCGCATCGCGGCAGAGACTCCGGCACAGAAGCGCAACGATGTGACCGCGGGAATTTTGAAGCGCGTGAACGACAGCAATCCGCGCGTGCGTTTGCAGGCGATCAACGCGCTCGCGAACCTGCCGTCCACGCCGGAGATTCGTCAGGCGCTGGTGGAGGCGTATCCGAATCTCGACGACGTCTGGCTGCAATCGGCGGTCGTGGGCGTGGCGTCGAAGGCCCCGGTGGAATTCATCGAAGCCGCGGCCTCGGCGAAAAAGCCGGCGGACTTGGAAAGCCTCGTCGCGCAGCTCAGCACCCAGCTCGCCGGCAAGCAGGACGCCGCGCTCGCGGGTAAGCTCGTGGCCGCGCTCGCGGGTAAGCCTTCGAATGCGGATGTGTTGAAGAAAGTCGCGATTGAGAATCTCGCGAAGACGCTGAAGGCGGATGTGGTTCCGTCGTGGTCGGCGGACTTGCAGAAGTCGCTGAAGACGTTGCTGACCTCGCCGAATCCGGCGCTGCCTGCTGCGGTGCTGCCGCTGGTGGCGCGTTGGGACAAGGACGGCAAGCTGGCGTCCGACACGAAGGCGCTCGTCGCGTCGCTCAGCGACAAATTGAAGGACGAGAAGCAATCCGACGACACGCGCGCACAGATCGCCGCGAGCCTCGTCGGCGTGCGCCAGATGAACGCGGACATTCTGCCGTCGGTCGCGGGCATCCTCGGCTCCTCAGCCTCGCAGAGTTTGCAGAAGCGCGTGATCGAATCGCTCGGTGCAACCGGCGACGCCGCGGTGGCCCCGCTGTTGGCGGGTGCGTTCTCGAAGATTCCGGCCGAGCTGCAAGACCCAGCGTTCGCGCAGATCGTGAAGCGCGCCGATTGGTCGATGGCGCTTGTGGAAGCGATCAAGGGCGGCAAGGTGACGCTCGCAAACCTCGGGCCGTCCTCCGTGCATCGTCTGCGCACACATAGCGACAAGGCTGTTGCCAAGCGCGCTGGCGAAGTGATCGATGAATTGCGCGGCCCTGAAGTGAAGGAGAAGAACGCGCTCATCGCGAAGCTCACGCCGGAAGTTGAGAAACCGGGCAACATCGAGAATGGCAAGAAATTGTTCACGGCGAACTGCATCATCTGCCATCGCTTCAACGGCGAGGGCAAGGAGATCGGTCCTGAGCTGACCGGCATGGGCGCACATGGCCCGGCGGAATTGCTGGTGGCGGTTCTCGATCCGAATCGCGAAGTCGATCCGAGCTTCCTTTCCTGGAGCTTCGAGACGAAGGACGGCGAGACGCTCGATGGTCTGATCGCCAGCGAGAATCGTTCGAGCGTGACGCTGCGCAACAACAGCGGCGAGACGGTGGTGAAGACCGCGGACATCGCGAGCCGTCGCAACACCGGTCGCTCGTTGATGCCCGAAGGCTTCGAGTCGCTCGGCGCCGAGTCGTTGCGCGACATCCTCGCCTACATGTCCGGCAGCGACGCGCGTTATCGCATCGTCGATCTGCGCAGCGCGTTCACGGCGAACAGCACGGAGGGCATTTATGTCAGCCGCGAGTCGAAGGGTGAATCCGTTCACTTCCGGAAGTTCGGCATCGTGAAGGCCGGCGAGGTGCCGTTTGAAGTCATCCATCCGTCGAAGAGCACCAGCGGCAACAATGTGATCGTGCTCAAGGGCGGCAACGGATACTCGAAGACGCTCCCGCAGAAGGTCGAGACCGGCACGCTGAACCTCAAGGCGACGCGGCTGCATTTCCTCGGTGGCGTAGCGGGCTGGGGCTATCCGTGCTGCGGCGAGAATAAGAACGAAGGCGCGCCGGTCGTGAAGGTGACGGTGGACTTCGTCGAAGGCCCGAGCGAGGAGTTCATCTTCAAGAACGCGGTCGAGTTCGCGGATTACAACGGCGACTACAAGGTGCCCGGATCGAAGGCGGTGGAGGGCGTCGTGCGCGACGGCCAGATTCGCACCTTCTCCCGCGCGTTGAAGAACAAGTCCGCGATGAAGAAGATCACGCTGGAAAGTTTCAACAACGGCGTGGCGCCGACGATTGTCGCCATCACCGCCGACACGACCGAGGCGGGCGCGAGCGCTGACCCGGCGGATACCTCAGCCCGTGAAGTGAAGAGCGGCGAAACAGCAGCGGCGGCGGCTCCGGCGGCGTTGCCGACCTTCAAGTGGGGTTCCGGCATCAAGACGCTCATGGTCGGCGGCGGCAGTTCGCACGACTTCAGCCGCTGGTTCGACAAGTACGATCGCGAGACGTTGAGCGAAGGCGGTCTCGCCTCGGTGAATTACACCGACAAGCCGGCGGCGATCGCGGGCGCGTTGAAGGACATCGACGTGCTCTACCAGAGTGCGAACCAGAAGATGGAAGACAAGGAGCTGCGCAAGGCGATCTTCGACTTCGCCGAGGCGGGCAAGGGCATCGTCTTCGTCCACGCGGGCGTGTGGTACAACTGGAGCGACTGGCAGGAATACAACCGCGTGCTGGTCGGCGGCGGTTCACGCGGCCACGATCGGTTCGGCGAGTTCGAGGTGAATCTCGACGTGAAAGATCACCCCGTGATGAAGGGCGTGGACGCAAGCTTCAAGATTACCGACGAGTTGTACTACCAGAAGTTCGAGACGAACGGCACGCCGGTGCAGGTCCTCGCCACGGCGAAGAACCTGACGAGCGGCAAGACGTATCCCTCGGTCTGGATCGTGAAGCATCCGAAGGCGCGCATCGTGTGCATCGCGCTCGGCCACGACGGCCTGGCGCACAGCCATCCCGCCTACAAGACGATGCTGCGGAATGCGGTGCAGTGGGCGGCGGGGAAGTAACGCCGCGGGAATAGACTGGTTTCAAGCAAGCGCCGGCCTTCGGGTCGGCGCTTTTTTTACGGAGTCTGTTCGACGAACAATTGTCGAAGTAGCCGCCGACGTAAGGAGGCGGATTCGATATCCGTCGCGATGTCCGCCTCGTTACCTCGGCGGCTACGACTGGCGAGCGTCGGGCTCTACTTCGGCACGAGATCTTTGCGAGGAAGAGCGCTGCGGGTTCACCGATGGTGTGGCCGGCTGAAAGCTTGCCCCAGGCTGCGTCGCTGAACTTCGCGGGAGAATCCTTCAAGCCGAGCTGCGCGTAGATCTTCTCGCTCGCGCCGGGGATGAACGGCCAGAGCAGCACGGCGAGCACACGGCAGGTTTCGACGAGGTTGTAGAGCACGGCATCGAGCTCGGCTGCCTTCTCGGGAACCTTGGCCATCTTGAACGGTTCCGTTCGCTGGATGTACTGGTTCGCTCGCGTGACGATGTTCCAAATCTTCACGAGCGCATCCTGCAGTTGGTGCGCGCGCAAATCTGCCTCGATCCGCGGAATGTCATCGACGTCGACCAGGGCGGTGCCGTCCTTTTGGAAAGCACTCGGCGCCGGCACGATTCCGTTTCGATACTTCTTTAGCATCGACAGCGAGCGGTTCAGCAAATTGCCGAGTCCATTCGCGAGTTCGGAGTCGTAACGAACCTTGAAGCCGTCGTCGGTCCAGTTCCCATCGGGACCAATGCTGAGCTCGCGCACCACGTAGTAGCGAAACGCATCGACGCCCCATTCGGCGATGACCTCGAGCGGCTCGACGATGTTCCCGGTGCTTTTGCTGATCTTCGCGCCGTCCTTCTGCCACCAGCCGTGAACGAGCAATTGCTTGGGCAACGGCAGGCCCATCGCCTTGAGCATGATCGGCCAGTAGACGGCGTGGAACTTCAGGATGTCCTTGCCGATGACGTGGGCGTCGGCTGGCCACAAAGACTGTTTCGAGTTTTGAGCTTCCAGTTTCAGGTCGGGCAAAGCGGTAGCGAGCGTTGGATCGCCGAGCGCCGCCGGCACGCTGATGTAGTTCACGAGGGCATCGAACCAGACGTAGGTGACGTAAGCCGGATCGAAGGGCAGGGGAATGCCCCAGTTCAGGCGCGCGGCAGGGCGGGTGATGCAGAGATCTTCGAGGGTGTTGTTCTTCAGGAAGCCGAGCACTTCATTACGCCGGTAGTCGGGCTGGATGAACTCCGGGTTGGCCTCGATGTAATCGATCAGCCATTGCTGATGGTCCTTGAGCTTGAAGTAGTAATTGTTTTCGACGAGCTCGACGACTTCGCCGAAGGACGGGTCGAACTTTCCGTCGGGCTGACGATCTTTCTCGGTGAGAAACGTCTCCTCCTTCTGCGAATAGAATCCGCGATACTCGGATTGGTAAAAGTGTCCGGCGGCATGGAGCTTCGCGAGAATGGCCTGCACGGTCTGCTTGTGGCGCAATTCCGTGGTGCGGACGAAATCGTCGTTCGTGAGGTTCAGCGTGCCGGCGAAGGCTTTCCAGTCAGCGGCGAGTTCGTCGCAATACGTCTGCGGCGCCTTGTTCTCGCGAATGGCGGCTTGCTGGACCTTCTGGCCGTGCTCGTCGAGGCCGGTGAGGAAGAAGACCGGTTCGCCGAGGCTGCGACGGGCGCGGGCGATGACGTCAGTGAGGATCTTTTCGTAGGCGTGGCCGAGGTGCGGCTGGCCGTTGACGTAATCGATGGCGGTCGTGATGTAGAACGGTTTGCTCATTCGCGGCGGACAGCTTGGCGGACACGCAGGGGGTTGGCAATGATTGGCTGCGCGCGCTGGCTGCAGCGGCCGGGAATCGGCTTGCCAAAGAACGTCCGTGGTTTTTAAGTTCGCGGCGATGGAAAAATCGCAATTGGGACAGTATGTGCCGGTGTTGCTGCTGGCTGGCGTGGCGGTGGCGTTCGCGTTCGGCACCCTGTTGGTGTCCGTGATCGTGGGCTGGCGCTCCAAGCGGAGCAAAATCAAAGACACCGCCTACGAGTGCGGCATGCTGCCGATTGGCGAGGGTAGCACGCGCATGTCGGTGAAGTTCTATTTGGTGGCGATGCTTTTCATCCTCTTCGATATCGAAGTCGTCTTCATGTATCCGTGGGCGGTGGTCTATCGCGAAATGCTGGCGGATGCGGCGACGCGGAATCTGATTCTCGGTGGAATGCTGTCCTTCCTCGGCGTCTTGTTCATCGGCTATATCTACGCGCTGAAGAAACGGGCCTTCGACTGGAAGAGCTGATCGGCGCGCGCAGCGTCGACGGAGTTCAGTTTCAGGCCGGATAGTTCGGGAGCTTTCAGTCCGCGCTC
Organism: Verrucomicrobiota bacterium; assembly: GCA_016713365.1. GTDB lineage: Bacteria > Verrucomicrobiota > Verrucomicrobiia > Limisphaerales > JADJPG01 > JADJPG01. Next base: position 19,695 of record JADJPG010000036.1, on the reverse strand, counting down.
GTGGTGAGCGTTTAACGGAGATTTTCTTTTCATGGCATCCGGTAGACGGAGGTGGTTTCTCGCTTTGGGCGCAGCGATGCTCGCGCTTGGGATCGTTGTTGCCATGTTCCTGCCGTCGAAGCCTGCGGCGTCGGAGTCGTTGCTTCTCCCGGATGGAACCACGGTGCGCATCGTTTCGGTGACCTACGGGACGAATCATCTGTTCGGCACGCCGCTGGGGCGGTTGGTGGCGAAGCTTCCGGTGCGGTTTAGAACGATTGCGAAGGATGTGCTGGGAGCGCGGGCTGCGATTCATCAGACCTACAGTTCTGCGGAGGCGAGTCTGGTGGTGTGGCTGGAGAGGTCGACGAATTCACCGGTGGCGCCGATGCGTGGTGGCTACGTGTCAGCAATGCTGGCGGATGAGACGGGCTTTGTATCTGGAGACGAGGAGAATATGTGGGGCTCGCGAATGGGAATTGAACGACTGGTTTTTCCGGTTCTGCCACGGCGGGATTCCAGCTTGCTGGTTGAGTTCACTAATCGCGGGGGGAATGATGGGGTGAAGCACGTCGGCAGCCTCTCATTTGAGAATCCGGTATACGGCCGGTATCCGCAGTGGAATCCCGAGGCTCTGCCGTCAACAAAACGCGTGGGAGACATAGAGGTGACAATGAGGAAAGTCAGCGCCGGCCATGGTGATGTGACATCACACAAAACAGGCCCGGGAAACACGCGAATCATTGAGTTCGGTACGAACAGTTCCACCTCTCGCGGCATGTGCGTTTGCTTGCTTGGTGCAAGGTCGCTCTCCGATTCCAACAAGGTCTGGCGTGTGGCTTCGGTGCGGATAAGTGATGCGACGGGCAATTCAGCGAAGACGACTAGCATGTCATGGGGTGGTGACGACGAGCCGTACTTTACCTTCAGACCAGGTTTGTGGCCGAGCGAAAGCGCTTGGAAGCTGGAGTGCGAACTCAAGCGGACGAAAGGTTATGGTTTGGACGAGTTGATCACCTTTCGCAACGTCCCGCTGGGTTCGTTGGGTGCGACGAATCGGGTTGGATGGACGACGAACTTTCTGGGGGTGACGATCACGTTGGAGCATGGTCCGCAAACCGCCGCTGACGAACGAGAGCTGGTCATCCTCGCAGATCAGCGGCGTCCACCTGACTCATTCCATGCTCGCCACGAATACGCATTTGGATTTTGTGCGGCTGGTGGTGGACTCAGGCGAGGATGTTTCGTCTGGAAGCTCCAGCACTTCCGAAAACGAGCGGACCTATTCGTTCCGCACGCTGCCGACCGAAGCCGAGACGGCGGATATCACGTTCGCTGTGCATCGGAGCCATCGGGTCGAATTCGTGGTGAAGCCGGAGATCGGAACAGCCAGGTTGGAGTTTCCCACGCCCCGGCGGAAGTGACCACCTGAGAGGAGGCGTCGCTCCCAAGCGTCGCGACAGTGTCGGATTGCGAATCGTTGCGTCGAATTGACGTGTTTGGAAAAAACCGCTTGCGCTCGAAGTCGCGATTGCTAGATTCGCGCCCTCATTTCGGTCCACCTTCGGGTGGGCTTTTGTCTTTTGCGTTCGGATTCACAAGCACGATTGCGTGAAAATATTTAGCGGCAATTCCAATCTGCCCTTGGCGCGGTCGATCGCGGCATCGATCGGCATCGAGTTGGGCAAGTGTTCCGTCAGCGCCTTTCCTGACGGGGAAACGTTTGTGAAGATCGACGAGAACGTCCGTGGCGAGGACGTGTTCGTGGTGCAGTCGAGCAGCCCACCGACGAACCATCATCTGATGGAGATGTTCATCATGATTGATGCGTTGCGGCGGGCGAGCGCGTCGCGCATTACTGCCGTCTTGCCGTTCTACGGCTACGCCCGACAGGACCGCAAAGATCAACCGCGCGTCCCCATCACTGCCAAATTGGTGGCGAACTTGATTGTTGCGGCTGGTGCGAACCGGGTTCTGGCGGTGGACCTCCACGCGCAGCAGATTCAGGGCTTCTTCGATATTCCGGTGGATCATCTTTACGCTTCGCCAGTGATGTTCGAATACCTCAAAGCCAAGAAACTGAACGACCTGGTCGTGGTCAGCCCGGATGTAGGCGGCTTGAAGATGGCGCACGCCTATTCCCAAGTGCTGGACGCGAGTCTGGCGATCGTGGCGAAGCGCCGGAAGAGCGCAACGGAAGTGGAATCGGTGGCGGTGATCGGCGAAATCCGCGGCAAGAACGTGCTGATGGTGGATGACTTGACTGAAACCGCTGGAACGCTGACGAATGCGGCGGCGCTGCTGCGCAAGCGCGGGGCGAAGAAGATCTTTGCCTGCGTATCCCATGCGATCCTCAGTGATTTGGGAATTGAGCGCCTCCGAAAATCAAAGATTGACGAACTAATCACGACTGATACTGTCCTCCGCCCCGCCATAGACGGGGTGAAAATTACGACCTTGTCGGTGGCCGGTTTGTTGGGCGAAGCCATCAAACGAATCCATAGCAATTCGTCTGTGACTTCGCTGTTTGAATTTAAGGGTGGCCGGACGAGCTGATGCTCGCGGCGGTTCACCGAAGCTGATTTAAAGAACATGAAATCTGTACCATTAAACGCCTTTCCGCGGACGCTGAGCCGTCGCGGTGGATCCAAGAAACTTCGCGACGCCGGCCGGATTCCTGCCGTGATTTACGGTGGTCAATCCACGCCGCTGAGCCTCGAAGTGGACCGCAAGGCGATCGAGGATCTGATTCATCACTCCGCCACTGAGAATCTTCTCGTCGATCTCACGGTGGAAAAGGATGCGAAGCCGAAGCGCCTCGCTCTCGTGAAGGAAGTGCAGCACTACTCGTTGACCGGCAAGCTGCTCCACATTGATTTCCAGGAAATCTCCGAGACCGAGAAGGTCACGGTGATGGTTTCTGTCGAAACGACCGGAGAAGCGGTTGGTGTGAAGAGTGGTGGCGGCGTTCTCGAACACGTCTTGCACAAGATCAAGGTTCGCTGTCTGCCCAAGGATCTCCCGGAAGTCATCGTGGTGGATGTGAGTGCTCTCGAAGTCGGCAAGGCGATTCACATCGGTGAAATCAAGGCCCCGGAAGGTGTTGAGATTCTCGGTGACAAACATATTTCTGTTCTCGCAGTGAAGGCTCCGGTCACGGAAGCTCAGGAAGCTGCGGCGGATGCGGCTGCTGCTACGACCGGCGAAGTGGAGATGATCAAGGAGAAGAAGGAAGACGGAGACGCTGCGAAGGCGCCGGCAGCAGGCAAGGGCGACGAGAAGAAGCCGGCCGAGAAGAAGAAGTAAGTATCAGTGGGCTGATGGCAGCCCGCCGCGTCCTGCATGGAGAATGAATATCTCATTGTGGGGCTCGGCAATCCGGGTCGGGAGTACGAACGAACCCGACATAATGCCGGATTCATGGTCGCGGAACGGCTGGCTGGGTTGTGGAAGGCGAATTGGTCGATGGAGAAGAAATTCTCTGCCCGCATCGCCAAAGCTGATCTGGGTGGAAATCGTTTGTGGCTTTGCGAGCCGCAGACATACATGAATCTCAGTGGTGAGTCAGTTGGCGCGCTGGTGGGATTCCGGAAGTTCGCGCTAGAACGGGTGATGGTCGTCGTGGATGACGCGGATCTTCCCCTTGGCGAAGTTCGGTTGCGCAGCAGCGGTAGCAGTGGTGGCCATCATGGGCTCGAATCGGTCGAGCAGCATCTGGGCACCCGGGAATACACCCGGCAGCGGATTGGGATTGGCCGGCGCGATCAGGCGGTCCGTGAGATTGCCGGACATGTGCTCTCACAGTTTAGTGCGGGTGAGCAGGAAGTTTTGGAAAAAGTCCTGCAACGGGCCTGCGACCAGGTGGAATCCTGGTTGAAGTTCGGCGTGGCCAAGGCCATGAGTCAATTTAACGGTGCGGTCAAAATTTAGCGACAACGACGAAAGGTTATTCGAGTGAAACGATACGAAGGTCTGTTCATCCTGAACACAAGTGGCAAAGAAGAAGGCATCAAGGAAACGATTGATGCGATCTCTGCCGAAATCACCAACGCCGGTGGCAAGGTTGAAACGGTCCAGAAGATGGACAAGCGTGCCTTTTCGCGCATCGCCGACAAGAAGTTCACCACGGGCTTCTATGTGAACATCATTTTCGAAAGCGCTCCGGCCGCGATTGCGACCCTGCACACCCGCTTCGCGCTGAACGCGGATGTTTTCCGCGCGCTCTTCACCTCGGCGCCGGTGGCGGTGCCGGCGAAGTAAACCGGTCCACGCCACGCCGCGCCGCGGACAAGCATTTTATGGCCAGCTTCAACAAAGTCATTCTGGCGGGCAATCTGACCCGTGACCCGGAGTTGCGCTATACCCCGAACGGCAAGGCGATCGCGAAGTTCGCCCTGGCTGTGAACCGGAACTGGACTTCTGAAACTGGCGAGAAGAAGGAGGAAGTTACCTTCATCGACATCGACGCCTTTGGTCGCCAGGCAGAGGTCATCTCCCAGTTCATGAAAAAGGGCCGGCCGCTTCTGGTTGAAGGCCGGTTGAAGCTCGATCAATGGGACGACAAGCAGACCGGGCAGAAGCGCAGTCGACTCGGCGTTGTTCTGGAAAGTTTCACCTTCCTTGATTCTGGTGGTCGCGGTGCTGCTGAAGGTGGAGAAGTGGATGCGCCTCGTTCCCGCCCAGCCCCTAGTCGTCCGGCTCCGGCGCCTGCGGCGGCGTCTGATGATTCCGGCCCGCCGTCCGATGACGACGTGCCCTTCTGATTTATACTGAACATTTCGATTTACACTTACGCTTTCTTGTTATGGCAAAAACTGAAGTCATTCTTACTCACAACATCGTTGGTCTCGGCGGCGAATCCGATCAGGTGAAGGTCGCAGCGGGCTACGCGCGCAATTACCTGTTCCCTCAAGGACTCGCCATTCCGGTGACCGGAGCGAACAAGCGCCGCTTGGAAGTTCTCCGCCAGCGCCGCGCCGAGCGCGAAGCGCATGAGTTCAACACGATGAGCGAACTCGCCAAGAGCATCACCAAGCTGACCTGCGTTGTGAAGGTCAAGACCGGTGACGACGGCAAGATGTTCGGTAGCGTCACGAACGGTACGATCGCTGACGAACTCAAGCATCAGTTCGACATCTCCCTCGAGAAGAAGAAAATTCATCTCGACCACCCGATCCGCACCACTGGTGAGCACGAGATCGAGCTCCGTTTGCATCCGGAAGTGAAAGCCACGTTGAAGGTGAAGGTTGAGAGCCTGACTCCGGTGGCGGTTCCGACCGAATCAACGGGCTCGCAGGAAGCGCCGAAGACCGAGAAGCGGGGACGCCGGGTCGAAGGCGAAGCAGACGCGAAGTCCAAAAAGACTAAGTAAACTTTCCCTCATGGGTTTTATCAAGGCAGGCCGTCATGGCCTGCCTTTTTTCTTGGCATAAACGTGAGCCAGCCGATGTAACCCGCAGTGACGTTAATACTGTTCAGGTTAGTATTTGCCAAACGGTTGGTTCTCTGGCAACTAAGTGAATCACAATGAAAATTGTCGCCGCTGCGCTGGGACTCGGTCTGGTCTTGTTGGCTGGAGGGTGTTTCGAACAAAACGCCGGGTCGCGATCTTACAAGGGACCGCTGTTCCGGTATCACTATGCCGGCCGGGCCGGCTTGCCTCCCGGAACTAATGCCGCCCGCTTCAAGGAAATTGAAGCGTTACCATCGACGGCAGCTCTCAAGGCAGATATCGCGCAAAAATTCTCCGCCGCCTTGCTGCCGTTTTGGAAAGGCAGTCTGCCCGCGGGTGCCACGGATCAATCTCCACTGCTGAAACCGCTGCTGGAAGACTTGCTGACTTCAGAAGCCTTCATCGAGGTGCGTGGCGCGCCGGGAAGCGCGGAGATGGCGCTGGCTGTGGCCGTGTCAGATGATCGTGGTCAGTTGTGGGATCGGAACCTCCGCCAGCTTGCAACCGCTTGGAAGCTTGGGACGCCGCGTGACCTCGCTGCCGACAGCTTCAAAGGCTGGGAGACCAAGAAGTCGCCTGCGCCGGACACGCTTCAAGTCTATCGCGCCGGCAAATGGACGATCGTCGGTCTGGGACATGGAAAGCTCGTTCAAGTTCCGGCGTTGCTCGCGGAAGTGAAGAAGTCCGGACGCCCTGTCGCCGCGTTGTCGAACCAGATTGTCGATCTCGCCGCGGACCTGCCGGCGTTGCGCCCGTGGTTTCCTATCTTCTCCCAGTGGCCGCTCCCTCCGATTGTCGCGAATGTTTCGGGACGTGGAGATGGGTTGCGAACCGAAGTGCGGTTTCAATACTCGGGCAAGATTCCGTGGTCGTATGAAGCGTGGAAGATCCCGACCAACATCGTGAGCGAGCCGTTGACGAGCTTTACGATTGGTCAGGGACTGGCTCCCTTCCTGCGGCAGGTGAAGGGCTTTTCCGAGCTGGGGCTGGACCGTTTGCCGAATCAATTCACCGCGTGGGGCCTGAACAATGACCAGTGTCGGATGAATTTTGCGGTGCCAGTCGCCAACGCCACCAACGCGATGCAGCAGCTGTCGCTGGGAGTTCCCCGGCTGATGTTGAATAGTTTTACCAACCTTCAGGGGCGGTTTCTGTTTGGGACGAACAGGTATGAACTTCTGCTGGCGGGAGGTTTGCCATGGATAACGCCTTCGCTGAATCCGGCGGTCAACGGGAAGGACGAGTACTTGATCGGCGGTCTCTTTCCGCTCTCACCCAAACACACGCCGGTTCCGGATGATTTGTTCGCGCAGTTCCGCGGACGCACCGATTTGGTTTACTACGATTGGGAGATTACTGAAGCCAGGCTTAACCACGGCAAGCAATTCTACCAACTCGCGAGCTTGATTAACCGTCGCAAGACGCCATCCACGAACACGGCCTCCAAACGCTGGCTGGTCGACATTGGTCCAAAGCTCGGGAACACCGCGACTGAAATCACCCAGACCAGCCCGCAGGAGTTCGTGCTCGTGCGGCGTTCGCATGTGGGCTTCACCGGATTCGAACTCGCGACACTTTCGCTGTGGCTGGACTATCCGGGCTTCCCATTTGATTTCGGGTTGCCCGATATGATGCCGAATCTGAAATCGCGCTTGGGGACCAACGCTCCCGCGGCAAAACCAGGGGCGAATTCGCCGAAGCCAACCATCTCTCCGGTTCCCGGCAAAAAGTAGGCCCCCCTCTGACCATGCCACTCAAGCTGGGCGTAAACATCGACCACGTCGCCACTCTTCGAGAAGCCCGCTACCGTGGCCAGTCTGAAGGCGAACCCTGTCCCGTCGAGGCGGCCCTAATCTGCGAATCCGTCGGCGCCCTCGGAATCACCGCCCATCTTCGCGAAGACAGACGGCACATTCAGGAGCAGGATGTGGTCGAGCTTCGGCGGCGGATCAAGACGCGGCTGAATTTGGAAATGGGCAACACTCCGGAGATCGTGGAGTTCGCTCTGAAGATCAGGCCGGAGATCGTTTGCCTCGTTCCGGAAAGGCGTCAGGAAGTGACGACCGAGGGAGGGCTCGACGCTGCCGGACAACTCACCGCATTAACCGAAACCCGCAAGCGAATGAACGACGCCGGCATTGAAGTCAGCTTGTTCATCGCTCCGGATCCGGTTCAGGTCGACGCGTCAATGGCGATTGGTGCGCAGTTCATCGAGCTGCACACCGGCGCTTACGCGGAGCACTTTCATCGCAAGCGCGAACGGCAAATCGAGCTCGAGCGGTTGATTGCCGCGGCGAAGCAGGCGCATCAGCTCGGACTACAAGTGAATGCGGGTCATGGCCTCAATTGTGAGAATGTGCCGCTCCTCCACATCGTCCCGCACTTGGTGGAGCTCAACATTGGTCACAGTATTGTCAGTCGCTCCGTCTTCATCGGGCTGGAGGCTGCGGTCCGGGAGATGTTGAAGGCGATGGAAGGTTACGCGGGATGAACGGGCTTCCCTTTTTCACGCGGGAGTTTCATTAACGCATGATTCTCGGCACCGGCATCGACATCATTGAAGTCTCCCGAATTGCCGCTTCGTACGAGAAATTTGGGGAGCGTTTCATCAACCGCATTCTCCGCCCGTCAGAAATCGCATACGCCCTGTCTCACAAGCGACCGGCACCCTTTCTCGCCGTGCGCTTCGCGGCGAAGGAGGCGATCTCGAAGGCGTTCGGAACTGGAATCGGCCGGCAGTTGACCTGGCAGGACATGGAGGTGGCCCGAAAGGAATCCGGCGAACCGTACGTGATACTGCACGATGGCGGAGCGCGTCTGTTGCAGGAACGCGGCGGTCGCCTGGTCCACTTGACCCTCAGCCACACGGAAAACTACGCCGTGGCCATGGCGATCCTGGAGTCGTAACGACTCGAGGCGTCTTAGAAGTCTTTGAAGTTGTCCGCGTGTGAAGTGATTACCTGGCCGCGGGAGTTCTTTTGGGTGGTCTCCGCCAATCGTGCTTCTGGCATTGGGAAAGTCATTTCACCCGCGCGACCGGCCGAGGATGCTTTGGTCCGGTGTGCTGCAGTGCCAGAGTTTCGTGTCGTCGCAGCCGGGGTCTCTGCCGGAACCGTCGGCGAGTCTGCTTCCCTTGATGCGGTCGATTTTGCGAGATCGATTTCTCCCGAGGAGCCCTGACCCACCAGCAGCACGAGATCCTCGATCGATTCCCGCAGCACATCCGCTTGCGCCCGCAACTCTGCTGCAGCAGTCGCGCTCTCCTCGGCGCTGCCGGCGGAGTCCTGCGTGACTTTGTCCATCTGAGAGACCGACGCGGTGATTTGGTTGATGCCCTGACTCTGTTCCTGCGAGGCGGAGGCGATTTCTCCGACCAGCTGGTCCATCCGCCGGGCCTTGGTGACGATCGATTGCAAGCTGGCGGCGACACGAGTGCTGATTTGAACTCCGCGTTCGCTCTTGGAAATGGAGTCCTGAATCTTTTCTGACGTCTCCCGCGCCGCGAGAGCGCTGCGTTGCGCGAGATTGCGGACTTCGTCCGCGACCACGGCGAATCCAAGGCCGGCTTCCCCGGCGCGGGCGGCTTCGACCGCGGCGTTCAGGGCGAGGATGTTGGTCTGAAAGGCGATCTCGTCGATGGACTTGACGATCTTTCCGATGCTGTCGCTCGAGGCCTTGATGGCGCTCATGGCCTGCTCCATCTCGTGAACTTCGCGCGATCCGGATTCGGCTGTCGTGCGGGTGTCGTTGGAGAGTTCTTTGGCGCTTTGTGCGTTGGCGGATGTTTGCTTCGTCATGGACGCCATCTCCGTGAGTGAGGCGCTGGTTTCTTCCAGAGAAGCCGCTTGGGAACTGGCCCCTTCGGAGAGGCTTCCGCTGGTTGCCTCCATCTGCGCCGATGCGCGAGTAACTTCAGCCGCACCCTGGCGAAGTTGCTCGGCCACGGTCGCGATTCGGCGGGTGATGGATCGCGCCAGGAAGAAGGCGATGGTGGTTCCGATGCTGATCGTGATCAATGAGAGCCAGAGACTGGCTTTGACCGTCTGGGCCGTCTTGGCAGTGAGACTGAGCTGGCCTTTGCGAAAATGATCCTCCGAAAACGCGCGCAGGGTGATGGTGAGGCTCATTAACTCCTTGGCTTTGTCGGCGAAGAACGAGTAGTCAGCCTTGCTCGCGGAGGCGGCGATTGCGATATCGAATGTTTTGTTGAACTGGTCAACGAGACCGTCGAGAAGCTGCTTATTCTCCGGAGTCAGGGTTGCTTTGGCGAACGCATCATTTCCTTCCTTGAACTTGGAGCGTCCCACAAAGTTGAGATCCCGCGTCGATGCGGAGTGGAGCACGGTGATCACAGCGCGGCTCAGGGTGGCGAAGGCCGCTTCATCAACCTTTGCCAGCGGGAAGCTTTTTCGATAGACCTTCGAGAGCTCCTCCTTTGAGCTTTCCAGATTCTTTCGTAGTTCCAACCGCTTTTCCGCCAGGTCCACTGCCTGAAGAGAAGCTGCGCCTAGATCCTGAGCGCTGGTCGCGACACCACTGACCACTGCGCCAACCGTGGCGGTGTCGTTGGATTTCTGAGACGGTGTGGAATGGGAGGTCTCCGTCGAGATGGACTCGGAATTGAGCACTGCAAACTGATCCGCTTGCAGGGTGCGCACTTGGGCGGTCAGTGCGTCCACACAGTCTTTCACTGCTTTCCGGCTGATGTCGATCTCGGCCTGGCTGCTGGTAAGAAACGCATTGGCGACGGCCTTCTCAAGGTCCACGGTGCGCTCGTTGACCGATACCGCGGCCTGGTAGAGAGGAATGTCGACCTCGCCGTTGTCCCGGATGATTTCCGAGACGACGCGCAACTGCCAGAACACCACGGCAACAACGGCGACGAACCCCAGCACCACAACGCCCACTGCGGACAGAATGCGTTTCAACATGACAGACCTCCGTTTCGAATTTCGATTGTGAATGGTTTCCCCAACTGAAGGTGCTGTTGATCTAAATGGATCCAACCGCACCGTTCCGTGGCTACTTCTTGTTCAAAGCCGAACGGCACTTCTCAACCTGTTCCAGGCCTTCTTCCATCTCTTCCTTGATGGCTTTCAGTTCCTCATCGCTTTTTGAACTGGCGTAGGCCTGCGCGGCCTTGAGGACCAGAATCGGGTGGACGATCGCGTGAATCGGATCCGTGAAATGCTCGTTGTCCTCTGCTTTCACGTCGATTCCGAGGTCATTGCTTCCGGATTTCGTGAAGTGATTGAGATCATGCCATTCGTGTTCAAGATCCTTGAACGATAGCTTCTTCATCGCGTCCACATTGTCGGTGACGATCTTTAAAAGCTTTTCTCCTTTCGGATGTGCCTTGCCGTATTCGGTGGCGAGCCACACGGCGTCGGCGACCAACGTTTGGACCTTCTTCTCCACCTCGGCGGCGTCGACCTTTTTGGTGATCGACATCTCTACGATCGCCTTGCCGGCCGCGAGGTAGCTGTTTACGTGCGTGTCGACCGCAGCTTTGTCGGCAGCCTGAGTTTGGAACGTGGCGAAAGCCATCAGAGTGGCTGCAAGGATTGAGCGGGAGTATTTCATGGGAGTTGTTCGGATGCGGAATTCCCCTTGGTCAGAACTTCGACGCGTGGCATCCGGGTGTTGACGGCTGGACTGGGTGCCAATGTCTCAGGCTCCATGTTCAGCGTCGCCTGCGTGCGCGTTCGCGGTTGCCGACTATCCAGGGCGTTTCTCAACTATTGTTCTCGTTTTTCCATCGCCCGCGGCCCCGGGTTCTGGAGTGTTCGGCCCAATACCTCAATCATCAACGGCACGATCTTGTGGTGGGTTTAGACAAATTTTGCCCTCAACGCCGGAGCCGACCTTTCTCCACGAATTTCCAACTCAATGATTCGAAGAGACGGTCGATGGCATTTCTGTCGTAACGCCCTTCATTGCTTGAACGTGTAGAAGCCTATGTTCACACATCAGGTCTCGGGCAGTTACCACTTGTTTTCAAAGTAGAATATTGCGATTTTTGTCAGACAGCCCGTCACTCTTTATGAAGTATTGTCGTATCCGAGGTGCGTTGGTCACTTCGCTTTGGTTGGTTTGCGTCGCATTCCTCACCTCAAATCTCCCCGCGCAGCAAAGCAACGGTGTGCTGCGAGAGGTCTACTTGGGAATTGGCGGTGGCGCCGTCTCTGATCTGACGAGCAATCCCAGCTTTCCCAACTCTCCTTCGCTCGAAACCATTCAATCCATCTTCGAAGCGCCCACGGAGTTCGCCGAGAACTACGGCCAGCGGATGCGTGCGCTGCTCCTGCCCCCGATCACCGGAAACTACACGTTCTGGATTGCAAGCGATGACGGCGGCGCGCTTTACCTGAGTTCGAATGATAATCCAGCGAGCAAGGTGCAGATCGCGACGGTCAATGCCTGGACTTCCTCTCGCGAATGGACCAAAGAACCGAATCAACAGTCCGCGACCAATATCTTTCTGACTGCGGGACAACGTTACTACATCGAGGCGCTCCAGAAGGAAGGCGGGGGAGGCGATAATCTCGCGGTGCGCTGGCGCTTGCCGAACGGAACCATTGAAGAACCGATTCCGAACAACCGCCTTTTGATCTACGGACTGGGTCCACCCATCATTTCTCAACAACCCGCTAATACCTCCGTCGTGGAGTTTGGTACAGAGCTTCAGTGTGCGTCTGCAGCGAATGATTGGAGCGACGTTTCAGTGGTATCGAAATGGCGCGCGGGTCGATGGGGCCACGAATGCGACCTACCTCCTCGAATCAGCGGTGCTCGGGGACAGTGGCAGTTCGTTCTACTGTGCGATTACCAATTCGCTGGAGTTCACCAACTCGACCTCCGCCATCCTCACAGTCCTGGCGGACACCGCGCGCCCGACCTTGGCTGCCGCCGGAAATGCGGGCGATTTGCAGGTGGCGTTTGTCACGTTCTCGGAAGCGGTCGAAGCAGCTTCCGCCACCAACATAGCGAACTATGCGCTGAGCGGTGGCGTGACGGTTCTCCGTGCGGGGCTGGGAGTGGATTCGCGGACCATTGTACTGACCACTTCCCCCATGGTCGCGAATTCCACCTACACATTGACGGTGAACAACGTTCGAGATCGGGCGACCACGCCGAATACGATTCTTCCGAATTCACAGCGAACCTTCTCAACCACCGTCCGACCCATCGATGTTGGGCATCTTTCGCTGCCGCGAGAGGTTATTGGACCGTCTTCACGTCGACACGGCGTCGTGATTTCGGAAGTGATGTATCATCCGACCAACCGGCTGGATGGGCGCAATCTTGAGTTCATCGAAATCTATAATTCCCAGCCGTGGTTCGAAGAACTCGGAGGATGGCGCATCTCGGGCGCGATTGACTACACGTTCCCCTCGAACATCGTTCTTCAGTCGAAACAGTATCTCGTCGTCGCGGCGAATCCCGCTGACTTCCGCGCGACCTACTCGTTCACCAACGTCTTCGGTCCGTTCTCCAATTCCAACGGGTTGCAGAACAGCTCGGGAAGCCTCCGACTGCGAAACGCCAGCGGTGCGGTCCTCTTTGAGATGGAGTATACCGGCGATCCTCCGTATTCCGCCGCGGCAGATGGCGCGGGTCACTCGCTTGTGCTGGCGCGTCCCAGTTACGGCGAACGCGATCCACGCGCCTGGGACATCAGCAACGCAGTGGGTGGAAATCCCGGGAATGCGGATCTGCCATCCACGTCGGCGTATCGGACGGTGATGATTAACGAGATCCTGGCGCACACGGACTTGCCGGATCTCGATTTCGTCGAGCTCTACAACTATGGGAACAGCACGGTGAGCATCGGCGGCGTGATCCTGACTGACGATCCAGAGACCAACAAGTTCGTGGTTCCCACCGGTACTCAAATCCCGCCGGGCGGCTTTGTGGTGTTTACGGAAACCCAGCTGGGATTCGGACTTTCCTCCGGAGGCGAGACGATCTTCATGAAGCACCCTAGCGGTCAGCGCGTGTTGGATGCCGTGCGTTTCGAGGCGCAAGAGAACGGGGTTTCACTCGGGCGCACGCCGGACGGAGCCAGTCAGTTCAGCCGGCTGTTGACGCCGACTCCCGGCACCAACAACGCCGTGTCGAAGCCGACGGAGATTGTCATCAACGAGATCATGTTTGATCCGATCAGCGGTGATGCTGACGACGAGTATGTGGAACTTTTCAATCGCGGCACGAACTTGGTGAATCTTTCCGGCTGGCGCTTGCGGGACGGTGTCTCCTTCGATTTTCCTGATGGAACTACGATCGCTCCCGGTGCCTATCTCGTGGTGGCGCGGAACGCAGCGAGATTGCGCGCGAATTATCCTCAGCTGACGACGCTGAACTGTGTGGGCGACTACGAGGGATCTCTCGCCAACGGCGGAGAACGAATCGAACTCAATTTCCCGGACGAGGTCGTGAGCTTGAACGCGCAGGGGCAGCCGAGGACGAACATCATTCACATTACCCACGACGACGTCCGTTACGATTCCGGCGGACGATGGGGCCAGTTCTCGGCCGGTGGCGGCAGCAGCCTCGAACTGCGGGACGCTCACTCGGACAATCGTCTGGCACCGAACTGGGCGGACAGTGACGAGTCGTCGAAGAGCCCATGGGTAAATGTCGAGTTCACCGGCGTGATGGACAATGGCTGGGCGGATGCCTACCAGCTTCACGTCACGCTGCTCGGAGCGGGCGAGGCGCTCATCGACAACATTGAAGTCATTCCCGCGGGCGGCGCGAATGTGATCGCGAATGGCACCTTTGAGAGCGGAACGACGGGTTGGGTTTTTCAGGGGAACCATAACGATTCACGCCTGGAGACGGCGGAAGGCTTTGGCAGTTCCCGCTCGCTCCGCATGCGAACGACCGGACGTGGCGACGCAGGTGCCAATCGCATTCGCACACAGCTTCCGTCGACGCTTGCGCCGGGCACCACCGTTACCTTGCGCGCCAAGGTGCGTTGGTTGAAGGGGAATCCCAATGTGCTTCTGCGTCTGCGTGGCAACTGGCTGGAGGCGCCGGGCTACGTGCTAACTGCGAAGAATCTTGGCTCCCCCGGTCTGCCGAATTCGCGCGGTGTGGCGAACAGCGGTCCGGCGATTACGGACACCCGGCACGAGCCGGCACTGCCGAACGCGGCGCAGTCCGTTCTGGTGACCGCTCGGGTGAATGATCCCGATGGCATCTCCTATCTCGTCGTGAACTACCGCGTCGATCCGTCGACGAATTATCTGACCTTGCCGATGACGAACAACAGCGCCGGGATTTTCTCTGCGGTGATTCCCGGTCAAGCAGCGGGGGCGACTGTGGCGTTCTTCGTGCAGGCCGCAGACAACTTCGCACCGCCAGGATTCAGCGCGTTCCCGTCGGATGCTCCGCTTCGCGAGTGTGTCATTCGCTGGGGCGACACGACGATTCTCGGCTCTCTGCCGACGTATCGTTTCTGGATCACCGCGACGAATGTGGCGCGCTGGATGTCCGAAGAGAAGATGAGCAACAAGCCCAAGGACGTGACGTTCATCTACGGCACCAATCGCGTCGTTTACAACGCTGGCGCGTGGTTTCACGGCAGTCCGTATCACTCGCCCGTCTACGATTCCCCGACGGGCACTGCGTGCGATTACGATCTGAACTTTCCGGATGACGATCTGTTGTTGGGCGAATCGGATATCAATCTGTTCCGTCCCGGCAACGGCGGTGGCGACGGCCAGGCGCAACGGGAGATTCATGCCTACTGGTTCGGCTACCAGTTCGGCATTCCGTTTCTCTATCACCGGCCGGTCTTTGTTTTCGTGAACGGCCAGCGGCGTGAGACGGTGTTCCACGACGCGCAGCAGCCGAATGGCGATTTCGTGGATCAATGGTTTCCCGACGACGCCAATGGCGACCTGCACAAAATCATGCTCGGGTTTGAATTTGGTGATCAGGCCTATGGCGCCAGCGAACCGGGCTACGCGGTGGTGGGAGCCAATCTCGCCCGCTACACGACGACTGGCGGCGTCAAGAAGCAGGCTCGGTATCGCGCGACGTGGCCGCGGCGCTCGGCGAGTCTCCAGGAACTCAACGACTACACGAACATCTTCAACTTGGTTGAAGTGACGCTGACCAACGCGCCCATTGGCAGTGATGCCTACACGGCGGCGCTGAGTTCCACCTTCGACGTGGAGGAATGGTATAAGGTCAACGTCGCGCAGCACATGTTCTGGAATCCGGACAGCTATTCTTACGGAGGCGGCCAGAACGCGTTTGCCTACAAGCCGGAGCGCGACGGTTGGAAGTTGTTCCTCTGGGATGTGGACTTTGCCTTCGGCGGTGCCGCGAACGATTCGAACCTTACAGGTATTGGCGGGGCGGACCACGGGCCGCGCAATGATCACCCACCGTTCGCCCGCATCTACTGGCAGGCGATCATTGAAGCCGCGAACGGGATGATGACTCCGGCGCGTTCGGATACGATTCTCGATGCCCGTTACAACGGCATGGTGGCGGGCGGCGCGGCGGTGGCGAGTCCGCTGGATCTCAAGAACTGGATCGCGGCGCGGCGCAGTTACGTGCTGACGCAGATCGCCGCCAATCAATCGTCGTTCGCTATTACCTCGAACGGCGGCGCGGACTTCGCCACGAACCGGAATCTGATCACGCTCACCGGAACGGCGCCGCTGGAGGTTCGGACCATTCTGGTGAATGGCGTGCCTTTTCCGGTGACATGGACCGCATTGAACACCTGGGTCATCCGCATTCCGCTGACCAGCGGACTGAATACGCTGGTGTTCAGTGGCCGCGATCCAAAAGGGAACCTAGTCCCTGGAGTCGCTGGAACGATTCGCGTGACTTACACCGGCGCGAACGAGCTGCCGCAGGACAAGGTCGTGATCAACGAGATCATGTACAATCCGCTTTATGCAGATGCGAGCTTCGTGGAGATCCACAATACTTCGGTTTCCAATGCGTTCGATCTGTCCGGCTGGAAACTCGATGGAGCGGGGTTTGTTTTCCCGAATGGATCCGTGCTGGAGCCGGGTGCGTTCAAGCTCATCGTGGTGGATGCAACCATCTTTGCTGAGACTTACGGGCCCTCGCTCGCCATTCTTGGTGAGATGTCCGGCAAACTCGACAATGGCGGAGAGACGTTGACGCTGGTGAAACCGGGCGCGAACCCCGAGCTGGATGCGATCGTGGATCAAGTTACTTATGATGACGATCTGCCATGGCCGGCATCGGCGGATGGACTGGGTTCCTCTCTGCAACTGATCGATCCGCTCCGCGACAATAATCGTTCCGCGAACTGGGCGGCGGTGACGAGTGGGTTGACCAATGCTCCCCAAACGTTGGTCGTGATGACGAACGTCTGGCGTTACCAGACCAACTCGGCCTTCCCCGACACAAGCTGGACCACGCCGGTGTTTGATGACTTCTTCTGGCTGACCGGTCGCGGGCTTCTTTATTACGAAGACGCCGCATTGCCGGAGCCGAAGAACACCCAGATCGCGCGCGGTCGGACGACGTATTACTTTCGGACGAAGTTCAACTTCAGCGGAAGCACGGTGGGCGCGGGATTGAAGCTGTTCACCATTCTCGACGACGGTGCGATCTTCTATCTCAACGGCCAGGAGCTGTATCGCCAGAACATGCCGGCGGGACCGGTCACTTACGATACGTTCGCTTCTCCGGGCGTTGGAGATGCGACCTTGACCGGACCGTTCATTGTGCCGGCGACTGCGCTCGTCAATGGCGAGAACACGATTGCTGTGGAAGTGCATCAACAGAACGGAACGAGCAGCGATGTGGTGTTCGGGCTTTCGCTGGAGACAACCTACGATCTCGTGAGCCGCTACACTCCGGGACTCGTGAATTCCACCCGCAGCACGCTGCCAACGTTTCCAACGGTCTGGCTGAACGAGATCATGCCGACGAACTTTTTCCTGGGCACGAACGGAATCACCGACCGTTTTGGGGAACACGATCCATGGGTTGAGCTCTACAATGGCGGAACGAACTCGCTTTCGCTGGACGGCTACTTTCTCGCGAACAACTACACCAATCTCACCCAGTGGGCGTTTCCCGTCGGCGCGACGATTGGTCCGAAGCAGTTCCTCGTCGTCTGGCTGGACGGCGAACCGGCGGAATCGATCGCGTCGGAGCTGCACGCAAATTTCCGTCCGATGGAGGGCACTGGATCGGTGGTGCTGTCGAAGGGCGCCACGCTTGCCTCCATCGTCGATTATTTGAATTACTCCATCCCGGTCGTCGGGCGCACGTATGGTTCGTACCCGGATGGCTCGGTCAGCGGGCGGCGATCGTTCTCGGTCGTGACTCCGGGCGCCACGAACAATCCCGCCGCGGCGCCGGTCGCCGTGAAGATCAACGAATGGATGGCGGACAACGTCCTGACGCTGGCGGACCCGGCCGATGCGGATTTCGAGGACTGGTTCGAGCTCTACAATCCCGAGACGAACGCGGTTAATCTCACTGGATATTTTCTCGCCGACTCCGCGACGAACGCCACGCAATGGGCGATTCCTGCAGGGACGACGATTCCTGCGAAGGGCTATCTCCTGGTTTGGGCCGATAATGAAGCCACTCAGAATAGCGCCAGCCGCGCGGACATTCATGCGGCCTTCTCACTCGCCAAGGGCGGCGAAGCAATCGCGCTGTTTGCGCCGGACGGAACCTTGATCGATGTGGTGACCTTTGGTCCGCAGACGACTGACGTGAGCGAGGGTCGGTTTGTGGACGGCGCACAATCGATCTATGCGATGACGAATGCGACGCCGCGCAGTGCGAATTTCCTGTTCTCGCCAAACACACCGCCGGTCGTTGGATTGATCAGCGACAAGACGGTCGATGAAGGCGGCTTGCTGAGCTTCGTGGTGTCGGCCACGGATGCGGATCTTCCCGCACAGACACTGACGTTTGCCTTGGCCGGAATCGTCCCGGAGGGCGCGAGTCTCGATTCCACGAACGGTCTGTTCCGCTGGAAGCCGATCGAATCGCAGGGGCCGCGCAACTACGCGCTGGCCGTGGTGGTGTTCGACAGCGGCGCGCCGAGTCTTTCCGCGACGCAGACGTTCAATGTCACGGTCCGCGAAGTGAACAACGCGCCGGTGCTCGCGCCGTTGACGAGCCGCACGGTGAACGAGGGTGTGACATTGTCGGTCACGAACTCGGCGACCGATCCGGATGGGCTCGGACAGTCACTGACTTTCAGTCTCGATGCGGGCGCGCCGGTTGGAATGGTCATCGATGCCGTGTCCGGTGTGCTGGTGTGGACGCCGTCGGAAGAGCAGGGGCCCGGCACTTACTCGGTGACGGTGCGTGTCACGGACAATGGAGATCCGGCGATGAGCTCCACGGAATCGCTTTCGGTGTTTGTTGCGGAGATCAACTCTGAGCCCGAGTTGGGCATCATTCCGAATGTTTCAGTCGCCCCAGGCCGTGCGGTCATGTTCACGGTTGCGGGGACGGATTCGGATTTCCCGGCGCAGTCGCTCACCTTTTCTCTTGCGGAGGGCGCACCAGCCGGGGCGACCATCGATTTGCTGTCAGGCACTTTCGAGTGGAGCACGGACATCTCGTTCGCGCGCACGACGAATGTGGTGACGGTGACGGCGACGGACAGTGGAGTTCCACGCCTGTCGGCGAGCCGAACGTTCAGCATTGTGGTGACGGCCGAGTTGCAGGCGCAGATTGCGAAGGCGGGCAATGATGTGATAGTTTCGGCGGAGGTAGTGACTGGCCGGACGTATCGTCTCGAATTCAAAGATTCATTGGATGCTCCGGATTGGTTGCCGCTGGGTGACTCTGCGGTTGCGGCGACGACGACGATTTCGTTTTCCGATTCTCCGGGTGCGAATGTCCAGCGGTTCTACCGGGTCGTGCAAGTGGACTGAACGAAAACACGCCACCACCGGCGCGGCGGACGAAAGCGACTTGCCAAGCCGATGTGCGGCGCCCACCCTTGTTTCATGTCTTTGTCGAACGAGCCTGTTACGCTCAGTGCCGAGCAAGTGGAAGAGTTGCGCAAGAAGCTCTCCATGATGCGGCATGATGTGAACAATCACCTGTCGCTCATCGTGGCCGCGGCCGAGTTGATCAAGCTTAACCCGGACGCGCTCATGCGCATGGCGGCGACATTGACCGAACAGCCCCCGAAGATCTCCGAGGAGATCAGCCGCTTTTCCGCAGAGCTGGAGAAGGCGCTCCGAATTCAGCGCGGCTGAGCTGGGCGGGCGTGACGTCCGGCC
>JADJPG010000035.1 GCA_016713365.1 Verrucomicrobiota bacterium | reverse complement strand
CGTTCTACGCCGAGTAATCCAGATACACCGTCTTCAGCTTCGAATAGAACTCGATCGCGCCCGGGCCTTGTTCCTTGAAGCTGTCGGTGCTGCTCTTCTTCACGCCGCCGAACGGCGCCTGGAGCGCGAGGCCGGTGCTGATCTGGTTGATCTTCACCACGCCCGCCTCGATGCGTTCGGCGTAGGTCATCGCCTTCTTCAAGTCGCGCGTGACGATGCTGGCGCTCAGGCCTACATCCACGCTGTTCGCGACGGTGAGCGCTTCGTCGAAGTTTTCCACCGGGATGATGCCGACGACCGGCCCGCATATCTCGCACGCGCGACGGCGCGCGGCGTCTCGACGTTACTGAGCATCAGTCGAAGTTGTGCATGTAAGTAGCCGTGCGCAAGATCGCCATCGGTGAGACGCGCACCGCCGTAGAGGAGTTGCGCGCCTTCCTGCTGGGCGATCTGCACGTAGTTCAAATTTCCCTTGAGCTGTGCTTCGCTGACGGCGGGGCCCATCGTGACGCCTTGCTTGAGACCGTTGCCGACGACAATGGCTTTGCCTTCTCGACGAGCTTCGCGGCGAATGCTTCGGCCACGCTTTTCTCGACAATGACGCGGCTGGTGGCGGTGCAGGCTTGTCCGGTGAGGCCGAAGCCCGCGATGGTCACGAGGCGCGCGGCGAGATCGAGGTCGGCATCGGCGAGGACGATGGTCGGGTTCTTGCCGCCCATTTCCATCTGTGCCCGCGCCGCTGCCGTTGCGCGAGCTGTCGAGAAATCTGATTTCCCCCACGCCGAGCTCCCGGTGAACGACCTTTACACGCCAACGGCGGCTTCGCCGTGGAGCTCACCGCCGACTGCGCGACCTTCGCCAGTGACGACATTGAGCACGCCTTTCGGCAGACCGGCTTCGGCGAGTGCTTTTGCAATCTCGAAGGTAAGCGCCGGAGCTTGTGACGCGGGCTTGATGACGACGCTGTTGCCGGCGACGAGCGCGGGCGCGAGTTTCCAGCCGGGGATGGCGATCGGGAAATTCCACGGCGTGATCATCGCGACGACGCCGAGCGGTTCGCGGCGCGTGAAGAGCAGGTTGCCGGGGAGATCATGGGGGATGGTCGAGCCGCCGAGCGTGTAGCTGAGTCCGCCGAAGAAGCGGAAGATGTCGGCGGCCCGCTGCACTTCACCGGTGGCTTCGGCGAGCGTCTTGCCTTCTTCGCGCGTCAGCAGTTCGGCGAGCTCGGCCTTGCGCGCTTCGAGAATCTGCGAGGTCTTGCTCAGGATGCGACCGCGGGCGGGCGGTGTGGTGGCGGCCCAGCCGGGGAACGCGGCCTTCGCGGCGGCGATGGCGGCGGCGGCGTCTTCCTTGCCGGAGAGCGGATATTCGGCGACGACTTCGCGGGTGTCGGCGGGGTTGAGGTTCTTGAAGGTCTGGCCGGATTTCGCGGCGACCCATTCACCGGCGATGAAGTTGTTATAATTGCGCATCATGACGTGGGGCAGAGATAGCATTGGAGGGCGGGGAATTAAAATCATTTGTTGAGCGTGTAATGGTGCTTCCGATGTAGGGAGGGACACGATATGGGAAACACATGAGCCGCATCCGGTTCAATTCGAAGCCGCCGATGGGAATCGGCAGCCGCATCATCGGCACGCTTTTCTTCTTCTTCTTCTTTGCGATGGGCGCGCTGTTCTGCGTCTTCATCGGGCGGGAGTGCTACTTGAATTTTCAGACGCGCGGCTGGCCGACGGCGGAGTGCGTGATTGTGGAAAGCCGGGTGGAGGAGAATCGCCGCAACAGCGACAATCCTTACCAGTTTGTCGTCCGGTACGAGTTTCAGTGGCAGGGCCGCACCTATTCCTCCACGAACTGGGCGCGGAAGAACACCGGCTTCTCGGAATACTCCAAAGCCGAGAGGATGGCGGGGCATTACGCGCTCGATACCAAGTCGACCTGTCTCGTGAATCCATCGGATCCCAGCACCTCGATCTTGGAGAAGCCGACGCTTTGGATTGGGCTGGTCGTGTTCCTACCTCTGATCTTCGTCGGCATCGGCTTGATCGGCATCACGGCGATGTGGCGTTCCGTTGAGGTGAAGGAGAAGCCGGAGGAACGCATCTTAAGCAACCGGCCGGCCTTGAACGCCCGTGGAACGAAGTTGGGCCGGGTGGCGGGCGCGGTCTTCTTCTCGTTCTTTCTCGTGATTGGTTCCGTCGTGACTTATCTCAGTCTTTGTGCGGCCCGTGATGGGATCGCGCGCCCCACTGGCAGGAGACGGCTTGCAGAATTCTTTCCAGCAATGTGCAAACTCACCGCGGCAAAAAGCACGACCTACAGCGTCGACGTGCTTTACTCTTACGAATTCAACGGCCGGGAATATCGATCCAATCGCTACGGCTTCATGACCGGCTCGTCGAGCGGCTACAAGGGAAAGGCCGAGATCGCCGCGCGCTATCAGCCGGGAGCGAAGTCGACTTGCTACGTGAATCCGGCAGATCCGCTGGAAGCGGTGCTGCACCGCGGCTTCACGGCGACCTGTGGATCGGGCTGATTCCGCTCGTCTTCGTGCTGGTGGGCGCGGGCGGAATCATCTTCTCGCTGCGCGGCGGGCGTTCGCGTCCCGCTGATGCCTCGCCCTACGAGCGCTTGCCGATGAGCCAGATTTCCGGCACCAATGCCGGCGTGCGAGTTTACTCGGAACTGACAGGTGATGTCGCCGCGCCGCGCGTGCTCAAGTCGTCCAGTTCGCGGCTCGCTGCGGTGATTGGAATCGGGATCTTCGCCGCGTTCTGGAACGGCGTGATTTTCTTCGGGTTCATTCTGAACAGCGGATTCTTTCGCCGCGGGCGAACGGACTTCTTCGACTGGTTCGGCGCACTGTTCATGATCCCGTTCGTCGCGATTGGACTCTTCATGATCGGGCTGCTGGTTTACCAGATTCTGGGGATGTTCAATCCGAAGGTGGAATTGACCCTCACGCCGGGCGTGCCGCAACTCGGTGAAAAGATCGACGTCGCCTGGCGATTGAACGGTCGGACCCAAGTGCTGCGTGGATTGAAGATCGTGGTCGAAGCACGAGAGGAAGCGAGGTACCGCCGCGGCACGAGCACTTATACGGATCGAAAGCCGTTCCTGAACCTCGAACTCTACGCATCCGCCAGCTCGATGGAGCCGGAGACCGGGCACGCCAGCATTGGGCTGCCGGTCGAGTCGGTTCCGACCTGGAAGAGCGATAACAACAAGATCGTTTGGGTTATCCGGGTGGACGGGGAGATCCCGCGCTGGCCGAACCTCAAGGAAGAGTTCGTGATCGAAGTCCATCCCCCGCGAGCAAAGGTCGCAGCATGAGCGAACTGAAGATTCTTTTGCGCGACGAGCGGCTGAATTATCGGCCGGGCGAAACTATTGAGGGCGTCGCGGGCTGGCGCCTCGATCAGCCGCCGAAGGGCGTCGAACTGCGCCTGTTCTGGTTCACGCGCGGGAAAGGCACCGAGGACGTGGGCGTGGTGACCTCGACGAATTTCCCTTCGCCGCAGATCGAGGAAGGACGCAAGTTCACTTTCACGTTGCCGCAGGATCCATGGAGCTTTTCCGGTCAACTGATCTCCGTGATCTGGGCCTTGGAACTCGTGGCACAGCCCGGCAATCACAGCACGCGCCTTGAGATCGTCGTGTCGCCGACGGGACGCGAGATTCAGCTGCACGCCCATGCGAGCGCGTGATAATCCATTCTCGACCGATCGCGTGCTGCGCGTTCGCTATCGCCTGCGTGGCGAAAGCTGGGATTCACTCCTGTCCCGGCTCGCTGCACTGAAGTATCGCGGAGCGATCGTTGGTCCGGAAGGCGCGGGCAAGACGACGTTGCTGGAGGACTTGGAACCACATCTTGTGGCGAAGGGGTTTGAAGTCGTTTCATTGCGCCTGACCCGGGAGTTGCCGCGATTTGAAGACGGTGTGCTTTGTGAACTCCGTCGTCGATTGGCCTGCGACACATCATCCTTTTTGACGGTGCGGAGCAACTCAGCGCTTGGTCGTGGTGGCGCTTCAAACGCATCGCCCGACAGGCGGGAGGGCTCATCATTACTTCGCATCGGAGTGGATTGATGCCGACCTTGCTGGAGTGTCGAACCGATGCTCGATTGCTCGCGTCGATCGTCTCAGAGCTGTTGAACGAACCGGTCGAACGCCATGAGCGCACCGCGGACGAATTGTTTCGAAAGCATCACGGCAATCTCCGCGATGCGTTGCGCGAGCTCTATGACGACTGGGCCGAGCGCGCTACAGATCCAGCGGAATGCCAGCTTCCGGTCGCAGATCGCTTCCACGATAGAACAACGGCTTGCCCACGCGTGGGATGAGCACCATGCGGAGGTCGTTCGGGTCGCTCGCGAAACTGGCGAGGTAACGCGCCACGTTGCGATAGTTGCGGGACTCGGGCAGCGGCGGAGTGCGGAGGATCTTGTCCGCCCAAAGCTCCGTCAGCACGACGTACGGTCCTTGGAGCTGTTCGTTGAATGGCGTCGGCGTGGCCACGATGAACTCGTGCAGCGATGGAGGAAGTTTCTCCCGCAGACTGGCGCTGATGAAGATGTCGGCCTTCGTGAGCCGACCGGTGTAGAGCGAGAAGGAAAGATACGAATCCCATTTGCCGAAGAAGCTGAGAATCGGCAACAGGCTGAAGAGAGTGACGGCAACGAACGACCAAAGCGGACGCCGGAGGCTTGACCAGACGTTCTCAACGGCACCGCGTGGAAACAACACTATGACCAGCGCGGGCATCACCAGATTCCACGGCCAGACGATCCAGTTGTGCTTGTGACCGAGTGGTCCGAGGAAAAGGATCGCGATCAGGTGGACGACGATGGTGGCGACGATGGCCGACATCCGGGTGCGTTGGAACCAGAGGGCCAAGCCGATGAAGATCTCGACGAACGGCGCGGAGTAGACGCCCCACTTCAACGCAGTGACGGCGCCCGCGGGCAGCCAGGCGGAGGCTGGGTTCACGAACCACGGCGCGACGAGGTCGAAGAATTCCGGAGTCAGTTTCTGTGCGCCGCCCCAGATGTAAACAGCGGAGAGCGCGATACGGCAGGCCATCATGGCGGAGGTCCCTTTGGCCAGCGTCAGGAGCAGCATCACCCAATACATGTAGAACCAAGGCTGCAGCCGACACTGATCGGCGAGCGCGAGAAGGAGTGAGCTGACGAGGAATGTTACGATCCCTGCGCGCGGCAGCCAGACCGCGGCGACGAGGCTTCCGAGGACGATGGCGAACGCGACGGCGTCCCACGGAGCCGACAAACCGGGGAACGACGCAGACACAGGCAGCTGCGGGAATAATCGCGCGCTCATCCAGAGCGGCATCGACGCCAGCATCGTGAGGAAGCAGGCCGCCAGCAATGTGACGCGCTGCGCGATGGCGCGCGTCGAATCGCCTGGAGCGAGTTGGAACGGATTCACTGGGCGACCATAGGCGAAGCCGCCGCGCTGCTTCCACGGAAAAGGATTTACGAGTCGCTGATTGACTCGGTTAAGTCCGTGTAGCAACTAAGCGGGGTTCAGTCGCAATTTTCATATGACACGTTTCTTGAAACTGATTTGGGTCGCCGCTGTGGCCCTTGGATGCAGCGTGCTGAGCCATCGTCCGGCCCGCGCCGCGGGAGCCGTTCTTTTTCATCCAGCTCAGTGATCCGCAGTTTGGCATGTTCACTGAAAACGCCAGCTTCGCGCAGGAGACGGTGAACTTTGAGTTCGCCGCGGCGACGGTGAACCGGCTGAAGCCGGCGTTCGTGATCATCACAGGTGATCTCGTACACAAGCCGGGCGACAACGAGCAGATCGCCGAGTATCGCCGGATCATTTCGAAGATCGACAAATCGATCCCGGTGTATGACGTCGCCGGTAATCACGACGTGGAGAACGTGCCGACGCCCGAAAGCATTGCGGCCTACACGAATCGATTCGGTCCGGACTACTACACGTTTCGTCACAACGGATTCGTGGGTGTGGTGCTGAATTCGAGCGTCATTCATTCTCCACAGAAGGCGATGGATCACCTCGAAGCGCAGGAGCGCTGGCTGGAGGCGGAGCTGGAAAAGGCGCGCGCGGAAAAGGCGAAGCACATTGTCGTCTTTCAGCATCATCCGTGGTGCCTGTCGTCAGCGAACGAAACGAACCAGTATTTCAACATCCCGATTGAACGGCGTTCGCGTTACTTCGCGTTGTTCCACAAGTATGGCGTCAACTACGCCTTCTGCGGCCATTACCACCGCAATGCTCTCGCCCGTGACGGCAAGTTGGAGATCGTGACGACGGGTCCGGTGGGCAAGCCGTTGGGGAAGGATGCTTCGGGCATTCGCGTGGCCATTGTTCGCGATGATCGAATCGAACATCGGTATTACGAGTTCGGGGAGATTCCGACGCAGATCGATCTGAGTTCGCCCGCTCCGAAGTAACGCTACTCTCGCCTGCGGCCTGAGGCGCTGGCAGGATGCCGGCATGGAACTGCGCGAGTTTGCGGAGCGGGTGCTGTTTGCGACGACGCTGGAGGAGAAGCTCCAGTCGCCGGACGCGATCAGCGACGAGCACCCCGGTTCGTCGATCGCTGCGCCCGCGATGCCCGGTCGTCCAGCGGTGCTTCAGTTCAAAGTTCAAACCTCGGCCAAGAGCGAGTTTCCCGGACTGAGTGCACTGGAGCGCGAATCCGAGCGTGGCCGTCTGCTCCACTTCTTTGCCAACCACGAACTTCTCGCGACCGAACTGATGGCGCTGGTGCTTCTGCGCTTTCCCGATGCGCCGCCGGCGTTTCGTCGAGGTGTCTTTCAGACGCTCAAGGATGAACAGGAACACACGCGGCTCTACATCCAGCGCATGCGGGCGTGCGGTATCGAGTTTGGCGAATTGCCGGTCAGCGGCTACTTCTGGCGCGCCGTATCGGGAATGGAGAATCCCATCGACTACGTGGCGGGTCTCAGTCTGACCTTTGAACAGGCGAATCTCGATTTCGCCCGTCACTTCGCCGGTGGGTTTGGGAAGGTCGGCGATTCGGACAGCGCGGCATTGTTGGAGAAGATCTATCGCGATGAGATTGCGCATGTTGCGTACGGACTGAAATGGTTTCGACGCTGGAAGAATCCGAACGAGAGCGACTGGGAGGCCTTCTGTCGGCAGCTGAAGTTTCCGCTTTCGCCGCAGCGTGCGAAAGGAATCTCCTTGAACGTCGAGGGTCGGAGAGCTGCCGGGCTGGACGCCCAGTTCATCGCGGAGCTGGATGTCTTCTCGCAATCAAAAGGCCGCACGCCGAGCGTGTTCATCTTCAATCCGTTTGCCGAAGGCTGCATCGCGCATGGCAGAGGTTTCACGCCCGCCAAGCACCAGGCGCAGCTTGCCCGTGATCTGGAGAATCTCCCGCAGTTCCTCGGCCGGCAGGACGATGTGGTTCTCGTTCAGCAGCGGCCGTCGGTTGAGTTTCTCAGCAGCCTGAAGCAGGCGGGGTTCGCGCTGCCGGAGTTTGTGGAGCTGGGATGCAATCGTGCTCGCGCGTCGGAAGCGCTCGCGCAGCGAAAGCTGGGGCGCCTGCGTCCGTGGGCTTGGGGGCCGGACAGCGTCGAGTTGTTCGCGCCGTTGTCCCGCAGCGTTTCGGCGGAGGAACGGTTCGCCGACCAGCGATTCAATTTCGGCATTGCAGAACTGTATTCGAAGGCGTGGAGCGCGGCGTTTTTAAAACGGTGGTTGAGTTCGTTGCCGGCCAGCGACTGGTTGTGCGGCGAGGACGAGACGGGAGTGTCGGTGAGGGACTTCACCAAGGCGCTCGAAGTGATCGCGGCGATTCGCGGGCGCGGACACCATCGCATCGTGGTGAAAGAAGCGCTCGGGCTGGCTGGCAGCAACGCCATCCGATTGTGGGAACCGGAGCTTCTGGAATCGCAGCGTCGCTGGATGAGCGCGGCATTTGAACGCGGCCAGACCCTGGTGATTGAGCCGTGGCTGGAGCGGGAGTTTGATTTCTCGGTACAGCTCGAGATGGGCGATGACGGCTTGAAGCTCTGCGGTTACACCGGGCTGATCAACGATCTCAAGGGACAGTTCGAAGCAAACGTGGCCTCGCCGAACTTTGCCCGGCAGGTTCCGGCGTCTGTTCTTGCGCTACTCGGTTCGCGCGCGACGCCGCCGCAGGTTCACGAGGTGTTCAACCAGTTGTTTGCCGCGCTGGAGATCGAATTCAATCGAGCCGGTTTCCGCGGACCAATCGGTATCGATGCGCTGATCTATCGCGATGCGACTGGTGGCGTGCGCTTGAAGCCGTTGGTGGAGATCAATTCGCGTTACACGATGGGTCGGGTGACGCTGGAGCTGATGAAGCAAGTCGCGCCCGGTAGTCACGGCCGATTCTCGTTGGTGAACCGGGCGAAGTTGAAGGCGGCGGGCTTCGGCGATTTTCCAGCGTTCGTGGAGCAAGCGCGCCGGGTTCATCCAGTCTATCTGGAGGGACAGCCGCGACCGCGCCTTCGCGAAGGCTTCGTTTGTCTGAACGATCCTTCGACCGCACAGGTTTGCCTGGCGGTATTCGAGGTGACGCGCAGTCCGAAAATCAAACACGGCGCGGATTGCTCCGCGCCGTGTTGAACCCGAGGGCCGCCTTGATGCCAGGTAAGGGGCGACCCTCAATCTCTTCGTCCGCCTCCCTCCGCGACGGACGATAGAATCATTGGAGGGGAGGTGCCTCGACTCCCACTCGGAAGAAGAACGTTTCCGGCAGATCGTTGCGGTCGAACTCAATCACGTTCATCGGCGGCGTGGCCCGGATGCCTTCCTTCAGCAGACCGAAGTCGCTCAAGCGTTTCGCGCCTTCGATGGTGTAGAGCCGATCCTCGGCGCTCGGCCATTCGATGACCACACGGCCGCGGCCTTCGGTGATGCGCAGGCGAAGCAGCGAGTTCTCGTCGGTCGGATCGGTCCCGGCGGCCTGTTCGCCCGCGTTGTTCACGCCGTCGCCGTCCTTGTCGTCCGAGTAGAAGACGCCTTTTGTGCCGCCGAAGAACTTGTCTTCCCAGCGATCGCCTAGGCCGTCGAGGTCTTCGTCGGCCGGATTGGCTTTGACGGACATGAACTTCACGGCGTCGGGAACGACTTCCAGAGTGTTGGCGTTGATGTCTACGAAGTTCGCGAAATGACCGCCTTGACCGAGGCTCAGGTCAAACGTCGGCGTGTTCGGATTGCTCCGGGCGAAGCGAGCGCTGGCGAGCAGCACGCGATTGCCGGTGACGCCTGAGCGTGGGTTGCGTCCGTCCATCCGCGCACCGGCGAAGAGGATCTCGCCCGGTTGCCCGGCATTGGGTTCGGCGTAAGGCACCGTGGCTGAGCCGTTGTGCAGATACCAGACGTCGAGGTTGTGGGTGGCTTCGATGAGCTGCAGGTCGGCTTGGTTGTAGAACAGCTTGAAGGTGTGGCTGACGATCGCGGTGTCCGCGATGTCGGCGTAGACCTTCACGCTGATCTCCGGTCCGGTCGAGCTGGCCTCACCGTAGACCCGCACGGCGGCTTGAGCGCGGGAGACGAGAAGCGCGGCGGCCAGCAGCAGGAGTTGGAGTTTCGTTTTCATGGAGAGTTCTCCGTTTTCGTGGTTGCGATGGAGTTTCCGATTACAGCGACGGAGCGGAGACGCAGTTCGTGCGACCAAACTGCGTGCTGAAGATGGCGAGGTCCGCGCCGTCGACATCGCCGTCGCCGTCGAGATCCGCGACACAACCGGCTGCGCCCGCGCCGCCGACGTTCAGTGAGTAATGGTCGCTGAAGGATTGGTAGTAGAGGTGGCCGAAGCCGTCCGTGGTGCGTGCCCAGGCAGTGAGACGGAACTGATACGCGCAGCTGGTCCAGGGATTCAACGTGCCGGCCGCATGAGCGGGCGCGGTGTTGAAGATGGTGTTGTTCACGCCGTACCAATAGGGCGGGGTCGCGTCATGCACGCCGACATACTGGTCGCGCTTGATGAGGCCGGCGTATTGGTTGCGGCCGAAGAGGGCGTCGAGCTGGTAGTTGAGCAGGAAGCCGTTCGTATGCGACGCGGTGATGTCGAACTGGAGGTTCTGGGTGTTCGACGCGAGCGGAATGTAACCGCACTCAGGGATCTCCACGCCGTTCTGGTCGAGCACGCGGTTAATGGCCACCGTCACCTGCTGGTTGTTCACGGTGACGGTGATGCGGCTGAGATCATTCGGCGTCAGCGTGGCTTCAATCGGGAACGTGCTTCCGAAGAACGAAATGTACCAGTAACCCTTGCCGATGATGTCGTAGCGACCGTCGGGCAACGCGCGGGTGTTCCACACGGCGAGCAGGTCGCGATGCGCCCAGTAACCTTCTTCGGTCCGGCGATAGAGGCCGTCTGCATTGGGGCCGACGTTTTCGAGCGTCGCGCTCACGCTGCCACCGGGATTGATGGTGTAACGAATCTTGGAGAGCGGGTCATCGATCGGCTGGAAGTCGCCGACGGCGGGCGCCGTGTTGCCATTCCACTTCGCGTAGTAGAGGCGGTAGTGAGAGACGAAGTTGTCGCTGCTGCCGAAGAGACCGTTCAACCAGAGGCTGCCGCCGAACGGTGCGTCCTTGTATTGAGGAATGCCGAGCGCGCTGCCGACAGCGGGGGATACGTTCGCGAGACCGTTGCGTGCGCCGCTCTGGGTGATTTCCGAAGTCGGAATGTTGCCAATGCTGGTGAAGAGGAAGCCGCTGGTGACGGACGGTCCCACTCCGCCAAGCGCGCCGCTCGGTCCACCGAAGCAGCCCATGTCGTTGCGGGAACCATCGCGATCGTTGAAGAACGGATTCGGGTCGCCAGCGTTGATGCAAGGCGACGTGATCGCGAGGTGATACGGCGGGGTGGAGAGGAGATCGAAGTCGGGATTGCGGGAGATGTCGCCGGGGCCGGGATTTGCGACGCCGCCAGATTGCGCGTCGTAGTTGCGCCAGGTGTTACCCCAGACGTCGTTGAAGGAATTCTTCGGCTTGGCATTGGACGAGGCGCTGAGGCCGGTGGTGTTGCGGGCGAGAATGTTGTTCTTGATGACCGGCTCCGCGCCGCCGTAGCACCAGACGCCCTGGTCGGTGTTGTCCGCAACGGTGTTGTTGATCACCTGCGCGCCCGACGAAGCAACCCAGGCGATGTAGATGCCTGCGCCGTTGTTGCTCACGACGAGATTGTTTTGAATGAGCGGCGTGGCGCTGAGCGAGATGATGCCGTAGTCCACGGTGCCATCGGAGGCGTTGCCGTTCTTGTCGATGATGTTGTTGCGGATGATCGGGCTGCCGCCGTTGATGCGAACGCC
The DNA here is from genome assembly GCA_016713365.1 of Verrucomicrobiota bacterium. GTDB lineage: Bacteria > Verrucomicrobiota > Verrucomicrobiia > Limisphaerales > JADJPG01 > JADJPG01. The sequence goes on along the minus strand of JADJPG010000035.1, from coordinate 65,099 downwards.
TTCCTTGTGGCCGGTGATCCAGTTGTTGTTGAGGAGCAAGCTGCCGCCGTTGATGGCCACGCCCGCGTTCTCCATGCCACGGCTGGCACGGATGATTTTGAAGCCTTCGAAGCGCGAGTTGGTCACGTCATTCGCCGTCACGACATCCGCATTCACGATTAAACCGAGGATGCCGCCGAAGCCGCGCAAGGTGGTGTTTCCGTAGCCGGAGCCGACCACGTTCACGCCGCTGCGCAGGCGAAGGTTTTCCGTGTAGATGCCGGGGTCAACCTGCACGGTGTCGCCGATGTTCGCGGCGTCGATGGCGGCTTGAATCGATTCACCGGGCGCGACGATGAGCGTGTCTTCGCCGGTCAGGATCAGGTTCACGCCATCACGACGATGCGAATCGATCGGCGGCGTCGTTCCTTCGGTTTCAATCACCGTAGGGCAGCCGCCAGTCCAGGCGTTGTGAACGCTGTAGTAAAGCGTGCCGGGTCCGGAAACCTTGGTGAGGATGAAACAGACGCGGCTGCCTTCGCGGATGCGGACGGAGGGATAGCTGAACGTCGCCGCATGGTCCGTCGAGGCTCCCATGTTCACGGTCACCTCATCGCGGCCGAGCACGATGCCGTCGTATGAATTGCTGAGAACCGTCAGACGGATGGTGTGACTGCCGGACGTGGACGACGAGAAGACAAGGCGGGCGGAAGTCAGGCTGTTGCCGGGATAACTCGGAACATAAAAGCCGCGGCTGATCAGGTCTCCCGTTGAAGAGTCATTCGTGCAGACAAGCAACGTTTCTGCGCGTCCGGCGGTGACGAGGAGGAACAAGGTGAGGAGAGCGAGGAGAATCCCGCTGGCGCCATCCTGGCGCCGGTTTTTCGAGCTGAATGCTTTCATAGTCTTTTGTGAGTTGTCGTTGTTTCCGGTCCGGAATCCGTTCGCCCTCACGGGCTGGCGCGATAACCGTCCACTCACAAAGAAGAAACCGGGGGAGGACTATTACAGAAGGCGGGTGGAACTTTCGGGCGAGACTGGCGAGGGATGACGAACGCCGATCAGCACGTCGCTCGGAAAAGCAAAACGCCGGCTCGAAGGCCGGCGTTTCGGTAAGCTGGGGGGAAATCGAGCGGTTGCTCAGTGATACTCCTGCACGGTTTTCACCGCGTAACCGTTCTTCTTCAATGCCGCGATGCCGAGGGCGGCGGCTTTCGCGCCACTCAGAGTCGTCATGATCGGCGTGCCGGTGTAGACCGCCGTGGTGCGAATCTTCACCTCGTCCGCGCGCGGCGTCTGGCCGGCGGGCGTGTTGATGACGAGCTGGATCTCGCGGTTCTTCAGCAGATCGAGCGCGTTCGGACGGCCCTCCGCGAGTTTGAAGATGCGTTCCACCTTCAGACCGGCCTTCTCGATGACGGAAGCCGTGCCGCCAGTGGCGATGAGGTCGAAGCCGAGGTCGATGAACTCCTTCGCGACGGCTGGCACGTCCTTCTTGTGCGCGTCGCTGACGCTGATGAACACGCGGCCCTTGGTCGGGAGCGGTGAGTTCGCAGCCATCTGCGACTTCGCGTAGGCGATGCCGAGATCGGCGTCGAGACCCATGACTTCGCCGGTGGAACGCATTTCCGGCGAGAGCAAAATGTCCTGGCCGTGGAAGCGGTTGAACGGAAACACCGACTCCTTTACCGCCCAATACTTCGTCCAGATCTCTTCGGTGAAGCCGAGTTCCTTGAGCGTCTTGCCGGCCATGACCTTCGCCGCCAGCTTCGCGAGCGGTCGGCCAATCGCCTTCGAGACGAACGGCACGGTGCGCGACGCGCGTGGGTTCACTTCGAGGACGTAAACGGTTTCGCCCTTCACGGCGTATTGCACGTTCATCAGGCCGATCACCTTCAGCTCACGCGCCATCGCGTGGGTGTATTCGCGGATGGTATCGATGGCCTTCTGCGAGAGCGTGTGCGGCGGCAGCACCATCGCGGCGTCGCCGGAGTGAACGCCCGCGAACTCGATGTGCTCCAGCATGCCGCCGATGACGATCGTGCCCTGCTTCGGATCGCTGAACTGGCCCACGTCCGTGATGCAATCCACGTCCACTTCGGTCGCGTCTTCGAGGAACTTGTCCACGAGCACGGGCCGTTCGGGCGAAGCCTCCAGCGCGGCGTTGTGGTGGAAGTAATCGCGCAGCTCCTGCTCGGAGAAGACGATTTGCATCGCCCGCCCGCCGAGCACGAATGACGGACGCACGAGCACGGGGTAGGTCAGCCGCTTGGCGATGACGAGGGCTTCCTCGACGGTCGTGGCCGTGCCGTTCGGCGGCTGGGGAATGTTCAGCTTGTCCAGCATCGCCGCGAACAGCTTGCGGTCCTCGGCGATCTCGATGCTCTGCGGCGAGGTGCCGATGATGTTCACGCCGTTCTTCTGCAAACCGAGCGCGAGATTCAGCGGCGTCTGCCCGCCGAATTGCGCGATGGCGCCCCAGCACTTCTCGCGTTCGTAAATGTGCAGCACGTCTTCCAGCGTGAGCGGCTCGAAGAACAGTTTGTCGCTCGTGTCGTAGTCGGTGGAAACGGTTTCCGGGTTCGAGTTCACCATGATGGTCTCGAAGCCATCTTCCTTGAGCGCGAACGCCGCGTGAACGCAGCAGTAATCGAACTCGATGCCCTGACCGATGCGATTCGGGCCGCCGCCGAGAATCATCACCTTCTTCGCCACGTTGCCCTTCACCTCGTCGTCGCCGCGATCGTAGGTGGAATAGTAATAGGGCGTGTAGGCTTCGAACTCGGCCGCGCAGGTGTCCACCAGCCGGTAGCTCGGGACAAGACCGATCTTCTTGCGCTCGGCGCGCACGGCGTCCTCAGTGGTGCCGGTCAGGTGGGCGATCTGGCGGTCGGAAAAGCCGAGCGCCTTGGCTTTGGCGAATTGTTCTGCGTTCATCGAGTTCAGTTCAAAACGAAATCCCGCAAAGGAAAACGTAACACCTCCGACCTGTCGAGAGGGAAAGTCCGCCAACCGCTTCGCGCGGCTCCTACACAGGCACTACTGCCGTCCAGCACGGGCCGAACTTGCCCTTGACCAACTCCTGCAGTCGCTGCGCGTCGGCTTCCGAGCGAGCGATGGCGAAGGTCGTCGAGCCGCTGCCGGACATCAGCGCCGCCGCCGCGCCGTTGGCCCGGAGGAATTCCTGATAGAGCGCGAGCAAGGGATACTTGTCGAGCGCGGGGGCTTCGAGGGAGTTGTAGAACGCAGCGCCAGCCACCGTGAGATCCGCGCTATTCAGCAGCGCGACCAGCTTCTCCGCACGGCCGGGTTCGCCGTTCAAGGCTGCTGGGAAACGAGCCAGTTCTTTGTAGGCCCAAGCGGTGGCAATGCCGAATCCGGGGTGAATCAGCAGGAACGCCGTGCCGCGTAGCGCGGCGAAAGGCGCCAGTGACGTGACCTTTTCGCCGCGTCCGACCGCCAGCGCCGGCTTGTCTTGCAGGAAGAAGGGAATGTCTGAGCCGAGCGAAGCCGCGATGGCATCCAGTTGCGCGAGCGTGAGCGGGGAGCCGAAGAGTTCGTTCAAGGCCAGCAGCGTAGTTGCGGCATTGCCGCTGCCGCCGCCGAGTCCCGCCGCCATGGGAATCTGCTTCTCGAGATGAATCGCCACGCCATCCGCGATCTTTGCCTGCGCGAGAAACGCTGCGGCGGCGCGATAGACGAGATTGCTCGCATCCGTCGGGAGCGTTGGCTCAGTGCACGTCAGCGTGATGCCGGAGCCGCCGCGCGTGAAGGCCAGCCGGTCGCACAAGTTCACCGGCTGCATGATGGTTTCCAGCTCGTGAAAGCCATCCGGGCGCTTGCCGAGGATGTTCAGCAGCAGGTTGACCTTGCAGGGCGAATTCTTTTCCAGCGTGTGCGACATAAAGCAAAAGGCGCCGGCAAGTTAAGCCAGCGCCTTGCGCAAGTTGAGCGAAAAATTCGCGAAGGTCAGTTACTCGAAGACCGAGAAACGGTTACCGAAACCGATCGCACCACCGCTGAAGCCCAGCTGGTCGTCCGTGTCGAAGATGCCATTATCCGGGAAGCGCAGCGATTCGCTGGCGGGACGAGCGGGATTTTCCGGAAGTTCTAGGCCACCCCATGTCGGCTTGCGGGTCGCCACGGACGGATCGGGATAAAGCGGGCCTTTCTGGGCCATCACCGGGCGGTAGGGCGGAAGCGGGAAGGTGACGACTTCGTAGAGACCGATGCCGGTGCGGGCCATCGTGCGGGTGAAACCGCGTGCCCAGCCGGTCGTCGCGCCCTGCGTCGGGCCGTCCCAGAGGGTCGTCTGCTCAATGGAGCGACGCATCTCGCCACCGCGGACGATTTCGGTGATATTATTCATGCCGCGACCGAACTTTTGCTCGGGACCAGCGCAACCGGTAAGTGCCGCCACTGCGGCCAAGGCGAGGAGTGAAACAGCGATTCGCATAGAGTCAGTTAGATTGTTGGGGTGAGCCTAACCGCAAACGGATTCCTGTAAAGTGGGATTTCCTAGGGTGCGATTCTTCCTGTTCATCCATCGAACTGATTGTTCCGCCGTCGCAGCCGCGAAGCTCTGGCCGTCCCGCGTTCCAGCCGGTGAGAAAACCCCAGCAGACCTTGAAATCCCTCTGGAAATTGTAAGTGTGCCGCAGACGGTCACCGCTATGTTGCAGCCATGACGACAGAGCAAGTTCTCGGACTGGTTTTCGCACTGCTCCTGATGTGCATCGGGGTGGCGGGCAGCATTCTGCCTGGGTTGCCCAGCACGCCGCTGGTGTTCATCGGGGCTCTGGCGCACAAGCTCTACTTCGGTCCGGCAGGTGCGGCGTGGTGGGTCATCGGCGTGCTCGGAGTGTTCACGGTCATTTCCCTTGTGGTGGATTACGCGGCCAGCATGTATGGCGCGAAACGACTGGGAGCGACCTGGCGCGGCGCAGTGGGTGCGATCGTAGGCGGGCTGATCGGACTGTTTTTCAACCTGCCAGGCATCCTGCTCGGACCATTCATCGGCGCGGCGCTGTTCGAAATGGCGGGAGGACGCGAATGGAAAGAGGCGTCCAAGGCTGGCGTCGGCGCCACGCTTGGCCTGCTCGCGGGCGCCATTGGCAAGCTGGCCTGCTGCGTCGCCATGATGCTGTTGTTCACCGCGAATGTGATTTATAAGTCGTTGGGCTGAAGTTGTTCCTGAGGCATTCCGGCAAAGTCATTGCATCGACCGATCCGAATAACGCTCGTCACCTTCGTGCTCCTGTCGACTCTGCTGGGAGTCACGATGGCGGTAGATGCGAGACTGCGTGCAGTTGCTCACTGGGGAGTCCTCTACTGTGCGGTGCTCACGCTCGCGAGCATCGGATTGGCACGCCTTGACCGTCATTCAATGTGGATTGTTGGTATTCCTTGTGTCGCGGCGCTCATACCGGGACTTAAAGAGCAGCCCAGTGCGGGCGCGGCTGGCGCAGCAGCGCTGGTGGATGCCGCAGCTCCCGGTCGGAATACGTCGATCGTAGTTCCGCTCGCTCTACCGACAGAACGCCGGCAGCACGCTGAAGCTGGCTTTCAACTTGGTTTCGCGGCGCCGCCGCGCTATCCATCGCTCATGACTGGAACGGAACAGAACATCCTGGATGCGCTGCTGGAGTTGGAGCGCGCCGTGTCGTCCATGGCGACGGCGAACCCCAAGCCGAACCTCGTCGCCATGTTTTCCCGCATCGATGAATTGACCCGCCAGCTGCCGCGCGACGCCGATCCGTCGCTGCTGCATTACCTGCACAAGAAGAGCTACGAAAAGGCCCGGCTCTTCCTGCAAGGTCGCGAAGTCGAAAACGCGCGCGGCAACTGCCACGGTCATCAGTAAGTTGACCGAGGTCACCAAATCTCCCGTGCTACTTCACGACACCATCGCGGCGATCGCGACTCCCCTCGGCGAAGGCGGACTGGCCGTGCTGCGGCTTTCCGGTGCCGATGCGTTGGCAGTGGCAGATAAATGCTTCGTGCCGGTCGGGAAATCCTCGGTGAAACCTTCAGCGGCGGACACCCACACGATTCACTACGGCCACATCGAACGCGCTGGCCGGGTGTTGGATGAAGTGCTGGTTGCCGTCATGCGCGCGCCGCGAACCTTTACGCGCGAACACGTCGTCGAAATCTCGTGTCACGGCGGTTTGCTCGTCGCGAAAACGATTCTCGATCTGCTGCTCGAAAACGGCGCGCGCCTGGCGGAACCGGGCGAGTTCACCAAACGCGCCTTTCTCAACGGCCGCATTGATCTCGCGCAGGCCGAGGCGGTGGCGGATTTGATTCATGCGCGCACCGAGCTGGCGTTGTCCGCGGCGAATGAACAGCTCGCCGGCAAACTGTCGCAACGGATTGAGCAGTTGCGGGATGATTTGGTGAAGACGCTGGCGCACATCGAGGCGCACATCGATTTCCCGGACGAAGACATCGCGCCGGACACCAAGGACCAGCTGCTGAAACGGCTCGCGCGCGCGGTGGAGTTCATGGACACGCTGCTCCGGACGGCGAACGAAGGACAGATTCTCCGGCGCGGCGTGCGCGCGGCAATCATCGGCCGGCCGAACGCGGGCAAGTCGAGTTTGCTGAATCAACTGCTCGGGCACGACCGCGCCATCGTCTCGGCTACGCCCGGCACAACGCGAGATACCATCGAAGAGACGGCGAACATTCGCGGACTGCCAGTGGTGTTCATCGACACGGCGGGTTTGCGCGATGCGGGCGATGAGATTGAGGCGGAAGGCATCCGGCGCAGCCGTGAATCGCTGGCGAAGGCGGAGTTAATCTTACACGTGCTGGATGGCAGCGAGCCGCTGACGCCCTCCGACGAACTGCTGCTGCGCGAGTTCGCAGACAAGAAGCGGATTCTCGTGCGTAACAAATCGGATCAGGCCGGGCAGCTGAAGATTCCGGATGAGTTCGGCGTAATGCCGGTCGCAGTGAGTTGCGTGACGGGCGCAGGCCTGGAGACACTGAAGGACGCGATCAAGGAATGCCTTTGGTCCGGCGAGATTCGCGCGGAGATGTTGCAGGTGATGATCAACGCGCGGCATCAGGAGGCGCTGAAGCGCGCGCGGGAATCGGTGCTACGAACGTTGGATGCGCTGCGGACCGGACTGACGCTGGAGCTGCCGGCGATGGAACTGCGCATTGCGGCGAACGCGGTCGGAGAGATTGTCGGGAAGACGTCGACGGAGGATCTGCTGGATTCGATCTTCAGCCAGTTTTGTATTGGGAAGTAGATTTCCCATCCTTCCTGGCGGCGAACTGCTTAGTTTATCCAAGATCGAATCAGGAAAACGCTCCCCAACCGCGAGTGCGACGGCAATCAGCCCAATCACTGAAGTCGCTTCGGAGTCAGGTAGATCCGGCTGCCGCGCCGATGAAAGGAACCTCCCCATCTCAACTTGCTCCGCGGCGTATCGGCCGTGATGCGGTCACACGCTACGCTGCCCAGTGTGACAATGGTTACGACGACTCGCCCGATATAATACGCGACAACATGGAAAACGACCTCCAATATTGGTCGGAGCAGCAGTTCACCTATGACGCTTCCGGGCATGTTTACACTCAGTCAGCCAATAACGGGAAGAACGAACAGCCAGCAGCTATTCTTCTGAATCGTCGTCCGTATCTCGATGACGTGCGATGCGGCGAATAGGAGGGACAGCAACCGATTCAGCGTCACGATTAACAATCTCAGCCTCACGCAACTGCGGCTTACGAAGCAGCCGTCGGACGAGAAAGGTCGCGAACGCCGCAATCGAAGCAACGACTATCAGTGTGCCGGGTATGTCCATGCACCTCGAAATCGGAGGTCAGGCAATAGCAGCCGCCGTCTCTTTCCCCGTCATCCAGTTCCAAACCGCCTTGAGCCCCTTCACCACGCCGACGTCTTGCACACCGCTGAGCAGGTAAACTGAGCTCAGCTCTTCTTCATGCGAACGGAAGCGCGGCGGCAGCGTAACGGTTGTTGTAGTGTCGTCGCCTTCGATCTTGATGATCTCGGAGTAAAACAGTCCCTTGCCGACGGCGTATTGACCGGCCGGAAGGGTCACGGAGCGCTTCGGGAGGAACAGCCACGGGCGGTAGGTCAGGGTCAGTTCACCCTCCGGACCGCGGGCGAGTTTTCCGTAAGTGCGAATCGGGGCCTTGTCGATCTCGCGCGCGGTGAACGCCCAGTTCGCCGCCGGGTCGACCTTGAAACGGCTGCTGCGGAACGAAACCAGGTCCCAGGTGAACACGGTGCCGAAGGTCATCATGCGGAACGCCCAGCCCGCGAAGAACCAGCACACGGCAACGATGATGAGCGACCAGATGGCGCCGACATACGGGTCGATGAACGCCGTTCCGGCGACGGTGGAAAGCATGAAGGCGCGGAAGGATTTCAGGGCGGCGTCCACGGTGGTAAACGGGCTGATAATGATCAGCACGTTGATGACGTGGGAAACCATCCAGACGACGACAAACGCCGCGATGGCGAACGGGATGGTGAGGACGTTGAGCAGCGCGGAGACGTTGACGATGGCCAGACCGGCGTCGCCGTAGAGCGCGCTGTCATCGCCACCCAGCGAGCCAAAGATCGCGGCGATGAGCGGGACAAACGCACCGGCGGCGACGAGGCCGCTGACTTTGTTCTCGATCGCTTCCGCGACGTCGAACGGCTTCTTCACGGCGGTGGGAAGCACAGTTCCGAACGTGTCTTTCACAAACGCGACGGCCACGAGCAAGAGCGCCGGAACCCAGAACCACGGTTGCGCGTACCAGGCAAGCTTCGCGCGGTTCTCTGGAGCGGTCTTGAAATACTTCCATGCGCCCACGCCGCTCACGCCGAGCAGCGGGGAGATGGCGACGCCGGTGATGGTGGAGATCGCCTGGGCAGCTTCGAGTCCGGGTGTGGCTTTGCTGGATGACTTGCTCGAAGACTTGCCGCTCTCCGCCGCGCTCGCGACGCCACCGCAGAGGAGGGAAAAACAGAGCATGAGGGCAAGCCACGGCCGGAACTGCGTTTTCATAGTGCCGCTAAACTACGCCGATGCACGGGGGTGTGAAGTGAGAAAACTCCGGAAATTTGTAGGTGACCGAAGGTTTTGGCAGGCCGCTGCACGAAACCCTGCGCGGCAGCGACTTACAGAGGCCCCGTCGGCGACAACTCCAGCTGAGCGCGGAGCCACCCCGGCTTGTTCGTGGTAATCCCATTCACGCCGGCCGCGATCAGCTCCCGCGCTTTCTCCGGGGCGTCGACGGTCCAAATGTAGAGCTTGTGGCCGGCTTGATGGACCTTCGCAGCGAACCCGGCATCGACCGGCCCTTTGCCACTGACATCAAGTCCGTCGAGTCCCGCATCCGCGACCTGCTCGATGAGACGCTCCGCCCTCGGCGACCAACCGCGAAGTGTGCGCTTGAACTCGACGATCCAGCAGACCTCCAGTTCGGGCACCGCCTGTTTCAACTGCCTCATTGTCGGAAGCGAGAAACCGATCGGAATGACCTGATTCGCCTTCAGCTTGGAGCGGCGAAAGTCTTCCGCGAATCCCTCGACGCATTCGGCGCTACATTTTATCTCTACGAACATCCGCTTGCCGCGCGGAATCGTGGCGAAGGCTTCAGCGAGCGTCGGGATCGTCTCGCCTTTGAACTTCGGGCTCTTCCAACTCCCCACGTCGAGCGCCTTCAGCTCCGAGAATGTCTGCGAAGAAACCTTCCGTCGAACGCCGGCGGTCTTCCGCGTGTTGTCGTCGTGGATCACGACGATGTAGCCATCCTTCGAGAAGTGAACGTCGATCTCCACCGCATCGGCACCCTGCGCCCACCCGAGGTTTATGGAAGCGAGCGTGTTCTCCGGCGCATCGAACGACGCGCCGCGATGCGCGATGATTTCAGTTCGCGGCGGCATGATTGAGCAGCTTCCAGACGCGCAGCGCCTCGCTTGCTCCCCACGCCTGCGCGTCGCAACCACGCTGCGTGTGCGGCGCATCGCCATCCGTGATCTCCGGGAGCTGGCCAAGACAACCCTCGTTCAACAGGCGCTCCATGCTGGCGAGATAGTGCTTCGCAGCGGCCACCGATGCGGGACTGAAATTCCACGCGACAGCGAGCGCTTCGCAGAAGATCGGGAACGTCCATGTCCACGCGGTGCCGTTGTGATACGCCGGCTTGCGGCGTGTATCTTCGTCGCCTTCGTAGCGACCCCAGTAAGGTTCCGCGGGATTGTTCAGCAGCTGACCGTGTTGCGCGTGAACCGGGAGATGCGGCGTGACGGGCAAGGGCGCGAGCGAACGCAGCGCCCCAGGCACCACGAGGTAATGCAAAGCGGCATCGGCGCAGCGTTGCGCGCGGTCACCCGTGATCAATCCGAGCGCGACGGCGATCAGACAGTTTGAACGCAGGGCGTTGTCGACAGTCGCATGCGCAGCCGATTGGCCGTGGCGTGCGATGAGCAGATCCGAGAGATACCCGCGATCCTCGAGCCAGAAGAATTTGAGGAACGACGTTTCAGCACGCTGCGCCAGCGCCGACCACGACTCGCCGCTGGACGGTGCGTTGATGCGATCCAGCTGACGGAGCAGCCGAATCCACAGCGCCTGAATCTCGACTGGATAACCTTCGCGTGGCGTGCCGGCGGGATAGTTGGTGTCCATCCACGTGAAATGGCTCGGGCTCCAAATCAGGCCGGACTCGGCGTCCATGCGAATGCCGTTGGGCGTGCCGTCGCGATAACCCGTCGCAATCGCCCGCAGGATGTCCGCGATCTTGCGACCCCGCGAATCGACCGTCGTCGCGTAAAGCGAACCATCGCGGGCGGCAAGTTCCTCGCAGACGACGCCGTACCACAGCGGCGCGTCGCTGGTGTCACGATTCGAGGCGTCCTCGCCGTGAATGATGTTCGGCAACGTCCCGCGGTCTTCGAACCGCCCAAACACAGTGAGCAGTTGCTTCACTTCGTCCGTCATGCCCGCGGCGAGCAGACCGCGCGCGGCGATGAGCGAATCGCGGCCCCAATCGAGGAACCATGGGTAGCCGGCGATGACGGTTTTGCCGTCGGCGCGTTGCACCACGAAGGCCTGCACGGCCAGCGCGAGCTGACGGGCAAAAGTGTCGTGCTGCGAAACCTTCGCCTTGGACAGGGCTCCTTCCGTGAGCGCGCGGCGTTTAATGACGAAGCTGGAAACCTCGGCCGCCGTCGGATCGATGGCTTCGGAAGTTGCGGTGAGCGTGACCGGTTTTCCTTTGGCCAGCGGCAGGTCAAACCAACCAGGACTGAACGCATCGCCGTGACCGGCCTGGCCGCGAGTGGCTTCAATCGGGTGAGCGACACCGAGGCTCCATTCCGGCTGCGGATGAAACGTGCCACTGTCGGCGAAGACTCGCAGATGGCGGTCGAGCGACGGCGCGAACTCGAAGCCTGCCCGGTTCGCCAACGGTCGTGTGTGCGCCTGGAAATGGTGTTCCGAGCCGGCATTGTGATGCGTCTCGCTGTGGAAATTCCGATCCTCGATGTCGACGCGAATCGTGAGGGAAACGTGACAGTCCGGCGTGAGATCGTGGCCGAAGGGAACGGCAGATTCCGGGCGCTCGAAATGAAGCACGGTGGAGTTCTGCCCATCGAGCATGTCGGCGGTCAGAACGATCTCCACAGCGCGATCATTCCCGGCACTGGCAACAAACCGCCAGCGCGCGGGCGGGCCCGGCGTAAACTCGATTAAATTATGCGCATCGAGCGGCGTGATGAACCCGTCGGCATTCACCCATGCTCGCACGCGCTTGGCGAATACATGGCGGTCCACCGGAACGGTCGGATGCAAATTCGCGCCGAGCAGACAGTCGTACTTGGATTGAACGCGGCCGAGATCCACGCCGAGACGAGCCATGCCGCCACGGTTGTTCGTGAGCAGGACGATGGCTTGAGACAGATCGGCGGCGTTGGAAGTTTTGGTCACGGTCTCGCCCACCACGCGGAGTTGGGCGGTCACGTGCGGCTGACCCGTCGCGTAGCGTTCGAGATTTAACTCCGCATCGCCCGCGGCCTGGCCAGGAATGAACGCGGCGATATGGCATTCGCCAACGCGAATCGAGGACACATGTTGCGCGGGAGCACCATCAGCGGTCTTCAACGCAGCGCGGAATGGTGCATCGTCTTTGATCAACAGCCAGTGCTCGCGTGGCACCACGGTGATGCGGCGGGCGGAGGGCAAATCCCAGGTGACCACGGGCGGAAAGTGGCTTTGATCGCGCGCCTTCTGCAACGCGCCAAGGACATCCTCTTTGACAAGGCTGTGATCGAGATTGCTGACGGCGGTGAGGAAATCGCGCGGACCCGCTTCAACGAGCGCCGCCATCTTCTGCCAGTCGAACGGGCTGATGTCGCGCACGGCAATGCGCCGGCTGATCATCGTAATGGCCCACGCGGATTGCGCGTGAGCTTCGCGATAGCGGTCGCCGCTCAGGCCCTTGGGCACGAGCGCGGGGGCGAGGCAGAAGCATTCCCCGCCTTGCAGGAGAAACTCGACCTTGTGATCGGGCGTTTCCTTGATGACCGGCGCGGATTGGCCCAGCAGATCAATCTTCGGCGAGCCGAGCGCTTCGTAGACTTTGCGTTCAATAAAGACGGCGCGTGGCGTGTTGAGGTCGGTGTTGACGAGCACGAGCACTCGGTCGAGCGCTTCGCCGGAAATGCGGCTGATGGCGTAAACGTAGTCATCCTCGGAGCTCAGGCGCGTGAGCGTGGCGTTGTCGAAGAAACAGGGATGGTCGGTCAGCAGGCGGTTCAATCGCGCCAGCTCGGGCACGATGTTTTCCTCGTTGCCCCAGGCCAGACCGCGGCTGGAATGCACGTTCAACTTCTCCGGCGCGAGCCATTCAACGCCGCAGGTGAAGCCGAACGCGCCGCTCACGCTGGAAAGCGCGCAGAGGCGGTTGCGCAGGAGCGACCATTCGCGGCCCATCTTCGCGAGACGATCGTTGTCATGCGTTTCGCTATAGTGCGCGTAGAGGCCAACGCGGCGGCTTTGCTTCAGGGCGTAGTCGAGGTAGCCCGAGATTTCATGACGGGAGTAATTCTGGAACAGCTCGGAGTAGGCCCATTGCATGGCGCCTTCGGTGAGCAAGTTCTCCGTCGCTTCCCACGAACCACCGAGACCTTCGAGCAGGAAGATGGTGTCGGGGAATTCCTGTTGCACACGCGCGGTAATGTAACGCCACGCGGGAACGGGAATTTTGTAGCCGGCGTCACAGCGGAAACCATCGACGCCGCGGCGGCACCATTCGAGGAAGACGTCGGCGATGTGTTCCCAGAGCGCGGGATTGCTGTGGTCGAGCTCGGCGAGATCTTCCCAGACCGTTCCCCACGCGCCGGGGGAAACGAACGATCCCTTCTCGTCGCGCACGTACCATTCGGGATGATTCTCCTGCAACGTCGAGCCCCAGCCGGTGTGGTTGATGACGACGTCGAGGAAGACTTTCGCGCCGCGGGAGTGCGTGGCGTAGGTGAGTTCACGGAACTGATCAACGCCCGTGGTGCGTTTGTCGAAAACGACGAGCGCGGGATCGATCGCGAGCAAATCTTGAACGGCGTAGGGACTGCCGAAACGCCCGAACCGCGCGTAAGTGGTCGGCGTGGGACTGACGGGCAGTAGGTGAAGAATCTGGCAGCCGAGCGTGTCGACGATGTGGGGGAGATACTCGATCACGTCACGCAGCTTGCCGCTCGGCGGAATCACCGCGTAGCCGTCGTTGTCGAGCGTCTTGAGAATCGCATCGCGCTTTTCATCCACCGTGGTCAACGCAGTGCGCGTGGGACCGAACATCCGCGGAAAGGCGCAGTAGATTGTGTTCGCCGTGCGATAGGCGTTCGGATGAACGCTCACGCCGAAGTCAGGTCCGTGCGGCCAGTGCTGGCGTCCGTGCGAATCGATGGCGTACGCCTTGGCCTTAAAGAAACCGACTTCCGTGAGCGAGAACGAAATCGACCAGCCACCATCGTGCGGCGTCATCGGCACGTCGCGCCAGGAGGCGTTGGCGAGTTTCAACTGGCCGGTCTGGGCGTGGATGATTTCGCGACGGAGCGTGTCACCGCGACCGAGGTTGGTGCGCAACCGGGCCTGCCAGCCGGAGGGAAGCGACCCGCCCATGTGAAGACGAAAGGAAAGCTGATCGCCGACGAAACGCACGAGGCGTTCGCCCGGCCCGGGGGTCATGACCAATGGTTGCATGGCGCGGATTGGGCAATAAGGCCGCTGTGGACGGCCTGCTGGGTGAAAGGTTCATGCAGCCGGACGAGGTTGGCAATGCCGAACCCGTGACTGCGGAGACGTCGGATGATTCGTTCCATCTGCTTCGATGAATAGAACGGCAGGCGAGGCGAAAGGTTTAGTTGGCATGTGGTTCCAATCGTTTTTCGCGCTTCATTCCTGAGTTCCCCTTGCCACCACGAGCCGTGTCTCTCCATAGTAATCGCGAATGGATTTCCTCTTGGCCATGACGTTGCCTGCCGGATGGCAGATTGGTGTTGTCCTCGCCCTGCTGGTGGTGGCAGTTGTTCTTTTCGCCAACGAGAACATTCCCGTCGACCTGAGCACGCTAATTCTCCTGCTCGTGCTGATCGGCAGCGGCGTTTTGACAGCGCGGGAGGCCTTCGCCGGCTTCAGCAGCGACATCATCATCATGCTGGCGTCGATCTTCATTCTGAGCGGCGCGTTGCAGGAGACCGGCGTTCTGGATGTGCTGGGCGCGCGCATGTTGAAGGTGGCCACGGGCAGCGAAAACCGCCTGTTAATCGTTCTCACGAGCGTGATCAGCGGGCTCTCGGCTTTCATGAACAACACCGTGGTGACGGCCATGTTCGTCGGACCGGTGATGGGCCTGGCGCAACGCGCGAAGATCAGCCCGTCGAAGCTGCTTATTCCGATGGCCTACGCGTCCATCCTCGGCGGCACCTGCACGCTGATCGGCACTTCGACCAACATCGCGGTGAGCAATTTCATCGCGGGCCAGAACCTCCGCCCGCTCGGTCTGTTTGAGATCACGCCGGTCGGGCTCATCCTCGTCACCGTGGGAATCGCCTACCTGCTATTGGTCGCCCGGCGCATCCTGCCCGCAAACCCGGAGGAGAGCTTGACGGAAGACTTCGCGATTCGCAGTTACCTTAGCGAGATCGTGGTGATGCCGTCCTCCCAGCTGATCGGGCAAAAGGTATTTCAATCCGACCTCGCGAAGCTCGACTTCCGCGTCTTGAAGATCGTGCGTGGCAACCAAACGCTCACGCCGCACAGCGACACCGCCATCGCCCTGGGCGACGTGCTGCTCGTCACCGGTAACATGGAGAACCTGATCAAGGTAAAGACCACGGAAGGCATCGAGATCAAGGCCGACCTGCGTCTGGGCGATCAGGATCTGCAGAGCGACGACTTGAAGGTGGCCGAGGCGCTCGTCACGCCACAATCCGCGCTGGTCGGCCGAACGCTGCGCGAGGCGAACTTCCAGCAGGAACAAGGGCTGGTGGTGCTGGCAATTTACCGGCGCGGCCGTTCGCTGCGCGAACAAATCGGGTCCATCAAACTCAAGGTCGGCGACCTCCTGCTCGTCCAGGGACACAAGGATCGTCTCCAGTCCATCAAGCGCAGCCGTGAGCTGGCCGTCCTGCAGGAACTGGGCTCCGGTGTCTTGCGACCGAAGAAAGGCTACTACGTCGCCGGCTTCTTCCTGGCCGCACTGCTGCTCGGCGGATTCGAGATTGTTCCCGTGTCGCTGGCGTTTCTCGGCGCGGCGATCGCGACGCTGCTCTGTCGCTGCGTGCCGGTGGAGCGCACGTATCAATTCATCGACTGGCGGCTGTTGATCCTCATCGGCGGTATGACGGCCTTCGGCACGGCGATGGTGAAGACCGGCGCCGCGGAACTGCTCGCGAGCGGCATCGTCTCCTTGCTCGAACCGTTCGGGGTGATGGCGATCCTCGCCGGGTTCGTCATCCTGACGATCATCCTCACGCAACCAATGTCGAACGCCGCGGCCGCGCTGGTGGTCCTGCCCGTGGCGCTGCACACGGCGCGCGTGCTGGGCGCGAACGAGCGCACCTTCGCCATCGGCATCATGCTGGGCGCATCCGTTTCACTCATCACGCCCTTTGAACCGTCGTGCATTCTCGTTTATGGGCCGGGCAAGTATTCCTTCCGCGATTTCGTGAAAACCGGCGCGCCGCTCACGGCAATTCTCACGGTGATCGTACTACTGCTGCTGCCCGTGTTCTGGCCGCTGCACGGTCCAGCCAAACGGATGAACAACGGAGACCCAGCCACGAACCAAGTCGAAGCGGTGACCTCTCCTGTTCCGATCGGCGGCGCGGTGACGAACGGGCCATGAGGGAAACGCCTGTCCTGACGGCGATCCACGCACCGAATCAACGGTGAGTTTGAAAGAAGTTCTCGCCCGCGCCCCGGCTTTCCGTTACTCAACGGGCGCAATTCCGAACGCATGAGTACACCATCCGCGACCCGCAACGACCGCTGGCCTCCACAGATCAAATACATCGTCGGCAACGAAGCCGCCGAGCGTTTCAGCTACTACGGGATGAAGGCAATCCTTGCCCTCTACATCACCAACGTGCTGATGCAGACCAAAGATCAGGCCACGAACATCATCCACATCTTCGGGTTCGTGAACTACTTCATGCCGGTGCTCGGTGCCTGGGTCTCGGATCGATTTCTTGGACGTTACAAAACGATTCTCTGGATCTCGCTTACCTACTGCGTTGGCCACGGAGTGCTCGCTCTCAGTGACTTCATACCTAGCATCGACGGCAAGCTCCTTTGCCTCTACAGCGGCCTCGGCTTGATTGCGTTCGGGTCCGGCGGCATCAAACCGTGCGTCTCCGCGTTCATGGGCGATCAGTTCAAGTCCGACCAGGGGCATCTCATGCAGAAGGCCTACGCGGCATTCTACTTTTCGATCAATTTCGGCTCCTTCTTCGCCTTCCTCATCATCCCTTGGATTCGCAAAGAATGGGGCTACAGCTGGGCATTCGGCGTGCCGGGAATCTTCATGGCCGTCGCCACGCTGATCTTTTGGTTAGGAACTCGACACTACGTCATGGTGCCACCTGCGAACGCCTCCAAATCAGCCGGCTTCTTCAAGGTCTTTTTCTTCGCTCTCAGGAACCGCCGGCAACGCACCGCGGGAGAGTCATTCTGGTCACCGGCGGTAAAACATTTCAACGCGACGGATGTGGACGCAGCGAGGTCTCTTGGCCCAATCCTATCGATTTTCGCGCTGTTGCCAGTCTTCTGAGCGCTATTTGACCAAACGTTTTCGACATGGGTGCTGCAAGCGGAGAAGATGAAATCGTGCTTCACCTCGGAAGTCGTTCAAGTCTCACCCAAGGACATCAAAGATCCAAACGCGTTCGCAAAAGTATTCATCTACGGGACGAATTCATCTTCGACCCGGGTCACAAAAACGAATTCTGTCGTCTTTACCAACTATGCTGCCCTGCACATCTGGGATCAGTTTGCCCAAAACAGCCGATCCATCGTGCAAGACACGAACCAGCCCGTTCAGCAACGCAGTCAGGTAATCGCTGAAGAGTTCAATAAGTTGATCGCCGGGCCAGTTTTGCACGACACCAACCGTTTTGTGGACTTGAAGGTCAACATTGACGCCACCTTAATGCTGAAGCGGGAAGTGACACCTGCGGAATCGCAGCGATTGAATCGGCTCCTGCTGGAGGATGTTTTTTCGGACGAACTTTCCAAACTATATCGGATCGGACCAGAAGAAATGCTCTCGGCCAACCCACTGCTCGTACTAATCTTCGTTCCGTTGGTGACCCTCTGGCTCTATCCGATGCTTGGCAGCCTGGTCACTCCTCTTCGCCGTATGTCCTGCGGGATTTTTTTGTCCGGGTTGTCGTTTGTTGTCGTCGCCATGTTGCAGCAACGCATCGACTCCGGCGCACAACTCAGCGTCCTGTGGCAGATATTACCCTACATCATCTTGACCATCGCCGAAGTTCTTGTGTCGACGACTGGTCTGGAGTTTGCCTTCAGGGAGGCTGCTGCGACGATGAAAAGTACGATCATGGGCTTTTGGTACCTTGCCGTGGCATTTGGGAACCTCTTAGTGAGTTTCATCACGAAACTGCTTGCCGGCTCCGGCCCAAACGCGCAGGAAGCGTCGGTAAGCGCCGGACGGTTCATGCTCTATGCGGGACTGACGTTCATCGTCGCCGTCATTTTCAGCCTCATCGCCACGCGCTACAAGTACCGCGGCGAAACGAAACCGGCCTGAGCGAAGACGCTCCTCGAGCAAAAACACAAAGGGCGCGAAGGAAACCTTCGCGCCCTTGTTGTTTGAAACTCTGTCGCCGAACTACACGTCCAGCTTCGTCCAGGTCGCGTTCTTCTTCGAGCTCTTCACCACTGCTTCGATGAACGCCATGCCGCGCACGCCGTCGTGGATGGTCGGGTAATCGAGCGCCGCATCGTTCTTCGCGAGCTTCTTGCCCGCTTGCACCGCGCGGATGTGGCTGGCGAAGTTCTTGTAGATGTTCGCAAACGCTTCGAGGTAGCCCTCCGGATGCGCAGGCGGCGTGCGGCTCGCGCCCTTCGCGGCGTTGCCGAGATAGCCGAGGCCCGTGCGATAAATCTGCTGCGGCTGATCGAGCCACTTCAGGAACATCGTGTTTGGCGCCTTCTGGTGCCATTCGAGGCCACCCAGTTCGCCGTAGACACGGATGTTCAGGTTGTTCTCTTCGCCCACGGAAATCTGCGAGCTGTGCAACACGCCCTTCGCGCCGCCCTTGAAGCGGAGCAGCACGTTGCCGTCGTCATCGAGCTTGCGGCCCTTCACGAAGGACGTGAGGTCCGCCGCGAGTTCCTCGATCTGGAGACCGGTGATGTACTCCGCGAGATTCTCCGCGTGCGTGCCGATGTCGCCGATGCAACCGGCCGCGCCGCTGCGTTTCGGGTCGGTGCGCCAGGCGGCCTGCTTCTGGCCGGAGGCTTCGAGGCGCGTGGCGAGCCAGCCCTGCGGATACTCGACCACGACCTTGCGAATCTTGCCGAGCTTGCCGTTGGCGATGAGTTCGCGCGCTTCCTTCACCAGCGGATAGCCGGTATAGTTGTGCGTGAGACCGTAGAGCTGGCCGGTCTTCTTCACGATCTCGGCGAGCTTCTTCGCCTCAGCGAGATTCAACGTCGCGGGCTTGTCGCTCAGGACGTGAAAGCCATTTTCGAGCGCCATCTTCGCCGGCGGGAAATGCATGTGGTTCGGCGTGACGATGGCGACGAAATCCATGCGTTCGCCCTCGGGCAGCTTCGCCTCGGCTTTGATCATCTCCTGGAACGTGCCGTAGCAACGGTTCGCGGGAAGATAGAAGTCCGCGCCGGAAGCTTTCGAGCGTTCGGGATCTGAGGAGAATGCGCCGCAGACGAGTTCAATCTGCTGATCGATGGCCGCCGCGATGCGATGCACCGCACCGATGAACGCGCCGCGTCCGCCGCCGACCATGCCGTAACGAATTTTTCTGCTCATAATGTGTGCGTGATGTACAGGCTTGCGCCAAATCTGGATTGAATACGAGTCGGCCGCGTTTATAGTGCGCGCCTATTTTCAAGTCAACGACTTGGAAAAGGCAGGACGCCGTCGCATTCGCCAGCGCTCCTTGGTTACTCTAAGCTCTAATTCCGATGCAGGTTCATTTGCTGAAATCGAAGATTCACCGGGCGCAAGTCACGGCCTCCAGCCTTCATTACGAAGGCAGTCTCACCATCGCGATCGATCTCATGGAGAAGGTCGGCTTTCTCCCGTTCGAGCGCGTGCTCTGCAGCAATCTCGCCAATGGCGAACGCTTCGAGACTTACGTTATCCCGGGCGATCGCGGCTCCGGCGCCATCATTCTCAACGGCGCGACGGCGCACCTCGGCGAAGTCGGCGACCGGCTCACCATCATGAGCTACACGTTCATCGACGAGGCGCTCGCGAAGAAGTGGGAACCGCGCGTGATCGTGATGGGCGAGAACGGCAAGATCGCGCAGGAGCGCGGGATTTAATATGCCACGCACCGCAGCAGACATCGCGACTCATCTCGGCGGCGAAGTAGTGGGTGACGCGACAATCGCGATTCAAGGATTCGCGCCGGCGGACAGCGCGCGCGCGGGCGACCTGACCTTCGCAGAGAACGAAGCGTACTTCACAAAGGCCGAGCAAAGCGCAGCGTCCGCGATTCTCGTTTCCGGAAATTTTACCTCGGCGACTAAGACCTTGATTCGCGTCACGAATGCTCGCGTCGCTTTCGCCAAGGTTCTCCCGCTCTTCTTCCCCGAGCCGGCCTTTCCCGCTGGCATTCATCCCACCGCGCAAATAGCGCCGAGCGCAACGATTGATTCGACCGCGCATGTCGGTGCGTTCTGCGTGATTGGAGAACGCGTGAAGGTCGGCCCGCGGGTTGTGCTCGAAGGCGCGAATCACGTTGGCGCGGACTGCGTGCTCGGCGACGACACCCGGATTTTTCCGCGAGTCGTGTTCTACCCACGCTGTCTCGTCGGTCAAAGCGTGCGCATTCACGCCGGGACCGTGGTGGGCTCGGATGGGTTTGGCTACGTCTTCGATCAAGGCCGCCATTTGAAGGTGCCGCAGATTGGAAATGTCATCATTCAAGACGACGTGGAGATCGGCGCTAACGTGGCCATCGATCGCGCGGCGCTCGGTTCCACGGTGATTGGCAAGGGCACCAAAATCGACAACCTCGTTCAAGTCGGCCACAACGTTTTGCTCGGCGAACACTGCATCCTCTGCGGCCAGGTCGGCCTCGCCGGCAGCACCAAGGTGGGCAACTACGTGACGATGGCCGGTCAGGCCGGGCTCGCGGGCCACATTACGATCGGCAACAAGGTGACAATCGGTGCGCAATCCGGCGTGATGCACGACATCCCCGACGGCCAGACTTGGCTCGGCGCGCCAGCCCAACCGGACAAACAGGCGAAGCGCGTGATGCTTTCTTTGCAACGATTGCCCGATCTCCTGCGCCGCGTCAGCGAACCAGAGAGGCAATTGAAAGCCACCGGCACGAAGCCCAGCTGATACCGGCGGACAGACCTCGAACTCCTCAGCGCCGAATCTCCATCAGCTCGGCAATCGGTGATGGAGCAAACTCCGGGGCCGTGGTGCGCCGGCCATTCAAATACGAATCCCACTGACCTCGGTAGCGCTCCATGGCGTCAGCCTCCCTACCGATGGTTCGGTTCCAAGCGTCGGACTCCAGATCCTCGACCTGCGCCGAACGCGAATCCGGCGTCGATATCCAAGTCAGCGTCCCCAACCATTCAGTGTTTTCGGCGGCGGCGCTGAAGCCGGAGACACGCCCCGGTTGAACGTCCGAGTTGGGAAGACCCTTTCCGTCGCGTTGACAACCTGTGGCGACCAGGAGGCAAACCGTCGTGAAGATCCAATTTGTGAACGCTGTCATCGCCTTGAGTTGGCTGTCCGACATGGATTCGAACCATGACAAAGGCCTCCAAAGAGCCTTGTGCTACCATTACACCATCGGACAGACCGGTGGAAAAGCTACCGAACAGGGAAGCTTGTGCAAAGAAAATTATTCTCTGGAACTAGGGCTTCAGCCGCTTCAACAAATCCTGCGCGAGGAGTTCGTAGGCGGCCGCACCGGCGCTGTATTTGTCGTAGTGGATGATGGGTTTGCCGAAGCTCGGTGCTTCCGCAAGGCGGGTGGTTCGAGGAATCACCGTTTCGAAGACCACATCTCCAAAGTGCTGGCGGACTTCCCCGGTGACTTGATGGGAGAGATTCGTGCGGCTGTCGAACATGGTCATCACCACACCGATGAGCTCAAGCGTCGGGTTCACTCCCGTGTCACGCAGTTGATTCAGCAGGCGCGTGATCATCGAGATACCTTCGAGCGCGTAGTATTCACACTGGAGCGGCACAAGCAGGCAGTCCGCCGCGGCGAAGGCGTTCAAGGTGAGCACGCCAAGCGAGGGCGGGCAGTCCATGACAATAACGTCGAAGCGGCCGCTCTGAACCACTGGTTGCAGCGCCTGTTTAACCCGGTGGAGATGGTTCTCGGTGCGGGCGAGTTCAAGGTCGGCGCCGCAAAGATCGACTTCGCTCGGGATGATTTCCAGGCGCTCGAAAGCAGTCTTCTGCACCTTGTCGAGGAGGGCGCCTTCGCCGAGCAGCGTACGGTAACAGCTCGCTCCTTCGATCTTCTCGAGGCCGACGCCGCTGGTCGCGTTCGCCTGAGGATCGAGGTCGAAAAGGAGCACACGTTGACCCGCTGCAGCCAGGCAGGCAGCGAGATTCACGGCGGTGGTGGTTTTTCCCACGCCGCCTTTTTGGTTGGCGACAGCAATGACACGGGTCGGCACGTCCGCGATTTAAGGGGAGCGCGATGCTGACTTCAAGGAATCAAGTTGCAGCCGATAGAGTTGCAGGCTACTTCAGAGCACAATGAGCGACAGCGAATTACTGGTCATCGGGCACCGCAATCCGGACACGGATGCGATTTGCTCGGCCATCGGCTACGCGGAGTTCAAGCGCCGGACCGGTTCGCCTCACGCCGAAGCAGCACGATGTGGCGACACGAATGATCGCATCGATTTCGTGCTCGAATCCTTCGGTGTTCCCGCACCGCGGTTCGTGGCCGACGTGTCGCCGAAGGTTCGCGACGTGATGGCATCCAGCGTCGTCAGCGTCACTCCGAACGAGACCGTGGCGCACGCTCTCGGGGTGATGGACGAGAAGAACATCCGGGTGCTGCCGGTGCTCACGGGAGACGGCGTTTGCAAGGGGCTTCTCTCGGTCTTCAAGATGATGAAGTTTTTCCTGCCGGCACCGGGGCGATTGATGGAATCGCGCCGGGTGCTGGCGTCCGTCAACAACCTCGCGCGCGTGCTGGATGCGAAGATTGTTTTTGGTTCCGACGTGGACCGCGAGGAGGATTTGATCCTGATGATCGGCGCGATGGGCATGGAGTCGTTCTTCAAGCGATTCGCCGATTATCCCAAGGAGAAGTTGATCGTAGTCGTCGGCGACCGGCTGGAGATTCAGGATCTCGCCATCCGCGAAAAAGTGCGCATGGTCATCGTCACCGGCGGGCTGCCCGTGTCTCCTTCCATGACGGATTTCGCGGCGAAACAAGGTGTCACGCTGCTGTTGTCACCGCACGACACGACCACCACGGCAATGCTCTGTCGCTCGGCGATCACGGTGCAGCACATGATTCACGATCGCTTCCTGGCGTTTCGGCACGACGAGCCGCTGGGGAGCATCGAAGCCGTTGCCGCCGCCTCGAACTTCCAGGCGTTCCCGGTTCTCGACGATCACAATCACACGATCGGGATTCTTTCGAAGTCGGACTTCCTGAAGAAGGTAAACCGCCAGTTGATCCTCGTGGATCACAACGAACTCTCGCAGGCGGTGCAGGGCGCGGAGCAGGTCGACATCGTGGAAATCATCGACCATCACCGCCTGGGCGCGTTGACGACCACACAGCCTATTCTCTTCCGCAACGAACCCGTCGGCTCCACCAGCACGATCGTGGCGGATTGTTTCTTCCGGTATCAGGTTGAACTGCCGAAGTCCATCGCTGGCCTACTGCTCGCCGGACTCGTCAGCGACACCCTCAACCTGACTTCACCCACGACGACGGAGCGCGATGCGCAGATCCTGAAGAAGCTGGAGGAGCTGTCCGGTGTCGACGCCGCGAAGTTCACCGAAAAGCTGTTCACCTCCGGGTCCGTCCTGACCTCCCTTCCGGCGGCGGACGCCATCCTCGCGGACTGCAAAGAGTTCCAGGAACAGCATGTGGTGTTCAGCGTGGCGCAGATCGAAGAGCTTGGTTTCGAACAGTTCTGGAAGCGCAAAGACGAGGTGATGTCCGCGCTGGAACGGTATCGTGCCAAGAAGAACTATTATTTCTCCGCCCTGCTCGTGACGGATGTCGTCAGCAACAGCTCGCTGCTGCTGGTCACCGGCGCCAAAACCTTCCTCAAGCACATCGACTATCCGCTGGTCGAGGAACGCGTCTTCGAGCTGGCCGGCGTGGTTTCCCGCAAGAAGCAGCTTCTGCCCTACCTCAGCCATTGCCTGAAAAAAGGCGGCGCACGCACGGGCGAAGCCGCCTAGTCAGCCGCGGTTCCTCCGTTTCAAATCGAGTTCCCCCTTTTCCTCGCCAAGACTGGAGCTTGACCTTTTCCAGCAAAAGCCCAGATTACGCGGCTCGAATCGTAGAAAGATAGATTTTATGCAGCACATCCGAAACATCGCGATCATCGCGCACGTTGACCACGGCAAGACCACGCTGGTCGACTGCCTCCTCAAACAGTCCGGCACCTTCCGCGCCAACCAGGCAGAAACCCATGTGGAACGCCTGATGGACTCGATGGATCTCGAGCGCGAGAAAGGCATCACGATCCGAGCCAAGAACGCGGCCTTCAAGTACAAGAATTACCACATCAACATCGTGGACACCCCCGGACACGCGGACTTCGGCGGCGAGGTGGAGCGCATCATGAACATGATCGACGGCGTGCTGCTCGTCGTGGATTCCGCCGAAGGCCCACAGGCTCAGACGCGCTTCGTGCTGCGCAAGGCCCTCGAAGCCGGCGCCAAGCCCATCGTCGTCATCAACAAGATCGACCGCGAAAACGCCACGCCCAAGAAGGTGCTGGATGCGGTCTTCTAACTGTTCATGTCGCTCAACGCGACCGATGAGCAGCTCGACTTCCCGTTCATCTATTGCTCGGCCAAGGCCGGCTACGCCAAGGTGGAACTCGACCACGTCTCCGGCACGATGGAGCCGCTCTTCGACGCCATTGTGAAGCACATCCCGCCGCCGCGCGCGAAGGCTGGCGAAGGCTTCCAAGTGCTGGTCGCGAACTTGGATTATTCCGATTACCTCGGTCGTATCGCCTTCGGCAAAATCGTCGAAGGCAAGGTGAAGGTGGGTGACCCGGCGATTTGCCGCCACGGTCACGGCAAGATCACCAAGGGCAAGATCACAATGATCTACCACTTCGAGGGCATGAAGCGGATCGAGATTCAAGAAGCGCACGCCGGCGACATCGTCGGCCTCACCGGCTTCGAGGACGTGTTTATCGGTGAAACGATCTGTGATTCCGAACTGCGCGCCGGACTGCCCTACATCCCGATTGATCCGCCGACCATTCAGATGGAATTCGCCGTGAACGACGGCCCTCTCGCCGGACTGGACGGCAAGCTCGTCACCGCCCGTCACATCTGGGATCGTCTCGTGAAGGAAATCCGCACCAACGTCGCCCTGCGCATCGCACAGACGAGCGACCCGAAGATTTTTGCCGTCTCCGGCCGTGGCGAAATGCAGATCGCCATCCTCGTCGAGCAGATGCGCCGCGAAGGCCACGAAGTGCTCGTCTCCCGCCCGGAAGTGCTGTGGAAAAAGGGTCCGAACGGCGAACCTCTGGAGCCGATTGAAAAGCTCTTCGTCGAAGTGCCGAACGAAAACCTCGGCGCCATCATGGAGAACCTCTCCAACCGCAAGGCGCAGATCACGAACATGAACCACGTCGGCAACGTCGTCTCCGTCGAGGCGCTGGTGCCGATGCGCGGCCTGATCGGCTTCGAAACCGACCTGGTCAACTCGACCAAGGGCATGGGCGTGATGAGCCATCTCTTCCACGAATACGGCGAAGACCGCGGCGAAATTGCTGCGCGCAAGAACGGTTCGCTCGTCTCGATGGACGGCGGCGAAGCGACCTCTTACGCGCTGAACATGGTGCAGGAACGCGGTCGCTTGATGATTGAACCGGGCGACCAGGTTTACGTCGGCATGATCGTCGGCGAAAACGCCCGCGAGAACGACATCCCGGTGAACCCGGTGAAGGAGAAACGCCTCACCAACATGCGTTCGCAGGGCGACGGCAAGGGCATCCAGCTCAACGCCCCGCTCAAGCTCTCGCTGGAACGCGCGCTTGGAATACATCGACGTGGACGAATACGTCGAAGCCACGCCGAAGAACCTCCGCTTGCGCAAAAAAGTGCTCGATGAGAACGCCCGCAAGCGCTCCGAAAAGAAGCGCGTGCTGAAGTTCGTGGAAGAATAAGAAGCGCTCGACGCTTCCTAAGCCTCCCCGGCTTTGGCACAACTGAAACGTGCCATCGACCGAGCACATCCGAAACAAGCTCAGCCAGCTTCCTCACAAGCCGGGCGTATACCTCATGAAGGACCGCTTCGGCACGGTCATCTACGTCGGCAAGGCGCGCGATCTCCGCAAGCGCGTCAGCCAGTATTTCCATCCCTCGCGCCGCATGGGTTGGGATCTGAAGTTGAATGCGCTTGTCGATGCGATTCACGATCTCGACGTCCATGTGGTGAAGAGCGAGCCGGAAGCGCTGTTGCTCGAGAGCAAGCTCATCAAGGAATTCCATCCCCGCTACAATGTCAGCTTCCGCGATGACAAGCGCTACCTCCTGCTCAAGGTCAACCTCCACGATCCGATTCCACGCTTCACGCTGACACGTCTGCGCACGGACGACGGTGCGCGTTACTTCGGGCCTTTCGCGCATTCCGGAGCGTTGCGCAACACGCTGGCCATGGTTCGCCGGCAGTTCAACCTGCGCGGCTGCCGTCCACTGACGCCCAATGAATCCGACTACAAACATTGCATTTACGGAAACCTGAAGTGGTGCACGGCGCCGTGCATTGGAAACGTCACCCGCGACCAGTATCTCGAACAAGTTCGTGCCGCGTGCGATTTTCTCGACGGCCAGTGCGACGAGATCGCCGGCCAGCTGGAGGCGGAGATGAAGAAAGCCGCCATTGCTCAAGACTACGAACGCGCCGCCCAATTGCGCGATGCAATCGCAGACCTGAAGCGCACCACGCGTCGCACAGAGAAGTTTGAGCGCATTCCTTACACACTGCCGCTCGCCATCGATCCGCAACGGGATTTGGAAGAGCTGGGCCGGGCGCTTGGGCTAAACGCGGCGCCCCAGCGCATCGAGGGTTTCGACATCTCAAACATCAGCGGAACGTTCGCCGTGGCGTCCATGGTGAGTTTCAAAAATGGCCGGCCGGATCGCGCGAACTACCGCCGGTTCAAGATGAAGACGGTCGTGGGCCAGGACGATTTCGCCTGCATGGCGGAGACGATCCGCCGGCGCTATTCGCGTCTGCTCCGCGAGCAGACTGGTGACGTTCCGGGTGATGATGATGAAGCTGGAAAGCCCATCGTGGAGGAATTGCGCGCCTTGATCGCCAAGCCCCGCGAAGCGCCGAAGGAGCCGAATACGGGCGCGCCTTCGCTGCCAGACTTAATCCTAATCGATGGAGGCAAAGGTCAGCTCAACGCCGCCTGCGCCGAGCTCGCGAAACTGGGCTTGAGCCGCGTCGCGGTCATCGGCCTCGCCAAAGAGTTTGAAGAAATTTACCGACCCGGTGAAAGCCAACCACTGCGACTCAGCCACGACACGGGCGCGCTGAAGCTGCTGCAACGCGTCCGAGATGAATCGCATCGCGTGGCAAATTCCTACAACGCGCAGCTTCGCATCAAGCGCATTTCCGAAAGCATCCTCGATGAGTTTCCAGGAATCGGCGATCAGCGGAAAGCGGCGTTGCTGAAGAAGTTTGGCTCCGTGCAACGCCTGCGAACGGCGACGCTGGAGCAGATTGCGGAGGTACCGGGATTTGGTGGGAAGGCCGCCGCGGAGCTGAAGGCGTTCCTGGAGGCACGGTCATCGCCCGAGAAGTCCGGCTGACTCAGGCGTCTCATGTCCTCGCCGATTAAAAGGCGCCGATGACTTTCGTGACCACATTATCCAGCTCCTGCAACGGACCCAGCGGCTTGGTTTTCTGTTCGAGACGATCCACGTTCGGTTCACCGGAGCGAATCTTGTAGGCGACAACGTCATCCTTCACAATGACGAGCGCTTTGAACCGCCACCCAGTGGTCTTGGTCTTGCGATTGAATCCGAACACATCCAGCGCAAGGTTCCCGTAACGTTTGCTGTCCGTCATATCGAGTTCCATTTCGTACGCGTGGCAGCAGTCTTTCGCTTCGATACAGGCCCGGACATCCGGCTGCAGATCTTTCATGCTGATCGAGGAGTTGGGAATGAACCGCTGAATGAGGTCGAGGTAGGTGAGAATCTTGATGTTGGGCGTGGTGTTGGGGTCGAACCCCAGCCCTTTCAACTCTTCAACGGTGGTTTTGTGAGGGACAACCTTGTCGAAGGCGACCTGCGCTTCATCGAAGTTTTGCCACGGAGTGCGCGCCCGCTGGCCGCTGGATGAGAACAACGATTTGCATCCCGTGGTAGTGATTACCAAGGCTAGAAACAACAAGCACATGGCGTAGGCCTTCATAATTCCTCTGATGATTTTCCGTCCGTTGAATTTTGAAAGAGCCAGCTGAGATAGGCGACGCCACAACATATCACAGAACCACACTTTTACTAATCACAGACTTTCTAAATACTAATCCTTTACTCCGAGCGACTTTCAGCCTGCGTCGAAGGAGCAATCGCGGCGAGTTTAAGAACACTCGAAAGCCGGTCTGCCGCTTGCCGGACCGGTGCAAGTGTGGTTTACTCTGGCGCTCTCAGACGCCAAATCCTTGAACAGTTATGCGTACCGTCGTTTCGTCGCGTGTCCTTTTCCTTGCCGCATTGCCGCTATTCTTAGTGGCGACCGCAGAAGATGCTTTAGCGCAAGGGCTGAGCCTCCACGCCGCGGCCGCGGAAGGTGCGTTACAGCCCGCGTTGGCAATCTTCCCGGTGCTGGATCCCTCTTCATCTACGCCGCTTCCCAGCTTTCCCCCGACTCCACGAACCGCTCCTTGGCGCTCCAAACCAATCTTCCCACAGGTATCGCCGAACTATTGCTGCCGGTAACGGCGAACCGAAGTCAGCGCTTCTACTTCGCCGCGTTCTGGTCGGGATTCAATCCCGGGACGAACATGGCCTACATCCCGGCGGGCCGTTTCACGATGGGCAGCCCCGCAACGGAACCCGCCCGCTACCCAACCGAAGGTCCACAGACGGAAGTCACGATCAGTCGCGGGTTTTGGATGGGCCGTTATGAAGTGACCCAAGGCGAGTTCGAAGCGGTCGTAGGCCGGAACCCCAGCCAGTTCGTTGGCGATCCGAACCGGCCGGTCGAGCAGGTGGAATGGTATGACGCCGTGGCGTACTGCGATGCCGTAACGGAGCGGGAACGCGCTGCTGGACGCCTTCCCTCGGGCTACGTGTATCGTTTACCGACGGAGGCCGAGTGGGAATACGCTTGTCGCGCCGGCACCGCAACCGCCGTTCATTACGGCGAAGCACTCAGGTCGGGCATGGCCAACTTCCAAGGGAACTTCGAATACCCGCCGTGCGGCGAGGAATTGGATCATTGCCTCAATCCCAGTGGGGTCGCTTTGGGACAAACCGCCCCGGTAGGCAGCTATGCGCCGAACGCCTGGGGACTGCACGACATGCACGGAAACGTCTTCGAATGGTGCGCGGATTGGTGGGCTGAGTCGTTGCCCGGTGGAGCCGTCACGGACCCGGCTGGTCCGGCTGAGACCGCGCCCAAGGTCATTCGTGGCGGCGGCTGGCAAAGCTTCGCAGCGGATTGCCGTTCGGCTGTTCGCTCCGACAGCAACCCCATCCACGGCAACTACGATGTGGGCTTCCGCGTCGTGCTGGGACCCGCCTTGTGACAAACTCGGGGCGTTCGATTCGCAGAGCCACCGGTGGGAGATTGATTGCATCTAAGGCCGCTCTCGTGGGATTTTCTTTTGCCAGCCGGGGGGTATTTCGGCTGATATAGCAACTGATGCGCTGAAACCATGCGGCTGATCTACAACATCCTGTTCATCATCTTCTTCTGCCTGAGCGCGCCCTACTACTTCGTGCGCATGCGGCGGCGGGGGAACTGGCAGGAGGGATTCTCCGAACGCTTCGGCAAATTCAACGCCAAGGTCAAACAGGCCATGACCAACCGGCACGTCCTTTGGATCCATGCCGTCAGCGTGGGCGAGGTCAACGTCGCCACCCAGCTCATCGCCGCGTTGGAGAACCGGATGCCGAACCTGAAGATCGTTGTCTCCACCACCACGACCACGGGCATGGCGGAACTGCAGAAGAAGCTCCCGTCGCACATCCAGAAAATCTATTACCCCATTGACCGCCGCGCCTGCGTCCGCCGAGCGTTCATGGCGATCCATCCGGAAGCTGTAGTGCTCGTCGAGGCCGAGATTTGGCCGAACTTTCTCTGGACCGCCGACGATCTCGGCGTTCCCACCTTCCTCGTCAACGCCCGGCTCTCCGAACGATCCTTCGCCGGCTACCGCCGCTTCGGACTGCTCTTCCGTCCGCTCTTTGCGGGATTCGCCGGTGTCGGCTGCCAGAACGACGCCGACGCCGCCCGCCTCCGCGAACTAGGCTGCCAGCCGGAAAGCATTCGCGTCGTCGGCAACCTCAAATTCGACGCCGCGAAGCTGGAAGAACGCGTCCCCATCGACGTTCCGCGCCTCCTCACCCAGCTGGGCGTGCCGAAAGACGCGCCCGTCATTATCGGTGGCAGCACACACGCCGGCGAAGAAGGCGTCCTGGCCGAAGTCTTCATGCGCCTCCGCCAGCGCTTCCCCAAACTCTTCCTCATCGTCGTGCCGAGGCACTTCGAACGCGGCAAGGAAGCCGCCCGCGACATCGCGGCGCACGGCGTGAAGTTCGTTTACCGGAAGGAAGTCACACCCAAATCCGAGTTTCAGGCGGGCGAAGTCGATTGCCTCCTGGTGAACACCACCGGCGAACTCAAATTCTTCTACCAACACGCCAACGTCATCTTCGTCGGCAAGAGCCTCACGGCCGAAGGCGGACAAAATCCCATTGAACCCGGCGCGCTCGGCAAGCCCATGATCTTCGGGCCGAACATGCAGAACTTCGAGGCCATCGCCAAAACGTTCGTCGAACGCCGCGGCGCCATTCAGGTGCGCGATGCCAAGGGACTCGAAGAAGCTTTCGCCACGCTGCTGTCCGACAACGATCAGGCCATCGCACTCGGGATGAACGCCCTTCGGGTCGTGCGCGAAAACCTCGGCGCGATCGAGAAGACGGTGGACATGATTGTCGAACGCCTCGACGGCACCGACATGTATATCGCGCAGAAGTAGCCCGGTTTGCGGGAGGCGAATTCGTGGCCGTGGCCACGCGAAAAGTTCTTCCCTCACGAGCCCCGAACGATAGGCTCCGGGCAGTATGAACCTGACCCGCCGAAACTTCCTCACCACCGCCGCCCTCGCCGCTTCCGCCCCCGCACTGCTCGCCGCGCCAGCCTCGAAACCCGCGCCAAAGAAACGCATCAAGCTCGGCGTTTCCACTTACTCCTACTGGCACTTCAAGACCGACCGCGTGCTCATCGAGACCGTGATCGACAAGGCCGCGCAGCTCGGTGTCGAGGGCGTGGATATTCTCCATCGCCAGATGGACATCCCGGAGAAGGAACCGCTCACGCCCGCGCACCGGCCTTACCTGCAAAAGCTCAAGCGCCACGCCTTCACCAACGGCATTGATCTCATCTGCCTGTCCATTCACCAGGACTTCGTCGATCCCAGCGCCGAATATCGCCAAAAACAAATCGAGCACACGCTCAAGTGCATCGAGATCGCCTACGAACTCGGCGTGCCGTGCATCCGCCTGAACTCCGGCCGCTGGAACACCATCGCGTCCTTCGACGACCTGATGAAAGCGCGCGGCGAGGAACCCATCCTGCCCGGCCACACCGAGGACGACGGCTTCAAGTGGTGCGTCGATTGCATCGAGAAATGCCTGCCCAAGGCCGCCGAATGTGGCGTGGTGCTCGCGCTGGAAAATCACTGGGGCCTCACGCGCACGCCGGCGGGATTGCTCCGCGTGCTGAACTCCATCAACTCCCCGTGGCTCGGCGGCCTGATGGACACCGGCAACTTCCTCGAAAACCCCTACGACAAGCTGGAACAGATCGCGCCCAAGACCGTCTTCGTGCAGGCCAAGACCTACTACGGCGGCGGCGAATGGTACACGCTCGACCTCGACTACAAACGCATCGCGAAAATTCTCGGCGCAGTGAACTACACCGGCTACATCTCGCTCGAAATGGAAGGTAAGGAAGCGCCCGACACGGCCGTGGCGAAGAGTGTGGCGATGCTTGAGGAAGGCGTTCAGCTGAAGCCTGACCGACTATGAACCGCGAGCACTACTGTGTGCGAAAGTTCTGCTCAGGATGTTCTGGTTGCCGGACCTGCGGCCAGGGCATTGTTTTCAAAGGCGCCTGAGCTAAGGCTCGCTTTCTACGAAACGTCGTTGGAATCATTGGATCAAGAAATGTCACGCGGGTTTCCGAGACCTTTATTGCTGCGCAGTTTGCAGGAAGCCTATGTCGAACTGGTGGACTGCTGCCCTTAGCAATGAAGTCAGAAAGCGGTGGGAAACCGGTGCCGCAGCCGAGCATGAGCATGTGCAACTGATGAGACGAGAGTTTGAACCTGCAACGGATGCAATGTTCTTTTTCCGACTTATCGAAGGCAAAAGTTATGGATACGGATGGGTGATCTTGCGTCGGGGAGAAATTCATAAAAAATTCGTCCTTGAAGGGTCCGGTGCAATATGGGGAAAGAAACCATGAGTTTGGAACCTGCCAGCACATCGATCCGTCCTGCCACCTTCCACTCGCGGCGCTGCAATCCCGGCTCCGCGCTTTGCCCGCCGCTCCAAAGATTCCGGTCGCCTCACACTCATCATGCGTCGGCCCGAGGATGGCTCGCGCGAAACGCCGGAGCGTCTGCGCCTTTCTCCGGAAGAAGGCGTGCCGGGCGACAAATGGGGCCGTGACCCGGAGCGGATGATCGACGCTCAGATTTGCGTCATGCAACGCGACGTAGCGGAACTCATCGCCAATGGGCAGCCGCTCACGCTCTTCGGCGACAGTCTGTTCGTGGAGCTGGATTTGTCCGCAGCGAATCTCCCGCCGGGTTCGCGCCTGCGTGTTGGCGATGCCACGGTCGAAGTCACGCCCATGCCGCACGACGGCTGTTCCAAGTTCAAGAAACGTTTTGGCGCGGATGCGCTCTTCTTCGTGAACGCCAAAGCCACCCGGCATCTGAACCTGCGCGGCACTTATTGGAAGGTCATTGAGGCCGGAGAGGTTCGCGTCGGCTCCCCGATTGTAGTGATGGCCCGTCCTTGAAGAGTGGTTTCAGAAAAAAACAAAGGCAGCCTCAACGGCTGCCTTTGCATGCAATGAAATGAATTCGGTGAGGCTTACTTTGCGGCGGCGGCAGCCTTGGCCGCTTTGGTGGCTTCGGCGGCTTTGGCAGTCTTGGCAGCGGAAACCTTTTCCTTCACCAGCGTGGCGCCCTTGCCAATGCGCTTGCGCAGGTAGGTGAGCTTCGCGCGGCGGACAGAGCCCTCGCGTTCCACTTCCACCTTGTCCACCCGGGGCGAGTGGAACGGGAAAACGCGCTCAACGCCTTCGCCGTAGCTGATGCGGCGGACGGTGAAGGTTTCATTCAGGCCGCGACCGCGCTTGCCGATCACAACGCCTGCGAAGATCTGGATGCGTTCCTTGTCGCCTTCCACGACCTTGGTGTGGACCTTGACGCTGTCGCCGACGTTAAACTTCGCCGCTTCTTTGCGGAACTGCTCGCCTTCAATCTTATCAAGTAATGCCTGGTTCATAAATGCTATGTCGTTTGCGGGGCGTTCTCTCCGCCACCGCGGTTTAATAAATCTGGCCGGCGTTCCGCCGTTCGGCGCTTCGACTGTTCCGCGCGCCACTTTTCAATCTCCGCGTGATGCCCGGAGAGCAGCACATCGGGAACTTTCATGCCCCGATACTCCGCTGGCCGCGTGTAGTGCGGATACTCCAGCAAGCCGTGGCTGAAGGACTCGTCTTGCGAGCTTTCATCGTCACCCAATGCGCCAGGCAACAGCCGCGTAATCGCATCAATGATGACCATGGCAGGCAATCCGCCGTTGGTCAGCACGTAATCGCCGATGGACAACTCATCATCCACCAGCGCCTCGCACACCCGGTCATCCACACCTTCGTAGCTGGGACAGATGAAGAGCAGATGCTCTTTCTGCGACAGCTCACGGGCGATGGCCTGAGTGAAGGGCCGTCCGGCGGGCGCGGTCAGGATGACGTGCGTCATTTCATCCGCCAGACTTTCCACTGCTTCAAAGATCGGTTCCGGTTTCAGGACCATTCCCGCGCCGCCACCAAACGGTTTGTCATCCACCGTTTTGTGCCGGTCGTGCGTCCATTGACGCAGGTTCTGCAACCGCAAATCCAGCAACCCGGCTTTCCGGGCGCGCCCGACGATGCTGACATCCATCGGGCCGGAAAACATCTCCGGGAACAAGGTGAGCACATCGATTTTCATCGCTGGAGTCGGCTTCAGCTTGCTTCCACCGGCCACCGGCCTACGCCGGAACCTCCGGCGACGTCACCGACGCTCACCGCGGCGGACGTTGTTTTCCTCGACGATATCGAGGGAGCAGCGGATGCCTTTCTTCGCGCTGCCGGCGGTAAGGAGGGAACGAATCGCATTAATCGTCACTCCCTCGCGCCCGATGATGCGGCCCACGTCCGATGGGTTCATCCGCAACTCGTAAACCGTCATGCCGTTCTTCTCGACTGGCGTGACGGTGATTTCTTCAGGCTTCTGGACCAGGCCTTTGACGACGAATTCCAGAAACGCTTGCATGGCGGGCCTGGCTGCGAAATCAGGCCACAGCAGCGGCTTTCTTCGCCTTGCGAAGGAAGCTGGCCACGGTATCGCTCGGCTGCGCGCCCTTGCTCACCCAGTAGTCGGCGCGATCAAGGTTCAGCGTGTAGTTGTCGCCCTTCTTGAGCGGTTGGTAAGTGCCGATTTCTTCGATGCACTTGCCGTCGCGGGGACTGCGGCTGTCGGCCACGACGATGCGGAACACCGGGGTGTTCTTCGCGCCGATGCGCTTCATGCGAATTTTAACTGACATAAATCGTTTCGTTATCGCGATGGCGGCCAACCGCGATATTTGTTGCCGCCCGCCGTTCACACGGCGTGTCTCGAAAAAGAGTGGCGAGCGTATGCAGCGAGGGGGGCATTGGCAAGTCCTGTTTTCGGGTTTTTGATGAGCTGGAATTCATCCGGGCGCAGGGATTCGAAATTGACTCCCCCATCCCGCAAGTTCATCGTCGGCTCACGCGAGAAAAGACAGGGAGTGTCCGACTGGCGTTTATAGTTCCTTGGCAGGACAGCCGTCGGCACGCATGAACATTGAGCCAATGCTATTTTGCCTGATTTTAGGCTGTCTGGTCACTCTGTTGACCCTACCCCTGCTGCTCCTCTCGGGGTGGAAGGTCGCACTGCTTTCGGACCTTCAGCGCCGGAACGCAGGCGTTACTTCCCCCGAACACTCTCGGCCATACGTTTCCAAGTGGGGCGCCCTGCCCTTGGCTGCATCTTTCGTGGCCGTATCCGCTCTCGCCTGCATCGCATTCCCGGATGCCACTTCAAACCCCCGTCAAAACTGGACGATCCTCGTCACCGGACTGGCCATCTTTGCGATTGGACTGATGGACGACTTTAGCCCGCTCGGTCCGCGCCGCCGGCTTGTTCTGCAATCGCTCGTGGCCGCCGTGGCCTGTTTTCAAGGCATCCAGCTTGAATCCATCCACACTCCGCTTGCGTCCTTGGGCGTTCACTTGGAGCACTGGTCCGGTATCGCCACTCTGGGCTGGCTCGTCCTGGTGATTGCCTTGTTTCAACGTATTAATTCGGTCAACTGGCTGGCAGGTTGCCTCGGTCTGCTGGCGATGGGCCTCCTGGCTCGCTGCGCCACCGGCAATTCATTCGCCGGCCTCTGCGCCATAGGCATGGCGGGAGCGTTGGTAGGATTTCTCGTCTATAACCTCCCTCCGACCCGTGTCCGCCTCGGCAGCAGCGGCGCCGGGCTGCTCGGTTACCTGGTCGGGATTCTCAGCATCTCCAACTCCCACCAAGACCACGAAGCATCGATCCTCGCAGTGATGTTGATTGCCGTCCTTGGCGCGAGCTTCGCCACTTGGCGCAACGCCATCAAATTGCTCCCGGCGTTTCCGCTTCGCCCGAAGCCCGCCACCCGTCCGGCAGTTTCCCGCATCACATCGCCGCGATCCCACGAACGCCACTGAGCGTTCGAAGTCCTGCCGGAATTCCCTTGCACGCTGACGGGCGCCGGCACAAATCAAACCGTGCGCTGTTACCTGCATCTCCTGGCCTGTTTGCTCGCCTTCTTGGCCGGGTGCCACACCCCGACTTCTTCGCCCAAGCCCATGACCTACGACCTCATTCTTCGCCACGGCACGATCTACGATGGCAGCGGTGGAACACCCTTCACCGGCGATGTCGCTCTGCGCGGCGACCGCATTGAAGCCGTCGGCAATCTCGGCGACGCACGTGGCAAACGCGAAATCGACGTCGCTGGACTCGCCGTCGCGCCGGGCTTCATCAACATGCTCAGCTGGGCCACCGAATCGCTCCTGCACGATGGCCGTTCGCAGAGCGACATCCGCCAGGGCGTCACGCTCGAAGTCATGGGTGAAGCCGAGTCGATGGGGCCGCTCAACGCGCAAATGAAGAAGGACTTCGTCGCGCAACAAGGCGACATCCGCTACGACGTGAAGTGGACCACGCTCGGCGGTTATCTGGAGCATCTCGAAAAGCGCGGCGTGTCGTGCAACGTCGCGTCGTTCATCGGCGGAACCACCGTGCGCGTCCATGAACTCGGTTACGCCGATCGCGCGCCGACGCCGGACGAACTTCAGCGCATGACCAAGCTCGTCGAGCAGGCGATGGAGGAAGGCGCGGTCGGTGTCAGCTCCGCGCTGATTTACGCCCCCGGCTTCTATGCGAAGACCGATGAACTCATCGCGCTCGCCCGCGCAGCCGGGAAACACGGCGGCATCTACATCTCGCACCTGCGCAGCGAGGGAAACCAGTTCCTCGAAGCGCTCGATGAGTTCCTCACCATCGCCCGCGAAGCGAATGTCGCCGCGCAGATTTATCACCTCAAAGCCGCCGGCTCGAACAACTGGCACAAGCTCGACGCCGTCATCGCGAAGATCGAAGCCGCGCGCGCCAGCGGCCAGCGTATCACCGCCGACATGTATCCTTACACCGCGGGCGCGACCGGTCTCGACGCCGCGATGCCGCCGTGGGTTCAGGAGGGCGGCAATCAAGCGTGGATCAAGCGCCTGCAAGACCCGGCAATTCGCGAGCGCGTGAAGCGTGAGATGGTCACACCGACCGACCAGTGGGAAAGCCTCTACCTCGCCGCCGGTTCACCGGAGCGCGTGCTGCTCGTCGGGTTCAAGAACCCGAAGCTCAAGCCGCTGACTGGCAAGACACTCGCCGAGGTCGCAAAACTGCGCGGCAAGTCGCCGGAGGAAACCGCGATGGACCTTGTGATCGAAGATGGCAGCCGCGTGACGACCGTTTACTTCATGATGTCCGAGGAGAACATCCGCAAACAGCTCCGCCTGCCGTGGGTGAGCTTCGACTCCGATGCGCCGTCGATGGCGCCGGAAGGCCCGTTCCTCAAGGCCAATCCACATCCGCGCGCCTACGGCACGTTCGCCCGCGTGCTCGGCAAGTATGTGCGCGACGAAAAGATCCTCTCGATGCAGGAAGCCATCCGTCGTCTCACGTCCTTCCCCGCCGAGACGTTGAAGCTCGATCGGCGCGGGAAGCTTCAGCCCGGCTACTTCGCGGACGTCGTCGTGTTCGATCCCAAGAAGATTCAGGACCACGCCACCTTCGAGCAACCGCACCAATACGCCACCGGCGTCACGCACGTTTTCGTGAACGGCGTGCAGGTATTGAAGGACGGCGAGCACACCGGCGCAAAGCCGGGCCGCTTCGTGCGCGGGCCGGGATGGAAGAAGAAGTAACTCAGCGACCGCGCTTGCTGCCGCAGTCAGCCCAGCCGCGCTTCACACAGTTCCAGCAACGGCTCCGTCGTGTGCTGTCGCTCGGGGAACTGCGTGCTGATGGAGATGTGGCGCACCAGCGTGAGCGTGTGATACGTCGCCACCGCATAGTGCGAAAAGCTTCGGGCCTGACTCAGGTAATGCTCCATCAGCGTCTCCTCCACCTGCTTCAGCGCGTCCGATGTGCCAGTCTCGCGCAGCGATTGCTCCGTGATGTGGCCGAGGAAGTTCCCGATGTCCAGCGCCGGATCGCTTTCGCAGTAGAGATCGAAGTCGAGGATCCAAAGCCGTGCACCGTCCGCGAGAACTTGCGCTGGATAAAAATCACGATGCACGGCGCAGGTCGGTCGTGTGCGCAGCGGTTCGCATTGTTTCCAACACCGCGCGAGCACCGACTCCATTCGCGCGCGCCATTCCGGGCGCTGGCCCGTGAGCAGCTCCAGCCGCTCCTGCAAGATTCGCAACTCATCGTCCACGGTGTGACGCCTTGGCGCCGGCACGTTGGCGCGATGGATCTTGTGCGCGGCCTCCGCGACTCGCCAGGCCATGTTTAGCCCGTCGGCACCCGCCAGCCAGTTGGTCAGTGGAACGCCGGGAACTTTCCGTTGCAGCCACATCTGGAGCTCGGGGATTTCACCCATCACTTCCGGAACGGAAATGCCATCTGCGCTGTCACCAGCAAATCCATTCCGCGCCAGCTCCGCCATTAAACCCGGCGTCTTGCGGTCCAAACCTTTCGCGCGAATCTTGCCCAGCAACGTCAGCGTCTCCGCTCCGCTCGAGCCATCCATCGACAGCTCATACTCCACCAGTGCGCGGCGACCCGGCTTGTGGCGGAGCAGCCGAATATGATTGAGCACCGATCCTGCCCATCGCGACTTCGACTCGCCCAACGCCCGCTTCAGCGCGGGTCCAGCAACAGTCGGATCCAGCGCGCGGTCCAGAGCCGGCATCGCGGAATCGAGCGTTGAGGAGTTCGAAGTCGCAGCGATCATTCACTTCAATCCCGGCACCACCTTGCTGATGACTTCGCGCAACGTCGCGCCGACATGCGCCATCGTATAGTTCTCCAGGCAACGCGCGCGCGCCTTCGCCGCCATTGCCCGAGACGCCTCCGGTTGCTCCAGCGTCTCGCGCAGCGCACCGGCGAGTGCAGCGACGTCGCCCGGCGGCACGAGGCGCGCACAGCCGTCGAGCAGTTGCGGCAAATCCGAGATCGCGCTCGCCACAATCGGCACGCCCATCGCCATGCAATCGTACGCTTTCATCGGCATCTGGAAGTGCGACACCTCGGTATCGATCTGTGGAATCGCCAGCACGTCCGCCGCGGCGATGAGTCGCGGCACGTCCGTGTAGGGCAGCATCGGCACCGGGTCCACCGGATAGCGCGACCAGTCGCCTTCGGCGAATTCCTTGTCTCGACTCGCCACGGCCAGGCGCGCGCCGGGAATTTCCGCGACCGCCTTCGCGAGTGGCTTCATGCCTTTGTGCCAGCGAGGTGTGCCGACAAAGAGAATCGTTGGACCCTTGAAACCGAATTCGCGTCGCGCCGCCTCGCGATCGATGCGCGTCGGATCAAACAGCCGCGTGTCGCAGCCTTGATGCAGCAACGTTCCACCAAATCGCTTCTGTAGTGCCGTCGAGGAAACCGTGATCGCCTGCGCGGCGCCCGTCGCGCGCGTCAGCAGCGACACGAACACCGCGGACGCCGGCCGATGCAGATCGGCCATTCCGGGTTTCGATTCCCATTCCTCGCGTGGCGCGAAGGCCGTGTCCAGATCGTCGAGGTCGAGAATCACCGGCTTCGGCCAACGTTCCGCTGCGACCAGCGCCGCGCCGAACGAACCGAGCTGCGGCTTCACGGCGATGAGCACGTCGCCGTCGCACATCTCGGCGAGCTGCACGAACGAGCTCGCGAACTTCGGAAAGCGACACTCCGGTACGGAATGAATCCAGTCCGCCGCCGGGAGCGCGGGCCACAGGCCGGAGGATTCCACCGGGCCGATCAGCTTCACCTCTGCGAAATGCTGCGCCGCCAGCGCCAGCCGATGCGCGCGCATGGAAGCGTTCGACGACAGATTGTGACTGAGGATTGTGATCTTCATTTCGCAGCGGTCAATTCCCGCAGGCCCACCTGCAGCCACGCAGGCGCAAGCCAGCTTTGGTCCGGCCACAATTCCAGAATGCTCAGCGCGCGGCGCAGGCAGCTCGCGGCGATGTGAAACGACACCGCGCGCTTCAGCTTCGCTCCGGGACGGACGGATTCGTAGATCTCGATGGCGCGTTTCAAGTTGTCGCGATTCGGCATCCGGCCGCGACGCAACCAATCAGCCCAGTCATACGCGGCGAAGTAAACGACGTCGCGCGCGGGATCGGCGAGTTGAAAGCGATCCCAGTCGATGAGCGTGAGGCGGTCCGTGCCGACGAAGATGTTGCGCGGCGAGAAGTCACCGTGACTCGGCACCAGCTCGCGTTCCTTCACGCGACCGGCCTCGAGTGCCGCCGCGAGTTCTTTCGCCAACGCCGCGTGCGTAGGCGAGAGCTCGGCGATGCGCGCAGCCTTGCGTTCGGCGGAGCGAACGATCGAGCGCGAGCTGCGTTTGACGACTGGCGTGGCATCGCACTGATGCAAATCGGCGAGCAGTCGAAGCGCGGGTTCGAAGTGATCTCCGGCGCTGGCATGTAGTTCGGCGAGTGGACGGCCATCGAGTCGCTCCATGATCAGCGCTCCGCAATCGAGCAGAAAATCGAGCGGTTGCGGCAGGCTAGGCGGTTGGCGTTGCGCCCCGAACGAAGAGGTCCAGAGCGCGTTCATGTTCGCGAACGTCTGCGCGCCACGATCTGAGGTGAAGAACTTGGCGACCACTTTGGCACCGCTCGCGGTGACGAGGGGGATGGTCAACTGATCCGGGCGGCGAGTGGCGAAGGTTTCTCTTTCCGGACGGAACCCGTGATTCGCGAGCGTCTCCAACCAGTCGGTTGCGGTGGCGGTTTCAGGAGATGGCAGCATGTTCCTCCTCCAGCAGGACGACGTTGTCCACGGTTTCAGTGGGCAACGGCTCCTGATCGCCGAGACTCCACAGCGCCGCGTAGTGACCGCCGCGAGCAAGCAGCTCCGCGTGCGTGCCTTGTTCGGCGATGCGGCCGTTTTCGATGAACCAAATCAGATCCGACTTCGCCGCGTGACGCGGGTTGTGCGTGATGTGAATGACCGTGCGGCGCGATTCAATGCGCGTGAGCGCGTCGAGCACGAGCGAAGCGTTGGCGCGGTCGAGACCAGTGGCCGGTTCGTCGAGCAAAAGAATCGGCGCACGCCGCAACGCAGCTCGAGCGATCGCGAGGCGTTGGCGTTGGCCACGGGAAAGCGTCACGCCGCGTTCGCTCAGGACGGTCTCGTATCCATCCGGCAAGGCCGTGATGAAATCATGCGCGTTGGCGAGCCGCGCGGCGGCCTCGACTTCCTCCGCGCTGGAACCGGGCGCGGCGGCGGCGATGTTCTCGCGGACCGTGGCGGCAAAGAGCACGGTGTCATCGAGCACCACGGAGAACTGGCGACGGAGAGATTCGAGCGTGAACTCGCGCACGTCGCGGCCATCGATGCGCACGCAACCAGATTGCGGGTCGTGCAGGCGCAGCGCGAAGCTGGCGAGCGTGGACTTGCCGCTTCCGGACGGTCCGACAATGGCGAGATGCGTGCCCGCGGGAATGCGCGCTTGAAGTCCGCGCCAGACCGGGCGGCCTTCTACGTAGGCAAAGGAGATGTTTTCGAAATGAATGTCGCCGTGAAACACGGGCGCGGCCACAGCACCGTCGGCATCGCGGACGGCGGACTTCTGGTCCAGCAGATCGAGCACGCGACTGGCGGAAGCGGAGGCTTTGGCGAGACGGCCGGCGTACTTCGCGATGTCCTGCACGGGGCGGTAGGCGTATTTGAGATAGGCGAGGAAGACGAGGAGATCGCCAGGCGTGAGTTCGTTGCGCCACACAAGCACGCCGCCGTACCAAAGCGTCAGCGCCGTGGCGACGCCGATGAGCACATCGACGGACCGTTCGAGCGCGGCGGCGAGACGTTTGCCTTTCACGTCGGCCTTGGCACTTTGATCGTTCGCACCGCTGAAGGCGTGGACGAATCGTTCCTCGAGCGAGAGCGCCTGCACGGTGCGAATGCCGTGGAGCGCCTCGGACGCCGCGCTGGCCATGGCGCTATCGCGGGTGCGTTGCTTGCGGGCGAGGTCGCGGATCTTCTTCGTCAACGAAACGGTGCGCAGCCAGAAGAGCGGCAGCACGGCGATCGCCATCAGCGCGAGGTCCCATTTCAACCAGAGCATCACGCCGATCATGCCGACGAGGATGAGCGCCTTCGCGAGCATCGGGAGCAACGCTGTGACGGCCATGTCGCGCAACATGCCGACATCCGCGATGAGGCGGATGACGAGATCGCCAGCGCGCGTCCCGCTGTGGAACGAGAGCGGCAGCGATTGAATGTGGCGGTAGAGCCGGTTGCGCAGGCTGGTGACGACGCGATTGCCGGCGAGAGCGAAACCCACCGCGCTGAAGTAGGCACCGACGGCGCGAAGCACGAGAATGGCGACGAGCGCGAGGGCGGCCCACGCGAGGAGCGTCGGGGAATCGCCGGTCGGACCTTCGCCGTTGCGACGGAGGAGCCGATCGAAGACGAACTTGAGCGGCCACGGTTCGAGCACGCGGAAGAGAACCTCGCTGAGCAGCGCGACGACCGAGCCGCTAATCACCCAGCGTTGCTTGCGCAGTTCCGGACGGCAGTGATGGAGCAGCCGTTGGAAGGCGGGCAGGCTTTCGCGGATGGATTTC
Organism: Verrucomicrobiota bacterium; assembly: GCA_016713365.1. Taxonomy (GTDB): domain Bacteria; phylum Verrucomicrobiota; class Verrucomicrobiia; order Limisphaerales; family JADJPG01; genus JADJPG01. The sequence goes on along the minus strand of JADJPG010000035.1, from coordinate 22,303 downwards.
GGTTTGGCCATGTCAGTTCTTCGCGAGCTTGAGCAGGCGCGCGACTGCAGCGTCCCACGTGTGATGACGTTCCACGTAGGCACGACCGTTGGCGCCAAGTTGCGCGCGCAACGAAGCATCGGCGCGAAGGCGGGCGAGTGTCGAGCAGAGCGATGTGGGGTCGCCCGGCGTCACGAGGAGCCCAGTCTCGCCTTCGCGAAGGAGTTCCGTGACCTGCCCGATGCGGCTCGCGACGGTGGGCAGTCCGGCGGCGAGATATTCGAACAGTTTCAGCGGCGAGAAGTAGAAGTTGTCCAGCGCAGGATACGGCGCGACGGCGACGTGCATCGAGGCTAGCCAGCCGGGAATTTCTTCGGGCGTTACTGCGCCGGTAAAATGCACGGCGTCGCTGAGTCCGCGAGCCGCGAGTGCGGATGACAGGGCGTCGCGCTCTGGGCCGTCGCCAACGATGAGCAGGCGCGCGGCGGGATTTTGCGCGTGGAACTGGATGAAGGCATCGGCAAGCACCGGAAGACCATGCCACGGCTTGAGCGTGCCGACGAAGCCGACCACAAAGGCGTCACCGGACGGCGGTTGATGCGCCTTCACTTTTGGACCGAAGCGATGCGGGTTCACGGCGTTCGGGACGACGTGAACTTTGGTGGAAGGATTGGACTCCTCCACTGACGCAGCGGCGCGCGCGGAGCGACGCGCCCTACCATCTGGTTCGATGACCGCGGACTTGTCCTCAATGCGCGAGCGAACCCATTGAGCCACGCCTTCCGAAACGCAGCCGATTACGGATGCCGCATCGAACGCGCGCTTGGCGACGGCTTCCGCGGCGTCGCGGTCGGACAGGCCACGGTGGGCGGCTTGTTCGTCGATGAGCGGCGCGTTGACTTCGAGCACACTGCGAACTCCGCGCGCGCGGGCGAACTTCATCGCGGCAAAGCTCCAGAGCGAGTAACGTTCGTAGATGAGATCGAAAGGCCCGGCTTCGGACAACGCCGTGGCCAGCGCATCGTTTGCTGCGAGCAAGGCGCGTTCGCGTTCGGCAAGTTCACCTTTCGGCGGCGTGGGCAGTTGGTGAACGCGCAGATGGCGTAGATCGTTCGGGACGTCGCCGCCGATGCGCGCGGCGAAGAGTTCAACGGTGGCGCCGAGTCGGTGCATCGCGCGGATGACTTCCTGCACGTGGACGGACGCGCCTTTGCAGCCGAAGACGGGCACGCCGGGATCCGCGCAGATGTAGGCGATGCGTTTCATGGGCAGGTGACTTCGGGCTGACGAACGTCGGCGGCTTCGCGCTGGGCCGCGATGCAGTGGGCGAAGATGGCGCGCTGGCGGGCGGAGTTCCGGGCAATGTCGAACTCGGCTTCCATCAACTCACGGGCCGCCGCCGCCAGCCGGACACGGAGAGCGGAGTCGTTAATCAACTTTTGCAGCGCATCCGCGAGTGCGATGGGATCGCGCTGCGGCACGAGCAGCCCGGTTTCCTGGTCGCGGAGAACTTCGGGTATGCCCGTCACGTCAGTGGAAACGCACGGCGTTCCGAGCGCCATCGCCTCGAGCAGCACAGTGGGAAGGCCATCGCGATTGCCGTCGTTGCCAACGACGCATGGCGCGGCGAGCGCGGCGGCGCCTTGGACGAGAGCGACGATTTCCTGCTGCGGACGCGGGCCGATGAGCTCGACGTGGGACTGGACGTTCAGCCTGGCGATCTGTTCGCGCAACGCAGCGTCGTGTTCGCCGCCGCCAGCGATCTGGCAGCGGAAGTTCACGCCGCGACGAACGAGTTCAGCGCAGGCGGAAACGAGCACATCGAAGCCCTTCTTCTCCACGAGTCGGCCGACGGCGGCGATGAGCGGCGGGCGATTGGTCGGCACGGCGTAGGGGAACTGCGAGAGATGAATGCCGTTGAACAAGCGCGTGACGTTGCGGGCGTCGTCGCCGAACTGCTCGCGGAGGAACTGGAGATTGAAATCGCTGACGGTGATGCAGGCGCTGGCTTCGGCGAGTTTGCGGCGCAGGTCGGCGGCATCGACGCTTTCGTGGAAGATGTCTTTCGCGTGCGCGGTGAAGGAATAGGAGATGCCGGCGAAGTGCGCGGCGAGTCGCGCGACGGTGGTAGCGCTGGTGGCGAAGTGCGCGTGCAGATGGGTGATACCGCGCTGGCGGGCCATGAGCGCGAGGACGAGTGCCTGATTGACGTCGCGGATCAATTCGCCGCGCGCGGCGTCGAGCGCGGCCCAGCCGCCGGGAAGTTTCGCTGCGACATCCTGCATTGAACGCCAGAGGTCGGCGGACTTCGGCGCCTCCGCGGGCAGATAGGTGACGGGCGCGCGCACGAGCGAGATGGCGTTCTGGAAATGTGTGTCGCTGCACGGCCCGAGCGAGAAGATCTCCAGCGCCTGGCCGGCGGCTTCGTGCGCGAGGATTTCGTTGACGATGAACGTCTCGCTGAAACGCGGGTAGCGCTTCACGACGTAGGCGATTTTGGCGGGCGGGTTCATGCGTAGGCGGGTTCTCCGTTCATCTGCGCGATGGCGGCATCGGCGAGGGCGAGGAGGCGTTGGGCGGAATGGGACGCGCCGGAGAAGTCGAGCGCTGTCGTGTTGGGGGTGGACGACAGCGCCTTGACCAAACCGGCGCGAAGTTTTTCAGGGGTGAGGTTGCTCGGCGTGATCACCTGGAGCAGACCGAGGCGTTCAAACGCCCGCGCGCGAATGAGCTGCTCGCGACGGGGCACGACGCGCGGGACGCAGACGGTGGGCACACCGGAAGCGACGGCTTCACCAAGCGTGTTGTAGCCGCCCATGCAGACGACGGCGGCGGCGGACGCGATGCGGGTTTCCAGCGCGGGAACGAACGTGTGCCACTCGGCGTTCGCGGCGGCGGCGAGCGCGGCGAGTTGAATCGCGTGTTCGGGCGGGCAGTGCGGTCCGCTCACGGCCATCGCATCCCACGGCGCGCCGACGGAGGCTTGAAGGAACGAGGCGAGAACGTGGAAGCCATCTTCACCCGCACCTGCAGTGGCGAGAACGAGCGGGCGGGCCGCGGTGGACGGCGTGGCGGTGGGCGGCGGATTGATCACGTAGCCGCAGTAGTGCGAGCGGGCGGCGAGGTCTTCCGGGAAATCGTATTCATTGACGGCATCGAAGACGGCGCGTTCACCGTAGATGAGGACTTCGTCGTAATGATCAGTGATGGCGCCGGGCAATCCATGCGGACGCCACTCGCGGCGGACGGTGGAGGCTTCGTCGAGAATGTCGCGCAGGCCGAGCGCCGAGCGCGCACCCTGACGACGGGCAGCAGCGAGCGCGTGACGGAATTCGCCGCTCGCACCGAATGGATGCTTGTCCGCGAGGACGACGTGCGGGCGGAAACTTTCACCGCGGTGAGAAGCAGCGAAAGAACGGAGCGCGCGGGTTTCGCGCGGCGCGAGCAGAAGGCGACGGGATTCGTAGCGGCCGTTGGCCATCTTGCGCAGGCTGGGCATCTTCAGGACTTCGACATTGGGCGGGAGACCGGGCTTCGGAAGTTCCTCGATGCCGGTGGCGATGAGGACGCTGGCGGTCGGGTCCGCTTCCACGATGCCGCGCGCGATGGCGAGGTGGCGTCGCGCGTGGCCAAGGCCCTGGCCATCGTGCGAGTAGAGGAAGAAGCGGCGCGGGGTTTTCATGGGGCCTAGCTTTTTGGAAGTGAGGCGAGCTCGTTGGTGGTAACGACCTGGAAGAAGCGCGTGAACCAATCCTGCGTGGTCTTCGGGTCGTCCTTCGGCACGGGGAAATCGTAGCGCGGCACGATGGCGGCGCGGAGCCAGTTCTTCTCGAGCATCTTCTTGGCGTCGGCGAGATCACGGGTGGAGGCCACGAAGCGCGGAATCTTGTTCGTGAACGCGTGCATCTCGGCCGATCCGGGATCAGGCGTGCCGATGAAGGAAACGAGCACGTCAGCCTTCACGTTGTGCTCGACGATGCGGAGGAAGCGGCGCGTGGAAAGTCCGAGTCCGGGGCCGTAGCGCTTCTCGCCTTCCGGATCGACGCGGATGGTTTCCTTGATCTCCGATTCCGGACAAAGGGTCTTCAGCTTCGCGAAGAAGGATTCCTCCTGCGCGTGGAGAGTGGGGTCCTTGCTTTGGAGCGAGATGACGACGACGCGTTTCTTCTCGCGCTTGGCGAGTTGCTTCGCGGTTTCCTCGGCCATCACTTCGCCGAGGCCGGTGTGCTGGCGCGTCTCGGGTTTGGCGGCATCGCGTTGCTGAACGAGGATCCAGGAAATCGCGCCAGCCGTGACGACCGCGAGGAGCAGGAGGTGAATGTATTGTTTCGCGTTCTTCATGGTTCGAGCCTTAGAAGCGCCAGCGGATGTCGCCGGAGGTGGTGTCTTTCACGTTGGGGATGGCAAAGGTGTTCATGGTCTCCACGCTGCCATCGAAGAAGACGAGGTTGGTGCGGGTGCGTTTGTTGTGTCGCGCGCTGATGCGTTCGTCGTGGCCGTTGAGCAGCCAGAAGCCGTCGAAGAACGCCGGCATGCGGAACGGCACTTCGGCTGCGCTGGTCAGGGTGCGGCTCGACGTGCCGCCTTCGCCGCGTGGTTCGGGGTCCATGGGCGAACGAGTGAAAGGATAGCTCTTGCTGTTCCCCAGCGCGGCGTTGATGCCGTACCAGGTGTGAACGTAGAACTTGGTTCCGGTGCTTTCGGAGGCGTAAGGACGGGCCTTCATGCCTTCGATGTCGTCGCGGGAGGTCGGGTTGTTTTGGTAAACCTCGTAGAGTCCGGACGGGCACTGAAGCACCGAGCCGCCACCTTCGATCGAGTAATAGTATTTCGATCGAGGCGCCGTGATGTAATCGCCGTTTACGAGAATCGTCGCCCAGCCTTCCTGATACGGCGCGCCATTGCCGGCGTCATACTCGGCGGGCAGCAGGACGTCGTCGTTGTCACCCGAGTAGAGCGTGGCAGCGGTCATGATCTGGCGAAGGTTGTTCACGCAGGTGATGTTCTTCGCCTTGTCCTTCGCTCCAGAAAGCGCGGGAAGAAGAATCGCCGAGAGAACAGAGATGATGGAGATGACGACCATCAACTCGATGAGCGTGAAGGCAGCGCGACGAGGTTCGGCGGAGCAAGTGTTCATGGGGTCTTCACTTGGAAGAAGCGCGCGCCTGTCGCGGCTGGGTTGTTGGTCACGTGGAGCAAACTGCCGTTACCAGCGAGCGTGGCGAGCGGCTGCCAGGCGGGTTCAGCGAGGTCGTTCTTGAACTCGACGAGGTAGTTCACGCCGGCATCCGAGTTGAAGGAGAAGCGAATTCCTGTGGTGACGGAGGTGAAGTTCGTCAGCGTGATTGGCGTGATCTGCGGTTGGCCGCAGGGCTGGAAGCCGCTCGAGCCGCCAGCGAGCACGGTCACATTGCCGGTCAACGTGCCGCAGCCGGCGAGCGTGGCGTTCGGCGAGACGACGATGCCGTTGGCGAAGGTCACCGTGCCGCCGTCGAGTTCGAGCGTCGCGGGATTCACGCCGTCGCCGAGGACGAACGGCGCGCCGTTGTTCACGATGAGGTCACGGGCGCGGAGCGTGCCGCCGATGAACTGGAGGCGTCCGGCGGCGGAGTTGAGTTCGAGGCGATCGAACTGCGCGACGCCGGAGTTCAGCACGAGTTCACCCTGCGTAACGATGGATGTCGCAGTAGCGGTGGCGTTGGTGCAGAAGAGCGCGCCGCCATTCAGCACGACGAGGCCGGTCGAAACTTGGCTGCCGAGATTGAGGCCCGAGGTGAAGATCGATTCGCCGCCGAGGAACTGCGCCAGGCCGGTGGCCGTATTCGTGGCACCCGGAACGATCAGGCGCGAGGCGGTGATGCGGCCGCTGAGGTTCGTGAGAGACCCGTTGCCTTCGCGGCCCACGTAAAGGCTGCCGTCGGCGACGTTTAGAAATCCGCCCGCGACGGTGACCATGCCGACGGCATTCGAGAAGCGGCCGATGCTCAACGTGCCGCAGGCGAACTCGCCACCCGCGACCAACAGCGCGCCGCGCGCCGTGTCGTGGCGACCGACCGAAACATCATCGAAGTGCGCCAGACCGTTGGAGACAATCATCGAGCCGTTGCCACGGTGGCCGATGCGGGTGTTAACGTTTGTATTGAGCGCTTGAAGAGTTCCGGATGCGATGGTCACAACTCCCGTGGAGCCCGCTTCGTCGCCGACATAAAGCTCCAGCCCGACTTCGACGCGACCTTCGGCGAGATTCAGGCGACCGAGCGAACGATTCACGGCGCCGACGCGAAGTTCGTGGTCCGTGAGCAGAGAGCTGTTCGTCAGGTTGATGGAGGAAAGGCCGGCGCCATTCCCGATCTTTAGCAGAGCGCTGTTGCTGAGAAACGCGGAGCTGTTCACGAAGCTTGCGGAGGCGGCGGTCATCGTCACCTGTCCGCCGAGCGCGGCATCAACGCGGAGCTCGGAGTTGTGAACTTGCAGCGCGCCGCCGGCGGTCATCGTCAATCCGCGCGTCACCTGCAGCGGAGCGGCGAGATTGGTGAGGACGAGCGTGTTCTGCCGGTTCTGAAGCGCGCCGAGGATGAGATTGCGCACGGAGAGATTCGCCGCGGGGGTGGTCGCGTCCGCAGTAACCGTCTTGGAATTGAAATTCGTGATCGCAACGATGTTCTGGGCGATGGCGGGCGCAACGCCGAGAGACCAGTTGGCCGGCGCGTGCCATGAGCCGCCCACGACGTTGGTCCAAGCGTTGGTGCCTTGCGCCAGCGCCGAGGCACAGGTGGTGAGAATGAGCGCGGCACAGAGTAGGAACGGAACAGTGTGAAGTCTTCGGGTCGTCATGGTTACTTTCTGATGAACGTCCTTTAGCAGCCGCTTTGCCACAGTGTCTCGAAGCAGGACATCACGAACAGAAAGCCTGAGTTTGGCTGGATTCCCGTCGGAATATTTCTTTTCGTCGCAGCATCGGAGACGACGTGTGGGAGCCAGCGTTCCGTTCACGGAACAGAGCGATCCGCGGACGGATCGCTTTCACAGAACCAGTTCGGAACACCGCGCGCCGTGGTTGCTGGAGCAGCCCAAAACTTCCTTCCTCTTTGCCGGAGGTTGCGCTTAAGTCACCCCACTTTATATGAGCAAGACCGCACTTTTGTTCGCTGGACAGGGCGCCCAAACCGTCGGGATGGGACGCGATCTCGCAGAGCAGTTTCCCACGGCGCGCGCGTGGTTCGACAAGGCCAATGCCGCTCTCGGCTACGACCTCGCGAAGATTTGTTTCGAGGGCCCGGAGGCCGAGCTGACGAAGACCGAGAACGCGCAGCCGGGGATTTTCCTCGTGAGCTGGGTTGCCTTCGAGCTGCTCAAGGAACGCGTGCCGGGGCTGATGTTCGAGGCGACGGCGGGCCTGTCACTTGGCGAGTTCACGGCCCTGACGGCGGCGGGCGCGCTGACGTTCGAGGACGGCATCAAGGTGGTGCAGCAGCGCGGGCGTTTCATGCAGGAGGCTTGTGAGGCAACGAAGGGCGGCATGGCGGCGATCATCGGCCTCGATGAGGCGAAGACGCGCGAAGCTTGTGCCGAAGCAGGCGTGGAGCTGGCGAATCTGAACTGCCCGGGGCAGATCGTGATCTCCGGTCCCGCCGACAAAATGGCCGCCGCGTGCGACATCGCGAAGGCGAAGGGCGCCAAGAAGGCGATGCCGTTGACGGTCGCAGGCGCGTATCACTCGGCGTTGATGGCCAGTGCGCAGCCGAAACTGGACGGCGTCTTGAAGGCCGCGACGCTGAAGACTCCGATCGTTCCCGTGATTTCAAACGTCACCGCGCAACCGCACGGCGCGCCGTCGGAGATTCACCAGCGTTTGGTCGATCAAGTGACGTCGTCCGTGCGCTGGGAGGATTCGATGCGCCATCTGCTGGCGCAGGGTTACACGCGGTTTATCGAGCTGGGGCCGGGCAAGGCATTGAGCGGTTTCATGAAACGCATCGATGGCAACGCGCAGATGTTGAACGTGGCGGATGCGGCGAGCCTGGACGCGACGATGAAGGCGCTCGAAGCGTAACGAGTGACGGGTGATCCGTAATGCGTGAACGGGATGGGGGTGCGCCGTGAAATCACGGGTCACACATTGCGCATCACGCTTTCGCCTGCTTCTTCTCGCGACGTTCCCAATACCAGGCGATCCACACACTGATTTCGTAGAGAGCTGGAGCGGGATGGCCATCATGACCTGCGTGATGACTTCGGGCGTGGTGAGCAGCGCGCCGAGCACGAGGTTCACGACGATCATGTAGCGGCGCATCTTGGAAAGGATCGTGTAGTTCAACACGCCGATCTTCACCAAGGTGAGCAGCACCACCGGCATCTGGAAGCCAATGCCCATGCCTAGCATGAATTTGCAGACGAAGCTGATGTAATCCTCCGCGCGCCACTGGTTCGCCTCGAAGCCCAGCCAGTTCGAATACATGGCCGAGGCGGAAAGCGCGATGGGCATGAGGATGAAGTAACAAAAGCACACGCCAAGCGAGAAGAGGAAGACGCCGAAGCCGAGACCGCGGTAGACGTAGTGTTTCTCCTTCATCCGCAGCGCCGGGAAGATGAAGCCGGCAATGAAGTAAAAAATAAACGGCGACGCGAGCAGGGTACCGCCGTACATCGATACTTGCAGCGCCACCCAGAAGCCGCCCACCGGGCTGAGGTTGATCAGGTCGATCTTCATCCGCTCCGCCGTGCTGGGGTCCGTGTTCGGGTCGGGAGCGAGGCCGAGAGGAAAAATCCATTGGTGCCTTCGGCATCAGATCGATCTTCCAAGATTTGTAGCGATTGGTGCCGCCGCCGTATTGTTCCTGCTGGGCGTCGTTCAGCTTGAGCACCTTCATGACGTTGGTGCCCCAGGAAATGGTCCAGACCTCGTTCGTGCCAGGAAACTTGACCTTGGCGTTGAGCAGCGGACGCTTGAGGATGTGAACAACTTGATCGCCTGCGATGAGGCAGATCAACATCCCGATACCGAGGGCGGCGAGGCTCTTGATGAGAACCCAACGAAGGTCCTCAAGATGATCGAGGAAGGACTTTACCGGGCCGCCTTCGTCCCCCAACTCCTCGTCTGTACGTGGATCATCGGGGTTGTTCGACATGACGTGCTTTCAGAGGAAAATCGGACTCAGGCTTTGTTGGACGGCGCAGAAGACTGGCTTTCCGCAGGCTTGGAGGCTGGCTCCTGGTCGATCTGGCGGCTGCGAATAGCGGTTGTCGTCCATGGCCGTGTGAATCTCGTTGGAGACTTCCGTGGTGGCCTTCTTGAATTCCTTGATGCCCTGGCCCAAGCCCTTGGCGAGTTCGGGGAGCTTCTTGGCTCCGAACAGAATCAGCACGACCGCGAGGATCAGCACGATTTCCCAACCGCCCAACATGGCTGCGAACAGAGTATTCATAAACATTGTCTTTCTGATGGTAAAACTAGGCCCGTCATTCCGGTGTGTAAAGCACCAATCCTGTCGCCGGTCATACGACGGGCCGACAGGATTGTTTCAGACGGGAGCCGTCCGGATTTAATTCGATCCCGGAGGCGAAAGGAGAATCAATTGGCCTCGGCGGTTCTTCCTCCACGCGGCATCGTCATGGCCCGGATCGGCAGGCTTTTCTTCGCCGTAGGTAATGGTCGGGAGCATTTCGGGGTCGAGACCGAGCTGGACCAGTTTCTCGCGAACGGAGAGAGCACGACGGTCGCCGAGGGCACGGTTGTATTCTTCGGTTCCACGCTCATCGCAATGACCTTCGATGCGCAACGCTTTGCCTTTGAAGGCATCCTTCATCTTCTTGGCGACTTCTTCGAGCTTGCCCACTTCGCTCGGCTTGACGTTCGACTTGTCGAATTCGAAATAGACCGTCTGGTTGGCGAACTCGTCGGGATTCTCAATCCAGCCTGTGAAGTCGCCTTTGGCCTGACCGATGCCTGCGTCTCCCTTCGTGGGATCGAAGCCGGGAACTCCAGTCACATTGTTGCCGCCAGGATTATTTCCACCCGGATTGAATGGAGGAATGATTCCACCGCGATCGATATCCCGAGGCTGGGTGGGACCGCTGTCCGCGATGGCGGCGTTGCGTCCGCCGGGGATGCTGGTGGTCTTGTCGAGGCCTTTCTTGCAGCCGACGAGTGTTGCGGAAAGCGTCAGGGCGACGGTGAGCAGATAAACGGACTTAGCGAGTTTCATTTTGTTTTTGAGCGATGTGGAGAGCCTTCTGTGCATTAGTTTTTTACTTCGCCCAACTCGGCTGCGAGTTGCTCTCCAGAATGCGGCCGAGAGTTTTTACTTGTTTGGTGGGCACGTCAAGTAAAGACAACTGTTTGGCATGATCGCGACCGCGGCAGAAGAGGATCGCCCGCGAATTGGGCGCCCAGGACGGATCTTCGCCATCGACGAGCACGATCGCCTCGCCGCCGCCGGCCGGGACGATGCAGATATTGAAACCACTGCGCGTCTGCGAGGTGAACGCGATCCACTTGCCGTCCGGCGACCAATCCGGCTCCGTCGGGGTCGGCGCGCCGCTGGTGGACAACAACCGGGGAGTGCCACCCGCAGCGGAAATGGTGAAAAGCAACGTCGCACCGCGCTCGCGCGAGCCGTAGCAAATCTTTTTGCCGTCCGGCGACCAGCACGGAGAGGATTCCGATTCCCGGGTCTTGGTCAGCTGCCGCAATCCGCTGCCGTCGATGTTGGCCACGTAGAGGTCCGGACTGCCGCCCTTGCTGAGAATCATCGCCACCTTCGAGCCATCGGGCGAAACACCCGGGCTATAATTTCCGCCGGGATGCCGGGCCACCGGGTTCCGCGCGCCGGAGGTGAGGTGGTGGGAAAAGATGTGGGGACCGCCCAGCTTGTAGGAGGAGTATACCAGCATGTCCCGCCCGCGCCATTCGGGGTCGGAAACGATGTTGTTGTCGCTGGTGACCGCCTGCGCGCCGAAGCCGTCGAAGTCCGCGATGTAGATCTCGCTGCGGCCGGGGCCTTTCTCCGCCTTGAACGCCATCTTCGTCTGGGCGATGCCAGGCAATCCGGTGAGCGCCTTGGCGATGTCATCCGCGAAGGCGTGGATCTGCTGCCGGGTGGAACCGCCGCTGTAAGCTTTGTTGAGCATGATCCCCTTGGTGGGCTTGTCAGTGAGACGGCCTTCGACGCGGCCGGCTGCGCTGCCAGTGATCAGATACTGCGCTTGATCGAGGGGGACATGTTGCACGCCCATAAACAGCAGATCGTTCTTCAGCACGGAGTCCGCTTCGCCAGTAAAGCCGCTGACATTGACAGGAACGGGCTTCAGGAAGCCGAGGGCGTCTTTGAATTCCGTTACAATAATCCGTTCGGCAGCGTGAGTCGCCGTCGACAACGCCGCTACGAGCAACGCGAAGGCTGAGGCAGCAAGTAGACTGGTGAAATTTTTCATCCGGTTGTACGATTGGTCTTCAAGTTGAATTCGATGGTAAAAGCCCTCTCCGAATCAGTGATAAAGGCCGGAAATGGGGGCAGCTTACTGACGGAGTCGAGCGCTCGTTGAACACAACGATTCATTACGTTATTCGGAGAACGGTCAGTGATTCGAGCTTTGATTATCCTGCCCTCACGGGAGATCACCACTTCAACAGTTGCGGTGAAATCATCGTCATTCAGGTCATTAAAAAGCCGGGTCTGGTTTTTCCACGCGTCCTGATAATACTGTTGTACGACTGCACCATAGCTGGCATACGCTGCGCCACCCGGTCCACCCACATCAACCTTCGTTCCGGTCGCAAATCCTCGCTGAAGATCGCCTGCCGCCTGATTGAACCGTTTCGCCAGTTGTTGGCGGGCGGCATTCGCTGCGGCCACGGCCGCGTTGTGCTGACGCTGCGCTTCGCGGGCTTCGGCTTCCTCCTGCTGCTTGCGTTTGTCGTCCGAAGTGCGCGTTACCGGCTTCAGCTCACTGAGGTCAATGCGCGGCTTGGTCGGAACAGGCTTGTCGGTAATCTTGGGCTTCGCGAGCTCGGTGGGTTTCGGCGTGGTTTTATTCTTGGCGGTCGCCGGCTCGACCTTGGGCTCAGGCGTCTTCTTTTCCGTCCGTTTGGGTTCCGGCTTCACGGGTTCCGGATTGGGAGCGGGCGAAGGCGGAGTCGGCTGTTGCTGCCGGGTGGCCTGGGGCGGCGGGTTGATGAGTTGTTTCGGAGCGTCCGGAGAGCCTTTCTGGACATCATCGGTGCGGGCGATGTTCGGATTACCGCCGCCACCGGCCATCGCGTCTTCAACGAACTTCGCGGGAACAAACTGCAATTTGGAAAAGGTGGTGGGCTTCTCCTTGGCCACGAAAAACGCCGAGCTGAAGACCAGCAGCAGGGCGAGGAAACCATGCAGGCTGGCGGAGGCGATCAGACATTTCTTTTGGCTTCGGTCCATCGAAAGTGACAGTCCTGTTTACCGCGAACGCCGCGGCGCGGTCGTCGGGTCGGTGCGCATGGAGATGTTGACCACGCCCACCTGTTCAAACCGGTTGAGCAGCGCGGCGATGTGCTTCCAAGCGCCTTCCTCGTCCGCGCGAACGTAGACGATGAGGTTCGGGTTCCGGCGCTGTTCGTCGCGCAAGGTCGTGGCAATTTGATCCACGGAATAAAACCGTTCACGAAACTTGTAGTCCCCGCGGGCGCTGATGTCCACGGTCCGAATGTCGCGCGGATTGATCTTGGGACTGTCCGCCTGACCGCCCTGCGGCAGCTTGAGATTCAAACCCTGCTCCAGCAACGGCGTGGTGATGATGAAGATAATGAGCAACACGAACGCGAGATCCAGCAGCGGCGTGATGTTGATATCCGACAGCGTGACCAGGCTGTTGCGTTGGGAGAAGCGTCTCATCGTCCTTACCTCACGACATCTTCCTCGTCGCGCAAATACTCCGTCTCCATGTGGGAGGTGAGTTCCTGGGCAAAGTTGTCCAGATCGACCGTCTGGACGCGGAGATTATGCACAAGCCAGTTGTAGCCGAACATGGACGGAATGGCGACCAGCAGACCGGCCACTGTCGTCACCAGCGCGGCGGAGACACCGGGCGCCATCGTCTTCAAATCAGCGCTGCCCTTCAACGCCACGTAGCTGAACGTGCTCATCACGCCCCACACCGTGCCGAGCAATCCAAGGAACGGCGCGCCGCTGACCGCGATGGCCAGCAGGATCAAACCCGACTCGAGCTTCAACGATTGCTGCGCGACGGTCCGTTCGAGCGTGCGTTTCACGTGTTCCATTCCCTTGAGTGAGACGTAACGGCGGCGTTCATTGCTCCCGCGTTCCTTCAAGCGCGCGTCGAGTTCCTTGCAGCCTTCCTGATACACGACGAAGAGCGGACAGTCGGGCACTTGCAGCTTGCGATCGTAAACGTCGAGCACGTGCTTCTGTGTGCGGAATTCGGACTCGAAGAATGTGTTGAGCCGTTTCGCACGGCGCATCTGCATGGCCTTCTGCGCCATCACCGACCACGCGAAGATCGAGAAAATAACGAGGATGACAATGATCGCCTTGGCCTCCGGCGTGGCATTCCGCCACACGAAGACCAATTCGGATTCTGCCAACAAAAACATCGGAGCGTGCATTGAGAGATTACCCGGACCGTCGACCAATACCCGACCCGGATGCGGCTATGGTGTATCGCCCGGGTACGGAACCGTCAAATCTTTCGACGGAAGTTGGAGTGAATTCTTTCGTGTTTGTTCAAAGCATTTTGCAGCGTGGCGACGGGCTCGCGACGCACGTTTTCGGAAGTGTGAAAGCTTCAGCTCCACTCGCGCCCGGAACCGGTTCATTTCCGATCCGGCGGGAATGATTTTCGCCCCACTGGACCTCGGAAACTTTTTCCACGATTTCTTCGCCGACGGCAGTCCGTAGCCGTCGGTCGAAGCCGCGCTTGCGGTGGAGCCGGGCATGAACCACCCTTGTCGCAACGCTCACATGATCCATCCACTGCCCTATCGACTGTTCGTTTGCGGCAAAGGCGAGGTAAATGGTTTCGCCAGCTTCGGCGTCACTCATCTCCTTTCGCTCGAAGATCCCGGCACACCGAAAGGCACGCCGATGTGGTTTCGCGGCGTCCACGAGCAACTGCACTTTCACGATCTCGAAACCGCTGTCGAAACATCGACCATCTTGGGCACCCCACCCTGTCAGGAAAAGGTGCAGGCCATCCTCGACTTTGGGCAACGTTGCCTCGCCTCCTCCACCGCATCGCCACCGGTCACTGTGCTCGTCCATTGCTACGCCGGCGTGAGCCGTTCGCCCGCTGCCGCGTTTGCCCTGGCGCGACAGGCGCTGGGCGAAGGAAAGGAACGCGAAGCCCTCCAATACGTGCTGACGGTCCGGCCCTTCGGTGTTCCCAATTCCTTGATCGTCCGTCACGCGGATGCCCTGCTGGGCGCGGGTGGCGGCATGCTCCGCGCCCTGGCGCCGCTGAAGGATTCGATCCGCCGCGAACTGGAGGACGCGACGCCCAGCCCGCTGGCCAAAGGAATTTGATTGCGCGGTTCCCGACCGCTTCGGGATGCTCGGCTTGCGATGAAAATCATCACCGACGAACGCTGCACGGGTTACCACAGCGCCGGACACCCGGAACGTCCCCAGCGCGTGGCGCGAACAATCGAGAAACTCCGTTCCCAAACCGGGCTGAAGCTCGATTGGGCAGCGCCGCTGGCCGACGTTCCGGAGGAAACGATTCTCCGCGCCCACACGAAGGAACATTTCACCCGAGTCAAAGCGGCGTTGGAAGATTTCGACGGCGACACGCCGCGACATGCCGACATCATCGAACACGCCCGGCGTTCCATCGGAGGCGCGTTGCAAGCCCTCGCCTCTGCTCGCAAAGGGGAAATGGCGTTCAGCCTCATGCGTCCGCCTGGGCACCACGCCGTGCGGGACCGCGCCATGGGCTTCTGCTACCTGAACAGCATCGCCATCGCCGCGCTCGAAGCGCTGGCCACGGGCACAAAGCGCGTGGCGGTGTTCGACTTCGATGTACATCACGGCAACGGGACGGAGGCGATTCTACTCGGGAACGCCAGCGCGAGCTTTTACTCCATCCACCAATTCCCCTGCTACCCGGGCACCGGCGAGACGCACGTCGGCAAGAACTGCTTCAACTATCCCGTCGCACCGAAGACACCGCGACAGGATTATCGCAAGGTGCTGCAACGCGCCCTGGACGACATGGCGAAGTCCAAGCCGGAAGTCATCGGAGTTTCGGCCGGCTTCGATGCGTATGCGCGCGATCCCCTCGCGCAGGAAACGCTCGAGGCGGAGGACTTCCACTGGCTCGGCGAATCAATGCGCAAGCTCGGCATCCCCGTGTTCAGCTTGTTGGAAGGCGGCTACAGCAGCGACCTGCCGGACCTCGTGCTGGCTTACCTCAACGGTCTCGCCGGAAAGTAACCGCCCGCGGCGAATGTAAAGCATCCTGAGTGGTGTCCCGTTTGGGATTCGATTGTCCCGCGATCGTTCACTCCAAAAACTCGCCCACAACCAACCGACCATCGGTGGTCGGGCCTGGCCGTAGATTCCCCCACAAAAGCACATTCCAATTCCAAAACGGATCTTGTCGTATCGCGATTCCTCGATGGCATCCCATGTGCATTGAGGAGGCACGAATGGTGTCGCCAGCATGGGCAGGAACGGTTTCGTTCGGGGCAGCGATTGTTCACCGGGCCGTTCCCGGCGTCATCACCGTGGAGAAAGGTTCAGAGGTATGGGAAGGCAAGGATTCGATACAGCGTTCGTGACCGGACAACCGCTCCGGGTGCTCATGGTCGAGGATGTCCCGGCGGACGCCGAACTGTGCCTGCGCGCGCTGCGTCTGCACGGCTACAGCGTGTGCGCCGACATCGTCTCGACCCGGGAAGACTTTCTCCTTCGCGTCAGCCAGGCGAAGTATGACGTCGTGCTGTCCGAGCTCTCGCTTCCGGACTGGAACGCCGTGGACGTTCTCGAGCAGCTGGAGAAGCTGCAGCAAGACGTGCCCTTCATTTTGGTGACACGCGGCCTTGATGAGGAACTGGCCACGCGACTGATCGACGATGGTGCGGACGATTATATCTTCAAGGATCGCCTGAACCGTCTCCCGCTGGCCGTGCGGCGCGTCCTGCGTGAACGACGTTTGCTGGACGAACGGCACGCGGCAGCCATCGAACGCGAGCGATTGATTCGCAAGCTGGAGGAAACGCTCTCCGAGGTGAAACGCATCAACGGTCTGCTGCCGGTCTGCGTGACGTGCAAACGTATCCTGAGCGAGAAGGGATTCTGGAGCCGGATGGAGGCCTACATCGAACGTCACTCGGATGCCCGCGTCAGCCCAAGCCTGTGCCCGGAATGCGCCGCACGACATTATCCTGAGACGTTCAATTGAGCGTCGGAGCGGGAACGGAGGATTACTGGTCGAGACAATCGAGCACGGACTTCAGGTGCAGCAACGCCAGGCCCATGTTTTCATTCGCCATCTCGGGCTCTTCCTCGTTGTCCGCCATGAGCGATTCGATCACCGCGCTGAGGAGAGGCACCTGATTGTAGGTCGCGAGCAGATTTTGCAGGCCGGCCATGTGGTCCATCTCGGAGCCGTCTTCCAGCTCTTCGAGAAACTTCAGGTTCGCCGTTTCCGCCGCCTCCAAATCGTCCATGTTGATCTGGCGAAGATCCGTTTTCTGCTCGGAGAGAATCTTCCACAGGATGAGGCCGATCAGGATCAATTGCCCACGTTCCTCCTCGCCCATCAAGGTTTCCTCCACCGCCATCAGGTACGCGACAACGAACGGCTGTTGCTTGGCCATCACATCGAGCAATCGCTGGCCTTCCTCTTCCGTGGCTTCGTTGATCTGCTTCCAGGTGCGGTCGATGATTTTGCCCGAGATGGTGTTCATGAAGCGCGCTGTTGGTGTTGGACGGGAAATTTACCCACGCGTCCGCCCGAAAGATACCGCGAAATAAATGCGCCCGGAAAAGCGCCGCCGCCAGCCAAATGGGGATTCACGACTCCCGCCGTCCGGGCTTGCGCGATTTCACGAAGCTCTTGAGCACGTCAGGGTTCTTTTCGAAATACGTCGCCAGATCCGCCAGCGTCTCGACGGTGGCCGGACTGAGGTGATGTTCAATGCCCTCGATGTCGCGATGCTGCGTCTCCGCATCCAGTCCGAGCAGGGAGAAAAATCGCGCGAGCGTTTCATGCCGCTGCTGAATGCCCGTCGCCACGGCGCGGCCCTTGTCGGTGAGCACCAGGCCGCGGTATTTGACGTAGTTCAGGTAACCCAGCTCGTCGAGCTTCTGCACCATGCTCGTGACCGACGCCTGCTTCACATCCAGCGAGCTCGCAATGTCCACGACGCGGGCATACCCCTTCTCCTGAATCAGCTCGTGGATGCGTTCGAGATAATCCTCGGCGGTCTGGCTGGGCGTTGACTGCGGCATGTTTTCGCCAATTAACCACAAGGCTCCGGAGGCTGGCAAGTTTTCGGGCAGAACCAGAAGGCGGCGAGTTTGCTCACCGCACTTGTCAGTGGCGGTTCGGCGACTAATGTTTGCCGCAGTCATGAGTTCACGAACACATTTCAGCCTCATCGGCGCGCTGGCCCTAGCACTGGCGGCGCTCTCGTGCAGCCAGCAATCCGCGCCATCCAACCCGCCCTTGCCGGCGTCGACCAACTCCACGCCACACGCCGCAACCGGAACGAATCCGACGATCTACCAGGTCAAGGGCGTGATTAAGGAACTCTTCCCCGAGCGCAAGAAGGTGCTGATCGATCACGAGGATATTCCCGGCTACATGGAGGCGATGACCATGATGCTCGACGTGCGTGAGGACAAGGAGCTGCAAGGCCTGCAGGCGGGAGATTCCATCACCTTTCGCATGCTGGTCACCGAGGACGATGGCTGGATCGATCAGCTCAAAAAGGTCGATGGCCCCCGCACGCCGTTGCCCTCCAAGCCCAGCGGATTCCGTCCCGTGCGCGAAGTCGAGCCCCTGGCGGTCGGCGACAAAATTCCCGACTACACCTTCACGAACACCCTCGGCCGGATCGTGCGCCTGAGCGATTTCAAAGGCCAGGCCCTCGGCTTCACCTTCATCTTTACGCGCTGTCCGTTTCCCACGTTCTGTCCGCGCCTGAGCAGCAACTTCGAAGCGGCCCAGGAGAAGCTGAAGGCGATGAGCGGCGGTCCCACCAACTGGCACCTGCTCAGCATCACCATCGATCCTGACTACGACACGCCCGAACGGTTGAAGGAATACTCCGCGAAGTACAAGGTCGATCTCCAGCACTGGAATCACGTCACCGCGCCGCTGATCGACATCACCGCCATTGGCGAACAGTTCGGCCTGCAATTCTGGCGGGCCAATCCGGCGGAACCAATCAACCACAACGTCCGCACCGTGGTAATCGACGCCAATGGGGTCGTGCAATGGACCACGCCGGAGACCGACTTTAAGGTCGACTCGTTCGTGGAACAGATGGTGAAAGCCGCCCGGGTCCCGATGGCGAAATAGTCCGCACGATCGCAGGAGTTACTTCGCAGACGATCTTCTCCGGGATGGGTTCCAGTCGCAGCGCATCCGGTCGTCGGGTCCTCCCGAAGTGTAGTAGTTCCAGATCTTCCGAATCATCAGCATCAAGCCCTCCGCCCGATCATCGTTGTCGATCGCGAGGTTTTCAAAGTGCTGAATCATGAGGCCTTCAAGCACAGCCTTGGTTCGGTTATGGTTCAGCTCGGAGATGTTCGCCGTCATCCGGGCGAGGGCAAACTGTTCCGCCGAGATTCCTGTTCCACCGCATCCGGATACTGGTCGCGCAGCGTCTTCAACCATCGATCGGCTTCGATAATCCGATTGTGGGTGTAGAGCAGGTAAACGCTTCCCGCAGGAAGTTCTTGTGCGCTCGTTCAACGACGCTTTTCTTCTCCGTCTCCTCCGCCAGCATTCTCGAGTATCCGTCATTCGCCAGGCCGATCTTGTTCAGGTCAGGCCCAAAGCCCAAGGTGCCGTCAGGTCGCTCCACGACAATCTTTCCGCGCATGACGCTGAGCTGGAGACACTGGTAAATCACCCGGCGAAGGGTGATGAGATCCTTCTCGTTGGATTTCTCCAAGCCCACCATCGCCCAGTAAATCGCGCTGGCCTCCGGCAAGCGCCACTCAAGCGGGCCGTAAAGGTCATCGGCCTTCTTCATCATGGCCGGATCCATCTTCAACTTCTCCCGCAGCAGTTCGACACGCTGACGCACCTCTGGAGATTGCGGATTCAGCAGTTCGTCGTAATTGGGCCGGCCGCCACCCAGCACCCGGGTAACTTCCTCGGCCACTCGTATTTGTAGATCAGATGCGCGTCATCCAGGTTCTGACCCATCTTGTGCTGGAAGAACCACGCGAGCTCACGATACAGGAGCGCCTCCTTCGGATTGTATTGGAGACCTTGGTCACGGAGGAGCTCAATACCGCGCTGCACCCACCGCCAGCGGTCATACGGATCGCGGAACTTGACCGAAATGTTGTAGGCCATGTTCCAAGCCTGCACCAAGCCATACCTGGACAAACGTGGGCTCCAGCTTTGTGATCCAGTCAGCGAGCTGGACTTGCTCAAAGTATTTGTCCTCCATCTGGAGATCATTTGCGCGAACCCAGAGCGCATTCGCAATCAGCCCACGAAACCCGCCCAGCGCCACGGTGGTAAATGCCAGAACCGGCGGTGCGTTCTCCAGTGGAGCAACCCGCGTCAGCCCCAGTTCGCCGCGCTGGCGATTGAGCTGCTGTTGCAGAAAGCCCGCCGCCACCAGCAACAAACCGGCGAACGCTGCCTTGAACAACGGCATCACCACCACATCCACCGCAGACGGGCTCACGGCACCCGTCTCGTGATCGGCGCCAACCACCGATCCCGACTGAACAACGTTCGTCAGAGTACTGCTGGAGAGCGCCACCACCAGCAAACTGATCGAACAAAAGGCAGCGACCGGGAACGAAAGAAAACTCGCCGCCGCAAGCCCAATCACCGCCAGCAATGCCAGCCAGCACCAGATGATTCCGAGACCCCGCAGTGAAGTTCAACCCGAAGCCACCCTCGCGGTAAAGAACCTCCAGTCCCTCATCAAGCGGGAAAGATCAACGCAATGTTGTTCCGGTTCTCAAAGTCGATGAACAGCCCCCAGTTCATCAAACAGGTTGGGCGGAATGATATCTCGTGGAACGTGTTCGCAGCCAGACTTTGAGGCATGCTCTGAGAACGTGGACTGTCAGGCGGGCCGACATTCCAAAGCCCGAGGTAGGTTCCGGTCTGGTTGGTTTGCGCCGCGTAAAACTTCACCCGGAGGAACAGCGGCCGGTCCTTCAGCAGATGCCGCTGCAAGCCGAAATCGATGGTCCACCGCCGCAGATGATTCGGGGGTACCACCTGCTGCACCGCCTTGACTCGGTCGCGAAACTGGCCTCGGATTTCCTGCAGTTGCTCTGCGGAGAGAGATTCCCGGTTGGGCACCTTCGCCATCTGCTTGTCCACATCCCGCTTCAATGTCCGGCAGCGGTTCCTTGAGCGATCCCCGCGCCACGAAGATTTCGTTCCGGACGCACCCAACTGAGTCGCCAGATGCCGCGCTTCTTTCTCATCCTTCGCAATGCGCGCCGCCTCCAACGATTTTTCCATTTGTCCCATCCGCCATTGCAGCAATCCGTAGATGCCACCCCCCGACACCGCCAGCAAGCTCGCGTTCAGGAGCACGATGCCGAGCCATTTGCCTAGCCAGATCTGCCAGCGCGAGATCGGCTTCACCGCGACCATCTGCATCGAGCAATCCTCGATGTCCCGAGCCAGCGTGCCGCAGGCCAGCCAGAGCGTGGAAAATCCGAGCAACGCCGTGATCACACTCAACGTGTAGGTCAGCATGATCTGGATGAACCCGCGCGCGGTGCCGTCGTCCTTGAGCAGCATCGGCAGCAGAACCCACCGAGCAGAGCAGCAAACCGGAAAGCACCCAGAAGAGACGGAAGCGAAAGGCCGCTCTTCCAGGTCAGCGCCGCGACCGCCCAGATGCGCTGACCGAAAGCCCGCGCAACAGCGGGACGATGACGCTGAGCTGCAGCAACACCCGCAGGAATGGGGATACGGATTCCATCAGGACTTTGGCTTGTTCAACAGCGAGGAGAGCTTCTCATTCGCCTTCGCGAGATCCGCCGGCTTCACCTCAGTCGCCGGCGTCGCGCTCGGAGCCGGGGAGGTCGCCGCGGAGGAAACGCTCGCCTCCGATGCGGCACGTTCCGGCTTCGAGAGCGAATCTAGCTTCGCCTGATTCACGCTCGCCGCAGGAGCCGCAGCAGGCGTCACCTCTTCCTTCACTGGCGCCGGAGCGGTAAGCCGTTCCAGCACCTTGTCCGTCGCCGGTTTCACCGTGGCGCCTGCTTGCAGGTACGCCGCCACCTTGCCGCCAGATTGCGCGCCGGAAGTTTCCGCCGCCGCCTGTTTCGCCTTCGCCACCACATCTAGGAAGTAGCTCTCGAGATTCTGCGTGGGGTTATCGATGCGGATTTTGTCCTCTGCCACGTCGTGACGAATTAGCTCCATCACTTTCTGAGTCGTCTCCCGCGAGAGCGGCGGCGTGGTGATGCGCACGGCATCGCGATTCGCGAGCAAGTCCTTCAACTCACCCATCGCCTGAATCTTGCCGCCGTAATATATCACCACGCGGTCACAGACATCCTCCACGTCCGACAGCAGATGGCTGCTGAGAATCACCGTCTTGCCACGACGCGCGAGGGCGAGAATCAAGTCCTTCACTTCGCGGCAGCCTATCGGATCAAGCCCCGCTGTCGGCTCGTCGAGAATCACGAGGTCCGGATCATTGATCAACGCCTGCGCCAGGCCGATGCGACGCTGCATGCCCTTCGAGAATTCGCCGACCGAACGCGTGCGCGTCTGGTTCAGTCCCACCATGTCGAGCAACTGCTCGCTGCGCTGACGGCGTTCATCATTCGTGAGATGAAAAAGGTTCCCGAAGAAATCAAGCGTCTCGTAGGAATTGAGATAGCGATAGAGATACGATTCCTCCGGCAGATAACCGATGCGGGATTTGGTCGCGACATGCCGTGGCGACTTGCCGAAGACCTCGATGTGCCCCTTGGTCGGATACAACAGCCCGAGCAGCATCTTCACCGTGGTGGATTGGCCGGAACCGTTCGGCCCCGGAGACCGAACACCTCACCCTTGCGCACCTCGAAATCGACACCGTCCACCGCGCGCCTTCGGCCGGCCCCAGAAGTCCTTGAAGACCTTGGTAAGCCGCGCGGCGGGGATGACGACTTCGCCG
>JADJPG010000034.1 GCA_016713365.1 Verrucomicrobiota bacterium | reverse complement strand
TAACTTCCCCGGCCGCCACCGAATGGAAGGGCGTGACGGCGTTAAACATGAACGCCCGCAATGTGCCTGCGCAGGTGGTGGGTGCTGCTCTGGCTCAGAAGGCTGGCGTGGCCGGCAACAACTCCCACTTCGCCCAGATGCGGGTCAACAATGGCGCGGGGCCCGGAGGAACTCCGGCGAACGGACTCTATGCGGCGAATGAAGAGTTTGGCAGTGACTGGGCGAGCCGGACATTCCCGGACAACGAGGGAGGGAATTATTACTCGGTGTACCGCGATGTCGCCCCGAAGGAGTTCAACTACCGCGGTGAAAATCCGGGTTCCTACCAGAATACTTATTTCAAGGGCAGCAACGTGAGCGAAGACGACTGGCGTGACATCATCGGCATGCTGGAAGTCATGGGCGATAATCAGACAGCAACTTGGAGCTCGGCCCGCGCGCGATCCGTCATCGACGTCGAACAATGGTTGCGCCATCTGGCCGTCATGAGCCTGTTTGGCAACAGCGAGTCCGGCATCAATACGGGCAACAACGATGATTACGCGATGTATCGAGGACAGAATGACCCTCGCTTCATTCTTGTTTATCACGACCTCGATTCTGTTTTGGGATTGAGTTCGCTGAACAGCGGCAGCGGAATTTTCGGGGCGACTTTTGCTGCGCGTCCGAGACACCGTGGGCATTGCCAACGCCATGAACTTTTTATGCACCATCCGGAAATCGAGCCGCTCTACTACCGGACGTTGCAGGATTTGATGGATGGATCGTTCTCCGCTGCTCAGTTCAATCCCGTGGTGGACTAGATCTTTTGCGGACTACCCGAAGCTCGCGGGCACGGCGACGACCTTCAAAAACTACATGACCGCCCGGCGCGCAACTGTCGCGGGATTGATTGCTGGACTCGTTCCTCCCGCGACCAACTCGCCGGTCGCCACCATCTCGGGTGAGCCGCGCAGCCCGACCTTTGCCACCACTGCCACGTTGACGGTGGGAGGCGCCGACATCACGCATTACCGGTACCGGCTCAACAACGGCGCCCTTAGTGCGGAAGCGCCCGTGGCGAATCCCATCACGCTGAGCGGTCTCGCCAACGGATCGACAAACACGGTCTACGTTGTGGGACGCAACTCCGGTGGCATTTATCAGTCGGCGGGCGCCCCGACGATTTCGAAAACGTGTGTGGTGAACACGGCAGCGCCAACGGTGCGCTTGAGTGAAGTCCTCGCGCAGAACGTTTCGGCCTTCAATCACTCAGGAACGTTTCCGGATGCGATCGAGCTCCACAATGAAGGCGGATCGGTGGTGGATTTGTCGGGCATGACACTGACGGACGATCCGTCTGCTCCGCCGCCAAAGTTCACCATTCCGGAATGGCATAAACACTCAACGCCGGTGGTTATCTGACCTTGATCGCGAATAATCCTGACGGCACCTCCCGGTCTGCATCTCGGCTTCTCCGTAGGCGCAGAAGGCGACGCGGTATATCTCTATCATCGGTCGAGCGCTGGCGGAGCGTTGCTGGATTCGGTGAAGTTCGGCCTGCAGCTGCCGAATTTGTCCATCAGCCGCATCGGCACCGGCGGCGACTGGATGCTCAGCACTCCGACGCTGGGTGCGGCGAATGTCGCTCAGGCTCTCGGTAACACCGCCGGGCTTCGCATCAACGAGTTCTTCGCCAACAGCCAGCCACCGACGACGGAAGATTTTGTGGAGCTGTTCAATCCGGCTGCGCTGCCCGTTTCGATCGGCGGATTATATCTCACTGATGCGCCTTTGGGCCGAATCAAACAACATCGTATTGCGGATCTGAGTTTTATTGGCGCCGGTGGCTACGTGGCCTTCATCGCGGACGAGCAGGGCGGGGCGGACCATCTGAACTTCCGTCTGACCTCCGACGTGGGCAGCATCGCGCTGGCGGATTATCGCGAGTCATTGATCGACTGTGTAACTTACGGACCTCAACGCGCCGGTGTGTCGATGGGGCGCTGTCCGGATGGGGGCCTGACGAACGTGACGATGAGCATTCGCACGCCGGGCGCGGCGAACTATTGTCCCGGCCCGCCGCCGACGGCACCGCCCCCGGTGTTGGTTAACCTGCTGCCAATTGACGCCACGTGGCGTTACTTGCAGGGCGGCAATCTGGATGGCGTGAACTGGCAGGCGTCTGCCTACGACGATTCTGCGTGGCCCAGCGGCCAGGCGTTGCTTGGCGCGGGCGGTGCGACCCCGGAACCGGTGCGGACACCGCTGGTTTCCAGTTCGGCAAACGTCACTTATTACTTCCGGTCCAGTTTTAATGTCCCGGCCGGCTTCACTGCCACCAGTCTGCAATTCTCCAATCTGATCGATGATGGTGCGGTCTTCTATGTGAATGGCCGTGAGGTCGCGCGCTACAACATGCCGGGCGGCACCGTGCTCAATCAGACGCCCCCTTCGCAGGGTTTCGGCGGGCCGCCTTCCTGGACTGGTCCGATCGTGATTTCACTGACCAACTTACTACCGGGTAGTGTGAATACCATCGCGGTCGAAGTGCATAACGCGACTCCGTTTGGTGACGTGTTCATGGGCACCCGCCTCGATGGGGTAATCGTGACCAACATTGTCGCCGTCGGTGGACTGGTCATCAACGAAGTGCTCGCGGACAACGCCAGCGGCGTGACGGTGGACGGGCGGACGCCGGACTGGATCGAACTCTTCAATCCCACGACGGCATCAGTGGATGTCGGCGGCATGAGTTTGAACGATCAGGCCAATAACAATCCGGCGCGATGGGTGTTTCCCGCCGGGTCCATTGTTCCGGCGCGTGGTTACCTTGTCATCTACGCCGATGCGGACCTGCCCGTTTCGTCGACCAACACCGGCTTCGGACTTAAGGCGAATGGCGGCGAGATCTATCTCTTCAACAAAACTCCCGCGACCAATGAGATCATTGATCGCATCGCCTACGGCATCCAAGTTCCCGATCTCTCGATCGGTCGGGTGCCGGCCGGTGGAACGAACATTGTGCTTACCCTGCCGACGCCGGGAGCCACCAATGTGGCGGCCGTGCTCGGAAACACCACGCTCCTGCGCGTGAACGAATGGATGGCGGATCCTTCCAGTGGCGATGACTGGTTTGAACTCTACAACGGCGACACGCGGCCGGTGGCGCTCGGCGGCCTGCGATTGACCGACACGTTTGGCGCTCCAGATTCGTATCGAATTCCCGACCTGTCTTTTATCGGGGTCGGCTCCAATGCATTCGTGCGTTTCCAGGCGGATAATCCCGCCGTTCCCGCCGGGCCGGAACACGTGAACTTCAAGCTCGGCAAGGAAGGGGATTCCATCTTCCTGCTCGCGGCCAACAACGGCACGCAGATCGATGCCGTCTCGTTCGGGCTGCAGGTCACCGATGTTTCGCAGGGACGGTTGCCGGATGGTGCAACGACGATTGTTCCGTTCCCAACGACGCCGACGCCGAAGGATCCGAACTATCTCCCGCTGACCAATGTGGTGATCAATGAAGTCATCGCGCACACTGATCTGCCGCTGGAAGATGCGATTGAACTGCGGAACACGACTGCGCAGCCGGTGGACGTCAGCGGGTGGTGGTTGAGTGACGCGAACGATACGCCGCGCAAATATCAGATCCCGGCGAATACGATTCTGCCCGCCGGCGGCTTCAAGGTTTTCTACGAGGTGAACTTCAACAACACGGACAACGGCATTCCGTTCTCGTTCAGTTCAGCCAAGGGCGACGAAGTGTATCTCTCGCAAACGACCGGAAACGGTTTGCTCACCGGCTATCGAGCGACGGCGAATTTTGGTCCGTCCGCGAACGGCGTTTCCTTTGGTCGTTACGTCAATTCGATTGGCGATGTCGACTACGCGCCGCTCAGTTGGCTGAGTTTCGGCACGGCGGTGACGGCGCAGAGTCCCACCAACCAAATCAGCGTTTTCCGCACCGGCGCCGGCGCGGCGAACGCGTATCCCAAGGTGGGGCCGATCGTGATCACGGAGATCATGTATCACCCGGTCGATGTCGGGACGAATGACAACACCGTGGAGGAGTTCATCGAGCTTCGAAACACAAGTGCCAGCACCATGGTGCTGTATGATCCGGTCTATCCGACGAACGGCTGGCGATTGCGGGACGCAGTCGATTTTCAGTTCAACAACACCCACAGTATTCCCGCTGGTGGCAGCATGATTCTCGTCAGCTTCGATCCGGCCACAAATGCGCCGGCGCTGGCGCAGTTTCGCGCCAGGTATGGAACGAACCTTTTCCTCGTTGGACCTTACGCCGGCAAGCTCGACAACAGCACGGAAAGCGTCGAGCTCGCGCGGCCGGATGCTCCGCAAACCGTCGGCAGTGACGCCGGGCTCGTTCCGTATCTGCTCGTCGACAAGGTGGTTTACCAGGATCGCGGCGCATGGCCGACGAACGCCGACGGCCGCGGGATGTCGCTCCAGCGCGTGAGCGTGACGGGCTACGGCAACGAGCCGACAAACTGGATCGCCGCAGTGCCGGCGCCGGATCAGGTTGCGACGGGTTTGTTGGACTCCGACGGCGACGGAATGCCGGACAGCTGGGAGGATTTGTACGGCTTCAACAAGAACAGCTCTGCCGACGCGGCGCTCGATTTCGACGGCGATGGATTGAGCAATCTCGAGGAGTATCTGGCTGGAACCCATCCCAAACAGGCTGGCAGCGGGCTCGCGTTGAAGGCGACGAGGAACGGCGCGATCACGGAACTTCGATTCGATGCGGTGGCGGGCAAGACTTACAGCATTCTTTTCAGTGCAACGCTTGATCTCCCGATCAGCTGGCAGCGTCTGGTCGATGTTCCGGCGCAGGCCGGCAATCAGACACTGATGGTGCCGGACAATTCAGGCGTGCCAGGTAGTCAGCGGTTTTACCGGATTGTTACGCCCGCGCTGCCATGAAATCGGTTTTACTCTTTAAAACACCCAGAACCATGAAGTTGACGAACTCCTTACTGATCCTGTTTGGACTGATGCTCTCCCGCCCTGCTCATTCCCAAGTGCTGACCGCCCAAGTTGGCGCGCCGCCTCCGGCACCGACGATCTTGGTGAATACGAACGACACGTGGAGCTATCGCAAGGGGCTCTCGGAACCGCAGGTCGACTGGCACACGGTAGCAGACGGCGACCTCGATACGACGTGGCTGACTGGGCCGGGTGGATTTGGTTTCGGTGACGGCGATGATGCCACGGTGCTGGACGACATGCTGAATGGCTACACGACGGTTTATGTCCGGAAGTCGTTTGAGATTCCGGCGGGTACCGATCCTTCACGTCGTGTGATCCTGACGATGGATTGGGACGATGGTTTCGTGGCGTATCTCGACGGGGTGGAGGTGCGTCGGTCGTCCAACGTGTCGGAGGCGAACCCTCTCTTTGATGCGGTGACGGTGGCGAATCAGAACCACGAAGCTCACGGCGGCGGAGGCGCTATTCCGACCTTCTATGATCTCGGAACGGTCGGTGCGCTCCTTCCCGAGGGCTCGCACGTGTTGTCCATCATCGGTTTGAACGGCGGCGCGGCCAGTTCGGATTTCTCCCTCACCGCGAGCCTGCGTCTGGAAGGCGGCGCGTCCGCGGCGGGCGGCGGGGCGCTGTTCGCGATCGTGGACAGCGCGGTGGTTCCGGTTTCCGGAACGAACACCATTCCCGGAGCGACCCGTGTCACGGTGAATGGCGAAGAGGCGTCCTACAATCCGGTGACCGGCGAGTGGTCGTGGACGGCAACGCTTGCCTCGGGCCTGAACAGTCTTTTTGTAGCGGCGCTGGCGGAGGACGGCGCCTTGCTGGCTTCGACGAATCGCGATGTTTTCTTTCGCCAAACGACGGTCGATGTAGGAGGAGACGTCGTTGGGAGTGGCCCATTCAACACTGTGACTTGGGCTTTCGGACCATCCACTGTGCTGGTTACCAATACCGTCACCGTCAAATCTGGGACTTACCTTCTTATCAGCAACACGGTAGCTGTGCTTTTTTCTCCTGGAACGTCCCTTAGGGTCGAGCCCGGAGCGTCGTTGATCATAAAAGACGACGGCTTCAGCCTGCATCCTGGTAAGCCCATTCTCTTCGCCCCGGCGGATGGTTCGACCCTTTGGGGAGTTTCTGCCAACGGAGGACTGCTCTGGATGAACGATTGCGAGGTGATTGCCGGCCAGATTGTCGGAGTCAGCAATGCGGTAGTTCGAGTGGAAGACTGTATCCTGCGCGACTTCCGATCAGCCTCTCGTTTGCTGCTTGCGGCGACGAACGCGGCGTCCTTCACGCTGCGTGACAGTCATCTTGCCCGCTATGATCAGGCGCGTTTCAGTGGCACCCCTGTTTTGATCGAGGGCTGTTTGATCGAGCAAGTGTTCTCCGATGCGACGGACTTCGCGGACAGCACGAACATTGTCGTCAAATCCACTACCTATCGCCATGGAATAGGATCGAATACGGATGCGATCGACTTGGGAGGGAATCCCGGCGCGGTTATCAACGGGGTGATCATCCACGGTTTCCCGGACAAGGGCGTGTCGATAGCCGGGCAGTCGCACGGGACGGTGGTGAGCAACTCGCTGATATTCGGCAACGGCATCGGTATTTCGGCCTACGCTGCGTCCAATTGCGTCTTTAATCAAAACACGGTTGCAGACAATTCCACTGGGATTTTGATGTGGGAACGCAATGCGGGGGATGGTGCAGGCTACGGCGCGGGAACGAACCTGATTGTATTTGGAAACGTCACGAACATTCATCTGGCCGGCGGAGGAGTTCTGAATTTGTCCTACTCTGACGTGGAGGGTGGGCTCGTATCTGGAGTCGGAAACATCAGCGCGGATCCTTTGTTCGAGGATGCCGACGCGGCAGGTTACCGACTCTTGGCTGGCTCACCGGCCCTTGGGTCCGGTTGGTTGGGCTCGACCATGGGGGCGATGGTCCCGTTCCATCCCGGCGGGATGCTCCCGGCCCCGTATCATTTGCAAGCTGTCGTTTCTGGGACGAATCACATTCAGCTGAGTTGGCGGGAAGACGCCTTGGGTGAAATTGGGTTCTCATTGGAACGCTCCTTTGATGGGCAGGGTTGGAACACCATTGCTTTCTGGGATCCGGTGAATGGAGGACTGACAGAAAACGTAACCTCGTTTACCGATACAAACACCTCGCTCAACCAGCGTTATTTTTATCGTGTCCGAGCCGGAAACTCAAAGTTCTCGAGCATTGCCGGCGCCATTCGTCAGGAACCCAATCTCGTGGTGGGCGGTTTGCTGCCCGCGGACACCACGTGGTCACCGATGTCGGGTTCCGTCACAGTCGTCTCCAATCTGTTTGTCCCATCTGGCGTCACGCTGACCATCCTCCCTGGCACGGTCGTCAAGTTGACGAACTTGGTATCCATCATCGCTGCGGGCGGAACGATCAACGTCGCGGGCACCGTGGAGAATAAGGTGCGATTCCAGCCATTGGTCGGGACGAATATCTGGGGTCAATTGTCCGGACAGTTCGGCTCCAGCTTCACGGTCCGCCATGCGGAGATTATCTCGGGACAATTGACGGTTTACAGCAATGCCGTTGGCTTGATCGAGGACGTCTACATCCATGATTACCGTCGCGCGGGCGGTTCACTGTTCACTGCGCCGATTATCCTCACACACTTTGCCGCGCCGACCACCGTGCGTCGTACGATTGTGCGCGAGTATCACGAAACGCTTTGGCGCAATGGCGTTCTGCTCATCGAAGAATGCTTGTTTGAAAATATTTATGGCGACGCGGTGGATTTTGACGCCGCGCAAACGGGTACCGTAATTCGCAACTGCACCTTCCGTCATGGCAATCGTGGCAATGTGGACGCGGTGGACGTGGGCCCCGGCGACCTTCCGGGTGCCTTCGACGTGCGGATTGAGAACTGCTTGATGTTCGACTTCCCGTTCGACAAGGGTGTGTCCGTGGGGGACAACAACGCCTCGCGCGGCACCATTGTCAGCAACTGCTTCATGTATGCCTGTCTCTCGGGCGTGATGGCGAAGGATCGTTGTGATGTGAGCGTGCGCAACTGCACCATCGTCGACAACGCCTGGGGATTGACGAACTACAACAAGGTGAGCCCCAGCTCTTCCACCGGGGGCGGCATAACAACGAACACTTACAACAACATTGTCGTGGGCAACACGATTACGATCTCGATGGCCAATGGAGGGCAGCTCTTTGCCGACCATAATATCTTCAGCAACACGAACTGGCCGGGGGAAGGGAACATCGACGTGAATCCGTTGTTCGTGAATCCCGCTGGTCGCGACTACCGCCTGGCTGAGAATTCGCCGGCGCGCACGGCGGGCCGGGACGGCGCGGAGATGGGAGCGCGTTTTCCCGGTGGGAGCGGCCATGGTGTTGAGTCACCCGCGCGTTGAAGAAATTGACAGCACTGGCGCCAACGCCGTCGTCCGGTTCTGGGCCGACAACGAGAGGACGTATTCGCTGTTGAGCAGCGCGGTTGTCGATGGCGGTCCGTGGACGAAAGTGGCCGATGTTGCAACGGCTGACCTGCCTCGCTTCCTCTCAGTGACCAACACCGTCGCGCCGGGAAATCGTTTCTACAAACTGGTCACGCCTGCGATTCCGTGAGCGGACGGGCCGCGGGCCGCTCACTGGCTCGTCTTACCGAAGAGTGCATCGCGCAATCCTGCGGCGGGCGCGTTCTTGCGTTCATCCCAATAGCGGAATCCGGCTTTCCAATCCCAGATCGCCCAACCCATCCCGGCTTCGTCCAGCGCCTTGCGGAACTCGGCGTGAAAACGGGCCCGGGATTTCTCGTCGGCCTGGATGTAGCAGCCGAACTCGCCCATGTGGATGGGGCGGCCGTTCTCACGCGACCATTGTTGCGCGATGCGAATCTGTTTTCGGAACGCTTCGGGATGGGATGGGTTGTTGGTGCCTTCGACGGTGTTGTAGCGGTGAACCCAATTTGAAACCCATTTGCTGAGTTGCAGCGAGGGATCGGGAATGAGCGGTGTGGCGGGCGGTCCTGGGAACTGAATACCTTTCACTTTGGTGTCCGGACCAGACCATGTTGCGCCTTGGTGCGTGAAATAAAACGGTTCGTAGCAGTGAATGGTGACGATGAGGTTTTGGTCACTCTCGGGAAGTTGAAGATTCTTCAGCTCGCTGACTTGATTCCACCGTCCCGGCCCGACAAACAGGGTTCGCTTGGGATTGGTCTTTCGGATCTCCTGAATCAACGTCGCGTAAATCGGGTTCATCACCACCGTCATTGCGGCGTCGCGCGGTTCATTCAGGAGTTCAAAGGCGAGGGCTTCTGGCGCAGAAGCGTAGTGCGTCGCGATTTGCAGCCACAGAGCGATGAGTTTGTTGGTGTGCGCGGCGGGGTTGTCCGTGAACTCATCGAAATGATGCAGGTTCACGATTACGGCGAGGTTTCTCTGCAAGGCGTTGGTAACGATGAGATCGGCCTTGGAGAAGATTTCTTCTGACAACCGAAACTCAGGACCAGGTCCGGCGTAGTCATTCCATCGGATGGGAACGCGAATGTGGTCGAAGCCTTCTTGTTGGATGTTGTCTAGGTCCTGCACTCCGTATCGGGCGCCCCAACTCGCGCCCTTGGGAGCTTCCAGATAATTGCCGAGGTTCGCTCCGCGCAGGAAGCGACGGGCGGCGTCTTGGCCCGGCGTGGATGCGGCGGAAGCCGGGGCGAGGGTGGCAAACAGGAGCGGGATTCCGGAAAGAACTGCGGCGACGCTTATGTTCATGCGGTGGATATTCCGAAGTCACTTATGCGAAGTCAAACGTGGCGGGTGCGGAGATTCCTTCGGCACATCGGCTGCTAAAAACCCCGTTGAAGCAGCTCTTGATGAAGCGCAAGCGTTTACGATTTGGTTCCTCGCCCCGTCTTTCGCGGGCCGGTGTGGGTTGTCCGGGCGGGCAGACTCCGTCGGGCGAGTGGATGCGTTGTCCCGTTTTCGGACGCGGTGGCTTCGATGTGGACATGGGCCTTCAGGTAACTTGGACTAAATGACTGCAAATTCGAATCACGCCGGGGTTGTTCCCACCGGGAAGACGTCGGTGCCAGCCCGGAAGACGCGCCGCGTTCTGGCCATCGATGACTCACCGGAAATCCGCATGATTATCGGCGAGACGCTCGACTTGTTCGGCTTCGAGGCGATTGTCGCTGAGGATGGCGACCGAGGCATCCAGCTGTCCCGCGAACAGATTCCCGATTTAATCATTTGCGACATCAACATGCCCGGGCTCGACGGCTACGGAACGTTGAAGGCAATGCGCGAACATCCGGCGACGGCTACCATTCCTTTCGTGTTCCTGTCCGGTTCCACGGATCGCGTTGCGGTGCGCAAGGGAATGGAACTGGGCGCGGACGACTACCTGACCAAGCCATTCACTCCGCAGGAGTTGATGGCCTCAGTGAAGGCGCGGTTGGAGAAGCAGGACGAAATTCAGCGTCTCTCCAATCAGAAGCTCGATGAGCTGCGCGGGAGTCTTTCACTCGCCTTGCCGCATGAGTTACGCACTCCGTTGAATGGTATCATGGGGCTCGCGCACTTGATGATGGAGGACTACGAGCAAATGCCCCCGGAGGAAGTGCTCGAGTCCGCGCGTTTCATTCACGAATCTGCCCTGCGGTTGCATCGGCTGATCGAGAACTTCCTCGTCTATTCTCAGATTGAGTTGATGGGGCACGAATCGAAGACGCTGATCGCTCCGGGAACGGCGCCGGTGGCGATCCAGGAAATCCTTCCCGAGATCTGTAATCGCGTCTCGCGGGTTCACAAACGCGAGGGAGATTTGCAGCTGAGGACCGGCGAGGTTGGCCTCATGGTGCCGGCGGAGAATCTAGCGAAGATAACGGAGGAGATTGTCGACAACGCCTTCAAGTTTTCGCAGCCCGGACATCCGGTGGAGGTGACGGCGGGCCCGGTAAACGGACAGTTCCAGATGACCGTGCGCGATCAGGGCCGGGGATTGCGTCAAGAACAGGTGACGAGAATCGGACCGCACATGCAGTTCGATCGGCAGACTTACGAGCAACAGGGAGCGGGGCTTGGGTTGTTCATCGCCAAACGAATCACGGAATTGCTCGGGGGCGAAGTTCGCATCGACAGCAAGGTGGGGGAAGGAACGACGGTAACAATTACTTTTCCAACACCCGGAATCTGACTCCGCCACCGGGCGTCAATACAGGGCGGACACGCCGCGTTCCAGACCGAAGAGGGTCACAACTTCCGCGGACGAGAGCTGGCGGTTGAACAGTGAGAGGTCGTCGAACTTTCCCACATATCCTACACCGAGCTGAATCAGCGTCGCTGCCGGATCCCAGGTGAAGGTTTGCGTTCTCGCGGATACTTCTCCTTGAGGTTGGCCATCGAGATATAGCCGCGCCACCCCGTCCGGTTTTCCGTGTTGAAGTTCTCGAATGTGAAAACGACATGCGTCCATTTTCCCGCCTTGAACGGCGGCTTCGCAATATGCAGGAGCGGCTTCTCCGCAAACGGAATCTGTTCCCACTTCCTGTTGTCAGGATTCCAAACCTTGTAATCAGCATAGACGCCGAGGCGGAACGGAACGTCCTGGCGTTTCTCAAACTCAACGAAGAACGCGGCGTCGTTCCAAGCGCGCGGTGTGATTTGCAGTGGATCGCAAAAGCCGGAGGGCAGGGCACCTTCGGGATCAGCCTGCAACCAGAACGAGACGCTACCGCTCCAGCCTTTGGTGCGATAGGTCAGGTTGTCCTTCGCCTTGTAGAAGATCAGCGGTCCTTGCTTGGAGGTGAAATGAAGCGCGTCGCCGAATCGACCCTCGCCGCGGGCGAGGACCGTGACATTGCTGGCGATCAATCCTGGTTGCGCGTTGGATCGCGTGTTGAAGGATTGCGTGGTGTAAATCTGTTTGTCCCCACGGGCGAAGTCGGCGTTCACGCTTCCGTCAAATGAAGCATGGAACGTCAGCGCGTCGCGCAGATTTCCGTGAGCAGATTGTTTGGGAGCAAACGGGCAGCGGCAACCGGTCGCGATCGTGAGAGCTGCAACGCAGACGAGGCTCAGATTCAATTTCGTGGAGGACATGAACCAATCCGTGCCACGAAGCCGGTTAAACGGCGAGACTTTTCCGCTGGCGCAGGGTGGTCCGCTTGCTCTTGGGCAGTTTGGCCTTCGGGAAGGTCGGTCGGTTGCTTCGGGCGGACTTGGTTTGAGCAGGACGTAGCGCAAGCGGATCAGTTCCCAGGGTGCCTTGAAGCTGCTTCAGGTACGAGGGTTTCTTGACGTAGCTCAGTGTCCGGCGGGCCTCGGTTAGACGATCACGAATTCCCAGTCGTGTGGCCTCTTCCGCGTAGACTGCCTTGGTAAGGAAGCATTCCAGATAGCGAACGTGACGTTGCCAGAGTTGTTGATCCGCGACTTGTTTCGTCTTCAGACGGGTTTCGTACCAGTCGCTTCGCAACAGGCTTTCCCGCGTGAAGAGCCCCCGGATGTCCAGGTGGTCGAGCCCTTTTCCTTCATACGTATCGTGACGCATGATGTGCAGCAGCGCGCGCAATGGCGGACACGCGTCGTTGATGCTGCCGTCGTCGAAGTAATGCGCCGCGACGCGTTGCTGGGTGGCGATGATGTTATCCATGCCGTCCGCGAAGACATCGAGGTCCTGCAGTTCGGGGCGGAGCATTTCGTCCGGGAACACGACGTGAGGATGATTAAAGAGGCGCCCGAAGAACGCGCGAACAAATCGTTGTGTGATGCGATACCCGAGACGGCTGGCGAGCACCTTCTTTCCCAAGTGATCGAAGTCCGTGCAGCGTTCGAGGAAGCCTTCGGTGATGAGGAATTCCGGATCGCGTTCCTCAATGCTCATGCGGCACCAGAGTTCCGGGACCAGCAGGCTGATGTCGTGATCGACGCGGCCATTCGGGCCGATGTGGCCGGCGGCGGTGACGAAGCTGTCGTAGCCCGTGAGCAAATAGCTCACGAGAGCGTTGTTGAGATCGATGATCGGCGGCAGCGCGTTGAACGGACCTTTGGTGAGGGCTCCTTCCGAGCCGGCGCCGGTGGTGGACGGTGACTTGCCCGTCATGCTGCAGATGAACTCCATGAAGAGTTCCGGCAGTTCCATGTAATGGATCGGATTGAAGACGGCGAGCGGGCGGATGTTCGCAGCGGGTTCCGGAGGGTTGTTGCGCCGGCCGGGTAGAATCGCACTGACGGCGTTGTGGACCGGCTGGCTGAGCGGGATGCGCCGGTGCAGGCGGGTGGCCATTTCGGCGAGATAAACTGATTGGGGATTCAGCAGATCGGGCCGGTGCTGAAGATAACGGGGATTCTTCGATGGCTTGCCTTCCACAATGCGCGGATGGGCGGTCGATACGAAATACGCCGGCTTGTCGGTGGACGCCGCGGTGCGGATGATCTCCTGCATCGGCTCAGTGAATTTGTCGAAGCCGATCGATTCATCGATCAGATCCCGCGCCTGGGCGCCGGACATCGGTTCGTAGTTCGAGAAGAAATTCCCGGTGCGCGAAAAGTCCGCCTCGGTCTGCTTGTCGTAGCCGCGATGGATGGCATCGTCCGGTCGCTGGAACAGGCGATACTCGCAGTTGCTGACAAATTTCAGTGCAGGATTTTTCGCGTGATGACTCAGGTGTTTTAGCGCGCTGGCGGGGACCACCACGGACGCGGTGATGTCATCCTCCAGCTGCAACTTGATCGCCGGCTGAAAATCTTTCCGCATGCCGAACGTGCGCCAGGACCCATCTTCCTCGAAGCCGACACGCAGGTAGGTGGTCATCATCTTCCGGTTGTCGAACTTCAGTTCGTTGCCGGGCGTGCCATTGATTGTGTCCACCTTGAAATGGCGCTGCCAGTCGTCGCCCCATTCGGGCTTGTAGAAGCGCTTCACGACGAAGACGAGCTCCTTGATGTACTGCGGAATGCTCTTCAACCAGGTGTTGTAAGCGCTGGTGTAATCGCGCGTGGATGGCGTGAGCAGTTTGATGACGGAACCCAGTGAACGCTCGGAGCTGAGGATGGGGCGGTCGTCCTTCTTCTTCCGATCCTTAAAACGCACCGAGTAGTCGCGATTGATCAATTCGGCCACGCGGTCGAAGTCTTTGCGGTAGTCAGTGACGAAAACCGGTCCGGTGATGATGGCGTCGCTGATCGGTTTGGAGATTTCCGATTTGCCGCCGCCGGAAACGGTGCAGGGCTTGTGGCAGACCACGCCTTCCGCGACGGTGCCGACCAGGCGCCAGATGCGGCCGCCCGGAGGTTTCTCCATGTGCGTTTTGTAGCCGGATGGACGCACGTATGTTTTGCCGGGCAGGAGGCGAATGCTGTGCTTGCTGTCATCCCAGCTGACGGTTTGTTTGTGCAGATCAAAGTGGACGTCCTCCGGGACGTAAACGATGTCCGGAAACTTTTTGTCGATCGCGTAGCCCTCGGGCTTGATGTCGATCGCTTCACCGAAAAGTTTCTTCACCTCGTCGAAGCTGTGGCCGCTCTTTTGAACGTGGAGATCGCCGCTGAATTCTTCCCCGAGATCGTAGCTGGCAAACACGAGCGCGCCGCCGGCGTGTTCTTCCTCGCATTGTCCAAAGAGATTCGCCGAGTAGCTGATCTGCGTTTTGACCTCTTTCTTGCAGTAACCGAAATAGTTGTCGGCGATGATGGTTACCATCACTCCGCGCTTGTCACGGCAGGTGATTTTGAACGCGCCGCCGTCGTTGTAGAGTTCGCCGGGCTTTTTCCAATACATCTCGTCGCGACGCTGGCGTTCCGTCGCGTCGTCGTAGTGAGGAAGGCCGGCGGCTTTCTTGGTAATGGTCACCAAGTGCGGCGCGAGGATCACGCAGCCGGTGTGTCCGGTCCAGTGTTCCACATCGAGGCCAGCATCGTTTTCGGGCAGGAACGGATCGCCGGCATTACCGAAGATGCTTTCCACGAAATCAAGATTGCTCACCAGGTTCCCGGGCGCGAAGAAACGAATCTCCATCGACTTGGCGCTGGTGAAACCGCGGACCTCCGGACAGACCAGCGGGCGGAGCATCAGAGACACGAAGCACTCGGCTTGCTCCGTTTGGCTGGAGGTAAACGGCAGGCGCATCAGTTCCCGCGGTGGCGTCAGCGCGAATTGGAGCATTCGTGCAAAGGTCTCCACTGGAACGGATCGTTTGTCGTCGGGCACCGGAAGCCCGCCTTCCGTCACGTGGAAAATTCCCTTCGTGGTGCGGCGATCGCTCTTCGGATTATGCAACACGCCCTGGCGCACGCGATACGAGCTCACGATATCCGAGACAAAGAAGTCGCGATCCGGAGCCAGTGACATCGCGCGGGCGAGTCCGTGGCGATCGAGCACAAATGTTTGCCCCGGGAGCTTGGGTGAAGTGGAAGTGTTCTTCAGGTAGTCATCAAGGAAACTCTGAATCCTCTGGTCGGCCGGGCAGAGATAGTCGGCGAGCAGACGATCGGTTTCGCGATGATGGAGGAGCAGGGCGGTGGCAAGTTCCTCAAACTCAGCGTCCGAGTCGCCCGCCACCGTGGGGCAGCCCAGCGAGGCGAGCTTCAGATTGATATATTGAAGAAGTTTCTTGTCGGGATAGAGCGGCGTCGCTGTACCCAGTCCGATGCTGCGAGCGAGATCCATAGGTAATTGGGACGGTGTCACTCGGTGACGACCAGAACGCAGAGAAGTTACTGTGGTGGAGATTTACGCTGCAAGGTTTACTCGATTCGGGGAATTGATTCATCGGCGTCCGACCATTCGCATTATGCGCGGAAGATGTCGGTGCAAGAATATGGCCCGGCGGGGCCCACGGGCAGCGGGGGAGCGTTGACGAAAGTGTTGACTCACAGGACTCCACCGGTAGTTTGTCGACGTTCCAGACCAATCGGGGAAATCCCAAAGAAGTCGCTTGACCAAATACTTAACCGCGCGTAAATACAATGTAACGACAATGAATCGGCGATGGATATACCTAGCATGACGTTATGGAGTTCGATTGGAACAATCCTCCGTTTAATCTGAGCACGAGCATCTCGATCAAGGACATCGAGGAAACGTTCGAGGATCCCTTTGCGGTTCGGTTGTTGCCGGACTCACCCCGTTTCTCCGCCCAAGCGCGCTATTTCAACCTCGGTGTATCCGCCAATGGCGCCGGCATCATCACCGTCTATCGAACCAACGGAAAATCGGTTCGTGTGATTCACGCGAGGCCGTTCGAGTCAGAAGAGAAGTTTTTTTACCAACGGAAGATGAACCAGACACTCGGTGCGACCTAAGTTTGAATTCACCATCATGAATGTCATTACCAGCTGGGACGACGTTCCGCTCTTCGACAGCGAAGAGGGGGAGGCTGCCTTTTGGGCGGAGAACCGGCTGGACCTTCGGTTGATGGACTCCGCGGTGGCGGCGAGCTCTGAGCTGTCTGAGTCAGTGACCATCACGCTTCGCATGGACCCGCGGATGTTGGCGCGCATAAAACGCTTGGCTCGATCCCGTTATCTCAATTACCAAAGCATGATGAAACAGTGGCTGAGCGAACGCATGGAGAGCGAACTCCGCGAGCGCGACGGCGGTTCAATGCGACAAAGATTATGATGATTCGATTTTCCAACACGAACGGAGGACCAACGTCTGCGGTTCGCCGTGCGGCATTCAGCTTGATTGAAATGCTGGTGGTGATTGCTGTCATCGGCCTTCTGGCGGCTCTGGTTATTGGCGGCGCCAGCCATTTCCGCGAGACCGCCGTCCGGGCAAGAGTCCAAACCGAGTTAAATCAGGTGGCGACGGCGATTGAGTCGTATCATAAGAAGTATGGATTTTATCCGCAGGACAATGCCAAGGCGTCACCGAATCCTGCGCACAACCCCCTCTATTATGAACTGACGGCCACTCCCCTGGACGGTGCAACTGCGATGGCGGAGTTTGGTATCAAAGGCATCGTCAACACGGGCGGCGAAGCTAAGGACGTTTTCCCGAACATTGGGATCCCGGGGAAGAACTACAGCACCAACGGGCCGGTGTATCGATTGACGGTTGGTTACCGAGGGGCGGGTTCGGACAGTGAAACAAATCCTTGGCGTTATGTTTCCAAGAACCCGACGAACAACACCGAGTCCTTCGACCTGTGGGCCGAGGTTCTGGTAGGCAACAACAAAATCGTCATCGGCAACTGGAAAGACTGATTTCATGAACACCACTCAAACGTTCCTGCGTAACTCGCCGCGCCCCTTGGTCGTAGAGTGGTCTGATGTCTCTTGGGACTCGACGATGAGTCTCGATGCTGCCGAATCCGCGCCATCGCGTTTCTCTTTGCATTTAACGCAGTCTGCTTTGCCTTCCGGTTTATTCGCTCCTTGCCGTAGAACGACACTTTTACCTTTTCATTCAACCATGAAAACCTCCCTCAATTACTCCCGCCGCGCGCGCGGTTTCACGCTCATTGAAATGTTGGTGGTGATCGCCATCATCGCGATCCTGGCCGGCATTCTCCTTCCGGCCATCGCCAAGGTGAAAGGCCAGGCCAAGGTCAAGCTGGCGAAGGCTGAAATGAACATGATTGCCTCCGCCATTAAGGACTACGAAGCTTCCTACGATCGCTACCCGGCATCGAAGGAAGTGGAAGGCTACGCCAGTAATGGTGCGAATCCCGCCACACCGGACTTTACATTTGGAGGGAAGACGCCGGTCAACGTCAGTGGTGTCCGGGACAATCGAGACGTGATGCAGATTCTCCTCGATATGGACATGGGTTCCAACGCCGGTCATAAGCGCAATCCCAAGAAGACAGTTTTCATCAATGCCAAGCCGTCCATTGCGGCTGGCAGTCCTGGGGTGGATCCCGACGGCGTCTTCCGGGACGCTTGGGGAAATCCTTATGTCATCACCATCGACATGAATGACGATGGAAAGTGCAAGGACGCCGTCTACAACAAGCTTCAGAAGAAGGATCAA
The DNA here is from genome assembly GCA_016713365.1 of Verrucomicrobiota bacterium. Lineage (GTDB taxonomy): Bacteria > Verrucomicrobiota > Verrucomicrobiia > Limisphaerales > JADJPG01 > JADJPG01. Next base: position 54,125 of record JADJPG010000034.1, on the reverse strand, counting down.
GTGGGAGTCAGTGCGAGTGGAGAAGTGACCGCGCCCGTGCTCGTCTGGTCCTATGGACCGGATGGTCAATATGACGAAAACGTTCCTGCAAATGAGGGCGTCAACAAGGACAACATTCTGAGCTGGACCTCGCGCTAATTCACATCATGCGACCCATCACGAATCAAAATCTCGACGGCGTTCACGCGAAGCACCAGCGAGCGTTCACGCTCATTGAGCTGATCGTGGTCCTGGTCATCATCGGAATGCTCGCGGCAATCTCGCTGCCGGCGCTAAAAAATGTTCGTCAGAGCAACGTGCTCGTCGCGGCGGGACGACAGTTGGTGGACCACTTGGGATACGCGCGAGCACGGGCCATCGCGGACAACACGACCGTCTACGTCGTCTTCGTCCCGCCGGATATCATCAATCAAACCTTCGCGCTCAGCCCCAAGGAAAACGCGCTGGCTGAACGTCTCAAGGGCGGCATTTACACCACCTATGCGCTGTTTGCCGAACGCACCGTGGGCGAGCAGCCTGGGCGAGGCACGCCCCGGTATTTGCTGGATTGGAAGTCCCTGCCAAACGGCGTCCTGATCGAGACAAACAAGTTTCTTGGCGTCGCGAGTCCGGCGACTCTTGCTGAACGAGCATTGCCGGCCGACAAGCCGTTCTTTTTTCCGACAGCCACCAATCGAACCGTTACCTACAATCTTCCCTACATCGGGTTCGACAATCGCGGTCGCCTGCTTTCTCCGGCTGGTCCGAACAGCGCCTTGACCGGCGAAGTGATTCCGCTGGCGCGCGGCAGCATTCTCTATGTGCGCGATGCGGCCGGGAAAATCGACGCCAGCTCGGTCGACGTTCGCGAAATCGTTCCAGATGACCTCGGTCGTCACCATGTCGTCATTGATGGATTGCCCGGTCGCGCCCGGGTGGAAACCCAGGCCCTCTTGATCTCCTGATGAACTGCCGCTCTCCCATTTCAATGCTTCGCCGCCGCTCGGTTGCGGGCTTCACCATGGTGGAAATCGCCATCGCGATCGGCGTGATTGGTTTCGCGCTCGTCGCCATCATTGGCATTCTCCCGGCCGGCCTCGAAGTGCAGCGCGACAACCGTTCCGAAACGATCATCAATCAGGACGCGACCTTCTGGCTGGAGGCGATTCGCAGCGGGGCCGTTGGCGTGGATGAACTCACCAGCTATGTCACCAAGGTGGCGATCGAAGACTTCAATGGGGGGAACGGCCAGTATGAGGAGAATCCCGCCAAGGTTTATACCTTGAACGGAGGCTTCACGACGGGCTCTGAAATCATCGGGCGGATCACCTCGGCCACGGATTTTCCGGACAGCCGGGCGGTCGTCTACTGTACTGCCTTCAGTGGTTCGGCGGCGGAGAAGGAGCTGGATCCTTCCAAGCGTGAGCTCGCGTTTTCCTATATCATGCGCGTTGTCATCGATCGGCGCCGCGCGCCAGAGAATGACATTGAAGACACGGCGCTGCCGTTTGAATCCGTGACGGGAAATACCATGGCAGTGGAAGAACACTTTGGCTACCCGCAGGGAACCTCCCTGGCCGAGATTCGGCTCACGTTCCTGTATCCCTACGTGAACGACAACAAACCCCCGCCGCGCTCGCAAACCTTTCGCGCCTCCGTTGCTCGACAGCTGATCAATGACCCTGTGGGCTCGGAATTCTTCTACCTTCGCCCGTGATGAAACTGCCCTTCCAGAAATCCATCGCCGATCGACGGGGTGCCGGGCGCCGGGCCTTCTCCCTCATCGAGATCATGGTGTCGGTGTCGCTGCTCTCCGTGATCATTGTCGGGCTGCTGCTCATGTTCTATCAGGTGCAACGCGCTTTCCGCGCCGGCACCACTCAGGTCGATATTTTGGAAGGCGGCCGCGCCACGATGAACATTCTCGTGCGCGATTTGCAGGAGATGACGGCATGCCGGTTGACCAATTCACGCGCGATTTTTAACTGCCTCATTCGTCCATCCACACTCCCCGATGGGAGCCCAATTGCCGCCACAGCGACCCCCACTTATCAAGACCTGCCATCCGGCTCCCGCCGCACCAACTGGCTTTAGGACATCACGTTCCTCTCCCGCCAGAACGACGAGTGGCGCGCGATCAGTTACCGCGTGGTGTTTGCGACAAACGGCGTCGGCACGCTTTATCGCCTGCTGGAAACGACCAATCGAATGACGCTGGCAGACGCCAACTCGAACGCGCTGCGAAACATCAGCCTCGTCTCACAGACCGAATTCTCCGCCGTCTCAACCAATTACCATCGTGTAGTCGACGGAGTCGTCTCCTTCGATGTGCGGGCTTTGGACACCAATGGATTTCCGTTTCCGAACATCGATCCGACCGGTCCTCCGGCGAATCCCAACGATCGTTGGAGCCCGAACATCTTCGTGGATATTGCCGGTGCCCGCTACGAGTTCTTTGGTGACGAAGTGCCGGCCTACGTCGACGTTGAACTCGCCATTCTCGAACTCACGGCGCTGGCGAAGTTCCGCGCGCGTGAAGAGGTAAGCCAGACCCAGGCACTTGAATACCTCGAACGACAGGTTGGCAAGACCCACGTTTTCCGCCAGCGGGTGGCCATCCGACCGGCCACCGCCCAGTTGCGTACCCTGACTTTCAATTAAGCAGAAGATGAATCTCCGCCTTCCACGTTCGCATTCCCGAATCGTCTCCAGTCTCGCAACGCGCCGCGGCGTTGCGCTGGTGATCACGCTCATTCTGCTGGCGGTGATCTCGACCCTTGCCATCGCCTTTCTGGGCCTCACCCAGCGTGAGACGGGTTCGGTGGATTCCATGGGGCGCACCACGGATTCGGAAGTCGCGGCGGACAGCGCATTGGAACGAGCCAAGGCGGAGATCACGGCGGTGTATCCCATCCGCAATCAAGACGTCGCAGCGAATGGTCCGAATATTCTTGGGCCGGACATGACTGTCTCGATCTGCTGTCAGAACTACGACACTGCAACTCGGCGCACGATTCCCTATGATCGGTTGTTGAATCCGCTCCAGCGGTTGACGAATCGTTACGATGCGGCGCCTCCGGTATTCGTTCAGACGAATTCGGTGGTGGATGTTGCGAACCCTCTGGACGACCGCTTTTCTGTCGACCTCAATCGGAATGGTTTGTTTGAAGATTCCGGTTATGTGCGAGATCTGGAGGTTGGGCGATTCGGTACGAACGAGATTAACTGGCGAGTCGGAGATCCTCAGTGGATTGGTGTTCTCCAGAACCCTCGGCGTGCGCACGCTCCAAACAATAAATACATAGGACGGTATGCATTCATGATCCTGCCAGTTGGGCGGTCGCTGGATTTGAATTGGATTCACAACGACGCAAAAAGTCCGAATCCCTATCCGGTTGGCGAGTCCGGCTTTACCCGCAATCAGGGGATAGGAGGATTCGAAAACAATCTTGCCGGGTTTCTCGCGGACTTGAATGGGGACATTTGGAACAACCCGAATGCGCCGTATTTGGCTACCCCGTATAGCTATTCCCTCGATATTGCGACCGGGAATCGGGGGACCGCGTTTGATGACGCATGGCAGATTTTGAACGCCCGTTATGGCGGAGCAAAGGCCGGATTGGACCGAATGAGCGTCTTGTTCCAGCCTACGCCCATTGTCGACGTTGAGGCTCTGATCGGAACTGACCTAATCGATCCATTTGGCAATGCCAGATACACTCCCGCCGATGTCTCCGCATTCCCTGGCCCGGAGCGGCGTCAAGACGCCATTTCTTCAGCGCCCATGATTTCTTCAACGAGATCACCTTGCCGCGAGTTGCTCCTCAGGGCCTCACGGAACGGCTGCTCGCCGCCGGCAGGAACAACAGCTCACGGGATCGTTACACCTATTATCGAATGCTGGCGCAGTTGGGACCTGACGCCGCGGTCGAGGACGAGGATGAGGGCAAGATTCATCTCAATTACGCGAACGTAGGGGGATTCAAATCAACCGAGCTGGTTCCGTGGACTGAAACTACTGTGATCTCAAACCGAACTGGTCGGATCGGTGCGGAGCTTTTCCTGCTGAGCGTCGTTACCAACTTGTTTCAGAGAGATCTGAATTTTAGAAACTATGTGAATTACGATTCGGCTACTCAACAGGAGCAACCACTTCGCATTCCGATTTACTTCAACGGCTCGCGGTTCGCATACAGTAACGGGCTCTTCCTCGGGCCGCTTTACTCCGGACGAATTCATCAGGTTGTTCAACAGGCAGCGAACATCTATGACGCGGTTCGAGGCCCGGGTCCGCTGGAAAGTGCAGCATTCATGTTGCCCACGGTATTCCGTCCGCGGTTCGTCACCGATGGTTCCAACAATGTCTTCATCGTCGACTACCGGATGGTCACAGAGCCTCCGTCGGACATCATTTCTTTTGCGATTAATCCGGCGAGGCGATGGGTTGATTTGGACTTGGGAGAGACGCCGGGACTGGACAACGGAGTTTACAATGTCCCACTGATTTTTGGTGCGAGGAAGCAGATTCCCAACTTTAACGAGTTCAGTTCGAGAACTCGGGTATTCGCCGCACGCCGTCTCCTTGCTCAAAAGGATGTGGGCGAAAAAGACATTACCAAGTTGAGATATACGAAGACGCTCTCCTTGGCGATCACGAATGATTTCGGAATGGAGGCTTTGAATTCTTATCGGTCGCCGTATCCAGGACAGCTGGAATACTATTACAGCAACGAGGTGACGATTGGAATTAGTTCAACGTTCCGTGGGAATTCGCGAGTTTATCCAGTGGTATCTGCGGGGACAAATTATCTCGTCGGAACCATGAATGGCTGGGTGAGAAATAGTTTCTCCAACCCGCCTGTGGCCAGTCGGTTGGTATTTGCGACGAACTATGTTGTCGGTGTGGATCGTGGAGGAACCGTCGACAGTTGGGATATCGTCGTCACCAATCGAGTCCGTTACTTCCTGATCGACAAGGCGACGCAAAGGATCGTTGACGCGGTTGCCTTCAGTTTCACCAATGACTTTTTCAGGGCTGGTGAATTTCTTGCGGATCGATTGCCTGATTCCAATCCTGCGATCGCTGAACTGTGGAGCCGGGCTACCACCAGCAAACCTTGGCCTCAGGGCGTCGATCGCCAGCTGAATATCTCATTGGGACGCGAGGATGTCGGTTCCGGATGGAATAACTACGGAGGGTTTATTTCCAACAAAGACGCGAGCATTCTTGCGTTCAATGCATTTGTGGCCAGCGATACGTTGACCAGTAATGACGTTCCGTTTGTCGCTCAGCGGTTGTCCTTTCAGACCAACCTTTGGCAGGTGAATGATCCGCTGGTCCACTACTCGGCGGAAGATCTTACCCGAAGCATCGCTGCGACCAATCTCCTGCCGAATGCTTCGCTTCCAGCCTTCACGATAGGTGCCAGAAATGCCGGGGTCACCCGTCCTTGGCCGGCGAACGCTCGCTTTCTATCGCCAGGTAGCGCTGACGCAGATACCAGACTGCGGGATCCGTCCGTTCGAGCCCCTGACTTGTGGGATTTTCCGACCAACAAGTTTCCCAATGTTGGATGGCTTGGCCGGGTACACCGCGGAACTCCGTGGCAGACGATTTACCTCAAGAGCCGGGATGTTGATCTCGGCGATTGGGCTCGAGTTGGCGGAGCATCTCGACATCAGGATGACTTGAGAATGACGCGTCCGGTGAATGACTGGAAGTTGATGGATATCTTCACGGCTTCGATTCACCCGAATGCTTCCAAGGGGCGTTTGTCAATCAACCAGACAAATCTGGCAGCGTGGTCAGCGGTGCTTTCCGGTGCAATGACAAGTACCGTGACCAATGATACGAGTTTGACCCCTCCCGATGAACGACCGATTCGGTGGACGAATGAGGTGGTATATCCCTCGTCGGTCTCCGCATTCGGGGAGGTGGAGGAGATTGTGGCGTCGATTAATGCGACGCGCGGTGCCTTGAGAAACCGGGAGTTCACCACTCTGGGTGACATCTTGAAAGTGCCCGCGTTGTCGGATGAATCTCCCTTTATTCGGAACTCTCGATTGCTCGGGGCCGGCTTCGATTCGGCGCAACCTCCGGATCAGATGGATGTATTCGATGAGGATTATGAACGTCTCCCTCAACAGGTGATGTCCCTGTTGAAGGTGGGTGAGCCGCGATTCGTGATCTATGCGTGGGGGCAGTCGCTCAAGCCGGCGCGGCTGGGGTTTGTCGCCATGGACCAACCGCTTAGCGGGCCTTCTATTGATCCGGACACCAAGCTCGTGAACAACTATCAGGTCACGGGTGAAGTGGCGACGAGGACGGTAGTTCGTGCGGTGTTCCCGGAGCGGGAATCGAACAACCCGGCGGATGCGGGGTATTACCGGCCGGATTACCGGCGTCCGCGACTGGTGGTGGAGAGCTTTAACATCATCCCACTGGAATAACGGTGGGCGGCATCTGGTCAGCGTCCGGACAGGGATGGACCCATTTCCATAAGTGGTCATGGTCGCGTCGGATGAGCGAGGCGTATGGAGCACGCGTTCGCGGCATTGGAGCGCCGAACTCCGATTCGGCTCCATCGAGCCAACGAGCAGGAACGCGCCGATTCGGAGATCGGCGCTCCATGCAGGACGGGCGGAAAATCGCTGTCGTCAGCGCCTGAATTTGTGATTTAATACGTTATGAACCTGAGAACCCGAACCTGGTTTGTCATCAGCCTGCTGTTCTTTGTGGCGGCGGCCGTTTTCTGGCAGCTGGGCGAGCGCAAGTCGGCCAGTGACCGCGCGGCGCGTGATGCCGCCAAGGCCGCCACCAATTCGCCAGCTGCTGGTGCCACCTCGGGTTCCTCTGCGCCCGCGCCTGCGGCTGCTCCCGCGAAGACCAACACCACGGCTCAAGTTCGCAAGACGGCCTTTCCCTACCGGCTGACCAACACGACGATGACGGTCGATCAGCTAAGTCGATCCGCGAGCGGCTTGATCCTGCGCAATGCATTGATTGATTCCAGTGCCCCATTGAGCCTGAACATTCCGGCGCATTTGAGGGCGGAGGGCGACCCGGGCAGTTTCGTGGTGCAGTCCCGCGGTCCGGTGACGGAAGCCTTCCGCGCAGCACTTCTGCAAGCCGGCGCCGAGGTGGTGGCCTACGTTCCCAATAATGCGTATCTGGTGCGCGCCGATGAAAGAGTGGCCCGGCAGTTGGGCGCGCTCCCAACGGCTCAGGCGGTGTTGCCTTGGGAGCCATATTACAAGATCGATCCGGCGTTGTTGGAAGTTGCGGTCAAGGAGACGGCGTTGCCTTCGAACACGCGGTTGAATCTGTTGCTGTTTCCGGGTGAACGCGAGGCGGTGTTGCGCGAGCTGTCCCGGATGGAGGCGGTGGTGCTCGGTGAGGAACGTTCGCCGTTCGGCTGGCAGCTGATGGTGCGTCCGCCGGAAGGCGCGCTGGTGTCGCTGGCGCGATTGCCGGGCGTTCAAGTCATTGAACGAATGTTGCCGCGCCGAGTCGCAAATGATCTCTCTCGCGTGAGAGTGGCCGTGGCGACCAATAGTTTGGGATCCTCGCCAAATTTCGGGGGATTGCGGGGCTCTGGGATTCGAGTCAATGTGAATGATACTGGAGTTGACGAGACGCATCCCGACTTGTTTGGCCGAGTGACGGCAGATTTTCCGTTGACTTTGATTGATCCGGACGGCCACGGGACACACGTCGCGGGGACAATCGCCAGCACGGGCGACAGTGGTCCGCAAATTCCACCGAGGAACGTTCCTGGCTCGGCTACGAATGCGAACTTTCGAGGAATGGCCCCGGAAGCAGAGATATTCGCTCTGTCTATTGATCGGACATTTGGCCCGGATGTGCCGGATACGTACCTCCAGGAAACTCCAGCGGCAGCGGAAGCATTCATTTCGAACAACAGTTGGGGATATCCCGGGTCGGGAACCTATACACTGGCGGCGGCGAGTTGGGATGCGGCTGTGCGTGATGCTTTGCCCGGTGTCACCGGTTCACAGCCTCTTATCGCAGTATTTTCTTCCGGGAACAGCGGTGCCGCAGGAATTGATGCTCCGGGAACGGCCAAGAATGTCATTACGGTCGGAGCCATCGAGAACTTGCGGAATATTTCGAATGAGGTGGTGAGAGGAGTCTCTCCGAACATTGAGACAAACCAACCCTGGATAGGATTGACTGACTCCGACTCAGAAGTCGCGTCATTCTCAAGTCAGGGCAATGTGAATCCCGGTGAAGAAGGCGATGGCGGACGCTTCAAACCCGACGTTATCGCACCGGGAACATTCGTTATATCGACCCGGTCCAGCCTGTGGCAGGAACCCGATCGTTCGGTGGAAGTTATCTCTGACCAGAGAGCATTTGTGCGAATTCGTGCTGGCCGCACAAACGTTTATGCCACGTTCGTTCCCGACAATGGCGTGCGTCTTCAAGTAGTTTGTGTGCCCAATTCTGATTCTCCGGCCGGTGGACTGCCACCATTGCCGATCCAGATTGGGGCGGGAGACGTTCCGACGGCTGCTGATTTTGTGGCAACCAACAGTGCTTCCGTGCCGACGGTCGGTTTGGTCCCTGATACTTGGTATTTCTCGGTCGCCAATACCAATGAGACGGACGTTTATCTTCATATTAGGTATTCGGTGACGCTCACGAATGACGTCGGGAACGAGCCCGAAATTTTCAAAAGTTTGAATGATGAGCTGGCCCCATATTATCGCTACGAGAGCGGAACCAGTATGTCGGCGCCGGTGGTAACAGGAATGATTGCCCTCATGCAGGAGTTTTTCACTACTCGGCTGCAGTGGACGAACAGCCCGGCCTTGATGAAGGCATTGCTGATTAGCGGCGCGAGAACGGTAAGCACCGGATATGACTTCAACACGACCAATTCGGCCAATGCGCAAGGATGGGGATTGGCAAACTTGACCAACAGTCTGCCGGTTGCGCCTGCAAAGGGAGCCAGCGATGGGGTTTTTACCAGCACTTCGATGGTCATCTACGACCAGCATCCTGAGCGTGCTCTCGTCACAGGGCAGAGCTTTACCCGCACGGTGAACGTCACATCTCGAAGTCAGCCGCTGCGGTTTACGTTGGTGTGGACTGATCCGCCAGGGAACCCGGCTGTGGGCATCAAGTTGGTGAATAACCTGGATCTCATCGTCACCAATCTGACGACCCTCGAAGTGTACTCGGGCAACAGTATTGGAAGCGGCAACATTTACAGCAGTCCGATCGATCCCGCTGCTGGTCCGTTCGACGTGGTCAATAATGTCGAGAACATCTATCTGGAAGCGGATCTTGATTTTCCACTCGACGGGGCCTACTCGGTGACTGTTGTTGCGAAGTCCGTAAACATCAACGCGGTCACCGCTCATCCCGCCGGCATTGCACAAGATTACGCGTTGGTGATCTCGAGCGGTGAACCTCGGTCCCGCTCGGCGATTACGGTATCCGACTCCCCCACGCCGACAGTTAATCTGGCTCCAATGGTTCAGGCAGTGACGAACGGTCTCCCGCTGTTAAACCAGAGAGTTGGAGCGAACTCGCCCTACTTGATGAGCACCAACGGCATTACCAACCAGTGGAAATTCTTCGTGGTGACAAACATCATTCCTGAGGGTGAGGTGGATGCAGGCCAGTCAGGCACCTACATCGCCTTCCGCACGTTCTTGCCTCCGAACTTGGGTCAGGCGCGCATCGCGGAGGCGGATATCGACCTGTATGTTTCCCCAGATGTCAACATTACGAACCTTTACGAATCGGTGATTTCGGCGGCGTGGCGTGGCGTGGGGCGCGGCGGCAGTGAGTCCATCGTGCTCTCCAATATTTCGAACGTGCCTTACTTCATAGCGGGCGTCAAATCAGAAGATCAGCAGGCGGCCAACTTCGGTTTCTTCGCGATCTCCAGCAGTTCTCCGTTCAGCAGCACGGATACAAATGGGAATGTATACATGCGCGGTTATCCAGTGAATGTACCAATACCGGATGGTTCGTCAGCGTCGCCACAGGTCGGCCTGATGTTCGCTTTCAATACGGAGCCCATTGTCGTGCAGAATGTCGTTGTGACGAACGAACTGACTCACGAATACGGGGGAGACCTAGTTGGAGTGCTGGAGCACGATTTGAAGACTTCCTATCTCAACGTCAATCGGTCGTTTGGCGGAAACGTAGTTTACGCTTATGACGATAGTGGGTCCGGCGAATTGCCGGATGACGCTCGAACTGATGTGCCTGGGACGTTACGTAACTTTGTTGGAGAAGAAGGCATTGGCGGCTGGCAGTTGACGATGGTGGATGCAGGGCCATTTTTCACCGGGCAGGTCAACCGTCTGGAAATCCGCCTGGAGCCGCGCTCGGAAGACCTAACAAATGGAGTTGGCGTGTTGGTGACGATTCGTCCCGGACGCTGGTGGCGCAGCGTGGTGGATGTTCCGGCGGATGCCACGAACCTCCTCGTGTGCGTGACGCAGGATGAGGGGCCGGTCGAGGTGTACCTCGGTCGCGGCTTCGAGCCGGATCAGGGCAACTACGACACCTTCGCCACGATTGCACCGCCCGGTGATTGCTTGTCGGTCGGCCGGCGCGATGTGCCGCCGCTGTCGCAAGGCCGGTATTTCATCGGCGTCTTCAATCCTAACGGCTTCCCGGTCAATGCGAGGATCCGCGCCTTCGTGCAGCGCGATCTGTCAGCGCGCACTTCGATTGGTTTCCGCTCCGGTGGTGGCACCACGATCTTCGATGACGCGACCACAAATTCCGTGATTCGCGTGAATCGTCCCGGCCTCATTGCAGACCTGAACGTCGGAGTGCGCATCGAACATCCCCGGGTGGCGGATTTGGTGATGCATCTGGTGAGTCCGAGCGGAACGCGCGTGTTGCTGGCGGAGAATCGAGGCGGTCCGGATGCGTCGAATTACGGCTTCGGGTTGCAACAGCCGTATACCTTGCCGCTGGTGGACAGCGGCAGTGATGCGGCGGCGACCAATGTGATCTCGACCACGGAAACGGAGGGCATTGTTGATATTGATTATGATTTCTTCCAGAACCCGGACACGCTGCGGGTCTATTATGAGGATGTCCTAATCTTTGATTCAGGGCGGGTGAGTGGCGGCGGCCGGTTTTCGGTGGAGTATGGCCCTGGAAATTCCACCAACCTCGTCATCACCATGAACGAGCAGGGGAATCGTCAGGGGAATTTGTGGAATTATACCGTCACGCTGGTGAGCGGTTACACCTTCGCCATCTTTTCCGACGACACGAATTACGCGCAGGTGCCGATCAAGTTTGCCGCCACTCCGTACACCAACTTCAACGGGTTTATCACCAACTTCGTGACGAATGCGACCGCAGTGGTGGATGGTTTCGAGGACGGTGTGAATGCCCAGGTGCCGTATGTCTCGCCAGGATTTATCAGCGGGACTGGTTGGCAGGTTTCAGCCGGCGAGGTGACGGCGACGCGCGGCGGAACGAATGCGGCGCCATGGTATATCCTGCCTGAAGGAGGTTTCCGGTTCCTTGCGTTCAACAACGTGAACACGGCAACGATCCTGACGAACTTCCCGACCGCGGCGGGCTCGCGGTATCGCGTGAGCTTGTCCTACGCGCGGGCCACGGGCGGTTCCGCTCCCTCGTTGAGCGTGCAGGCGGGCCCCGCGCCGGGCACTCCAGTCCAGTCGATCTTGATCAATGGACTGTCCGCGTCGACCAGCCAGTGGGCCAGCGCGACGTTTGATTTCATCGCGAGTTCCGCTCAGTCCACGCTGGAACTGAGTTCCACCACTCTTTCGTCCACCAACTCCGGAGAGTGGTTGCTGGTGGATTCCGTGCGGGTGGAGCAAGTCGAGGAGCGCGTTGAGAAGGGCATTTATTTTCAGCCGGAGGAACCGATGACGCTGCAGCCTTTCGGCCGGCTGATTGGCGAGCAGGCATTCGGCGACTGGACGCTGGAGATCACGGACAACCGTCTCGGCGGCGCGGCCACCAACGCGGCGTTGCTCGCCTGGAAACTCAACATCACCTACGTGAACACCAATCCTCCTGCGGTCACGCTGACGAACACGCTGGAATTCTGTTCGACCTTGCGCGGCTACGAAACGGCATTCTTCATTGTCGATTTGCCGCTGACCGCCAGCGCTGTGACCAATGTGCTCGTCTCGTCCCACAACGCCAGCTTGCTCTATAACGCGACCGGGCTGCCCGAAGGCCAGCAGCCGCCTGATACCTTCTTCCAATTCGATGACCTAGGCGGCACCACGGTGCTGCAGGGCGGCGGATGGTTCACCTTGGATCGTAATGGCGTGCTGGTCGGCGGCGACATCGATCCTCAGATCCGACCGGGCCGTCGCTTCTATCTCGCGGTGCGCAATGAGTATCCAGACACCAACGCGATTTGCATTCGCGTGGACTTCGAAAGCGCGAATTTGCCGAACATCATTTCACTCAATGCCACGAACAACTGCCATTCGATGGTGAACGTCGGCCAGGTGGTTGACTACTACTCCTTCGATGTCAGCACGAACGCCATCGGCGTCGAGTTCACGGTGAGCGGTGTCACCAATGGTGACGTGAATCTTTATGTGCGCCGTGGCCTGCCTCTGCCCACCACGAACTTTTATTCGGCCGCAAGCATTAACACGGACCCGGGTCTCGGGGAGTTTGTGCAAGTTGCGGACATGACGCAGACGTCTCTCGCCGGCCGCTGGTATGCCGCGGTTGTCGTCAGTTCGAATGCGCCGGACTACGAGATTTGCGCGCGCGAAATTCCGGGACCCGTCACCCCGCTGACCATCAATGTGACCAACCAGCTGACGACCGTGAGCACCGGCGCTGTTCATTACTATCAGGTGGTGATTCCGGACAACGCCTTCCTCGCAGATTTCCAGACGATGGCATCGGCGGGTAATGTGGACCTGTTCATCTCGACGGGCGCGATGGTGCCGCTGGGGGCATTGCCCACCAATGCACTATTCGCCGGAGTCAACGGTCTGGGAGGCGACGAGGTGATTCAACTATCCGCGTTCAATCCGGTAAATTTGCTGACGCCCGGGACCTGGTATCTCGCCGTGGTGAACCGCGACACGGTGGCCGTTGACTACTCCGTCGTCGTGCGGGTGCTGACCACGAACATCAACTACATCGTCCTCTCGAGCGGTGTGTCCTCCACGGGACAAGTTGCGGTGGTCGGAGGCGTTGGCTTCTATCGTTTCGAGGTTTCGCCGGGCGCACTTCAGGCCGTCTTCGAGACGTTTGGGGCTACGGACGACGTCGACCTATACGTAAGAACCGGCTTCACACTCCCGCCTCCGAGTGTGGTGAACTTCGACTACTTCAGTGCGAATGGCAGTACCAATACGGAATGGATCGCGCTCCACTTGGATGATCCGGCCGCGTTGCCGACTGCGGGAACGTACTGGATTGCGGTGGTGCCGAAGCCGGCCACAGTGTTGCCGGTGGATTTCCAGATTCGTGCGACCGAGATTCTAAGCACGGACGTGCTGCGGTTGTTTGACGGCATCGCGCAGTGCGGGGCCGCTTCGCCCATCAATACAAACGCGCTCCATTCAGGCGTCCAGTTCTTCCAGTTCGATGTTTCGTCGAACGCGGCCCAGGTGGGCTTCGAACTCACAAGCGCGAGTGGCGACGTCGATTTGTATGTCCAGTATGGGCTTCCCATTACGAACTATTCGCTCCTGGTTCAACCGGCGTTTGATGTCGCGTATACGAACAACCCTGTCGTCGGTGCCGGGCTGGAGGCGGTTTGCCTGCTGACCAATTCCGGGCCGGTGACTTTGCGGCAGGGCACGTATTACCTCGCGGTTGTGAATCGGGAGACGAACGACGTGAGCTTCTGCGTGCGCGCCTACGAGTTGAGCGAAGACTCCATCGTCACGTTGTCCAATCGGACCGCGGTCACGACCACGGCTTCGCTGCCCAGCGGCGGCATCGATTACTATCGCTACACGGCTTCGACTTCGGCCCTGCAAGTCATCGTCGAGGTGTTCCACGCGAATGCGAATGTCGAGTTGCTGGTGGATCAAAGCCTGTGCACCGGCAATTTCTTGAACCCGGCATTCCTCAGCACCAACGCGGGCACGGCCGCAGAAATGGTGATTGTTTCTCCCAGTTCCACGAACGCGCCGCTGGTAGCCGGGGACTGGTATATCGCGGTGACCAACCGCGCCGCGACCCCGGCGGACTACACAGTGCGGGTGACCGAGATTGTCGCGTCGGACATCGTGACGCTCACGAACCAACTTTCCTACGACACCAGCGTGCCGGGGTCGGGTTCCAGCAACGGAGTCCCGGTGCGTTACTTCGTCTTTAACGTCAGCTCGAACGCCGCGCGGGCGCAGTTTGAGATTTTGTTCACCTCGGATGACGTGAACTTGATCGCGAAGAAGGATCTTCCGCTTCCGACATACGCCAATTCCGCGTTGGAGAGTGCGAACTACGGAACGAACCAGGAGTTGATCGTCATCACCGGTTCCTCGGTGGTCGCGTTGACTCCGGGCGACTGGTATCTCGCCGTCTACAATGCCTCGACCAATGACGCGGTCTTCTCGGTCATGGCGAGCGAGTTTACTGCTGCGGGAACCAATACGTTCGACGGACCTCCTATCGTGTCTCCGACTCAGCTGTGTCTGACTTGGGAGAACGCCGTTCCGGGCGTGTATTATCACGTCGATGGAAAGGCGAGCCTCAGCGACACCGCTTGGATTCCGCTGTCGCCGACCATTCTCGCGACGAACACGACGGTGACTTACTGCGTGTCGTTGCCAACGCCGTACGGCTACTTCCGCTTCGTCGAAGGTCTTTCGCCGAAGACGGTCGCGCCGCCGGTCACGTTCACGCTGACCAGTTTCACGCCGAGCGGCTTGACCTTGGAATGGACCGCGCCGCCGGGCACGCGTTTCGTGGCCGAGTACACCGAGTCGTTGTTCCCGCCGAACTGGCAGCCGTATCCGGATTACATCACTTCCACGAACAGCGTGGTGACGTTCTCGGATGATGGGTCGCAGACGGCGCCGCTCGGACCGACCCGCTACTACCGGTTCTTCGAGGTACCGTGAAACAGCCGCTGGTTCTCGCGCTCAATCCGTCGGTGGACGTGGAGTGGCGCGTGCCGCAGGTGCGTTGGGAGGAGAAGAACGACGTTCTCTCCGAACGTCGATGGCCGGGTGGCAAGGGGGTCAACGTAGCGCGCTGGCTGGGGCATTTGCGTGCGCGGCCCCGGCTGCTCATTCCACTTGGCGGTGCGACCGGACGCGAAATGGAAGCCGGCTTGAAGCGGATGCGAGTCGCCTTGGACGTCGTTCCCCTGCGCGAGTCGACGCGGGCCAATGTCATCGTGACGGCCCAGGCCGGAGGTCAGCTTCGCTTCAATCCCCTCGGGCCAACCCTTTCGCCTGAGGAGTGGAAAGCGGTCTTTCGCCAGACCAAGAGCAGTCTCTCCCAAGCAAGTCTCCTCATCCTCTCAGGAAGTCTCCCGCGTGGTGTGGCTGTGGATGCGTATGCGGAACTGATCCGGCTCGCGGATGACGCGGGCGTGAGAACGTTGCTCGACTGCGATGGACCCCGTTTCGTCAAAGCGGTGAAGGCGCGACCGTTCCTCGTGAAACCCAACTGGCACGAATTGGAGCAATGGGCCGGACGCGGGTTGCGGTCCATCCGCGACGTCCGACAGGAGGCGAAGCGTCTCTCGAAGTTGACGCGTGGCTGGGTGCTCGCCTCGCTCGGCGAACGGGGCGCGTTGTTGTTGAACGATGCCTTGAACTTTGAATTGCTCGCGCAATCACCCGCCGTCAAGGCGGTCAACACTGTCGGAGCAGGGGATGCGTTGCTGGCGGCGGTGGCGAACCAAATTCATCGCGGGCAAGCTCCCGAGAAGTGGCTCGTCAGTGGTGTGGCTGCAGGATCGGCCGCGACGTGTTGCGTGGCCGGAGTTCTGCCGTCCGTTCAGGAAATTGCGAAGGTTCGCGAGAGCGTTCTGGTGAAACAGGTTTCCTGAACAACGACCAGTTCTCAGGCGCTGCCTTTTTTTACTTTCGGATCGTGACGGATGTCCTCGCCTTCGTGGAGGTAAACGACTTCCTCGGCAATGTTCGTGGCGTGATCGCCGATGCGTTCGAGGCTCTTGGAGATCGTCATCAAGTTCAGGCAGCGCGTGATGGTGGAGGGACGTTCCACCATGTAGCTGGCGAGTTCGCGGTGGAGCTGCTTGTTGAGGGAATCAATCTGCTTGTCACGCGGAATGATGGCGCGCGCCTTGGCGGTGTCGCGGCCGACGAAGGATTCCAGCGCCTCCTTCAGCATGGTCAGTCCCATGGAAGCCATGCTCGGAATGTCGACTTCGGTGTTGAGAGTCGGTTCCTGGTTCAGCTCGATGACGCGCCGGGAGATGGTGGTGGCTTCGTCGCCGACGCGCTCGAGGTCGTGACAGATCTTCATGGCGACGGTGATCAGGCGAAGTTCAGAAGCGAGCGGCGCTTTTGCCAGGAGGTTGATGGCAAGTTCGTCGATCTCCTTCTCCAGTTCGTCGAGGATGGAATCATCCTCCTTTACGCGGCGGGCGAGATCGTCGTCGCGGTCGGTGAAGGCGCGAATGGAGCGTGTGACGGCGCTCTCGGCGTTGCTGGCCATGACGAGGAGCTTCTTCTTCAACTCGTCGAGTTCCTGGGCGAAATGGACTGACATAAATGTGATTCGTGGTGCGTGATTTTGGGCTCAGCCGAAACGGCCGGTGACGTAGTCTTCCGTCTGTTTCTTGGAGGGGTTGGTGAAAATCTTGTTCGTGGTGTCGTACTCGATCAGTTCGCCGAGGTAGAAGAACGCGGTGTAATCCGAGATGCGCGCGGCCTGCTGCATGTTGTGAGTGACGATGACGATCGTGAAATCCCGCTTCAAGTCGAGAATCAGGTCCTCGACGCGCCCGGTGGCGATCGGATCGAGCGCGGAGGCGGGTTCATCCATCAGGATGATTTCCGGACGGATGGCAATGGCGCGGGCGATGCACAGGCGCTGTTGCTGGCCGCCGGAAAGCCCGAGCGCACTCTCGTGCAGGCGATCCTTCACTTCCTCCCACAGCGCGGCGTTTTTGAGGCTTTGTTCGATGGTTTCGTCCAGGGTGGCCTTGTCCTTGATGCCGGCTACGCGCAGGCCGTAGGCAATGTTCTCGTAGATCGTCTTGGGGAAGGGGTTGGATTTTTGGAACACCATCCCGACCTTCTTCCGCAGTTCGATGACGTCCATGCCCGGACCGAACGCCTCCTCTCCATCGATCCAGAGTCGGCCGCGGATCGTGACGCCGTCGATGAGGTCGTTCATTCGATTGAAGCAGCGGAGGAAGGTGGACTTGCCACAACCGCTGGGGCCGATGAAGGCGGTGACCACGCGCTCGCGGATCGCCATGGTGATGTTTTTCAACGCCCGTGATTCGCCGTAGGACAGCGAGAGGCTTTCCGTCTCGATGATGTTCTTTCGCTTTGCGAGTTCCTCGGGAGACTCGGCGTTTTGTCGTGCCGTGACTGTCAGTTGGGGGCGTGAGGTGAGAGAGTCGCTCATACAAGATGGGTTGGGCGGTCGGGAATCAATGTCAGGCAAAGGCGCCGGTGCGGTATTTCTTGCGAATCCGGTCGCGGATCAGGATGGCGGCGAGGTTCAGCGCCACCACGACGAAGAGCAGCAGCAGCGTGGTGGTGAACACCATAGGCTTGGCGGCCTCCACGTTGGGCGACTGGAAGCCGACGTCGTAAATGTGAAATCCGAGGTGCATGAACTTCCGATCCAGGTGGAAGAACGGGAACGTGGCGTCCAACGGCAGGGTCGGCGCTAGCTTCACGACGCCGGTGATCATCAATGGCGCCACTTCACCGGCACCGCGGGCCATGGCGAGGATCAATCCCGTCAGGATGCCGGGCAGCGAGGCCGGCAGGACGATGCGGCAGAGCGTTTGAAACTTGGAGGCGCCGAGCGCGAGGGAACCTTCCTTGGCGCCGCGTGGGACGGCGGCGATGGACTCCTCGGTGGCAACGATCACCACCGGCACGGTGAGAAGGGCAAGAGTCAGCGAGGCCCAGAGAATGCCGCCGGTGCCGTAGGTCGGGGTGGGCAGCAGCTCCGGGTAGAACAACTGGTCGATGGTTCCGCCGACGAAGTAAACGAAGAAGCCGAGTCCGAACACGCCGAAGACGATGGAAGGCACGCCGGCGAGATTGTTCACGGCGATGCGGACGCAGCGGACGAAGAATCCCTGCTTGGCGTATTCGCGCAGGTAGAGCGCCGCAAGCACGCCGAACGGCACCACGGCGATGCTCATGAGCAGCGTCATCACCACCGTGCCGAAGATGGCGGGGAAGATGCCGCCTTCCGTATTGGATTCGCGAGGCTCGCCGGTCGTGAACTCCCAGACCTTGCTGAGGTAATGTCCGGCCTTGGCGCTGCTGCTCATCGCGTTCGGTTTGAAGGCGCGGACGATCTCCGCGAGAGGAATCTCCTTTTCCTTCCCGTCCGCGGTGCGCATCACGGCCACGAATCGCTGGCCTTCCGTTTGAAGTTCTCCCGCGCGGGCCTTGAGCTTCTCGAACTCGGCCTGCTGCGTCGTGATGATGGCCTGCGCTTTCGCCGTGGCGGCATCGCGTTCCGCGCCGGGAGGGAGCCGGCGCTCGGCGCGCTTGATCTGGATGTTCGCCTCCTGAATGGCGGCGTTCACGCGGCCGATCTCGACCTTCTGTACATGCAAACGTTCTTCCGCAACGCTGCGTGCCACCGGGTGTTTGCGCTGGAGTTCCGCCCACGCGGCGTCGCCTTCCGCAATGACCTTGCCCTGTTCCTTGAGGGCGGTGAGGTAGCCGTAGAAATCGCCGTATTCATCCCGTTCCAGGGCGACCGCCTCGGACGGGCGTGTCTTGTTGGTGATTTCCGTGTGCTCGAACCATTTGAAATCGATTCCATACACGTCGCGATTGCCGAGCTTGAACTGCGAGCGGGTGAGATCCTCAACGGCGCTGTTGGTCGCGTTGAATTTCCGGAAGGATTCGGTGCCGAGCAGGACGCCGAGGATTTTTCCGCCATCCGCAGTGTCCGCCTGGGTGAGTGGATGGGGCTGGAAGTAGCCGGCGCCGTTCTTGACGACGATGACCAGCAATCCGGCGATCATCAGCAGGCAGACGGCGAGAGCGGCACCGGTGAGCCAGATGAGGTGCTCGCCCTGGGAGAAGGTGCGGTCCAATGCGCTGGGGCGTTCGCGAATCATAACAGTTACACAGCTTTGTATTTCTCACGGAGCCGCTGGCGAATCACCTCCGCCACGGTGTTTACCACGAATGTCATGATGAACAGCAGAATCGCGGCGAGGAACAGCACGCGGTAGAGGGTCCCGCTGACGGGGGCCTCGGGAATTTCCACGGCGATGTTGGCTGAGAGCGTCCGCATGCCGTTGAACGGGCTGAGACTGAGGATGGGCGTGTTGCCGGTGGCCATGAGCACAATCATGGTCTCGCCCACGGCGCGTCCGAACCCGACCATGATGGCGGAGAAGATGCCCGGGCTGGCGGTGGGGAGGATGACCCTTGCGGCCGTCTGCCACCGGCTGGCTCCGAGCGCCAGCGAACCGGAGACGAAGTGCTGCGGCACGTTCGAGAGGGCGTCTTCGGAGATGGTGAAGATGATCGGGATGACGGCGAAGCCCATGGCGAAACCGATCACAATGCTGTTGCGCTGCTCGAACTGATGTCCGGTGGTGTCGAACACCCACTGGCGAAAATCGCCGTGGAAGAACCAGGCTTCGAGCAGCGGTCCGAGCTGGGTGGCGAGAAAGAAGCCGAGTGCGACGAGCGGAATCAAGAGGGCGAGTTCGGTGCCGTGCGGCACGCTGGAACGGATTGGTTGCGGGAGGTGATGCCAGATGGTCACGGCGAGCAGGACCAGCACCGGCACGAGGATGAATGCGGAACCAATCGAGAGGACGTGATTCTCCATCATCGGCGCGAGCCAGAGTCCGGCGAGGAATCCGATGACGACGCTCGGCAGGGCGGCCATGATTTCGACGGCGGGTTTCACGAGTCCGCGCAGGCGGTAGCTCATGAACTGGGAGACGTAGATCGCGGCCATCACCGCCACCGGGATCGCGAACAACAGCCCGTAGAATGCGCCTTTAAGCGTGCCGACGATCAGCGGCACGAGGCTGCATTTGGATTCAAAATCATCGGTGCCGCCGGTCGATTGCCAGTTGAACTCGGGCGCGTCGTAGCCTTCGTACCAGACTTTCCCGAACAGCGTGGCGAAGGATATTTCGGGGTGCGGATTGCTGAGTTCCCACATGGCCATCTGGTTGGTGGCGGTGGTGGCGAGGATGCTGGTGAGCTTGGGCGCGTAGGCGAGTCCCTTGAGCGATCCGCCGGCGTTGAACTCCAGCAGCGTGCGGCCCGAGGTGGTGAAGCCGAGATGAATCGTGCCGTCGCGCGACGCGGCGAGAAATCCCTTGTCGCGGCCCGACGGCTGGATCAG
The DNA here is from genome assembly GCA_016713365.1 of Verrucomicrobiota bacterium. Lineage (GTDB taxonomy): Bacteria > Verrucomicrobiota > Verrucomicrobiia > Limisphaerales > JADJPG01 > JADJPG01. Next base: position 33,628 of record JADJPG010000034.1, on the reverse strand, counting down.
TTGCACGGAAGCCGGCAGGGAATCGAAGGCGCGAATTTTGTGAAAGGGCCGCAGAACGTCATCTGTGTTCTCGCGGACACCGAACCATTGTTCGACCGAACCGTCGCTGAAGCCGAGGATCAGGGCGTGATCGCCGATCACGAAATCCATGGCTGTTAAGGTGCGTGCGACATTACCGACGGGAATGACGCGGTAGGGTTTCTCGCGGCTGTCATCGAGTTCCCAGTGATGAAGCTGGCCGTCTTCCGTGGCGACGAAGAGCCGGCGTCCATCGAGGTCGAGGGCGAGGGTGGTGACGGGGATGCTCCATTTTCCGCCGACGGGTTCCGCCACGGTGTCTCCGCCGTCTTCATAGGAACCGGTGAACAGCGTGCCATCGGCACAGAGCGCGGCGAAACGAGCCTTGCCCGTGGAATCATGACGGCCGTGAACCTTAATCACGGGACTGCCGGTGGTTGAGATTCGGATCAGCTTCTCCTCGACGAGGCGTCCGGTGACGGTGCGCCCGGCAGCCGTGTAGGCGGGGCTGAATTTCAATTGCGCCAGCAGCACGTGGCCGTCCGTCGTGCCCAGATAGAGGTGATCTTTCGCGGCACTGCGGTAGGCCGCGGAGAGGGGATGCTGGAGGAGGGAGGGAGAATTGAGAACGGTGCGAGTCTTCTGATCGGCGAGAGTGGCGAGATGCACCGCGCCGGTGGAGTGCAGCCAGTAGGCGTAGGTCTCATATTCGTCCACGCCCAGCACACCGCCGAAGGCATCGCTGGTGAATTCCGGAACGGTGACGGTGAAAACAGGTTTAGCCTTGGCGGGCAGGAAGAGCGGGAGGGCCTCCCGGCCGACGAAGACGAAGATGGCGGCGACTGCCAGGATGACGGACGCACCGCCGAAGCGAATCACGCCGCTTGCGACTCGATCCATCAAACGCACCCGGCTCGTCATCTTGCGCGGAGCGGAGCTGAAGGTTCCGGGGCGGGACGGCGGCTGGGCCTTCGGTGGTGGTGGTCGTTTGGCCATGTATCGCAGGGTGTTGGCGGTGTTTCGCCAGCTTGGATGTTGGTGGCAGGAGTCCCTTGCAGGGCGGAAGCGTGAGGCTTCCGGCCCCGCAAGGGTGTGTGCGTGCGAGAAGCGGGATTACTCCAGTTCGGCCATCATCTCAGCTTCCTTCTTGGCGCTGATGGGATAGTAGCCATCTTTGATGGTGACTTCCTGGCCCTGCTTGGAGAGGACGTATTTGATGAATTCCTTGACGAGCGGATCCATGCCCTTCACCGGATCCTTGTTTACATACACGTAGAGATAACGGGTAATGGGATAGGAGAAGTTGTTCGCGGTTTTCTGGTTGGGCGTAATGGGACCGCTGCGGAATGACACTGGCACGGCCTTGACGCCCGATGTCTTGTAGCCGATGCCGCTGTAGCCCACGGCGCCGAGATCCTTTTCCACGCCCTGAACCACCGAGGCGGAGCCGGGCTGTTCTTTCACGGCGGGCTTGAAATCGCCCTTGTCGAGCGCGGTTTCCTTGAAGAAGCCGTAGGTGCCGGAGGCGCTGTTACGACCGTAGAGGCTGACGGGCTTGTTCTTCCATTCGCCGGTGAGTCCGAGATCGCCCCACTTGCTGATGTCTTTTCCGCCGCGCTTCTTGGTGTTGGAGAAGATCGAGTCCACCTGCTGGAGTGTCATGGACTGGATGGGGTTGTCCTTGTTGACGTAGACGGCGAGAGTGTCGAGCGCCACGGCGATGAGCTTTGGCTTGTAGCCGTACTTCTGTTCAAACGCGTCGATTTCCTCGGCCTTCATTTTCCGGCTCATCGGCCCGAGCTGCGCGGTGCCAGCGATGAGCGCGGGAGGTGCGGTGGAGGAGCCTTTGCCTTCGATCTGGATCTTCACGTTCGGGTAGAACTTGGCGAAGCCCTCGGCCCAGTAGGTCATCAGGTTGTTGAGCGTGTCGGAACCGATCGAGGTGATGTTTCCCGAGATGCCGCTCACGGGTTTGTAATCCTTGAGATCGGGATCGAGGGTGATGGCATCCTGGGCCCGTCCGGTGGACGGGAGGAACAGGGAACCGGCCAGCGCGAGACAGGCCCAGGTGACCGAAGCTTTGCTGAGGATGATGTTTCGTTTCATGATCATGTTCAGTTAACGTTTTGAGTTGTTTCCCCTAACTAGATGACCCGCATGTGACGTTTGCATGGAGAACATCCAACAAGGGTGTGACATCGAGTCTTAGAATTTCCAGGCTGCGTCCACTTGCAGGCGGTTCATGTCGCTGTCGCTGCCGTTGGCCTGCTCGTGAATGAGCTTGGTCTTGAACCACGTGGCGGTGAGCGTCACGGAGTTGTAAGGCGAGTAGCTGGCCTTCAAGATGTGACCCTTCACGTTGGTGCCGGCGCCGTAACCAGTGCCGCCGCCAGTCGGGGCGGTGCCTTGGTAGAACCCGCCGAAATCCGAATCGGTGAGTTCCTCGTACCAGGCGTCCCCGCCGAGATACTTGTATCGGTAACCGACATCCCAGGTGCCGCGCTTGCCGGATTTGCCGAAGGTGACGCCCGCAGACATGCCTCGATTCCGATCCGGCGCCGCCGGGTTGTAAATGAAGTCGGCACCCACGCGGACCGGGAAAGTTCCAGCGTACATCGGGAACTTGTCGAAGGTGTAGGTAAACGCTGCGTCGGCGACGATGGGGTTGTAGTGGTGGGCGAGAGCTCCCGAGCCGGCCAGGCGCGTGTTGCCGCGATTCGCGTTCGGGACCGCACCGTTGGTCAGGCTCTGGCCGTAGGTGATGGCGAGCGCGCCGAGTCCGACACTGGACTGGATCTTTGGTTTGTGTGCCTCGTCGTATTTCCAGATGCCATCCCAGCGCACCTGCGCGCCGCCCATCCACGGGTCTTCACTCTGGCCGCTGATTTCATCCAGCGCAAAAACGCCGGCGTTGAATTTCAGCGAGTGCTCCTCATTTAGATTCCAGCCCATGTTCAAACCAAGACCCTCCGGCGTGTAATCGCCGTCGAAAACCATGTCCGAGTAGACGAACGGGTTCTCCATCTTTCCGACCGTCAACGTGGTCTGGAAGGTCTGGTTGCTGAAGGCGTAGAAGCGGCCGTAGGCGAGATCGATATAGAGAAATTTCTTCGAGCCGTTGTCCTGAAAGGTGGAATTGCCCGAGATCGAATCGCCGCCGAAGCTGCTGGAGGCCTCGCTGGACGAGAGCCTCAGCCCGGCCTCAAAACGATCAAACAACGTGGCGGTCATGCCGAGACGCAGGCGGTAGCGGTAGCGGCTGCGGTCCACCATCGCTGGATCGTCAGAATAGAATCCTTCGTAGCGGGCTCGCACGTCACCGTAGATGTCCAGTGCGACGGTCTCCTTGCCGGCGGAGCGAACCTTCACATACTGCCGGTTCTCACGGGCGATGTCCGTCTTGAGATCCTCGGCCTCCTGTTCGGTGAGGATTCCCTTGCGGACCAATGTTTCAAGCAGAGCTTCAGACTGCTGCGCTTGAAGCAGGCTCGGTAGCAGGGTGGACGCGGCGACGCCCATCGTGAGGGCGGTTTTGGCGAATGATGATTTTTTCATTGTTAGATGAATTTCGGTGTTCGCCTTGCACGCTAGGGATGTTCCGTTACGGACAAAGGGCGGAAGAGTTACAAAATGGCAACGAAGCGATCATCAAACTGCGCTCTTTGATCCGACTTCAGTACGGCACGAATGTGACCGGGTCCGGTGCTTCACCGGAGGCGTATTATTTTTGTGACTGAAACGTCACGTAAACGTCGCTATGCCGACGATGGGGTGTAACAAGTCACTGTCAGGCTCGGCTCCGCATGAAGTATCAGAGCCATCTGGCGCTCGCTGAGCAAATTATCCCACCCTCCGGGGAATGGGAGCCATCGGCTCAATGCTGGTGTGTGACGAGACTGGCCGAGGGGCAGGGATATTGGTTGAGCGCGGAGGCGGCCCGCGAATTAAACGCTGGCGATGTGCTCGTCTTGTCACCGGCTCGCAAGGGAACTTTCCGCGCCAGCCAGCTCAGTGCGGTGTCCATGGTTTACTTTCGATTCTGCCCGGATCTGATGAGCGAGCTGCTCACCATGTCCGAACGGCAGTTCTTTGATCGCGCGTCGGGCAAGGGCAGCCAGTCGGTGCGGGTGCTGCCGCGAAATCATCCGGTGGCGGTGCAATTCGCCGCGTTGTCGGTCGATTCTGCCGGGCGCGCCGGATTGCTGTTGCGCTGTCAGTTGCTGGAGTTGATCGGCAGGTTGTTTGAACGGGAACTGGCGCCACCGGAGGAATCCGAGGCGCTGGCGTTGTCGGCGACGAAACGGATCAAGGTGCTTCTGGATCATTTGACGGAGGAAGAATTCTTAAACGCATCGTGCGATGAACTCGCCGAGTACTGCGGCTGCAGCCTGCGGCATTTCAGCCGGCTGTTCCTGCAACATTTCGGCGTGTCGCTGCGATCACGCCAGACAGAGATGCGACTGCTGAAGGCGCGTCGCCTCTTGGCGGAAACGGATTCGCGTGTGATGACTGTGGCCGCGGCGTGCGGGTACCGGCATCTCGGAGTTTTCAACGCGTTGTTTAAAAAGAAATTCTCTGTCACGCCTACCGAATGGCGGCGCAACGCCGCCCTGAATTCTCACGAGAACGGTTGTCTGCCGGATGCGGGAACATCGCCGCAGAAATCTTCTGGCCGAAAAGGATCAGCGAGCAACGGCTCTGTCGTGACGGAAAAGTAACCGCCGCGACATTGGTTCGTCATGTGCCCTCCTTAGGGTGGAAGTGTAATCGCAAGCAATGACAACGACACACTGCCATTCATGACATCTATGGAACACTTCACTTTCACCCCACTGCTGGCCAACGCGCTCAGCTTCGCCCTCGAGAAGGCCACGATGGAGGGCAAGATTACCATCGGCTTGCTGGTGCTTGTCTCGCTTTTCAGTTGGACGGTGATCATCAACAAGGCTCGCCAGCTCTACAAGGCCACCCAGATGTCGAAGAAGTTCTTCGCCGCCTACCGCGCCACGCGCGATCCGATGGATCTTTTCAACAAGAGCGATGAGTTCACGGGCGCTCCGGCCTACGAGGTTTACTACGGCGGCGCGGAGGAGCTCGCGTATCACCTGAAGAACAATCCTGTGACGGTGAAGGGCAAGACGCGCATCAGCGCTGCGTCGTTTGAGTCGGTGAAGGTGGTGCTGGAGCGCATGGTCAGCGCGCAGGCACTCTCGTTGGAGAAGGGGATGATCATCCTTACCACCGCGGTGGCAGGAGGTCCGTTCATCGGATTGCTGGGAACGGTGTGGGGCGTCATGGAGACGTTCTCCGGCATCGCGATCAAGCAGGCCGCCAGCTTGACGGCCATGGCGCCGGGTGTCGCGGGCGCGTTGATTGCGACGGTCGTCGGCTTGTTCGTCGCGATTCCCGCGATGTTTGCCTACAACTACATGATCACGATGATCCGCAGCATCACCCAGCAGCTGGACAATTTCACCACGGAGTATGCGACGGCGATCGAACACGCTTACGTGGAAAACCGCGCGGTGTATGAGGAGATCGCTGATGCCATCAAGCGGATGCGGGACGAGGAGAAGGACGAGAAGGGTCAGTCTGCCGTGGCCTGAATCCGGAGACCTCGTTGAGAGGAACACCTCATGAAAAAGTACTCCGCCAACAAGCAGCACGAGCTGACCGAGCTGAACATCACGCCGTTGCTCGACCTCGCGTTCGTGCTGTTGGTGATCTTCATTCTTACGACCGCTCCGCCGGTGAACGACATGGACATCTCGCTTCCGACGGCGGGGGCGCGCCCGAAGGATTCGGCGGCGAAGGCGAATTACGTGACGGTGGACAATTCGGGAAAAATTTTCCTCAACGCCGTTGAGATGAACGAGGATCAGCTGCTCACCACGCTGGTGCAGTTTCGCAAGGACGATCCGGATCTCAACGTGATTGTTCGCGGAGACAGCCGGATTCAATACCAAAAAATCATCGGAGTACTCGACGTGTTGATCTCGGCGAATATTTCGAAAGTGGGTCTGGCGACCGAAGGTGTCGCCCGGTAACTCGCATCGACCAAATTTTCCCTGCCCCCGACCCTGGATGCTCCTGCCACTCCAAACCGGCGCAGTGTGACCTGACCTCCTTAAACCAACCGCAGCAATGGCCCGCAAAACTAAAGAAAAGAGGGATCCGGTCAGCCTGACCATCTCGATCGTCGTTCATGCCGCGATGATTGGCGGCATCGGATACTGGGCGGCGAAGACGGGCAAGCTGGACGAGATCACCCGCCGGATCCTCCAGGCCGTTCGCTCGGACAAGAAGGAGCAGAAGACGGAAGCTCCGAAGCCGACCCAGACCAAATCGCAGCCCAGCAAGTTGCCGCCGATCAACCAGGGGGTGCTGCCGCAAGCAGGCGAAGGATCACGACGCACAATGGCGTCCGACGCGCCAGCAGCGGCCGGGGAGAGCTTCTTTGCTGACACGCGGACCCAGACCCGTGGACCGTCCTCTGAGGGACGTGGCGGTGATACGAATTCGGCCAACAAAGCTGCCGCGCCAGTGGTGGCGGTCAAGCCGCCAGCGCCCAAACCGATCTTCCAATCCTCGGTGCCGAAGAGCGACATCAAGCAGTTGTTCGTGCAGCGCGCGAAGGAGGCCGCGGCGACGGAAGCGTTCGGTTCCGAGCAGATTTCTAAGACCGGCGTGTCGGACGCCGGCGCGATCATCAACAAAGTCTCCGGCGCGGCGGTGGTGGACGGCAAGTTCGCGGTGATTCGTGGTCTGAGCGATCGTTACGTGACAACGACGCTGAATGGCGCGGAGATTCCGTCGCCTGATCCGTATCGACGTTCGGCTCCACTGGATTTGTTTCCCGCACAGATCATCGACAAGGTCGTGGTGGCGAAAACGTTCACGCCGGATCAACAGGGCAGCTACACCGGTGGCGGCATCAACATCGTCACAAAATCATTTCCCGAAAAGGCGTTCTACAACTTCTCAATCGGCGGTTCCTACAATCCGCAGGCCAACCTGAACGACAAGTTCCTGAGTTACGATGGCGGCGGCACGGACTGGCTAGGGATGGACGATGGGACCCGGGCATTGCCAGGGTATCTGGCTCGCGAGCGCTTTTTGACGGTGCAGCCGGCTCACACGACGATCCCTCGCGACATTCCCGCCAATGCTGCGACCCGGGCGCAAAGGTTTGCCCAACGGGACGAACTGCAGGCTCTGAACAATGCGCTTGGTCCGGCGAAGTTTGCGCCTGACCAGGAGACATCGCTCTTGAATCACAACTTCAGCGTCAGCGCTGGCGACACGACACATTTCCTCGGACTTCCGCTCGGGCTGTTCGGTTCGTTCTCCTACCGTCGTGATTTCTCGTCCTACGAGAACGGGATTTCCTCGCGCTACAGCTCGGGAGACAATGGGAACTCGGAGATCGACAAGGAGTTCGAGGATTCGAGGTCGACCGAAGTGGTGAACTGGTCTGGAATGGTGAATCTCGCCTACCAGCTGCACGAGAATCACGAGGTGGGATTCACTTTCCTCTACAATCAGAACAGCGACAAGCTCGCCCAAACGCAGGAAGGAATAAATTATCAAGACGAGGGCTCGCGTTACTACAGGAACAAGCTCATCTGGACAGAGAAGAACCTTCAAACCTACCAGTTGAAGGGTTCACATCGGCTGCCCGAATTGGGCCACGCGCGCTTCGACTGGTTGACGGCGCTCTCTCATACCACGCAGTTGGAGCCGGACGTCCGCTTCTTCAATCACGTTTTCAATGGCAGCGAATACTTGATTGATTCACTCAACACCGATGATCCTCGGCGTCCCACCCGCTACTACCGGGATCTCTCTGAGGACAATCGAAATGAGAAGATCGATCTCACTATTCCGTTTCGGAACTGGAATCTCGATGATGGCGAGTTCAAAATGGGTCTCTTCGACAGCTTCTCCAAGCGGGAGTTCACAGACCACGGATTCGATTACTTCAGCACTGACTTCACGACCAATCCGTTTGATGGCAATCCGAACAACTTTCTGACGCCCGGCTCGCTCCGTTACAGCGCGGTAACAAATGCAAATGGATCCGTCAGTCAATCGTGGCCTCGATACGTATCGCAGATCCGGGACAGCTTCTACGAAGCGGAGTCGACGGTGCGGGCCGGATATTTGATGACCGATGTTCCGTTGCTGTCGAATCTGCGTCTGGTTCTTGGTGCGCGCCTCGAGTCCACGGATATTCAAATCCATTCGGAAAGCGATTTGCAGAGTGCGGTGACGGGAAGGGCCACGAACGATTCCAAGATTGTTCAGACGGATCTGTTGCCAGCGGTCGGGACCATTTGGGCAATCCGGACCAACATGAATCTGCGAGCGCATTTCAGCAAAACGATTGCGCGTCCTTCCTTCCGGGAGCTGGCGGCTTACCGGAGCTACGATCCGCTGCTGGACGAGTTGCTCGATGGAAATCCCAACTTGGGGATGAGCTCCATCAACAACTATGATCTGCGCTGGGAATGGTTCTTCAAGCCCGGAGAGATTGTCAGCGTGAGTTTGTTCTACAAGACTCTCGAGAACGCGATCGAGCGCCGCTTCCTGACCATCGATGGCGATTTCATCACCTTCGACAATCGGAAAGAGGCGAGTGTCTACGGTGTCGAGTTCGAGGCGCGGAAGAATCTCGGCTTCATTGATCCCTTGCTCGACGTTTTTAGCGTTGGGGGAAACATCTCCTTGATTTGGTCGGAAACGGAACTCACCGACGACGAGTTCGCGAGCAAGCAACAGTTGGTGAACGGGGCCGATCGGACGCGACAGCTTTACGACCAGTCGCCTTACATCGTTAATCTGGATCTCAATTACGACAATCCGTCTTCGGGCACCAGCGCCAGCCTGGTTTTCAACATCGCGGGACCGCGTATCACGATCGCCAGTTTGAAGACGGAGGACGTCTTCGAGCAGCCGGCGCCGGGGCTGGATTTCGTGCTGTCCCAGAAGCTGGGTCGGAACCTGACCGCGAAGTTCACGGCGAAGAATTTGTTGAACCCCACCTTCAAGCGGACGTACGGCGAGGACAGTAACTTGATTCACTCGTCGTACAAAAGGGCATGAGCTTTGGCGCGTCTCTAAGCTACGAGTTCTAGTTCCAAATCGGTGTATGAAACGCTTCGCATTGTGCCTGTCGGTTGCGGTGACGCTTGTGGTCCCGTCGTGCGCCCTCCGTGGAGACTCCGCCGGTTCTGCGACCGAGCCCGCCCGGCGCGCGCAGGAGAACGTGGTCACCAATCGCACCGGCAGCATGCGGCTGTTGTCGCCGGCAATGCCCGGCGAGGCGTTGAGGTTTTCTGCAGGCGGTGAGGCGCTGCTGGGCGGCGTCGGGGCGGAATATCGGGTGGATGGGGTGGTTGTCAGAACCGGAGAATGGACTGCAATCAGTCCAACGTTGGTGAGCAATGACTGGCAGTTCGTACAATTCAAACTGCCGGTAGTGGGAGACGCAGCGATCCAATTCATCGAGCGAAGCGTCGTGTGCGTTGAGCCGGATTTGATGGTGGTAATGGACGAGATTTCGTTGCCCCAGCCCGAGTTGGCCGTCGAACGCCGATACTGGTTTGCCGGCGCACCCACTCATGACTCCGCGCGCGACGAATGGAGCATGCAATCCGGGATGGCGGGAGTGACGGCGCGCTTTTTCAGTTCTCCAAGCGCAAAGCTTGCGGCGAATGCTGGCGAGCCGTCGTGTGTTGCTTTCTCGATCGCCTCGGGAACGTCGACGGTTTATCAGATGGCGATCCTCGTCGCCCATTCTGGAAGCGCCAAGCGCAGTCTCGCCTTCAAGATGCTCGAGAGCGACAGTGCGATCGGAGTTCGTGTGCATCGCGATGGGCTGCCCACCTTGGTCGCGTTTCGCAAAGGAACGACGACAGGCGACGCGGTGCTCACCGGACTGAAGTTTAACCAGCCGGTCGCCGTGGATGTTTTCAAACCGAAGCGGAAGTAGCGGTCGCGCAACGGCGTCCGGCTGTTCCTTTCTTCTCCATTTCCCGTTCAAATCGCCTTTGGCGAGAGGCTGGAGTGAGTGCAGAAATCCCCTGACTTGGTGGTTTTGGAGGAAGATGGCGACCCTATCGGGAATCGAACCCGAGCCGCTGCCGTGAAAGGGCAGTGTCCTAACCGCTAGACGATAGGGTCGTCAAGGGACGGCGAATATAAGCACCGGGAGAACGTTGTCACGAAAAAATCTTGGTGCTGGCCCGGAAATTTCCAAAAGCCAGCGGTCCCTGGAAATACCGCTCGCCCTGTCGGAGGGGAATCGAGATAACTCCGCGCGTGAGTTTGCGTCTCGAAATGTTGCAGGTGGCCCGCCTGGCTCCGAAGCTCTTGGGCGATTCAGCGGACCTCGTCCGCGACTTTCTCCTTCGTCAGCAGAATGCCGATGGCGGGTTCAAGGATCGTTGCGGTGGCAGCGATTTATACTACACGGTGTTTGGCCTGGAAGGATTGCTCGCGTTGCAGGCGCCGTTGCCAGTGGAGAGGCTCGTTCCCTATCTCCAGAGCTTCCGGGCGGGCGAAACCCTGGACTTCGTGCATCTCTGCTGTCTCGTGCGCTGCTGGGCGGCGCTGGGGGCTGAACAACTCGCCGGACGCGGCGCTGAGTGGGCGGATTCGGTCACGGCGCGATTGGAGACGTTTCGCGCATCAGACGGCGGTTTCAACGTCATCGCAGGAAGCCAGTTCGGGACTGCGTATGGCGGATTCCTCGGCGGAGCGGCGTATCAAGACCTCGGTCGGCCGATGCCAGACGGGCTTAGGCTCGTGCAAAGCCTGAAGTTTCTCGAAACCCAGGATGGCGCCTGGGCGAACGAACGCGGCCTGAAGGCGGGCGCGACGAATTCCACGGCGGCGATGGTGACCTTACTCCTTCGACTGGGAATGCCGGTGGGGCCGGCGGTGGGCGACTGGCTTCTCCGTGCGGCCCATCGCGAAGGCGGCTTCGTCGCCGCGCCGGGTGCGCCGATTCCGGATTTGCTTTCCACGGCCACGGCCCTGCATGCGCTGGCGGGATTAGAGAGGGATTTCTCGACGATCAAGGAGTCGTGCCTCGACTTCATTGACACGCTCTGGACGAACGAGGGCGGATTCCACGGCCACTGGGGGGATGACTCTCTCGACTGCGAATACACCTACTACGGACTGCTGGCGCTCGGGCACCTAAGCTTGTAGGTGGGGGAGGGAACGCAACCTTGGTGGCCTGAATCGGTACAAAAAAATGATTCGGGCGCAGACGCCAAGGAGGTGGGGGTTGGGGAACCCCGCTGAAGAAACGTTCTGCCGCCCGAATCAAAAACCAAAGAACCATGGTGCCTACCACAGCACCAACCTAACGCTGATAGATTGCTTGACGTGCATTCTCTTCGCTATGCGTACCGTTACGTATTCTCGACTGACTGGGTACGTAATGGTTTAATGGAACTGGCAAGATTCCACAGGAACGATTGAGGCGAATAATCGGGAATCCGCCTCGTCAACTCGGCGGCTACGAAGTCCGTCGGTGGCGGGGGTAGGATTGACTGGTTGGGGCACCCCGCTACACTCAAATGCAGCAAGCAACACCCGGCGAACAAGAAGTTATGAAAAAATTACTCTGTTTTCTCTCCGTTGCCATAGGATGCATCTTCGCTTCTGTCGTCTGGATATCGGCTATCGGTATCTTCGAGGCGTTGTTTTTGGACGCTCATTCGTTAAAAATGTGGATCGGCGATTACCAGACCACAACGCAGACAACGGTCGGGAAGATTATTGCTGTGGCGGTCGGTATCGGGTCTGGTTTGCTAGCAAGGGTGTTTCTGGTTCAGTTCCCAGATAAACTGCGGAACCAAAGAGTAACCCACATCTAGGCCGGAGTCCGATTCCCTTCCCAGACTTGTTGCAAGTCTTGCCTTGGTCGGAGTCGAGGTGACGAGACTCAATTCCTTTCCGCGCCATCCGCTTCGTTCCTCAAATTATCAGAGTCTCGTCACCTCGACTCCTACAGGAAAATTCTTCCAGCCGTCGCCTCACGCCTCCGTCAGCTTCTCGAAACTTTCCTCGATGAACGTCGTGTTCTGGATGCGCGCGAGGCGGGCGTAGAGGCCGTCGAGGGCGAGCAGTTCGTCGTGCGTGCCGCGCTCGATGATTTGTCCGGCGCGTAGGACGAGTATCTGGTCCGCGTTGCGAATGGTGCTGAGGCGGTGCGCGATGACGAAGCTGGTGCGGCCGGCCATCAGGCGTTCGAGCGCTTCCTGGATCAGTCGCTCGGTGGCGGTGTCCACGCTGGCGGTGGCTTCGTCGAGGATGAGTAGTGGCGCGCTCTTCAACAGCGCACGGGCGATGCTGACGCGTTGTTTCTCGCCGACGCTCAGTTTCACGCCGCGTTCGCCCACGCGGGAATCGTATCCCTCGGACAGGCGTGTGATGAAGTCGTGGCAGTTCGCGGCTTTGGCGGCGGCGATGAGTTCGGCTTCGGTGGCGTCGAGTTTGCCGTAGAGGATGTTCTCGCGCACGGTGCCGTTGAAGAGGAACGGTTCCTGGCTCACGACGCTGATGTTCGTGCGCAGGGATTCGAGCGACGCGCGGCTGATGTCCTGTCCGTCGATGGTGATGCGGCCGCCGGTGGCTTCGTAGAACGCAGGGAGGAGATTGACCAACGTGGACTTGCCGGCACCGGTCGGCCCGACAAGCGCGATCATCTGCCCGGGCTTGGCGTGCAGCGAAATGTCGCGCAACACCACGCGTTCCGGGCCGTAGCCGAACTGGACGTTCTCATAAACAACTTCGCCGTGGATAGGCAGGCGCAGGCTTTCGGTGCGGCGGGCGCTGGCGGATTCCGTGGTGGCGTCGAGGATGTCGAACACGCGTTCGCCGGCGGCGCGCGCGGCTTGGAGCATTTGGTTCAAGCCGTGCAGGCGACCAATCGGTTCGTAGAAGAGCGTGAGGAAAAACAGGAAGCCGACGAGTTCGCCGAGCTTCATGGTGCCGGCGATGACCATCTTGCCGCCGAACCAGAGGACGAGTCCGCTGCCCAATGCCGCGGCGAAGCTCATCGCGGGGGAGTAATTCGCCCACACACGCATGACGCCGAGCGTTCCCTTGCGCAAGTCATCCGCGCGACTGGCGAAGCGCGCGTCTTCGTGCGTTTGCTGGCCGTAGGCTTTGATCTGGCGGACGCCCTGGAGATTGTCCATGAGCAGCGCGTTCATGGCGCTGGAAGCCTGGCGTTGCGCGCGGTAACGCGTGTGCGCGGTGAGGGTGTACCAGAGCGCGCCGCCCGCGAGGATGGGCAGGGGAATGAGCGCGATGCCGGCGAGCGCGGCGTTTTGCCAGAGGAGAAATCCGAGCACGCCAAAGATGCTGAGCAGCGCGACGGTGCCTTGCTCGGTGCCATCGATGAGCACGCGTTCAACGGAGTTCACGTCTTCAATCACGCGCGTCATGAGATCGCCCGAGGCGCGCTGGTCGAAGTAATTCACCGGGAGGCGTTGCAGGCGCGCGAAGACTTCGCGGCGCATGTCGTAGATGACATTTTGCTCGAAGATGTTGTTCACGCGGATGCGGATGCTGTTGAAGAGATCGCGCAGCAGGAACGCGCCTAGCAGAGCGAGCATCACGGGCGTCATCAAGTCCGGTCGGCCGCCGGCGATGACATCGTCGATGATGAACTGCGTGAGCCGCGGAAACGCGAAGCCGCAGAGCGTCGAGAGAATCGCGCAGAGCATGGTGGCGAGCGCCATCCATTTGTAGGGCTTCAGGTAAACGGAGACGCGCCGGACGATTTCCCACGTGCTGCGCGACTTGGCGGAGAGGGTGGGGTCTGGCGTGCCGGAGAGATGAGTGTGACGAGACATTTTGTTAAAAACTAAGAACCACGGATGGACACAGATAAACACGGATGCGAGACACGAATTTCACAAATTTGCACGAATGCAGAATCTGATTCGTGAAGATTCGTGTAATTCGTGTCCAGCTCTGCCTTTGAATCCGTGTGCATCAGTGTCCATCCGTGGTTAAAAATCAGGCGCGGGCTTGGGTGTGAAGAAAGTCCACCATCGCCTTCGCGAATGGCGCGAGGTCCAGCGGCGTTCGGCTGGAGACGAGGTTGCCATCGACCACGACGGGTTCATCCACCCAGATGCCACCGGCGTTCTCCAAATCATCCTTGATGCCACGTGAGCCAGTGACGCGTCGGCCCTTGAGGATCTTCGCGGAGATGGGAATCCAGCCGCCGTGACAGATGAACGCGACGAGTTTGCCTTGCTCGTGGAACTCGCGCGTGAGCGAAAGCACCTTGGCGTCGCGGCGCAGCTTGTCCGGCATGAAGCCGCCGGGAATCAGCAACCCGGCGAAGTCGGTCGAGCGGGCGTCGTCGAGCACCAGGTCGGCCTTCGCGGGATACCCGTGCTTGCCATTGAAGCTGCGAAGTTCCTTCGCGGCGAGGCGCGTCGAGTAGCCGGCTTCCTCCAGCCGAAGCTTCGGATACCAGAGTTCGAGGTCTTCGTAGATGTCGTCCACGAACGCGAGCAACGTCTTTTGCATGGCGGCGATTGAAACAGAAGCGGGCGGAGGTCACAGCTGAAAACTGGAATCAATCGACGAAGAGCCAGCGGCCGACCACGTAGAAGCCATGCACCAATCCCACGATCAGAAGGGCAAGAAAGCACAAGCCAACAAGCGCGGCGAAGGCTTGTCCCAGTCTGCTACGCCATGTCGGTGGTTGCCCTAGCGATTGCTTGCCGATTTCGTCTGGATATCCCAGAGCTTTCAGTTCGACGCGGACTCGCTCCGGATAATCTGTGAGCGCGTCTTTTAGTGCGGTGCGCGGAAAGCAGGAGAGGACTTGCTGCCACGGCCTTCCTCGAACGCTATCAATGAACAGTCCGGTCAAGCTCTCCTCTTCTTGAGTGGCAAGACCGGAGAGAAATAGAAACTTCCCGGCTTCCTTGGAATCGTGCATTTCGGCCAGGATACGTCCGTAGGCTGCATATATCTCCGGTGAGTAACCCACAGAGGCGATATGGCCCGAGAGGATTTCCTTGGCTCGCCAGAGGTTTCCGCTCCTCGCTTCTTCTCGGGCTCGTTGGAGTGCTGGAATTTTTTGTCGCCTAGCCTTCATGCTTCGGAAGTGTTTAGCAGCAGCGGGTCATCATTTCCAGCACTCACGAGTTTGTCTGCCCCGTGAGGTGCGGGACCCGATCTTTTTCTTTTGCGAAGAACCCTTCCTGCCGATCATGCTCACGCCTATGAATCTGTTGCCTTTTGGAAAGTTGCCGCCGTTTGCGCCACGGGAGTTTGTGCCGGTGGATGCGGACCTCGGGAATTGGTCCCAGCTCGCGCCGTTGTTTGATCAATTGGAGGCGCGCGCGGCGAAAGCGGGTTCGCTGGCGGAGTTTGAGCAGTGGCTGCTGGCGTGGGGCGAGTTGAGCGCGGCGCTGGATGAGGAATCCGCGAAGCGTTACATCGCGATGAGCTGTCACACGGACAACGCGGAGGCGAAGCAGGCGTATCTCGATTACGTGGAGAAGATCGAGCCGGAGCTGAAGCCGCGTCAGTTCAAGCTTTCCCAGATTTACCTCGCGCATCCGTGCCGGGCGCAGTTGCCGAAAGCGCGCTACGAAGTGTTCGATCGCGATACCGCGGTGCATGTCGAGTTGTTCCGGCAGGAGAATGTGCCGCTGGAAACCGAGGAGGCGAAGGTCGGTCAGCAGTATCAGGAATTGTCCGGCTCGCTCACGGTGACGTTCCGTGGCGAGGAGCGGACGTTGCCGCAGATGGCGAAGCATCTGGAGGATCCGGATCGCGCATTGCGTCAGGAGGCGTGGGAGCTGGTGGCGAAGCGGCGCTTGCGGGAGGCGGAGAAGTTCGAGGGGCAGTTCGACCAGATGGTGAAGCTGCGCGAGAAGATTGCGGCGAACGCGGGCTTTGCGAATTACCGCGATTACGCGTTCCGTTCACGCGGACGTTTTGATTATACGCCGGACGATTGCCTCGCGTTTCATGCGGCGGTGGAATCGGAGATCATGCCGGTGGTGCGGGAGATTCAGGAGGCGCGTCGCCAGCTGTTGCAATTGCCGTCGTTGCGTCCGTGGGACATGGACGTCGATCCGCTGAATCGCGGACCGCTGAAGCCGTTCTCGGATGTGGGGCAGATGGTCAGTCGCACGCAGAACATTTTCAACAAGCTCGATGTCGGACTCGCGGCGGGCTTCCAGAAGATGCAGGACTTGCGTCTGCTCGATCTCGACAATCGCAAGGGCAAGGCGCCGGGCGGTTATCAATCGACGCTGAACGAGTCGCGCCTGCCGTTCATCTTCATGAACGCGGTCGGTCTGCAGCGCGATGTGGAGACGATGTTGCACGAGGCGGGGCACGCCTTCCACGCGCTCGCGACGCGGAACGAATCGATCTACCCATATCGCCATGCGCCGATTGAGTTCTGCGAAGTGGCGAGCATGAGCATGGAGTTGCTCGGGAACGAATTCCTCGAAGAGTTCTATGCGCCAGCGGACGCGAACCGCGCGCGCATCACGCATCTCGAAGGCATCGTGAAGTTCTTCCCGTGGATGGCGACGGTGGATGCGTTCCAGCATTGGATCTACACGCATCCGGGTCACACGCGCGCGGAGCGAACGGCGGCGTGGCTGGACTTGATGAAGCGCTTCGGTGGCACAGTGGATTGGAGCGGTTACGAAGCGACGCGCGCGAATCTATGGCACCGGCAGCTGCACATTTTCCTCTACCCGTTCTACTACGTCGAATACGGCATCGCTCAGCTCGGCGCGTTGCAGGTGTGGGCGAATTCACGTCGCGACAAGGCGAAGGCGCTGCGCGATTACCAGGCGGGACTGGCCTTGGGTGGCTCGCGTCCGTTGCCGGAGTTGTTTCAAGCCGCAGGTGCGCGACTGGAGTTCACGGCGCAGACGATCAAGCCGCTGGTGGAACTGGTGCGCGGGGAACTGCGCCGGCTGAAAGCGGCGTGAGGTCTTTGAACAGAAGGGAACGAAGGGAGCGAAGAAGGATTGGCTGGGCCGGTTCTGTCCTCAGTCGTGCGCTGTTTGGTTTGTTCAGTTCTTTGTTTCCTTCGTTTGCTTTTGTGAAGTGTCTCAGAAGCGTTTACCGCCCTGGATGAGCGTGATGATGGCGTCGCGCATTTTGGCGAGGGCTTTGGAGCGATGGCTGATGGCGTTCTTCTTTTCCTCGCCGAGTTCGGCGAAGGATTCCGTTCCGCCGACTGGGATGAACAGCGGATCGTAGCCGAAGCCCGCGCCGCCGCGAGGGTCGAACGCGATGTGACCTTCGCAGGTGCCTTCGAAGAGATGGCCGGCGAGTGTCGGCTGCGGTGGTTTCACCTGCATGAGCGAGAGGACGCAACGGAAGCGCGCGGCGCGACGTTCCGTCGGGAAATCCGCGAGCAGGCGAAGGAGCTTTGCGTTGTTGTCGGCATCGGACGAGTTTTCGTCCGGAGCAGAGCCAGCGTGATCGAGTGCGGCGAAGCGGGCGGAGTGGACGCCGGGCGCCCCATTGAGCGCATCGACTTCAAGGCCGGAATCATCCGCGAGCACGTAAGCGCTGGCGCCGGGCACGCGGAGGTCGAAGCCGGAGAGATATTGCAGCCACTTGGCGAGTTCGCGCGCTTTCTTCACGGCGTTCTTCTGCATAGTGGGCTGGTCTTCGACCACTTTGGGCGCTTCGGGAAAATCCTTCAAACTCATGTAGCGGAAGTCGCTGCCGAGCACGGCCTGGATTTCCTGAACCTTGTGCGCGTTGCGGGTGGCGATGATGAGAGTGGTCATGTGGCGCTCAGTCCGGGCGGAAGTGTTTGCGGAAGCTCGCCATGGTTTGTTGGGCAGCGGTCTCCGAATCGGGCAGGGGAAGGATCTCAGCGGACACGTAACCGTCGTAGCCGATCTGGCGGAGCGCGTCGGCGATGGGGCTGTAGTCCGTGTGGCCGAGTCCAACAGCCTGGCGGTTGCTGTCGGCGAAGTGAACGTGGCCGAGATCGCATCCCGCGAGGCGCAAGGCGTCGGCCATGCTCGTCTCCTCGATGTTGGCGTGAAACAGATCGACGAGCAGCTTCACGTTTTTGGTCCGGAGTGGCTTGAGCAGTTCGAGCCCGTCGGCGACGGATTTGACGAGGTTGGTTTCGTAGCGATTGAGCGGCTCAATGAGCAGCGGAACGCCCATGGCGTGGGCGCGGGGGGCGAGTTGTTCGAGTGCTTCCCGGAGCCAGTTGAAAGCTTGCTCGCGAACGACGGTGCCTTCGCTGCGGCCTTGCATGGAGCCGATGATGGCGGGGGCGCCGAAGCTGCCGGCGAAATCGATGACGCTGGCGACGAAGTTCCGGGCCTGCGTGCGGATTTGGGTGTCCGGATCGGTGAGGCGAAGCTTGTGGACCACCCAGCCGGCGCCGGTGCCCATGGCGGCGAGCGTGAGCTTGTGCTGTTTGAGCAGTTGTTTGAGCTGCTTGGCGTTCAAATCCTCCGTGGAGCGGGGGAAGATTTCGACCGCATCGAACCCATGCGCGGCGGCGCGGGCGCATCCGGCGGCGAGGTCATCCCAGAAGACGAACGGTCCGCCGCGGGCTTCGGGCACGAGGGAAATGGTGACGGCGCTACGAATCATGGAGACGGAGAATTGGTAAAATGCGGGTGGGAGAAAAGGTAAAACTTCTGAGGCGCGGCCCGGGCGTTTCGCGCTTCTTTTTACTCGTCAGCGTGGGGTTGGTGGACTAGTTTTCGCCAGTTTTATGAAAACTCACCCAGTCAGCACCTTGAGCGTGGCCCTTGTGCTTGCGGTTGTTTCCTCATCGCCAATGGCGGCACAGACCGTTCCGCCGAAGCCGCCCTTGCCGACGTCGTCGCCCATCAAGGTCACGCCGCGTCCGGCGCCCGTGCGTCCTTTGGCGGCTGCTCAGCCGGCGGCTCCGATTGCGCCCGTCGCCTCGCCTGCTCCTGCAGCGCCGCCGAGAGTGTCGCCGGCCGTCGCGGTGCCTTCGCCACTTGCGGCGACCGCAATTGCGCCGACAGCCGCGGGGGACATCAGCCTGATTAAATGGGATTCGGAGACGAAGGAATATTCCGCCAAACCGGGTGAAGCGGAATCTCGATTCACGTTCTGGCTGACCAACACGTCGCCATCGGAGATCTCGGTGAACAGCGTCCGCACCTCCTGCGGTTGCACGACGGCGAAGCTGCCTCCGATGCCGTGGAAGATTGCTTCGGGATCGAATGGCCCCATCGAAGTGGTGATGAGTCTCGCCGGGAAGAGCGGCATGATCGCCAAGGGCGTGACCATCGACACCAGCATTGGCATCAAGCAGCTGACCGTGCGCACTCACATTCCAGGAGCCACGGCACCCGGATCGCTGCCCGTGCAGAACTCAGGAATCATGGGCGACACTGAGCGTCTGAAAAACATGCAGCTGGCGCTCGCGGATCGTCAGGTGGTTTTCAAGAATGCTGACTGTGCCAAGTGCCATTCGGAGCCGGCCAAAGGCAAGACCGATGGACGCTTGCTCTACGCGGCGGTGTGCGCCACCTGCCATAATTCCCACCATCGCGCCGCCCAGGTGCCGGACTTGCGCACGTTGCCGCATCCGACGAACGCCGAGCATTGGCGGAAGTGGATCGCGTACGGTCGTGCGGGCTCGATGATGCCGGCGTTTGCGGAATCAGAAGGGGGTCCGCTCAACGAACAACAGATCAACGCGCTGGTGGATTTCATGGTGAAGGCGTTCCCGAACCGGCCGCAGACCCTTCCCGCGCAGCGTCCGGTATCCGGCCCCGCCATCGCGACGCCACCCGCGCCGACGGCGCCTTGCTTGAACTAGATTTCTTCGAGCACGCCAAAGCTTGGCATGTCCCGTTGTCTCGTGCTGAACTGCCGTTGTGACCGGCTTGTTCATTTCGTTTGAAGGCACCGAGGGTGGAGGCAAATCCACGCAGATCCAGCTGCTTGCGAAACGCCTGAAAGAATTGGGGCGCACTGTGCGTCTCCTGCGGGAGCCCGGCGGCACGCCGATCGGAGAGGAGATTCGTCACACGCTGAAACACAGCGAAGCCAATCACGCGATGACCGCCGAGGCGGAACTTCTCCTCATGAACGCCAGCCGCGCCCAGCTCGTTCGAGAAGTGATCAGGCCGGCATTGGCGGCGGGTGAAATCGTCCTCTGCGATCGCTTCTACGATTCCACGACGGCGTATCAGGGCTATGGTCGTCAGCTCGATTTGGATTCCGTCCGACGAGTCATTGATTTTGCCGTGGGGCCGACCCGGCCGCACCTGACCTTGTTGCTGCAAGTGCCCGTCGCCGTCAGCGAGGAACGCCGTCGAATCCGGAACGCTCAAGCGGGTGCCGGCACGGCTGCGGAGCCGCAACGGGATCGGATGGAGGAAGCGGACCGGGCGTTTTTCGAGCGAGTCGAGGCGGGGTTTCAGATCATCGCCGCCGCTGAACCGCAGAGGGTACATGCAGTTGATGCGACGCGGTCGGTCACTGAAGTCTCGGACAACATCTGGGAGCTGGTGGCTAGACTGGTAACTCGCTGAGAAGTCACTTGGCGACACAGCAGGGGAACACTCTGCGTTACGCACGCAGTGATGCCCGCCA
Organism: Verrucomicrobiota bacterium; assembly: GCA_016713365.1. GTDB lineage: Bacteria > Verrucomicrobiota > Verrucomicrobiia > Limisphaerales > JADJPG01 > JADJPG01. Next base: position 12,976 of record JADJPG010000034.1, on the reverse strand, counting down.
CTTTCGATTGCGCCCCGGAGGGAATCGCACCTTGACGCTCATGAATGAAAACCGAAGACTACCGTCCATCTTCTCGACCTTTATGAAATATTACCTGGCATTGTCGCTTTGTGTTGTCGCTGGAATCTCCGGGCTTGTCGCGCAGACCTTGGAGCCGAAACCGGCGGCCGACTACTTCGCGAAGTTCCAGCCCGTCAAAGCTCCAGCTCCCGCCGGGCTGCTCCTGAAGAAGGGCGATCGCCTGGCGATTTGCGGTGATTCCATCACCGAACAGAAGATGTATTCGCGAGTGATGGAGACGTATCTCACGGTGTGCGTTCCGGAGCTCGAGGTGAGCGTGCGCCAGTATGGCTGGGGCGGTGAAACAGCTCCGGGATTCCTCAAACGCATGACCAACGACTGCCTGCGTTTTGATCCGACCATCGCGACGACCTGCTACGGAATGAACGACCACGGCTATCGTCCCTACGAGAAGGCGATTGGCGACCGTTATCGCGAAGCCCAGACGGCGATTGTGAATTCATTTGTCGCCAACGGCACGCGCGTCGTTCTCGGGTCCGCTGGTGTCGTCGGGCTGCGCAAGGACTGGGATGCCGCCTCGGTGGAGTCCAAGAACCTGAATCTCTGCGAACTGCGGAACATTGACATCGATATCGCCGCGAAAACCGGCGTGGCCTTTGCGGACGTATTCTGGCCGATGTTGAACGCCGGCTATCAGGGGATGCAGAAGTACGGCGCTGATTATGCCATCGCCGGAAAAGACGGCGTGCATCCGGGATGGTCGGGCAGCTTTGTCATGGCGTATGCGTTTTTGAAAGGGCTCGGCCTGGAAGGTTCGATTGGTAACATCGAGGTCGACCTGACGACTGGCAAGGCGACTGCAAGCAAGGGACACGCGGTGGTGGATTCAACCGCCGGCGAAGTTCGCATCAAGAGCTCGAAGTATCCGTTCTGCGCCACGGGCGAATTGAACAAGGACAACTCCATCCGTTCCGCGATGACGCTCATCCCGTTCAATCAGGAGCTGAATCGCTTCAAGCTGGTGGCCAAGAATGGTTCCGCCGCGCGTTACAAGGTGACTTGGGGTGAAGCGTCCAAGAGCTATTCTGCCGCGCAGCTGGCGGTGGGCGTGAATCTGGCCGAAGATTTTGCGAAGAATCCGTTCTCCGAAGCGTTCGCGAAGGTGGACGCGGCGGTGGCGGCGAAGCAGGAATATGAAACGCGCCAGATCAAGGTGCAGTTCCACGGACACGAAGCCAAGGTCGACATGGCGGCGGTCGAGAAGTTTACCGAGAGCTTTCGCAAACCTCTGGTGAAGGCGGTTCGCGATGCGTTTGCGCCAGTGACCCACAGCATTCAGATTGTAGCCGAGTAACAACGTTATGGATTGTTTGAATCGCATGGCAAGTGTCGTTGCAGGTCGCCGGTTGCAAGTTGCTGTTTGTGCGCTTGGAACGTGGAACGTGCAACGTGTCACTGGCTGCTTGGTAATGGCGTTGGTTGCTGCGGCGTCTGCCACGAGAGCTTCCGAGTCCAACCACAGTTTGTTCGGCCAGGATGGGCGGACCAATCACTTCGCGCGCGCTCCGTATCTGCAGCTGGCGACGCCAAATTCCATCGTGGTGGCATGGCGCACGGATGGCGAGATCGAGCCGGTGGTTCGTTTTGGTCGAACTATGGACGCGCTCGACCAGCAGGTAACGTTGGACTCGATAGTGACGCGGGTGTCGCTCACGACCAACAAGGCGGATTTGAAGGTGATGGAGGAGAAGCGGCCTGAGTTGCTGCGTTTGCCGAAATTGCACAGCGCACCGATGGGGCTTTTCCAGTATGAGGCGCGAATCACCGGTTTGAAGCCGGACACGCGGTATCATTATGCGATTTACGACGGCAAACGTCGTCTGACGGAGGCCGATCCCAGTTATCATTTCACAACGCATCCGCCGAACGGGGAGGCGCGCCCGGCGCGGTTTTGGGTGGTGGGTGACTCGGGAACAGGTCGCGAGCCACAGCATAATGTTCATACGTCGACTCTCGACTGGGTGAAGCAGGACGGGCGTCCGCTGGACTTTTACGTTCACCTCGGTGACATGGCGTATCAGCGTGGCAAGGACGTGGAGTTTCAGACCCGCTTTTTCGAGATGTACGAGCCAACGCTCCGTCACATCGTGTGCTGGCCGACGATGGGTAATCACGAGGGAGGCACTTCGAAGGGCACGAACGGGATCGGGCCGTATTACGATGCCTATGTTTGCCCGACGCGCGGTGAGGCGGGCGGTGTCCCGACGGGAACTGAGGCCTACTACTCGTTCGATTACGGCAAGATTCACTTCATCTGCCTCGACTCGCACGATCTGGATCGCAAGCCGACGGGCTTGATGGCGCGCTGGCTCAAGCTGGATCTCGAACGCACGAAGGCAGACTGGTTGATCGCGTTCTTCCATCATCCGCCCTACACGAAGGGAACTCACGACAGCGACCGCGAGAAGCAATTGATCGAGATGCGCCAGCACATCATGCCGATTCTGGAGTCGGGCGGTGTCGACCTGGTGCTCACCGGCCATTCGCATATCTACGAGCGTTCCATGCTGATCGATGGCGCCTATGCGACGCCAACGATTGCTGAGGGTGTGGTGCTGGACGATGGCGAGGGCGACCCGCGCACCGGGGAGCCGTATCGCAAGAGCAAAGGCCTGGAAGCCAATAATGGGAATATCCAGATTGTCGCCGGTCACGGCGGCACCACGATCGGGCGCAGGGGAACCATTCCGCTCATGCGCAAAACGATCGTCGAGCACGGGTCGGTGATTATCGATATCGACGGCGACACGATGCGCGGAACGATGATTAACAAGTTTGGTGAAGTGCGGGATGTGTTCGGCATTGTGAAGCGCGGCACGGTGGTGCACCAGCGGCTGATGACTCCGTGGCAGCCGCCGCCGTGGAAGAAGCCGAAGGCGGGCGGCGAAGATGTTTCCGCAGAGCCGCCGGAGGATTTCTTCGTGGCGATCCCGAAGAATTCGGAATGGACCTACCTTGTGGGCGGTCATCCCGAGGGCACGAAGTGGACCGAGCTGAAGTTCGACGCGAAAGGCTGGAAGAAGGGGCAGGCGCCCTTCGGTTACTCCTACCGCGAAGCGCGGACGGTGCTCGACGACATGAAGGGCAAGTATTCCTCCGTCTACATGCGGCATGAATTTGAAGTGGAGCAGGCGGATTACATCGCCGAGCTCGGGCTGATGATCAATTACGACGATGGCTTTATTGCCTACCTCAACGGCAAGGAAGTCGTCCGCAAGGGCGTTGGGAAAGGCGCGGGCAAGGATGCTCAACAGGTGAAGAGCCACGATGCCACGAAGTACGGCTATTTCTCCCTGAGGGAGTTTGAGAAACACCTGAAGTCCGGCACCAACGTGCTGGCCATCGAGGGACACAACTCGAGCCTCGACAGTCACGATTTCCTGATGGACCCGTATCTTCTCATCGAAGACTGACTAGGTCCCCCGGAGGCGTATGCACTCCACACGAGCACTGCTGCTGTTGTTTGCGCTGATCCTGCCGCAGTCGCTTCCCGCCCACGACAGCCCGGAGCATGTCGTGGAAATCCTGACCGCACGGATGGAGACGGTTGGGGAGCGCGCGGATTTGCTGTGGCGTAGGGCAGCGGAATACCGGGCATTGCGCGATCACACTGCGGCCGCAAAAGATCTGATGCGGGCGATCAAACTTCGGAGTGATTACCTTCCCGCTTACGTCGATCTGAGCCGCGTCCAGATGAATCTCGGGCACCGTCGTCGTGCCTTGTGGACCATTGAGCGCGCGATGCGTTTGCCACAAAGCGAGGTAGGCCGGGCGCCGTTGCGCATGGTCAAGGCGGACGTGCTGGCCGAGTCCGGCAAACTTGCCGAAGCTCTGGGCGAATGCGACCGCGCACTGGCGGTGGTAGCCCACGGTGAACTGGATTGGTATCTGACCCGCAGCCAGATTCAGTGCCGGCTGGGGCTATTCAATGACGCGGTCGAAGGCCTGCGCCGCGGATTTGAGCTCACCGGCAGCGCCGTGCTCGAAGTGGAATGTCTCGACGCCATGATCGATGCAGGACAGTTCAATGAGGCCCTCCAGAAGGTCGAAACTGGTTTGAGCGAATCACGCTTTCGAAGCTCGTGGCTGCTGCGCCGGGCGCGAATCCGCCTTGGGCAGGGGAGCATCGCTGGCGGGCACCAGGATTTGGCGGAAGCGATTGTAGAGATGAATCGGCGCCTCAATCCGAATCATCCTGAATCCGGATTGCTGTCGGAACGAGGTTTCGCCTACGCGTTGCTGGGGGATGTTGAACTTGCCCGCCGGGATCTGCTGGCCGCGCAACACGCCGGTGCAGACGCCGGGATGCTCCGTCGGCTGGAAGTCGCTCTCGCCGCCTCCCGGTAAAACCTAAACGGTCTTCTCCGCAATCTTTTGGACGATGTAACCCGCTGCCGCGAGTCCGAACGCGCCCGTCACGAAGGATGCTGTTCCGTATCCGCTTGCGCAGTCCAGACGGAGATTCGATCCCTCTTCGCGCGTGGCGCACACCGTCCCATCTGACTGCGGAAAGCTGACGGGCTCGGGCGAGTAAAGGCAGTCGATGCCGAACCGCTTCTTGTCCGCACCGGGAAAGCCGTGTTCTTTGCGCAGCGTCGAACGCACCGCCTGGAGCAGTCGGTCATGGGTCGACAGGGCGAGGTCGGAAATTTTCAATCCCAGCGGATCTTTGCGACCGCCAGCGCCTCCGACCACGAAAATGGGAATCGAGCGCTGTTGGCAGCTCGCGATGAGCAGGCATTTCTTCGACGGGTTGTCGATCGCGTCGAGCACGAAGTCGTAGCGCGGCTGTAAAATCTCCCCGGCGGTCGATTCGGTGAAGAATGCGTGTCGAGTGTGGATCGTTGCACTCGGATTGATGGCCTTCGCGCGATCGCCCATCACGCCGACCTTCGTTTTCCCAATCGTGCCATCCAACGCATGAATCTGGCGGTTCACATTGCTCACGCAGATGTCATCCAAATCCGCGAGGGTCAGTTGGCCGACACCGGAACGAGCCAGGGCTTCCACTGCCCAAGAACCGACTCCGCCGATCCCGATTACGCACACGTGGGCGGCGCGAATCCGCTCGGCCCCGGTGCGGCCGAACAGCCGGGCGATGCCGCCAAAGCGTGTGTCGAGTTCGGTCATGAAGCTCCCGGCGGAAGTGGGATCGATTGCGGACATTGGCTCGCCAGAAAGTCGGCGCCGTAATTACTCAGGCTCAGCCAGGATTTTGCTCCGCTGCGAAGAATATTCCGTTTCGGAAATCTTGCCGTCGATCATCTGCTTGAGCAGGGCGTTCAGGCGCTCACGCTTGGTTTGCGGTGCCTTGGCCGCATTGTTGGTCGCGGATGCCGCGGCGGCTTTTTCGCGTTCGGCTTTCTGGCGCATCATGGCGTCGATGCGCGCTTCCACGTCGGCGAGCTTCTTTTGCTCTGGTGTGAGTTCCACGGGAGCATTTGTGGTCGCAGTGATGACTGGCTTGGCGCTGTTGGTACGGGCGGCCGTGATTGCGGACTTGGCCGCGGCTTGGGAGTTTGTCTTCGCGGCGAGCTGGGCGTCGCGTTTGCGCTGTTTTTCGAGTTCTGCTGCGCGCTTCTGTTCGTCCTTCTCCAATTGGTCGAGCGCTTTCTGATACTGTTTCGCCGTGAGTTGGCCGGCGAGATACTGCTTCTCCAGATCGGCTTTGGTCAGCCGGCCCGCCACGGCGTTGGTGGGTGTCGGCATCCGGATGATTTTATCCGGATTCCTCTGTTGCTCGGCGATGACGCGTCGCAGCAGTTCCATCGCCTCGGGTTTGATCTCGTTGGTCTTCCTCGCCGGAGCAGGGGATTGCTCCGCGGCGAGGGCGGATCCAGTGACGAGCAGCGCCGCAGTCAGCGCGGAGAACGTTGATTTCATGAAGGTGGCTTAGAACAATTGCGACGCAGTGGCAAGCTCGGGGTCTTCCGTTCGTGTGGGGAGCGGCGACAGCTGTCGCTTCGATGCGCTGTCCGGGCAATTCAGATGTAATACATCTTTGCCTTGTCGGCGCCTTCGTCGAGGAGATGCTGGAAGGTGATTCCGTCCGCGGTTTCGTCGAGTGCGGTTTGTAGTTTGTTCCACGCTGCGCGGAGTTCCGACGGGCAGTGTGGATCGTGCAACGCTGGTGGATCAAAGACTCGACCGTGGACGCAACGCAGCACGTCGCCGAGGGAAATTTCCCCGGGAGGACGCGCAAGAAGATAGCCGCCCTCCTTGCCACGAACGCTCTTCACGATGTTCCTCGATTTGAGTTCGATCAGGATTTGGACCAGGTAATTGGCGGGGGTGCCGCTCTCGTTGGCCAGTTCTTCGACCTTCAGCGCGGCGCCGGTCGGGAAATGCTTCGCCAGCCCGATGACGGCGCGGGCTGCGTAGTCGCTTTTAACAGAAAGCTTCACGTCGGGAACTTAGGGCACGGTTGGCGGGGAGCGCAACTGGCTATTCCCAATCGGCCGGGGCCCGCTGCCTGTCCGGCGCCTGTCTTGCGTGTTCGATTTGTCGTCGGCAGGGGAGAGAAGTTATGCCCACGGACGACGGCGAGGGGTTGTGAATAACTCTTCAAAATCGCTCAGTTTTCGGACGGATTTGAAGCCCTTTTTACTGCGAACAATTACGGAGCAACTTTTCTGCAAAAATTTCTTGTCACCACTATATGTAGTGCTAGGTTCGCCGACGCGCCTCAACGTAATGGGGTCTCCGGTCTGGCGGGCGCCAGCTGGAAACTCTCTTAGGTCAGGTGAAACCACCGGATTTCCGGCCTGTTGCCCCCACTCAATGGGTCGGTAATAGCTTAGCAAGACCTAGAAACGATTTAGCCATCCCGAAGGGATTCGAAAGGAACAGTAATGATTGATGCTCGTGACCAGATTTCGCCGTCCGCCCCTGCTTCTCGCCGCCGTTCCGGGCGAGTCGTTGCACCCGCTGCTGCCATGAAAAGCTCAGCTTCCAAGAAGTCGCTCCGTATTGAACGCGTGTTTAGCGACGCCAAAGTGAAGCCATTTGACCAGATCGAATGGGACAAACGCACCGCCGAAATCACCGATGACGCCGGCAAGGTCATCTTCAAGCAGGAGAACGTCGAAGTCCCGAAGTCCTGGTCTGTGCTCGCCACCAAGGTCGTCGTCTCGAAATACTTTTACGGCGAACAGAACACCAGCGAACGCGAAACGTCGGTCCGCCAGCTCATCAACCGTGTCACCCGCACGATCGCGGACTGGGGCGTGAAGGATGGCTACTTCAGCAAGGAAGACGGCGAGACGTTCTACAACGAACTGACCTGGCTATGCGTCAACCAATACGGCGCGTTCAACTCGCCGGTCTGGTTCAACGTCGGTCTCTATCACCAGTACGGCGTGGGCAAGAATTCCGCGAAGGGCAACTGGTTCTACAATCGCAAGAAGTGCGTCGCTGAACGCGCCGCCACCCAGTACGAATATCCTCAGGGCAGCGCGTGTTTCATCCAGAGCGTCGATGACAACATGGAAAGCATCATGCACCTCGCTTACTCCGAGGCGATGCTCTTCAAGTATGGTTCCGGCACCGGCACCGACCTGTCTCCGATTCGTTCCAGCCGCGAGAAGCTGAGCGGCGGCGGACGTCCGAGCGGTCCGATGAGCTTCCTGAAAGTTTACGATCAGGTCGCGAACGTCGTGAAGTCCGGCGGCAAGACCCGTCGCGCTGCGAAGATGAACACGCTGCGCGACTGGCATGGCGACATCGAGGAATTCATCGATGCCAAGCAGAAGGAAGAGAAGAAGGCCTGGGCGCTGATCGAACAGGGCTACGATGGTTCCTATAATGGCGATGCTTACGGCAGCGTCATGTACCAGAACGAAAACCTCTCCGTCCGCGTGAGCGATGAGTTCATGCAATCCGCTGTGGACGGCAAGGAATGGTGGACGAAGACCGTGAACGGCAAGCCGCTTCAGAAGAAGGACGCCTCAACGTTGCTCGAAAAGATCGCGCAAGGCACCTGGATCTGCGGCGACCCCGGTTTGCAATACGACGGTGCCATTCAGAAGTGGCACACCTGCAAAGGCACCGAGCCGATTCACTCCACCAATCCGTGCAGCGAATACGTGTTCCTCAACAACACCGCCTGCAATCTCGCGTCGCTGAACCTGATGAAGTTCAAGCGCGAAGACAGCACGTTCGACATTGAACGCTTCAAGGCCGCCGTGCGCATCTACATCACCGCGCAGGAAATCGTGGTCGACAACGCGAGCTATCCGACCAAGGAAATCGCGGAGAACTCCCACATCTACCGCACGCTCGGTCTCGGCTACGCGAACCTCGGCTCGCTCATCATGAGCTACGGCCTCGCCTATGACAGCGATGAAGGTCGCGCTCTCGCCGGTGCCATCACGTCCATCATGACCGGTGAAGCCTACGAGCAGAGCGCGAGATCGCGGCCACCATGGGCGCGTTCCCGGGCTACGAGGATGCCCGGTGCTCGGGCGTGGCCAAGCCGCTCGAGAAGGACAACGTCGATTCCATGCTCGGGGTGATCCGGCAGCATCGCAACGCGGTGGAAGAAATTCAGCCCAGCAGCGAGTTCAACTATCTCAAGGAGGAAGCTCGTCGCACGTGGGACAGCGCGCTCGCGAAGGGTCGCAAGTTCGGCTACCGCAACGCGCAGGTCACCGTGCTCGCGCCCACCGGTACGATCGCGTTCCTCATGGACTGCGACACCACCGGCGTTGAACCCGACATCGCGCTGGTGAAATACAAACTGCTCGCGGGCGGCGGCATGTTGAAGATCGTCAATCGCACCGTACCCGAGGCCCTCAACCGCCTCGGCTACAGCGACAGTCAGATCAAAGCGATCGTCGCGCACATCGAAGTGCATGACACCATCGAAGACGTCACCGGCGAAGACGGCGCGATCATCAGCAGCGGTCTCAAGCCCGAGCATCTCGGTGTGTTCGACTGCGCGTTCAAGGCCTACAAAGGCAAGCGCAGCATCCATTACATGGCGCACCTGAAGATGATGGCCGCCGCGCAGCCGTTCATCAGCGGCGCGATCTCCAAGACCGTCAACCTGCCGAACGAAGCGACCGTGCAGGATATCCGCGACGCTTACGTTCAGGCGTGGAAGATGGGACTCAAGTGCGTGGCCATCTACCGCGACGGTTCGAAGCGCAGCCAGCCGCTGAACACGAAGAAGACCAACGACGGCGGCGATAAGACCGTGGCAGCGCCTTCCGTCGATACCACCGCGATCGAGAGCCGTATTGCGGAGCTCGAATCGGAAGTGGTGCATCTCCGCGAAAAGGCCGGCCTCCCGCTGCGCCGTCGTCTTCCCGAGACGCGCACTGCGCTGACGCACAAGTTCGACATCGCGGGTCACGAAGGCTACCTCACCGTCGGTCTGTTCGAGGACGGTCAGCCGGGCGAACTCTTCGTCACCATGGCGAAGGAAGGTTCGACCATCGGCGGCTTGATGGACAGCATCGGCGCACTTACCAGCATGGCGCTCCAGTACGGCGTGCCGCTGGAAGCGCTCGTCCGCAAGTTCGCACATCAACGCTTCGAACCGAGCGGCTTCACCAAGAACCCGGACATCCGTAACGCCAGCTCGATTACCGACTACGTGTTCCGTTGGATGGGCATGCAGTTCATTCCCGGCTATCGCCAGATCAATGCTCCGGCCTCCGGCCAGCAGGAGCTGGTGATTCCTGGACTCCTTGATGAGCTGAAAAAAAAAGTAAATCGACCGGTGGCGGACCTGCCGTTGTCTGAGGATACCGAAGTGCTTCTGAAGCCGATCACTGATTCCGGCAATGGCAGCAGCCCGAAGGGAAAAGGCGTGTCGAGTGTGGGCACGATCAAATCCTTGAACGACGCCATTGCCCACTTCATGAAGGACGCCCCGACGTGTCCGACCTGCGGCAACGTTGCGGTTCGCAATGGCGCCTGCTTCAAGTGCCTGAACTGCGGCGAGAGCCTCGGTTGCTCGTAAGCTGAAACTGTTTCACACCGGCCGGAGAAGGAAACTTCTCCGGCCGTTTTGCTGTCTGGACGGAGCGTGTCGGGAAGAAAGGATCAGCGCCGCCTTCGGCAGGAGCCAGATCCCTTCCTTTGAGCCCGGCGGGAAGGTCCAATCGGGCTGATGTCCGATGCTGCAGTCCTCAGACGAACTTGCCCGGGTTCAAAATTCCATTCGGGTCGAGAGCTCGTTTCACCTCGGAATGCAACTCGCGCACACGCGCGTCAGCGGCTTGGGGCCACCAACGTTTCTTCGCTAGTCCCACGCCGTGCTCGCCGGTGATGGCGCCGTCCCAGCGGATGATCTGTTTGAACAGTTCGTCGAGCGCCGCGTCCGCGCGCTTTTGGGCGCCGGGTTCGTTTACGTCCAGCATGATGTTCACGTGGATGTTTCCGTCGCCCGCGTGTCCGAAGGCCGCCACGGCCAGTCCGTGTTTCTTTTGGAGCTTCGCGGCAAACTGGAAGAGATCCTGCAGGCGTCCACGCGGCACCACGATGTCCTCGTTCAACTTCGTCAGCCCTGTGTCGCGAAGTGAATAGGAGAATTCGCGTCGAATCTGCCAGAGCTTCTCGCACGCCTCATGTCCGATCGCGCGGTCGACGAAGATTGGTTTCGCCGAACGGACCACTTGCTCGAGATCCTTGATCTCCGAGCGCACGGACTTCGCGTGGCCGTCGAGTTCGACGATGAAGAGCGAACCGCAGCCCTCGAGCTGTTTGCTGCCGGTCCGTTTGCGGGCGGCGGCGAGAGTGAAACTATCCGCGATCTCTAGTGCGCAGGGCAGGAAACCGGCCTTAAACACCTCCTTCAACGCGCGCGTCGCGGTCCGCGTCGTGTCGAAGCCGACGGCGAGGCAGGCGCGGGAAGGTGGCAGCGGAATAAGCTTCAACGTTGCTTCCGTCACGATACCCAGCATGCCTTCGGACCCGACGAAGAGCCGGTGCAGATCGAAGCCCGTCTTGTTCTTGTGCGTGCGTCCGCCGAGCCGGACCAGCGATCCGTCGGCGAGCGCGACTTGAAGGCCGAGAACGTAATCGCGCGTCACGCCGTACTTCAGGCAGCGCGGTCCGCCTGCATTCGTGGCGATGTTGCCGCCGAGGCTGCAATCCGCGCGGCTCGCCGGATCGGGCGGGTAGTAGAGACCGCGCTTCTCAACGGCATCCTGGAGAGTTTTCGTGATGACGCCCGGTTCGACGACGGCGACAAAGTCGTCCGCGTTGATCTCCTTGATCCGATTCATCCGTTCCAGCGAGAGCACGATGCCGCCGTGTTGGGGAACACAGCCGCCGACATAGCCATGGCCGGCGCCGCGTGCGGTCACGGGAATCCGCTTCGCGTGGGCGAACTTCAAAATCCGAGCGACGGTCTCCGCGGTGCGGGGCAGGGCGACCGCGTCGGGTTGATGGGCGGCGAACCATTTGTCGCCGGCGAACTGTTTGCAGAAATCGGGATCGAGGTGGAATTCGCCCGCCGGCAGGATCTGTTTGAGGCGGGCGAGGGACGTCTTGAGGCTCATTCAGGCTGGGGATGGATCAGGAATCTTTCGCGGCAAGCAATTCACGAGCGTCGTCGGCCTCGGTGTCCGGCACCTGCACGAGAATGCCTCCGGCGGCGAGCGCGTAGCCATCCAGGCTGAGCGCAGATAGTTCGTTGGCGATCTCCGGATGCAGGTCGGCGGCTTCGAGGCGGGAGCGAACCAGTTGCGCATCCATCGGATTCAGTGCGGTGAAGATGGTGACGAGCGGCATAATGCTGTTCGTACTCCTCCTCACTCGTGGCCGCAAGCGCAAAGGCTGGTCGGCAATTGCTTGGTCGAGGACATCCGCGTAACATCGAAGGCGACCGTTGAACCTGACCATGAATCATTCCGCCATGAGGCCATCCACCGCCGCCTCCCGCCTGTGCTTGAACTGCGGCATGTGCTGCAATGGTGTTTTGTTCCGCGACGTCGAGTTGCAGGCCGGCGACGACGCGGCGTCCCTTGCGAAACTGGGTTTGCCCGTGCGCACAACGAAGCGTGGCGATGGTGTGATCGCCCGCGCCTCGCAACCCTGCGCGATGCTGTGCGGCGATAATCGGTGCGAGATCTACCGGCAACGTCCGACGCGCTGTCGCGAATTCGAATGCATGCTGTTCAAAGCCGTCGTCGACGGGGAAATCTCCGAGGATTCGGCGCTGAAGACCATCCGGCAGACCCAAGTCCGCGCCGAGAAAGTGCGCCGATTGTTGCGTGCGGCAGGCGATGAAGATGAGTCGCGTCCGTTGACACAACGTTTCCAGCGAACCCGTCGACGGTTCGAAACGGGGGCGATGGACGAGTCAGTTTTGGAATCATTCGCAGATCTGACGCTCGCGGTTCATTCGCTGAACTTGCTGCTGAGTGGGAAATTCTACCCCGGCGATTCGCGGCAGTAATCGTTCGCCCTTTTGAATCCCTCCTTCCGGTCGACGCCCGCCCGGAATCGTGTTTGACCTTGCGGCCTCCATCTCTACGCTTTGGAAAAGTCCGCATGGAATGAACGCCGCCTGCACAAAGTGGATGGTCCTTGTCGCGATCATTGGAGTTTTTCTACCCCTACGTTCGATGGCGCAGGCGGGGCCGGCGCTGCGGTCGGGCAAGTTTTCAGTTTCAGAAGAGGATCGCCGCTACTGGGCGTTCCAGCCTGTTGTCGCGCCAGCCAAAGTGGAGCTTGAGAGAACGTCCCATCGGAGAACTCATCCCATCGATGCACTGGTTCGGTCGCGGCTCGTGGAGAAGAGGCTCGCGATGAATCCGCAGGCGTCACCGCGCGAATTGGTGCGGCGCGCTTATTTCGATCTGCTCGGTCTCCCGCCCACGCCCGCGGATGTTGCGGCGTTCCAGAAGGACCCGAGCGACAAGGCGTGGGCGGAACTCATCGA
>JADJPG010000033.1 GCA_016713365.1 Verrucomicrobiota bacterium | reverse complement strand
CGGACCTCCTGTTCGCCGCCGCGTGCATCAATGCGCCGGGCGGTGGCGGGCGCGAGATGCATCAAGGCTTTGAGTGAATTTGCTGCGCGCGAGCTGACGCGAGCTTCGATCCAGTGGCCGACGCTGATGAGCGTGATGATCGCGGCGGCTTCCATGAAATAAAGATGCCCGCTGTGGCCGCTCAGCAACGCCCACGTGCTGTAGGCAAACGCCGTGGTGGAACCAAGCGAGACGAGCGTGTCCATGTTGGACTGGCCGACTTTCAACTGATTCCATGCGCCGCGATAAAACTGTAGGCCGGGCCCGAATTGAACGAACGACGCGAGCGCGAAGGATGCCCAGCGAAACCAGGTGGTGTGGCTGAGACCAAGGCCCCATTCGCCCATCATCAGGAGCGCGGTGGGAATGACCCCGATGAAGACGCTGTTGCTCCAGATGGATTCGCGGCGGGCTGGTTTTGCCAGAGTCGCGTTGTCGGGCTCGGGAACAATTGACTTCGCTTTGAAGCCAGCGCGCTCGATGGCGTGGATCACCGCGTTGATGTTCGACGTGGTGCCTGAGTTCCACCGCACGCTTGCGCTTTTGGCCTGCAACGAAACGGCGGCGCTCTCGACGCCGGGAACACTCTGGATCGCCTCCGTCACGTGGCGCGCACAGTTGTTGCAGGTCATTCCACTGACGGCGATCTCGCTGCGGCGAGGGCCAGTGGGACGCGAGCTTGGCTCAGGTGTCGGTGAGGTTGTTTGCATTATTCGGTCACCGGCGACGTCCAACTTTTCATTCGAACTGTGGCCGGTGCTCGGGCTACTGTTCGCAACCAAGCACCAAAAATGAATTCGTGCCAAACCAATTTTGCCGCCGCCTTCTGCGTTGCGGGAGTGATGTTGCTCCAATCTTGTTCCGCGCAGGAAGGTCAGCTGCCCGGCAAGGAAGTGGCGCCTGGCGTTCGGGAGATCGGGCGAATCGCGAATCCGCGTCTCACGGAAAGTTCAGGCGTCGTGGCGAGCCGGCAGTTTCCCGGGATCTTCTGGTCGCACACCGATGGCGGCAGTCCCAAGAAGCAATCGCTCTATGCGATGGAACGCGACGGGACTTCCGTGAGCGAGGTGTTCATCAGCGACATCTTCATCACGGACTGGGAGGACATTGCGATCGATGACCAGAAGCATTTGTTCATTGGCGACCTGGGGAACAACGACGCGCGACGCACGGAATTGTGGGTGCACCAGATCGATGAGCCGGATCCGAAAGGCCCCGCGCGCGTGACGCGTCCCACCCGGTCCTGGCGCCTGCGTTTTCCCGGTGCGCCGTTCGATTGCGAGAGTTTGTTCGTCTGGCAGGGTCACGGCTACGTGGTCTCGAAAGTCTTCAAGGATTCCCGCGCGCAGATCTTTCGGTTTCCGCTGACGGACACGAAGGAACCTGTGACGCTGGAGTTGGTGGCGACCACGAAGATCGAATCCCCCGTGACAGGCGCGGATATTTCTTCCGATGGGAAGTTGCTGGGCCTGGTCGCGAAGTCGGGCGCGTTTATGTATCGCATCGACGGCGATGTTTCTCGCGCGGACAAGGGGAAGCCGTTTCAAGTGAAGTTTCGCCACGAACAAATCGAGGCCTGCACGTTTGTCCCGGAAGGATTGATCGCCACGGCCGAGTCGCGGCAGATCTACCTGTTCACGGCACCGGCGTTTCGCGGGCAATAGCCGCCGCGATCACTCGTAGCGGATGGCGAGAATGGTGAGCTCATCGTCGCCCCCGGGGAGTTTGATTCGCACCTTCTGGCCGATCTGCGCGTTCAAGAGAGCCCTCGCGATGGGCGAGAGCCAGCTGATCCAGTCGCGGTCAATGTCCGTCTCGTCGGCTCCCACAATCCGGTAGTGAGTTTCTTCCCCCGATCGATGGCGCGTGGTCACCGTCGCGCCGAAACGCACTTGCTCATGAGGCGGCGCGGGCGGTTCCACGATGACCGCGGTGGACAGGGTGTGTTCGATCTGCTCAATGCGATCAACTACGGCGGAGAGATCCCGCTTGGCGTCTTCAGTGGTGGCGAGATGCTGGAGGCGTTCGCGTTCGGGATGGAGCGTTGCGTGCAATTCCTCGCGGAGACGCCGGGCTCCGCTGGCGGTCAGGTAATTCTTGGTCCCGGGCGGCAGCGTGGTGATTCGCCGCGGCCGGAGTGGAAGCTCCGGGGCGTCATCCGATTCGCGAGTGAACGCTTTGCTCATGCGGGGAGAGGATAACAGAACGGGACGGCGTGGAACAGATTCGGATTCGTGCGCCACGAATTGGCCGGCGGGTTTGGTCGCCGTGGAGAGCGCTCATCGGGCGCTGAATTTGTGTTTGATGGATCAGGGTGGCGGACTACCGTCGGCGCGGCATGAGAATGATTGGCGAGATTCAGGGCGAGAGCTCGGCGCGGACGTTTGGAGATTTCCTCTACGCGCAGGGCATCCCGAACGAAGTGGAGCCGGGCCATGCTGATCAATGGGCGGTGTGGGTGAAGTCCGATGACGACCTCGCGCGCGCCGCAGACTTTCTCCGGCTCTACTTGCAGAAACCCGCGGATGAGCGCTTCCTCAGCGCCTCCCGCGCTGCGGCCGAATTGAAACGCAAGGAGGGCGAGGACGAGGCGGCGTATCGTCGCCGCGTGCGCAAGTCGCGGAATCTGTTCCCGAGCATGGGCAGCTACCGCTTTGGGATCATCACCTACGCGCTGATCTTCATCTGCGTGGGAGTTTTTGTGCTGACCAAGTTCGGCCAGGACTTCGAGCCGGTGGATTCCTTGTGGCTCTCGAAATACCGCACGTTTGCGCCGCTGTGGAAACGCGTGATCGATCTGCGGGAGGTGCGGGCGGGCGAGGTCTGGCGACTGGTGACGCCGATCTTCATTCACATGAATGTGATTCACATTTTCTTCAACATGATGTGGATGGCGACGCTCGGCAGCCTGATCGAAGCACGCCAATCGCGCGCGTTGATGATCCGGCTGGTCCTGCTGCTGGGGATTGGATCAAACCTTGTTCAATACGTGTCCTACGGCACGGGCAATTTCGGCGGCATGTCCGGCGTGGTTTACGGATTGATTGGTTACATGTGGATGCGGGGCAAGTTCGATCCGTCGAGCGGTCTTCAGCTCGACCGAAACACGGTCATCATGTCCATGATTTGGTTCTTCGTGTGTTTCACCGGTTGGGTGGGGCCGATTGCGAATGGCGCCCACGCAGGCGGCCTGGTGCTGGGCATGATCTGGGGCTGGCTGGCCAGCCGCCGCGTCTTCACTCCGCCGCGCTGAGTTTCTGTCTTCCCAACTCCAGTGGTAGTAGTCGAGGTTACGAGACTCAGAACTTCTCGGGAACCCGATTCGCGTGGAAATAATCAGAGTCTCCTCACGTCGACTCCTACAAGATGGGCACAGACCGCGCGAAGCGTCATGGAGTGCGCCAGTCCTCTGGCGCTGTGTGGCGTGCTCGAAGTGCGAAAGCGGCGGAGGGCCGCCGCAGTCTAAAACCTGGGGGAACTAGGTTGCGAGTCACGTTTCAATCCCGAAGGGATTGCGGCACTCAGCCCAAGGTTGGCGAGTCGGCGAGCCTACCTTGGGTCAAGGTATAGAAAACCCTGCTACCCCAAAGGGGGTTGCGGCAGGCGGTACATGGAAAATGGACACAACCCCGTTGGGGTAGGAGAAAAAACAGGTGGGCCGTGGACCCAGGGTAGCGCGAAACGCGCAACCGCTGGGCTGAACGCCGGAACGCCTTTGGCGTAGTGCCGAAGAGATCAGCGTCTCCTCACGTCGACTGCTAAGGCAGACGAGGCGGCGCGCAATCGTTGCGCCGAAGTAGATACACGTCACCCGAAATTATCAGAACGACAAACAACCCGCCTGCCAGGATGAACCCCCATTTATACCGCAGAGCCTGCCCTCTCTTCGACTGATTGTAGGACGCCCGATATATCTTCCACATTCTTTGCAGCTCGGGATCATCCTTTTGCGGCCATTCGCCATCCACATCGGACACGTCAAATGCCATGCCGATCTCTGGTTCCAGCCTCCATTCAGTCAATCGGAACGCTCCCTCCAGCTTGGGAAGAAATGTTCCCACGTAACTGCGCGGTGACAGGTTGGTGATCGTTCCCCTCAGAACATCGAACACCCTCCCGTCCGGCCCGTAGAAATCGAATCGCCAGGAAACAGGAATCGTTGTGCCAAGAAAATTGGTCGTCTGTTCCGAGGTATATCGAGCGGCAAGGTTCCGGCCCGGATAAGACCATTCGATCATTTGCGGAAGGCGGCCCGAATCAGCGAATCGAATGATCTTGTTGGAAATGACCCCGTTCTTTTCCTGAAAACTTTCGAGAGGAAACGTCGCCTGCTTATGGTCTGCCAGATACGCAGACGACGCGTAGGCAATCCACGTCAGTTGAACCGGGGCCGACGCCTGGGCTGATAATGGACCGGAGGTTATGCCGCCGACCTGGGAGGTTTCCGGATCCCTGGCCCGCGCTGGACGCATCTCGTTTAACAGATAACTGTCCTCGCCATCCGTTCCGCAGACGAAGTATTCGCCATTGAAGTAGAGGACCGAGATGAGCGATTTCGGGCCGGAAACGGCGATGGAAAAGTCGCACCAATTCGAGGTGTTCCCCGTCCCCATTGTCCTGGTGATTTTACCCTGCAATTCATAATCAGGCAGTGCACCCGCCGCCGCCCGACCGAATATCAATAATCCAACGGTCAACCAGAAGATCAGCATCCATCGGCCCCCTTTCATGAGCGTAACCTCCACAATGGCCTCGCGAATGGCAAGGGGATTACGCCGACGTTTCTGAACGGCCAATTTGTCGAAACCCACTACGTGAAGTGCGTTCAGCAGGGAGCTATCGAACGCTACGATAGGGAAGTGGGCTGGAGGAGGACTGGCCCTCCAGTCACCAGTGTTGGGAACACGCCCGAGTGGCGCGTAGAGCGCCGAATCCGCATTCCTCGTTTACGGTGGGGCGAGGCTCCGCCGAGCCCTAAACAGACTGGGCACTCTCGGACTCCATTCCACCTCCCGCGCAGCGTCCACGCTCTGGCGAGATCAGGGCTCGACGGAGTTTCGCCCCACCGTTGGAGGAGTAGTCATGCCATCACTTGCGCCTGGTAGGAAGAGATGTGTCCTCACGCGATCCTGAAGATCAGCTGGCACGAGTGATCGTAGGTCAACCTCGTCGTGAACTTTGGCCGCTGCGACGCGCATACGCCAAAGCGGTCGTGAAATTTGGCCGGCACGAGTGACCGAGGGCCAAACACATCGTGAAATCTTGCCAGCACGACCGATCTCCCGCCAAAACCGTCGTGAAATCCGGCTGGCACGTCGTGGTTTGAGACAGGAACTCCAAGGGCAGGACAGGTGAGTCGGGCCATTGATGTGGTTCGGAAGAGAGAGCAACGCCGGGTAGGGCGCGACGCTCTGCGCGCGCCGAAAGGGGGTTGCGTCGGAAGTGGCTGCAATGGCTTCACCACCGGACGGCGCGCGCGTCGCGACGCGACCTGCTACAAATCGCCGGAGTTCACGCTGGCACGGGTCGTGCAAAAGGCCGTTCCGCATGAAGAACGATTACTTCTATCAATTGGCCGACAAGTCTCTTGTCGGGTTAACGGAGCTGGTGGTGACCTTGGGGTGGCGCATTGCACGGTGGCGAATCTGACCACGCTGATCACGAGCTCAAAACAGGCGCGCTTGAATTACAAGAACGCTCAACTCGGGAAACGGCAGGCCTACGTGGCGCTGCGCACGGCACGGTCCAACGCGGACGCATTCATCCAACGCGCTCGGGATTATCTGGTGGGCATTTTCGGCACGGAATGGAATCCGGGCTGGGCGGTGGTGGGCTTCGCCAACCAAACACTCACGCTGCCGGCTACGGACGCAGCGCGGTCCACGGTGTTGCAACTGGTGCGCGATTATTTCACGGCGAACGCGGCGAAGGAGGCGTTTCAACTAAACGTGAATGCCGCGGAAGCCACGGTGCAGCTCACGGCCTTGACCACGGCGAAGGCGACGGCGGAGGCGTGCCGGTTCGATCAGCGGTCCAAGCGCGACCTGCGGGATGCCGCGGAGCTGGCGCTGGACAAGAAGCTGCGTTGCCTGTGGAACGAGCTGGGCTCCATCCTCGATCCGCTGGACCCGCGCTGGTTGAAGTTCATCGATCGGATCCCGGGTGACCCGCGCACGCCGGAACCGGTGGAGGAGGTGGAGGCGGTGGCGCAGCCGGGCCTCATCACGCTGGACTGGGAGGACTCGACGCGGGCGGCGCGTTACAAGGTCTTCAAGCAGGTGGTGGGCGTGGATGCGGAGCCGGTGCTCTTTGCCACGGTGGATGACAGTGACGCGCAGGTCACGGGTGTGCCAAGCGGCGCGACGGTGAAGCTGCAGATCGTGGCGACGAACGCCGTGGGTGACGCGCCGGCCAGTGAAGCGGTTCAGTTGCAGGCGGCGTAAGAGCAGGGGCATTCAGCCGAAGCTCAAGAACTCAAAAAGGAACCGCGCACTCGATATGGGTGCGCGGTTTTTGTTTGTCCGTGAGGGCGCGATAGGGCGATAGCAGCAGAATCGCCATCGGAAGAAAACTTTGAGGGACAGTCTACTGAACGGCGGCTTCGCAAGGAGGGGCGTGCGGAGCAGGAGTGCGATCGAGAGTGAGGGTGGAGCAGGGGACGTCGGGGGAGGTGGCTTCCACGGTGGCGTGGCTGGCGCCGATGCGTTGGAGGGCGGCGCTGACGACGGATTGGGCGAGGGCAGGGCGGTTACAATCGCCGCTGAGGTGGCCGAGGTAGAGGTGGTGGAGCTCGGCGGTCATGATTTCCGTGGCGAGCTGAGCGGCGGCGTCGTTCGAGAGGTGGCCGTGCCGGCTGAGGATGCGTTGCTTGGTCGCCCAGGGGCGCTTGGTGTCGTCCTGGAGCATCTTGACGTCGTGATTGGCTTCGAGGACGAGGATGTTCGACTGGCGGACGCGTTCCACGACGAGCCGGGTGGCGTGGCCGAGATCGGTGAGGAAACCGATATTGCCGGAATGAGTGCGGAGGAGGAATCCAACGGGATCGTAGGCGTCGTGCGGGACGCTGAAGGTATCGATGGAGAGGTCGCCGAGTTCGAAGGAAGCGCCGGTGTTGAAAAGCCTGAACTCGAGCGGGACTTGAAACTGCGTCTGGATGGCTTCCTTGGTCAGGCGATTGCAGTAGATGGGGATCTTTAGTTTGCCGGCGAGGACACCGAGGCCCTGAGTGTGGTCCGTATGCTCGTGGGTGATGAGAATGCCGCTCAAGTTCTCCGGTGTTCGTCCGATACCGAGGAGTCGCTGGCGAATTTGCCGGGCGCTGAGGCCGGAATCGATGAGCAGCCGGGTATCCTCGGTCTCAAGGTAGGCACAGTTGCCGCTGGAGCCGCTGGCGAGGATGGTGAGGCGCGTCGACACGGCGTCGACGTTAAAAACCGTTCGGTGTCAGCGCAAACTCAAATCGAGCGAAATTGCTGACGATGTGTAGAATGAGAGAACATCTTCCCCACAGGCAGGCTTCCGTATTGGCACGGATTCTGGAAAAGCAATATATGTGCCTAATTTCCCTTGAGTCGATTCGCCAGATGCCGTAATAGACCTACAAATGGCACTGAACTTGTCCATATCGCAGAGATTGACGCAGTCGCAGGTGTTGGCGCCGCAACTGCAACATTCGCTGGCGCTCTTGCAGGCTCCGACTCTTGAGCTGAAGGCGATGGTGGAAGAGGAGCTGCAGCAGAACCCGTTGCTGGAGGAGGTGCAGGCGGAGGAGCAGGAGCCGTCGGAGCGTCTGAATTCCGACGCCGACACCCAGATCATCTCGAAGGCGCAGGAGGCAGACCCAACGGAGCCGCCGGCGGATGTGAATTTCGATCCGGCGACAGAAAAGCCTTCCAACGATCCGGTTGACGACTTTCAGGCGGAGTTCGAACGGTTGACCCAGTTGGATCAGGAATGGCGCGATCATTTTTCAGAGACCAACATCCCGATGCGCGCGAGCCAGGAGGATGAAGAGAAGCGGCAGTTCATGTTCGATTCGATGACGGTGGGGACATCCCTGCAGGAACATCTAATGGAGCAGGTGCGCTTGTCGGAACTGACCGACGAGCAGCGTCCGCTGGCCGAGACACTGGTGGGTAACATCGATGACTACGGTTACCTGAAGGCGACGATCGAGGAGATGTCCCAGTCGACGGCGGTGCCGCAGGAGAAGTATATCGAGGTTCTGAAGATCATTCAGAGCTTCCATCCGGTGGGGGTGGGCGCGCGGGATTTGCGGGAGTGCCTGTTGCTGCAGATGGAACGGCGCGGCAAACAAAACACGCTCGAATACAAGATCGTGCATGATTACATGGATGCCCTGAGCAAACGGCGCATTCCTGAAATCGCACGTGGAACCGGCGAGGATGTGGTGGACGTGCAGAAGGCGTTGCTTCGCATTGGCGCGCTCGAACCTCGCCCAGGGCGGGCTTTCCTGCCGGATAACGATCAATACGTGATGCCGGAAGTCTTCGTCGTCAAACAAGGTGATGAATTCCTGGTGACGACCAACAATGAGCAAATCCCCCACTTGCGGATCAGCAATACCTACAAGGATTTGATGGCGCAGGCGGATTCCTCCGCGGAAGTGCGCGAATACATCCGCGACAAGATTCGGGCCGGGAAATTTCTCATCAAGAGCCTGCACCAGCGTCAGGAGACGATTCGCAAGATCGGCATGGAGATCGTTTCGCGCCAGCGGGAGTTCATGGAAAAAGGCGTGGCGTTCCTCAAGCCGTTGACGATGGTGCAGGTCGCCGAAGTTGTCGGCGTGCACGAAACGACGGTAAGCCGCGCGGTGTCGGGCAAGTACATCCAAACGCCGCAGGGTGTTTTTGAGATGAAGTATTTCTTCACGTCAGGCATTCAGACGGCGACCGGCGAAGGGATGTCGAATACCAGTGTGAAGGATATGATCGCCGAGATCTTCAAGGCGGAAGATCCGAACAAGCCCCTTTCCGATCAAGAGGTGGTGCAGATGCTGACGGCAAAGGGCATCGCCATTGCCCGACGCACCATCGCGAAGTACCGTTCCGAGCTAAACATCCTGCCGTCGAACCTCCGCAAAGTTTACTGATCTTCGCCTTCAGCGAATGACGGCGACGGGACGGCAGAAGGCCCCGGTGAACCCGCGGAAATTGATCGGCAGGCTCATGAACTCAAAGGGCTGTGGCACGTCGAAGATTTCCTCCGGAAAGGACAGTTCCTCCACAATCCAAAGCCCGGCTTTCAGCAGGATCGTGTGCGTCTGCGAATTCACCGGATCCCGCGATCCGGCGATGGAGTAGTGATCGATTCCCACGGCGCGAATTTGGTTGGCGACGAGCCATTCCGCACCGTCCGGAGCGAGATACGGCGGATGTTGCAACCACTCGTCGGTCTTCGCCCGCTTTTTTCCCCAGCCTGTAGCCAGCAACACGATGCGGTCGGTCAGTGGCAGGGTGAGCTTCGCAGCGAGTTTGTCCGCAGTGAGGGCTTCATCGGCGATGGCTCCCCGAAAATCGGCGATGACGGCGGGGCCGGCGAATCGTTCGAGAGGAATCTGATCGAGGTTCGCGCCGTCCGCGAGTTTGTGATAGGGCGCGTCGACGTGACTGCCGGTGTGGCTGGCGAGGGTCAATAGCTCGACCCGCCAGCCGACTTGTGGATGGTCGGCGATAATATCGACCTTGACCGGCGGATGCGCCGGGCAATTGGGGGCGCCATCGAACAAAGGCTGGCTGAGGTCGATCAGGCGCATCGCTCAGTTGTTCTCCTTGCGACCGCTCGGCCAAATCTCATTACGAATAGGAGTCAGGATATCCTGCACTTCGGCGAGCAAACTTTGGTCGAGGTCCTTTTCAATGCACTTCACGCTTTCCTTGATCTTCTTCGCGCTGGACGTCCCGACCAGCGTGGTCGCGATGTCGCGGTGAGCGGTGGCGAACTGTAGCGCGAGGTGCGGCAGGGGTGTTTTCGTTTTCCGGCAATGCGCCACGGCCTTCGCGCAGGTGTCGCGGACTTTCGCTGGGGCGGGATGCCACTTGGGCGGACCTTTCTCGGTGAGCAAGCCCATGCCCAGCGGCGCGGCGTTGATGATGCCGACCCGCTTTTCAGTCAGGTAAGGTAACAGCTGAACCAGCGTGGTATTTGTCAGGCAGAAGTGGCAGTACGAATGCACGGTGTCGACCGCAGTTTTATCGAGCACCTTGCGGAAGACTTTCAAGGGCAGGCCGGTGATTCCGATGTGCCGGACTTTGCCCTGGCGCTTGAGTTTCAGCAGCGCGGGGATGGTTTCTTCGATCAAATTGGAGACATTCACGAACTCCACATCCTGGCACTGGATCAAGTCGATGTGCGCGACACGGAGACGCTTCAGGCTCTCATCAACGCTCCTGACGACGCGTTCTGCGGAGAAATCGAAATCCTTTTCGTCCGCCCCGTAGCGGCCTACTTTTGTCGCGAGGTAGTACTTTTCCCGCGGAATTTCGGCGAGCGCCTTGCCGAGGACCGATTCGGCCATGGTTAAGCCGTAGTAGGGCGCGACGTCGATGAAGTTGATCCCGAGGTCAATGGCGGTGTGGACGGCCCGAATGCCGTCTTTCTCGCTGAAATCCCCGTGTGTTTTGCCCAAAGGCGCTGCACCGAAACCCAGCACTGAAACCTTCCAGCCCGTTTTACCCAGAACTCGATACTTCATTTGATGTCCTTGCGGTGACGATAGCTGGATGCGCTGTTGAACCAAGAAGTTTGTTCGTCCCTGACCTGGTCGAAGAGGGAGTTCGCTGTCGAAGTGTGATGAGTCTGATTCACGTTCCGATACGGAATGCATATTCCGGCGCTCACCTATGCACGAATTTGTTCAATGTGTTTCAATTTTCTCACAGTGACTGTTGTTTGATGTTGCTGGATTGGGGAGGGAGTATTCCGGTGAGTGATTGAAGTGCTCACATTTCTGAAAGTTGGGTGATTGTTCCGCAGCCTAGGAGATGGTCGTTCGGATTCAGTATGAGCAATGCGATGGATTGTGGTGAATAGATTGCATTCGACTCCACGCAGGTTGTCCTCCCGCTGGCACATCCACTGCATAAGGCGGTCGCGTGCGTCACAGCGCACCCAAAACCAACACGCAATTAACTCTTGAACTAACCATGAGGCGAAAAAAACAAACCAATACAGCACGATCACTTTCAGTAACTCCCATTGTCAGCGCCTGCCTTGGCGGCGCGATTCTCGCCGGCATCCCGGTCGGGAATGTCCACGCGCAGGAAGCGAGTCGACTGGAGAAGCTTGAAAAGGAGAACGCGGATCTGAAGAAGCGCCTGGATGCCATCGAAGGAAAGGAAGATGGCGCGAGCAAGAGTTACATCGTCAAGGCGATGAGCGACATCACCATCAGTGGCTTCGTTCAGGCGTCTTACTTCTACAACACGGCCCGTCCTGATGACGGCGTGTCGGATGCGTATCTCTGGAACACGAAGGACAATTCCTTCTCGCTGAACAAATTCAAACTCACGGTCGCCAGCAAGCCCGTCGCCACCGACAAGTGGGACGCTGGTTTCAAGGCGTCGCTGATCTTCGGTGATGATGCTCCTCAGTTGAACACAGCCGGCGCAAACGGCATCGGCGGAGCCAACTCTGGCTTCAATGATCTCCGTGAAGCCTACGTGGGAATTGAATGCGCCCATCGGCACTGGCTTGAACATCAAGGCGGGTGAACTCATCTCGCTGCTCAATTACGAATCTGGCGACGGCGGCGCGGCCAACGTCAACTTCTCCCAAGGCAATCAGTGGTGGTACACGGGCAACGGTCCATCCGCTGGCGTGCAGGCGACCTATAGTTTCACCGACAAGGTGACGCTCGTGGCTCGTGTGGACAATGGCCTGTTCCAGGGTCCGGTGGACAACAACTCCGGCAAGGCGTTCAGCACGAGCTTGAACCTCAAGCCGACCAGCAAACTGTGGATGAACATCTACGGCTTCTGGGATGATCAACCGGGCGACAATGAAACCAAGGGCTTCGGCACCATCGGTGGTCTCCAAGTCACCGAGAAGCTCGGCACTGGTTACGAGTTTGACTACTTCAACTTCGACAACGCTGGCGATCGCACGGACGTCTGGTCCATCGGTGGCTGGACTTGGTATGACATCTCGCCCACGACGGGTGTTGCGTTCCGTGCCGACTTCATCGACAGCCATGGTGGCGTCCTCGGGCCGGCAATGCGCCCGGGCTCCGGAATCACGACGACGGACGTCGACGGCAACCTCGCGAGCTTCACGCTCACTCTGAACTGGAAGCCGATGCCGAACGTCAAGGTGCAGCCGGAAATCCGCCTCGACACCACCTCCTTTGCTGAAGGCCTCGATGGTCATGGCGCCCGCCTCACTGTCGGCGCTGGTGTGACCTACATGTTCTAATCAACGACTATCAAACCACTGACCGTAATCATCCCAGAACACATGAAACTTAAAACGTATCTCAGTTCACTCGTCGGCGCGGCGTTGACCGTTGCCGCATTCACCGCGACTGCTGCGGAGACTGTCAAAGTCGGCGTGCTTCACTCGCTGTCCGGCACCATGGCCATCAGCGAAACTTCGCTCAAGGACGTGCTCTTGTTCACGTTCGACGAGATCAACAAGTCGGGCGGCGTCGCGGGCAAGATGATCGAACCCGTCATCGTTGACCCCGCTTCGAACTGGCCGCTCTTCGCAGAGAAAGCTGAACAGCTGCTCGCCAAAGACAAGGTGTCCGTCGTCTTCGGTTGCTGGACCTCCGTCAGCCGCAAGTCGGTGCTGCCTGTCTTCGAGCGTCTGAATGGTTTGCTCTTCTACCCCGTGCAATACGAAGGTGAAGAGCTCTCGAAGAACATCTTCTACACCGCTGAAGCTGTGAACCAGCAGGCCGTGCCTTCGGTCGATTACATGCTCGGTGAGGGCAAGAAGAAGTTCTACCTGCTCGGCTCTGACTACGTCTATCCGCGCACGACGAACAAAATCCTCAAGCAGTACCTGAAGTCGAAGGGCATTCCGGACGAGGACATCGTCGAAATCTACACGCCGTTCGGTCACACCGATTACCAGACTATCGTCGCTGCGATTAAGAAATTCGCTTCGGCGGGCAAGGCCTGCGTCATCAGCACCCTGAACGGCGATACGAACGTTCCGTTCTTCAAGGAATTCGCCAATGCGGGTCTCACCTCCGAGAACTGCCCGGTCGTTTCCTTCTCCATCTCCGAGGACGAATTCCGCGGCCTCCCGGCCAAGGACCTCGTGGGTCACCTCGGCTGCTGGACCTACTTCATGTCCATCAAGTCGCCGGAGAACACCAAGTTCGTGAACGACTTCCTCGGCTGGGTGAAGGCTCCGAAGGTCAGCGGCATCGACTACACCGTCACTGGTGTTGACCCCAAGGGGCGCGTCACCTGTAGCCCGATGAACCTCTCCCGCATGGGCGTCTACCTCTGGAAGCAGGCGGTTGAAAAGGCCGGCAGCTTCGAAGTGGACAAGGTCCGCACCGCACTCATCGGTCAGAAGTTCAAGGGTCCCGCAGGTGAAGTCACCATGCAGGCCAACCACCATCTGATCAACAACGCCTTCATCGGTGAAACGCTGGCCTCCGGCCAGTTCAAGATCATCAAGACCATGACTGGCGTCGCCGGCGAGCCGTTCAGCGAGAAATTCCTGAACACGAAGACCGCCAGCAATTAATCATCTCTGTTCCTACCGCAAGCGGGACGGGCCCGCAGGGTCCGTCCCGCTCTTAATTGCAAAAACGAATCATCGAAATGGCTCATCGTTCGCAGAAAATACCCTCCGTTACGGTAATCCTCGCCGTGCTTATCGGGATTGCCGCTATCTGCTTTCCGGCGGCCGCTGCCCCGGTGCAGGCCGCGTTGCGAACCAACCTTGTTCAGGCCTTGTTGAGCGAGGATCTCGCCGAGCAAACGCAACTGCTCCAGAAGCTGATCGGCGCAGAAGATTCGATGATTCCGCAGGTGCTGACGGCTTGGCGGGGCGGTGCCGTGTATGTCTACGAAACGAATCAGGCCAAGGTTCCCTTCATTCTCGATGCCGCCTCCGACTCCGAGGGCCGCGCCAAGGGCATTCGGGTGGACGACGGGGAGTTCCTTAAAGGTGCTGACGGACAGCCTCTCGTCTTCACTGCCACGGAGCTGACGTCAATCGACGCCACGTCCAAACTTCGGAAAGTCATCAAGACATCGCTCGATCTGTTTGCGCTCGGGAATTCCAATCCCAAGATGCGCCGCGACGCGGTGATCAAACTCGGCCAGGAACTGAACGCCGACTATCTCCCCCACTTTGAAGCCCGCGTTAAGCTGGAGAATGATGCCGAAGTCGTGAAAGCCCTCAGCGAAGCGATCGCCCTGACGCAGGTCGCCAGTGAAGACGCCAAGATTCGCGTCGCCGCCATTCAAAAGCTCGGCGAAATGCGCTCTATCAATTCCCTTTCCTTCCTCAAGCAGCTCGAAACTGACGCCAAGAAAACGCCGGACAAGTTCGGCGCGGAGACCATTCAAGCCGCTCACACGTCCGTTCTCGCCATCGAGAGTTACATGGCGTGGGGTAATCTATTTGGAACCGCCTTCCGCGGGCTCAGTCTCTCCGCCGTGCTGTTGGTCGCCGCGCTCGGGCTCGCCATCACGTTCGGCCTGATGGGCGTGATCAACATGGCCCACGGCGAAGTCATGATGGTCGGCGCCTACACCGCGTATGTGACGCAAAACATTTTCAAGAGCTGGTTCGGCGCGAGCGGCGGCGGGTTTGATTCCTATTTTATCGCAGCCCTGGCGTGCTCCTTCGTGGTGGCTGGCCTCGTCGGCCTCGTGCTGGAGCGCGGTGTCATCCGGTTTCTCTACAAGCGCCCGCTCGAATCTCTGCTCGCGACTTGGGGCGTGAGCCTCCTGCTGCAACAACTCTTCCGCCACATCTTCGGCGCGGCGAACGTCCAGGTCAGTTCGCCAAGCTGGCTCAGCGGCAGTTTCGTCATCAGTGACGTGCTGCTCGCCTACAACCGCATCTTCGTCATCGGCTTCGCCGTGTTCATCGTCGTCGGCACCTACCTCTTGCTCACGCGCACTTCGCTGGGATTGCAGATTCGCGCGGTGATGCAGAATCGCGCGATGGCCTCATGCGTTGGCGTCCGCACGGACCGCGTGAACATGATGACCTTCGCCTACGGCAGCGGGCTTGCCGGAATGGCTGGCGCGTGTTTGTCGCAAATCGGCAATGTTGGTCCGGGCCTCGGGCAAAACTACATCATCGACTGCTTCATGGTGGTGGTGCTTGGCGGCGTGGGAAATGTCTTCGGCACCGTCTCAGCGTCACTGGGCGTTGGTATGACCGACCAAATCCTCCAGCCGTGGCTTGGTGCGGTGATGGGGAAGATCACCGTCCTCGCCGCCATCATCCTGTTCCTTCAATGGCGTCCGGCCGGCATCTTCGTCACCCGCAGCCGGAGTCTGGAAGGCTAGTTCCTTTGTAATTCAAATCAGATGACGTCTCCCTTTCCCAAACGCGAGATTCTGCTCGTCGCGATCGCGGCGTTCCTCGGCATCGTCGTCCTGCCCTGCCTGAACGCCTTCGCGCCTCCGGACAGTTTCTTCCACGTCAGCACCTTCACGCTCTCTCTTCTACGGCAAGTATCTCTGCTACGCCGTGCTCGCCATCGGCGTGAACCTGCTCTGGGGCTACACCGGCCTGCTCAGCCTCGGCCAGGCGCTTTTCTTCTCCCTCGGTGGTTACTGCCTCGGCATGTATCTCATGTTGATGATCGGCAAGCTCGGCCAATACAAAGCCGACATTCCGGACTTCATGGTGTTCCTCGAATTCCCCGCGCGCTATCCTAGCACCGGTGGTTTGCCGCCGCACTGGATTCCGTTCAAGAGCTTCTGGTTCGCCTCGGCCATGGTCATCGTCGTTCCTGCTGTCGTGGCGTTCATCTTCGGCTGGCTGGCGTTCCGCTCGCGCATCAAGGGTGTTTACTTCTCGATTCTCAGCCAGGCGCTGACCTACGCGGCGACGCTGATGTTCTTCCGCAACGACTTCACGTTCGGCGGCAACAACGGTCTCACCGACTTCAAGTTCATCCTCGGCCACGACATCAATTCGCCCCGTCACAAAACGCTGGGCTCTTCATTTCGTCGGGAATCCTTTTGCTCGTCGTGTACGTCGGGCTGCGTTGGTTGACCTCCACGAAGTTCGGCATGATCCAGCGCGCCATCCGCGACAGTGAAAACCGCGTGCTTTTCTCCGGCTACGCCACCGCAAACTTCAAACTCTTCGTGTTTGTGCTGTCCGCCATCATCTGCGGACTCGGAGGAGCGCTCTTCGTGCCGCAGGTTGGCATCATTAATCCGAGCGAGATGGGACCCGACAAATCCCTCGAAGCCGTCGTCTGGTGCGCGGTCGGTGGACGCGGAAATCTCCTCGGTCCGATTCTCGGCGCCATCGGCATCAACTCGCTCAAGAGCTACGCGACTCACGCGTTTGCCGAGCAATGGCCATACATTCTCGGCGCGCTGTTCGTATTCGTGACGCTCTTTATGCCGAAGGGAATCATCGGATTGCCCGAGCAGTTCGGCCAGTTGAAGAAGAAGTTCTTCGGCAAGCCGTCCGCTGAATCCGCCGCCGTCCCGCAACCCAACAGTCCGAAAGCTCCGTGACGAAACCTCACCGTCAATTCATCCTCGCGCTCGAAGGTGTCAACAAGACCTTCGATGGTTTCAAGGCGATCAACGACCTCAACTTCTACATGGATGAAGGCGAGCTGCGCGTCATCATTGGTCCAAACGGCGCCGGCAAAAGCACGATGCTCGACATCATCACCGGCCGCACGCGACCGGACAAAGGCAAGGTCGAGTTCGGCAAGGACATCGATCTGACCACGATGAACGAGTATCAGATCAACCGGCTCGGCATCGGGCGCAAGTTTCAGACTCCCTCCGTTTACATCGATCACACCGTCTTCGAGAACATCCTGCTTTCGCTCGAAGGCAGCCGCAGCGTCTGGAGCACGCTGTTCTCCCGTGTCACCGCACCCCAACGCGAGCGCATCCAGGAAGTGCTCAAAACGATTGGCCTGAGCGACAAGGGGACTTGGAAAGCTGGCGCGTTGTCCCACGGCCAGAAACAGTGGCTGGAGATTGGGATGTTGCTCGCGCAGAACCCGAAGCTTCTCCTCGTGGACGAACCTGCCGCCGGCATGACCGACGAGGAAACTGCCAAGACCGGCGAACTCCTCATGAGTCTCGCCGGCAAGCACAGCATCATCGTTATCGAGCACGACATGGTTTTCGTCCGCCAGATCGCGCGCACCGTCAGCGTGCTGCACCAAGGCAGCCTGCTCTGCGAAGGGACTGTGGACGAAGTGCAATCGGACGAACGGGTGATTGAAGTTTACCTCGGCCGGAAAAAGAAAGCGCAGTGAACAGAAGCTCATGCTGAGTCTTACCAACATCCACGTCAGCTACGACGGTTCCCGCATCCTCCGCGACGTCAGCCTCACCGTCGAACCGGGCAAAGTTGTCTGCCTCATGGGCCGCAACGGCGTCGGCAAAACCACGACGCTGAAATCCATCACCGGCCTGGTGAAGCCTGATTCCGGCTCCGTGAAACTCGATGGCACCGAGCTCGTCGGCTTGAAGCCCGACGCTCGCGCGCGCGCCGGGTTGGGATACGTCCCGCAAGGTCGCGATATCTTTCCGCAGCTGACGGTTTGGGAGAACCTCCGCATCGGTGCCATTGCCCAAGGCAAGAAGTTGAACGGCGAAGTCGACCGCGTCTTCGGGTTGTTTCCTGTGCTCAAGGAAATGCTCCAGCGCAAAGGCGGCGTGCTTAGCGGTGGTCAGCAACAGCAACTCGCGATCGGTCGTGCGCTGCTCACGAATCCAAAAGTGCTCCTGCTGGATGAGCCGACGGAAGGCATCCAGCCGAACATCATCGATCAGATCGGCGAGACGATTAAGAAGCTGCGCAACGACGGCCTGCAGCCGGACCCGACAGCCCGGGAGATCGGGAACGCCATTAAGTCGCTGCGCAAAGAAGGGCAGATTGGGATTCTGCTCGTGGAGCAGTATCTCGACTTCTGTCTGGATGTCGGGGACAACTTCTACATCATGGACCGCGGCAGCGTTGTGGCCAGCGGCCCGATTGCTGACTTGAACGATCAAATTGTGAAAGAACATCTGACTGTATGAAGCTCCACCGCCTTCTGCCCCTCCTACCTTTTCTCGGCGCACTCTCCGCGCAGGCGCATCCCGGCCACAGCCTCGGCGAACACGGCGCCGCGCACGTCATCACGAGTCCCTATCACCTGGCGATTCTCGCCGGGGTCGGAGCTGCGCTGTGGATTGGCGGGCGCTTCGCACAGAAACAACTCTCGCGCCGGGTGATTCAAGGCACGGGCATTGCCGCCGTTCTTCTCGCGGCGCTGATCGCTGGCAGCCGCTTCTGATCGTGGTCGCACCCGTCGAACCAACCTCGCGCCAGGCTGGCCTCGCGTCGCTGGAGGTTCAGATGGTTTGCGGCGAAAGCACCGTCACTTCCAGCTTCACCACCAGCCCCATGAAGCTGCTCGCGCCGCGTTCGCGTGGGCGCAGCGTGTGGGCCTACACCAGCAGCTTCGGCGGAGGATTGGTCGCAGGCGATCAAACCAAGCTCGACGTTCAACTTCGTCCCGGCACCAGCTGCTTTCTTGGCACGCAGGCTTCCACGAAGATTTACCGCAACCCCGCCTCTCTCCCCAGCGGCCACGAAACAGGTGCGGCGTTGGAAGCTGGCTCGCTACTCGTCTTCGCTCCGGACCCAGTGCAAGCCTTCGCGCGCTCGATTTACTTACAGCGGCAACGCTTCAATCTCGCGCCCGATTCCAGTCTCGTCCTGCTCGACTGGTTTACCTCTGGTCGTGCCGCGCGTGGGGAACGCTGGGAATGTTCGCGCTTCGCCAGCCGCAATGAAGTTTTCGTGGACGGTCGATGTGTGTTCCTCGATTCCTTGCTGCTTTCGCCTGACGACGGCGAACTCTGTTCAAACCACCGCCTCGGCCGATTCAACTGCGTCGCGACGGTTCTCCTCCTTGGTCCGGCTCTGCAATCCCTCGCCGCGCGTTTGCTCGAGTCAATCAAATTGGAGCCCGTGGTTCGACGTAGCGACCTGGTCTTCAGCTCGAGCGCGCTGGCGGATGGCGCAGTTCTTCGCATCGCCGGCGTCAGCGTGGAAGCAGTGGGCCGATTGATTCATCACAATCTTCAACCCATTTCGGAACAGCTCGGCGACGATCCATGGTCGCGCAAATGGTAGCTCCTTATGCACCTCAGTCCTCGTGAACTCGACAAGTTAACCCTGCACCAGGCCGGATCGCTCGCGCAGAAACGTCTCGCGCGCGGCTTGCGCCTGAACCATCCCGAAGCCGTCGCGCTCATCGCCACCGTGCTGCTGGAATTCATCCGCGACGGCAAGCGCGTCGCCGAATTGATGAATCTTGGCCGCCAGTTGCTCGGGCGAAATCAGGTCATGTCCGGCGTGCCGGAGATGATTTACGACGTGCAGGTGGAAGGCACGTTTCCCGACGGCTCGAAGCTCGTGACCGTGCATCATCCCATCGCCAGCGAGAACGGAGACTTGAAACTCGCGTTGCACGGCAGCTTCCTGCCTGTCCCGGAAGTTTCTGTTTTCAAACCCGTGGCCGATGAGCCAAGCCCCGGTTCGACTGAGATCAAAGCCGGCGAGATTGAACTCAACGTCGGCCGCGCCACTGCGGAGATTCCAATCACGAATCTCGGCGACCGCCCAATTCAAGTCGGCAGCCACTACCATTTCATCGAGACGAATGCGGCCCTGCAGTTCGACCGCGGTGTGGCTTTCGGCAAACGCCTCGACATCCCGGCGGGCACGGCGGTTCGTTTCGAGCCCGGCGAAACCAAGACCGTGAAGCTGGTGGAAATCGCCGGCAAGAAAGTCATTCGCGGTGGCAACAACCTTGCGAGCGGGAAGGTTTCCGCCGCCAGGCAAAAAGGCCGCGCTGAAGAAAGTGAAAGCCGAAAGGATTCCTCCCATGAGCCACAAAATGAAACGCTCGCACTACGCCGACATGTTCGGCCCGACCACCGGCGACAAAGTCCGGCTCGGCGACACGTCGCTCATCCTCGAAGTCGAAAAGGATTTCACCGTCTATGGCGACGAATGCAAATTCGGCGGCGGCAAAGTCATTCGCGAAGGCATGGGCCAGGCCGCCGGCGTCGGCGCGAAGGACGCGCTGGATTGCGTCATCACCAACGCGCTCGTGCTCGATTACACCGGCATCTACAAGGCCGACATCGGCATCAAGAACGGTCTCATCTCCGGCATCGGCAAGGCGGGCAATCCCGACATGATGGCGGGCGTGACCAAAGGAATGATTGTCGGCGTCACCACCGAAGTCATCGCGGGCGAAGGGCTGATTCTCACGGCGGGCGGCCTCGACACGCACATCCATTTCATCTGTCCGCAACAGGCGCACGAAGCCATCGCTGCCGGCCTCACCACCATGGTGGGCGGCGGCACGGGCCCGGCGGTTGGCACTTGCGCCACGACCTGCACGCCCGCGCCGTTTTATTTCAAGGCGATGTTGCAGGCGGTGGATTCGCTCCCGCTGAACTTCGGTTTCACCGGCAAGGGCAACACCGCCATGCCCGCTGGCTTGCCCGAGCAGATCGCCGCTGGCGCGATTGGCCTGAAGCTCCACGAAGACTGGGGCACGACGCCCGCCGCGATTGATTGCTGCCTGAGCATGGCGGACAAGCACGACGTGCAGGTGACGATCCACACGGACACGTTGAACGAATCCACGTTCGTCGAAGGCACGATCGCCGCGTTCAAGGGCCGCACGATTCACACGTATCACAGCGAAGGCGCGGGCGGCGGTCACGCGCCGGACATCATCCGCATCTGCGGCGAGCCGAACGTGCTGCCGAGTTCCACCAACCCGACGCGGCCTTACACGGTCAACACGATTGACGAGCATCTCGACATGCTCATGGTCTGCCATCATCTCGATCCGAATCTGCCCGAGGACGTGGCGTTCGCCGAGAGCCGCATCCGCGGCGAGACCATCGCGGCGGAAGATATTCTGCACGACATGGGCGCGATCAGCATGATGAGTTCGGATTCGCAGGCGATGGGCCGCATCGGCGAAGTCATCACGCGCTCCTGGCAGACGGCGGACAAGATGAAGCAACAGCGCGGTCGCCTGCCCGAGGAAAAAGGCGACAACGACAACGTCCGCATCAAGCGTTACCTCTCGAAATACACGATCAACCCCGCGCTCGCGCACGGCATGGCGCACATCATCGGTTCGATTGAAGTCGGCAAGCTCGCCGATCTCGTGTTGTGGAAGCCGTCGATGTTCGGCGCGAAACCGGAGATGGTCGTCAAAGGCGGCGTGATCGCGTGGGCGCAGATGGGCGATCCGAACGCGAGCATTCCCACGCCGCAGCCGGTTTACATGCGCCCGATGTTCGGCGCGTTCGGTCGCGCGACCGGCATGACGTCGATTGCGTTTGTCAGCAAGCTCGCGAAGCAAAAGAACGTCGGCAAAGCCTACGGCCTGACCAAGCGCGTCGAAGCTGTGAAAGGTTGTCGCAAAGTTGGCAAGAAGGATTTGAAGTGGAACAACGCGATGCCAAAGATCACCGTTGATCCTGAGACTTATGAAGTGCGCGCTGATGGTGAGTTGCTGACGTGTGAGCCGGCGAAGGTGTTGCCGCTTGCGCAGCGATACAATTTGTTTTGATGAACCGTAGAGACGCAGAGACGCAGAGCGGCGAATCCGGTTCGACAAACCGGCTTTCCTCAGCGCCTCAGCGCCTCAGCAGTGAAAATCAGTGGCTCCTTTGGCAACTCGCAGATTCGGCGTTTCCCACCGGTGGCTTCGCGCATTCGGGCGGATTGGAGGCGGCGGCGCAGAATGGAGAGATTCGGAATCGGACTGAGCTCCGGGAGTGGCTGCTGGCCGGTCTCCGCCAGGTAAGCCGGGCGGCGTTGCCCTTGGTCAATGCCGCTTATGAGACGCCGGAGCAAGTCGTGGAGATCGATCATCTGTGCGACGCGTTCATTTCGAATCACGTCGCCAATCGGGCCAGCCGGCTGCAAGGGCGGGCGTTTCTCCTGGCGGCGGAGCGGATTTTCAAGGTTCAGCTTGGCGACGGAATCGCGCCGGACTGTGCACATCTTCCGCCCGTCTTTGGCTGCGTGATGCGGCGGCTGGAACTCGATTCGGAGACGATGCGGCGCCTGTTTGTCTTTCAGCACCTTCGTGGTGTGATTGCCTCGGCAGTGCGGTTAAACCTCGTTGGGCCAATGGAGGGTCAGGTCATTCAATCGGACATGGCGGCGGACGCGGAGGCGGTCGCCGCCGCTGCGGAAGATTTTGGACTCGAAGATCTGACCCAGACTGCGCCGTTGCTGGACCTGTGGCAGGGGACGCAGGACCGGCTGTATTCGAGGTTGTTTCAATCTTAGTGGGAATTACGGATGACCAGGGCCCGAAGACTTTGCGGAATATCTAGCTTGCCAAAATGATGAACATGACGGACATTTCTGTCGTAACAGAAATAAAAGTTACGAAAAATAGAAAGGCCTCATATGACACTCATCGTTTGGACTCAGCTCGCCTACCTCGCCATCAGCATTGCTCTCACCGTCTGGGTGGCCCGGACACTGCATCGCAACGGCCGGGTGTTTCTCGTCGACTGTTTTCACGGCAACACGGAGCTGGCCGATTCTGTCAATCACCTGCTCGTGGTCGGGTTTTACCTGATCAACGTGGGCTTCGTCTCGCTCGCCATGCGCTTTGGAGTGGCGGCGGGCAACCCGCAAGAAGCGTTGGAAACGTTGAGCACCAAGATCGGCCTGGTGCTGCTGGTGCTGGGTGTCATGCACTTCTTCAATCTCGCGGTGTTCACTACCTGCCGCCGTCGGGCGATTGGCACCCGTACACTGCGGGGAACGATCATGCCTCCGGTGGTTCCCCAAGTGTGAGTCTGCAGGCAGAACGACACATCTCTCTTTTCACGCGGTCGCCCGCTGCACGGGCGACCGCTTTTCATTTATGAGCACAAGACATTCGCACGATCACAGTCATGGACCGCACGGCCACACGCACGAACACATGGATCACCCCGGCCATTTTCACGACCGCGAATTGCCGCTCGACCGGGACTTTAGCCGGCGGGCTTTCACGGTCGGCGTCGGTGGCCCGGTCGGGAGTGGCAAGACAGCGCTGATGCTCCAGCTGTGTCTCAAGCTCCGCGAACGGATGAACATTGCCGCCGTGACCAACGACATTTTCACCAAGGAAGACGGCGAGTTCCTGACGAAACACGGAGCGCTTCCGGCCGAACGCATTCGTGCAGTCGAGACGGGCGGCTGTCCGCACGCGGCGATTCGCGAGGATATTTCCGCGAACTTGCTGGCGTTGGAAGAACTGCATCGGCTGTTCAAGACCGAACTCCTATTCATCGAGTCCGGCGGAGACAACTTGGCGGCGTGCTACAGTCGCGAGCTTGCGGACTTCACCATCCAGGTCATCGATGTGTGCGGCGGCGACAAGATTCCGCGCAAGGGCGGGCCGGGCATCACGCAGAGCGACTTGCTGGTGATCAACAAGACTGACCTCGCTGCTGGCGTAGGGGCCGACCTCGACGTCATGGCGCGCGACTCGAAGAGGATGCGAGGTCCGGGACCATTCGTCTTCGCGCAGGTGAAGCACGGGGTTGGCGTGGATGAGATCATCGACCACATCATTCATGCGTGGCAACACGCGACGGGGGTGGCGCATGCCCACTGAGTGCGGATTTCGGTTCCCGCGAAAATAGTTTCTCACGCCCGCGAGCGTTCGTATGCTCCGGGCGTGATATACTTCGACCACAATGCGACGACGCCCATGCTGCCCGGAGCGCGGGAGGCATGGATCGACGCGACGGAGAAGTTTATCGGGAATCCATCGAGTCCCCATCGCATCGGGCAGCGCGCCGATCGGGTGTTGCAGGAGGCGCGGGAGGAACTGGCCACGATCCTCGGTTGCGATGCGGGGGATATCGTGTGGACCTCCGGGGCGACGGAGTCAGCCAACGCCGTGTTCCATCATTGGGAGCGGACGTTGCCCGCAGATGCTGAGGTTTGGTTGTCAGCGATTGAGCATCCGTGCGTATTGGCGGCTGCGGAGGCGCGATTTCCGGGCCGTGTCGTTCTGCTACCAGTTACTCCGGACGGAGTAGTGGATGTGGGACGGTTTACGGAGGTGCTTCGCCACAAAGCGCCCGGCGCCGTGGCGGTGATGGCAGCGAACAACGAGACGGGTGTGATTCAGCCGTGGCGTGAGATTCGAGAACTTTGCAGCGCTGCACGTATTCCGTTCTTTTGTGATGCTGTCCAGTGGGTGGGAAAACTGTCGTCGCGAGGATTGGCCGCGTGCGATTTCGTCAGTGGGAGTGCGCACAAGTTTGGCGGACCGCGGGGAGTGGGATTCCTGAAGTGCCCATCCGGCGTAAAGTTGAGCCCGATGATTTCCGGCGGTGGCCAGGAGGATGGACGTCGCGCTGGCACCGAGAATGTGGCGGGCGTGCTGTCGATGATCTCGGCGTTGCGCGAGCGCGAAGTAACCATTGCTGCCGGGGGTGCGGTGGAACGCGAGTCGTGGCGGCGCGAATTTGAGTCACGTCTCATTGCTGAGTTGCCGGGGAGCGAGATTGTGGGCGCAAAGGTGCCGCGACTGTGGAACACGGTTTCCGCTCTGATGCCGGAGGCGGATTGCCAGCAACGCTGGGTGGTGAAGCTGGATCGATTTGGTTTTGCGGTTTCGACCGGTTCGGCGTGTTCGAGCGGGCGCGAGAAGGCCTCGCATGTTCTCAGCGCGATGGGTTATGCGCCGGCCGCGGCGGGGCGAGTCCTCCGTTTCAGCAGCGGCTGGGAGACGAAACGCGAAGACTGGCTCGCGCTATTGGACGGCTTGAAGCAGGTGAGTGAAGTGGTCGGTCGGGCTGCGTCGGTCGCGAAATGACTTCGGAGTGAGGGTGTCCGCTTGCTTCGGTGGAGGCTTTGTTCCTACTTTCCGGCGTGACCGTTCTTGAAGTCATCCAACGCAGCACGGAGTTTCTTACTCGCAAAGGTGTAGATTCTCCGCGGCTTCAGGTGGAGCTGCTGCTCGCGCATGTGCTGAAGATGGCGCGGATGAAACTCTACCTTAATTTCGACCGCGTTCTGAAGGAGCCGGAGCTGGAGAACTTGCGAGCGCTGGTCATGCGTCGCGCGGAGCGGGAGCCGCTTCAGCACATCGTCGGGTCGACTTCGTTTTGCGGTTTCGAGTTTCAGGTGAATCGCAACGTGCTGATTCCCCGGCCTGAAACGGAATTGCTGGCGGAGCGGGCTTGGAAGTTTCTGGAGGGAAGGGAGAGTGCGACCGCTCTCGATTTTGGGACGGGCAGCGGCTGCCTCGCGATCACCATTGCCCTCAAATCGCCCACGGCGACGGTGCATGCGGTGGATGTCTCGGAAGCGGCGCTGGCGGTGGCGCGGGAGAATTCGCTGCGACTTGGGGCGGGGGAGCGTGTTGTGTTTCACAGTGGTGATGGATTCAGCGCTGTGCCCGGAGATTTGAAGTTCGATGTGCTCGTGAGCAATCCGCCGTACATCGCTTCGGCGGAGATTCCTACTCTGGAGCCGGAGGTTCGAGACTTCGATCCGATGCTGGCGCTGGACGGTGGCGCGGACGGTCTGGATTTTTACCGTCGGCTTGCCAGAGAGGCAGGGCGCGGGTGAAGGCGGGCGGGAAGTTGATGATCGAACTGGGAGCGGGCCAGCACGACGATGTTTCAAGCCTCTTTACGAATGAAGGTTGGACGGTTGAGGCGGTGGAGAAGGACTATGCGGGCATCGAGCGAATCTTAATTGCGCGACCGGGTGTTTGATGAAAATGTCTGCCCGCTCTGCGCGCGTCGCGCGGGTGGGTGAGCGGGAACTTATAGCATTATTTCCATGGACAGTTTGTTGATTAAAGGCGGCGTGCCGCTGCACGGGGACGTTACGATTAGCGGAGCCAAGAACGCGGTGCTGCCCATCATGGCGGCGACTTTGTTGACGGCAGGCAAGTGTGTGATTCGGCGGGTGCCCGACTTGAGTGATGTGCGCTTCATGGCGCAGATTCTCCAGTCGCTGGGCGCCGAGGTGAAGGTGGACGGTGACACGGTGACGGTCCGTGCCGCCAAGTTAAATCCCATCGGCGACTACGATCTGATCCGCAAGATGCGGGGTTCGATCTGCATCCTCGGGCCGCTGCTGGGACGCCAGCGTCATGCGCGCGTGTCGTTGCCGGGTGGTTGCATCATTGGAACCCGCCCGATTGATCTTCACCTCAAGGGCATGAAGGATCTCGGGGCGAAGATCGAGATTGAAGCCGGTTATGTGGACGCCAAGGCGAAGCGCTTGATTGGAGCGGACATTTTCCTCGGCGGCCGGGCCGGTCCAACAGTTCTCGGCACGGCGAACGTGATGATGGCGGCGGTGCTGGCTGAAGGCGTTACCACCATCGAAAGCGCGGCCTGCGAACCCGAAGTGGTGGACCTGGCGTTCTTCCTGAACAAGATGGGCGCGAAAATCGTGGGCGCGGGAAGTCCCACGATTACGATCACCGGCGTGAAGGAACTGGCGGGCGTGGAGCATGAGGTGATTCCGGATCGTATCGAGGCGGCGACGTTTGCCATTGCCGCGGCGGCGACGAATGGGGAGATCACTATTCACGGCGCGCGGCCGGACCACATGCACGCGGTGCTCGACAAGTTGAAGGACGCGGGCGTGAAGATTGAACGCAAAGGTCTGACGTTGATTGTGAAGCGCGGTTCCAAGTTGAAGCCAATCGACGTGACGACGTTGCCTTACGCGGGTTTCCCGACGGATGTGCAGGCGCAGATGATGGTGTTGATGGCGTTGACGCCGGGCTTGGGTATCATCACGGAACGCATTTTCGAATCCCGTTTCATGCACGTTTCCGAGCTGGCGCGGTTGGGAGCGGACATTTCGATTGAAGGTCCGAGCGCGATTGTGAAGGGCGGGCATCCACTGAGCGGGGCGCCGGTTATGGCGAGTGATTTGCGCGCCTCGGCGGCACTGGTGATTGCCGGCATGGCGGCCAAGGGCACCACGCAGGTGAACCGGATTTATCACCTCGACCGTGGATACGAAAAAATCGATCAGAAACTTGCGCGATTGGGTGCTCGAATCCAACGTGTAGACCAAGAATGAAGGCACTGATTGGTATCTTGATCGCGTTGGTTGTGGGCATGGGCGCCTACAAGATTTACGACCATTGGGAGCAGGTGAAGGAGCGCCGCGTCCAGGACGAACGGGCGGCGCGGGGAGCAAACATTAACCCGGATGAATTGCCGGGTATGCCCTGGCAGTTTGCGTCCAAGCTGCTCGAAGTGCAGCGCGATCCCGAGCTGCTGAGACGCTTTCTGGAATCCTGCCGCAACTTTCCCGACGTGAAGGATCCGAAACTGGCGTGGGTGGAATTGGACTACGTGGTCATGATTTCCGCCAAGGATCCGGTGGAAGCGAAGAAGGTCTTTCAGGCGGTCAAGAAACGGACTCCACCGGATTCAGTGATCTATCCGCGGATTAAAGCTCTGGAAAAGAATTACGAGTAGGGCCAGAGCCCGGATTCGAACCGAATCTCGAGAACCGCTGGGAGCCGCGCGCTTCCAGCGGTTTTGTTCTTTCGGGATCTACTTGGTGAAGCCTTGTTCCTTCAGCCAGAAGACGAGGTCCTTGGCCCAAGGATGGGCGTTGGTAAACGGCGCTTTGTCGGCGAGACCGATTCCATGGCGACCTTTCTGGTAGACGTGGAGGTCAAAGGGGACGCCATGCTTCTGCAAGGCAGCGGCGAATTCGAGGCTGTTCTCCACTTTGACGCCCTTGTCTTCCGCGGTGTGCCAGATGAAGCAGGGTGGTGTGGTGGCGGTTACTTGCTTTTCGCTGGAGAGGAGTTCGATGAGTTCCGGGGACGGGTCTTTGCCCAGGAGGTTGTTCTTCGAACCCTGATGAGTATTGGAGCCCATCGTGATGACGGGATAGCAGAGGATGCCCAGGTCCGGTCGGCTGCTGTGGCGTTCGACCGGGTCCGTTGCGTCCGGCTTGCCGGCTTCGAAATGAGTGAGCGCAGTGGACGCGAGGTGGCCGCCGGCGGATGAACCCATGATGCCGATGCGTTTGGAGTCGAGGCTCCACTCCGCGGCGCGCGCGCGCACGGTGCGGATGGCGCGCTGGGCGTCTTCGAGCATCCGCGGATGCCGGTAGCCGTGACTGCCGAGGCGATACTTCAGCACGAAGGCGGTGACGCCATGTTGATTCAGGTAAAGCGCGTAGTCTGCGCCTTCATGGTTGGCGAGTCCGCCGTAACCGCCACCTGGGCAAATCACAATCGCGGCTCCTGTCGCGGTGCCCGCGGCTGGAAGAAACGGAGTCAATGTGGGTACGTCGTTGGTGGATTTACCCAATGCTCCGGGCGCGCCATCAGGCCAGAGCGGAATCGGTTGTTGAGCGCCGGCTTGAAGAACGAGATACATGAGGAGGAGCAACGAGCCGAGGAGTTTCATAGTTCGATCAACGTGGGAGAAATCGCGGCGAGCTGTTAATGAGTCACCGGACCAGTGGTCGCCGATGGAGCGCCGGAGCTTTGGCGGATGACAATCTCGCCACTCAACCGCTTCGTGGGGGGACGGGTCCCTCCGATGAGTTTCAACATGCTGTCCATCGCGGCGGTGCCGAGGCGGAGCTTTGGCTGGCGAATGGTGGTCAGCGGCACACGGAAGTGTTCGCTGATTAGCACGTTTCCAAAGCCGACGAGGGAAATATCCTCGGGAATTCTCAGGCCCTGTCCGAGGAACACATTCGCGGCGCCGATGGCGACGAGATCGTTGACGGCCTGAACGGCGGTGGCGTTGGGCGATTCTTGCAGCATTTGCAGCGCAGCCTTTTCGCCTTCTTCAATTGTGCTGCCGGCGTGAAAGATCAGGCTTTCGTCGAGCTCGACGCCGCCTTCCCGCAGGGCGCGGCGATAGCCTTCGAGACGTTCCACGGAGGACGGCGCAGCGTTGGGACCGGCGAGGAAGGCGATCCGTTTGTGGCCGAGCTCGAGAAGATGCCGGGTGGCGGCGAAGCTGGCGGAGATGTCGTCCGTCTCGACATTCACGAAGGAGGAACAGAACGGGGCGCGGTGGCCGAGGAGGACGGTCGGAACCGCGCGTTTTACGAGTTCCTCGTAAATCGGGGCGGTTTGTTCCAGGCGATAGACGGGTGTGATGAAAAGTCCGTCTACGCGCCGCGAGAGCATTCGCCGAATAACCGCCTGCTCGCGCTCAGGTTGATTGAGGGTTTGAGCGAGGATGACGTCGTAGCCGAGCTGGTGCGCCTGCTCTTCGATCGCCATGACGACACGGGCGAAGACGGGGTTGGTGACGGCGGAGATGACGAGGCCGAGGAGCTTGGTGGTTTTATTGCGGAGCCCTTGCGCGACAGAGTCCGGCGTATAGCCCATTTGCTCGGCCAGCGCGCGGATGCGGATTTTGGTGGCGGCGGAGATGTCCGGCGCATCGCGCATGACTTTGGAGACGGTCATGACGGAAACGCCGGCTTGGGCAGCAATGTCTTTGAGTCGAACCATCGTGGTCAGGGTGTGAGGTGATTTGGACGCATCGAGCGCTTCGTGTCAAACGTGGGATCCGCTCCAGTTCAGTTTCTTGCGGAGTGTTTCAGAAGAACGAACTGCCGCGAGATGGAGAAGCTGGATGGAGTGCCGGCTGCGTTTGATGGTCACGACTTCGTTCGCGGAGAGCGGGATGAGTTTCTGCCCGTCTGCGGTGAGGTAAGTGTCGGCGCGGCGGCTGAGGACTTTCACCTGGATGGTCGAGTTCATCCCGACAACGAGGGAGCGGTTTGAGAGGGTGTGTGGACAAATCGGGGTGAGTGTGAAGACGTCGGCGGTGGGGCTGACGACGGCACCGCCGGCGGAAAGCGAGTAAGCGGTGGAACCAGTGGGCGTGCAGATGATCAATCCGTCGCAACGGTAACGTGTCAGAGACTCGCCATCGACGGTGACATCCAGATCGATGAGCCGGGGTGTCGCTCCGCGGCTGATTACGAAGTCGTTCAAGGCGATTTCATGAACACGTTCGGGATGGGGTTTCACCGTCGCCTGAATCAGGGAACGGGATTCAAGGATGGTTTCTCCGGCCCAGATTTGTTTGAGCGCGAGCGGGAGTTGATGCGCCTGAACGTCGGTGAGAAATCCCAATGAGCCGACATTGATGCCGATGAGTGGAGTGCGGGAGCCGGCGGCCTCCCGGGCGATGCGGAGCATGGTGCCGTCGCCACCGAAGACGATGATGAAATCCACGACCTTGGCGAGCGAAGCGACGTCCGGACACGTGGATAGTTCCATGCCGACCAGCGCGGCAGTGGTGACGTCGGCGATTGGTTGCCGTCGGCTGGCGCGGATGAGGGAGATCGCACGGCGAATGAGCGGTACGCTTGACGGTTTGTCCGGGTTGGCGACGAGGCCGACGCGGCGGATGGTTTTAGCCAGCTTTTTCAAGGAGAACGAGGAATTCACGGTTGCCTGCGGGGCCGAGAAGGGGGGAGGGAGTTACGGAACGCCAGGACAATTCGGGCGTTGCGCTGACGAACTCTTGCAGCTCCCGAATCACGCGGTCGTGAACTGCCGGGTCGGTAATCACGCCGGCGCCTTTGTCGGCTTCTTCTTTGCCTGCTTCGAATTGGGGTTTGATCAACGCCACGATCTTACCGGACGGTCGCAACAAGGCAATCGCGGGCGGGATGATCTTCCGCAGTGAAATGAACGAGCAGTCGATGACAATGAGGTCAGCCGGGGTGAAAGGTTGTGGCATTCTACCGGGAGTGAGTTCACGCGCGTTGGTTTGCTCCATTACTACGACCTGCGGGTGGTTGCGCAGTTTCCACGCGAGTTGACCTTGTCCCACATCGACGGCGAACACCTTGGCGGCGCCATGCTGGAGCAGGCAGTCCGTGAATCCGCCGGTGGATGCGCCGAGGTCGATGGCGGTGAGCCCGGTGACGTCCACGGCAAATTCTTTCAGGGCGTGTTCGAGTTTGTGGCCGCCGCGACTGACGAAACGTTCGCCTTCGGAGACGATTATCTCGTCGGAATCGCGGATGGAATCACTGGATTTGCGGGCGGGTTGGCCGTTGATGCGAACGAGGCCGGCCATGATGGCGCGCTGCGCCTTCTCCCGACTGGGAGCGAGGCCGCGTTCCACCAACGCAATGTCCAGCCGCTTCACGGCGCTCAGAGTGATTCAGGAGCGCTGGTGTTGAGAAGGAGGAAATGGACGATGCCCGCGGGACTACGTTGATCGAGAACGACCAAAAACTCCGGAGAAGATCATTGCTCAGCGAGATATTCCTGAACGGCGAGTTTGGCGCCGATGGCGCTGGTGCGAACCGAGAGAAGCAGCTGGAACATCGATTGGTCGTAGGCGCGAATCTTCTTGGTCGGGGCTTGAACGGTCACCTCGATGTGTCCGCCGGGGTAGGGGA
This sequence comes from Verrucomicrobiota bacterium, assembly GCA_016713365.1. Classification (GTDB taxonomy): domain Bacteria; phylum Verrucomicrobiota; class Verrucomicrobiia; order Limisphaerales; family JADJPG01; genus JADJPG01. The sequence goes on along the minus strand of JADJPG010000033.1, from coordinate 65,407 downwards.
TAAAGGCCGCGCGAGTCGACATTTTGCCGAGCTCGCCTGCCCATTCGATCTCGAAGGCCGGACCGCTCATCGATTCGATCGACGCAGTGAACTCGTCAACAATCTTGGCGTCTTTGTACCTGGCTAACAGGCGTTCGCGGATTGAATCCGGTTTTAGGTCCGCGGGGCCCTCGATGGCCGATTCGTGGATCGCCGCGATGATGGCGCAGGCGTAGTTTGTGGAGGTGAGCGTCACCTTCTTTGAGGCCGCGTCGATTTGCTGACGGAATCCCGCCGGGATGACGAACGAGAACTGGTTCGTCTCGGCGACGATAATTCCGCGGGTGATCTCCCCATCGAATGGCGTGGTCTGGTTGAAGAACCTCGCTTCGATTTTTGGCTTCTCGGGGGGAGTTGCCGGATCGGCGGTCTGACTGTTGCAATTGAAAGCAGCGGTCGAAATCAAGCCGACCGCGATGAGCGAGTGGATTCTGTTCCGTGAATTCATGGCAATCTCAGCTTCCAGCGTAGGTGATGGTGTTCGGAGGCGGTGTGGTCCATTTCCCACGGACGATCACCCGCATGGCCGGGGTTCCCGGGGGCAGTTTAGTGGAGTCCGTCAGGTTCGGATCGAAGTTGATGTTGCGCGTGGGAGCCGAGTAGTAGACGCCTGGGCTTTGGAATACGTTGGTCGCTTTCGCGGAATTGTAGAGGCAAACGAGCGAGCCATTGAGCGTGAATGTCTTCCCGCTCCAGGCCTCCAGCAATCGAGGCAGGTTGTTGACGCCGCCAGAGTAAACGCTGCTCGAAACGACGTTGCCGGTGACGAGGGCGGCCACCACGGTGGTGTTCGCTGCGACCCGGGTCGAGTAGCTGGAGCCGCTGGCGGAATCGGTGAAGCTGGAAGAGAGGAGCGTGTAGGCATCGGACACTAGCGAGGCAGGCTTGGTATCACTCGTGTTGGTGGTGCCCAGATGTCCCGCAGTGGGCTGATTGTAGTGTCCCTTCGTGTAGAGTGGATTCGGAGTCGCCACGGTCAATCCGCGGTCGGGCAGAGTCTGGCCGTTTACGAGGCGGACACCGTTCATTTTTGAGGACGTTTCAGTGCGGAAATCAGCAACGTAGATCAGGTTCGGAGTGACTCCGGAACCGAAGGTCGAAATCACGGTGGTGTTGGTTGCGGCCCAGGTCCGGTATTTGGCGACATCGATCTCCGTCGTTTGCACCGTTTTGCTGGCTTCACGCTGATCGATAAACGTTTTGTTGGTGCTGATAAAGTTGGTGGTAGCGAGCCAGGGAATGGTGGTCAGGCCTGAGGTGTGTGGTTGTTTGACTCCTACCGTCACTGTGGAATTGCTGACCAGAACTACCAGCTCCGCCTTGTTGTAGTAGCGCTCACGGCCCATCGCGGAATCGAGGGCTTCCGAGGCTGGGGGCATTTGGATCACTTCGCGAACTGCGGCCGCCGTGTTGTTGGTGCCGATGGGAAGGGTGAGGGCGGTCCGGTTTGTCTCCCGCGTGTCGTAGAAGTAGATGGTTCCGCCGTTGGTGCCCCATCCGTATCGGGAGCCAAAGTTGATGGCGCCGCTGACTGTGACGTCTTCATAGAAGTATTGGTTGGCACTGGATCCCAGGTAGAAGTTCGAGTTGCCGTGAACCCGGCCGCGAACATGCAATGTCGCTGCGCCGTTCAGCTCCATGTCACCGGAGTAGAAGATGGCGAACTGAAAGATGGGAATTGAGGCGAGCTGAATGTCCTGCTGGACGGCCCCGGGCACGGTAAAGAGGCTGGTTGTCTCCCTGGCATTGGAGACGATGCGGTAAGTGGAGGCGAATCCCAGCAGGCCCGAGTACTGGGATTCCAGCGGGGCATACACGGAAGACGCTGTTCGCGCGACGTAGGTGCGACTGTTGTTTCCTTGACCGTCGGAGAAGGTGAAGTCACCCCATAGCGAGTTGTCCGACGTCGTCGGAACGAGGTTGTTGTAGGTTGACACATTGCCGTAGGCCGTGGCCTCGCCGCTGTTTTTGAAATCACGCGAAAGCTGGGTGAGCACCTTTTCAGTCGCGGCTTCGGCGGCGGCGGTGGCACGGAAATTCTGGTTGCTGCGATGGATCAGGGTGCCGTTGGTTTGAACCCAGCGCAAAGCTCCGGCGAGTGCGAGCAATCCGATGCCGCCGAAGAGCAGCACCATCATGAGCGCGTAACCGCGCTGTTTCCGAATGGACTGTAGCGGGTGTGTTTTCATGGCTTACTCCAATGCGCGGCGGGTGATCTTGGTTTTTACCTGATAGTAGTCGAAGTATCCGCCAGCTCCGATGGTTGTGATGGGATAGCGAATCTGGTAAAACTGCATGTCCACGCCGATGACGCGGTTGTTCTGATTGTCGGTCAGGATCGTGCCGTTGTAGCTCTCCGACGTGAAAAGCACGGTGTTGGTGAGATACTCGGCGACCGTGACGGGGGTCGTGGCGGAGGTGCTGGCCTTTTTGAGTTTTGAATCCGCCGTATCGAGATAATACACCACAAAGGAGTTGGTGTTGGTGCTTGGGTAGATCCGGAGAGCGGATCCTTTTTGGAGGCTACCATCGGAGACTGGAGTGAATGCGCTGTAGCTGCCTGAGCCGATCTGAATCGTCTTGGCCGAACGAACATCGCCGACCATTTTGTTCAAGGCGTTCCTCGCGGAATCACTTGCGCTGAGTTTGGCTCGCGTCGCTTCGTTCAGTTTGAGACCAAAGACATGACTGGAGATGACACCACCGATGACGAGCATGATGATCGCCATGGAGACCTGAATCTCCGCCAGGGTGAAGGCGCTGCAGGAACTCGGCGATTTGACGAGACGGCTCGAAGGACTCGAAGGAAAGGTTTTCATGGGTCAAGCGTCCGGTGCCCGGCAGGTCGCGATGCTGTTGGTGTAGAGTCGACCGTTGATAAAACCCCAGACGGATTCCACCTTAATCATCCGAAGTTGCGGCGCGGTGCTGATGGTGGAGATCGTCGTGAAGTTTGTGGCGTAAATGTAGTTCGATCCGCTCATCGGGACGTCGAGGATGCTCACCACCGTAGGAAAGTTTGAGCTGATTAACTCGTCGACGGACGGGGTCGACTCCGGATCCCATTTGCAGGCCCGGGTCTGTTCGAGTCTTTGCATGGCCATTGACTGCGCGGCAAACGAGTATGCGGACCATTCTGCGTTACGACCCGACTGGATGTAGCCGTAGACGATCCCTCCAAACATCATCGCGGCGATCGAGGACGCGATGATGGATTCCATCAGCGTAAATCCGCCGCAATCGGTCGACTTGTTCCTTTGAATACGCATGGCTTGTTAAAGTATGTTCACTCCCGCGACTTTTAGCAGCCGGCCTGCCAGATGAGGAAGGGGCTCGAATCCTTCTCGAGATTTCTTCAGAAAACCGGAACGGGTGGCGTAAGTCACTCGTGGAGAGGCCTTGAACCTACCAAATGGCGCTCGGCTGGGATTCAACAACGCGAGAGGCCGGGTGCCTATTGCGGCAGGCAGTCCAAGATTCGGACACTTGGGAGGAAGCGTCTCGAATGTCGGCTAGGCGACTCGACGTTGGACTTCGCGGAACGTGTGCAGGAACATGTCGTTATCCGCGGTGGCCTTTTGGATCAGTTGAAGCAGGAGGAACATCTCCGATGGATTCACCACGGCGTGGACACACTGCTGGTATGCCTGCATGGGATTGAAGGTCGCCATGTTGAATCCGAACAGAATCACGGTCGAATTCCGACGAGTGTTCATCGGCATCCGTTGCAGCACGTGGAGGCTTTCGTTCTCCTCGGGGGTTGCGGAAGAAAACATCTCCTCGATGATCACGACCTGGTAGGCGACCTGACCGAACTTATGGATGAATTCGCCGTGGTTCACTGCGGTGTGAACCTTGTAGCCGAGCTGGTCGAGCGCTGTCTTGGCCGTCTCCTGCAGTTCAGGAGTGCTCAGGGCGATCAGTGCCGGTTTGTCGGCTGCTGTTAAGAAATCAAAATCCATCGACATGCGATTATTTCATTTTGATGGTTAAGGGCGGTGGCGCCGCAGGCTTGGCGCCGCGATTGATCTCTGGCGAGGGTGACATCCGCAGGTCGGTGATGTTTGAGGTCGTGTCGCCGCGAGATTTCCGGATGGTATCAATGCCGCGAGTCACTACTCCGCGTTTGCTGCAATACATCAACGCGGTATCCTCGGAGATGATGTTCTTTTTGTAGGCTTCGAGGCACGAATCGTCGAACGTGCACCAGCCGAACGTGTGGCTGGCTTCGATGATCTCGTAGAAACTTTTCCCCTCGCTCTCCCCCTGAACGATCGTTTCCTTCGTGCGCAGGTTGTTTCCCATGACTTCGATGAGCGGGTGACGTCCACCGCCGACTTTGGGAGCCAGACGTTGTCCCACGATCCAACGGAGCGTGTCTGAGAGGCGGTAGCGCACTTGTTCCTGCTCCTCGGTTTCGAACATGCCGAGAATACGATTGATCGTCTGACCCGCGTCAATCGTGTGAAGCGTACTAAAGACCAAGTGGCCGGTTTCCGCGGCGCTCAAAGCGATCTCTACGGTGGCGCGATCACGCATTTCGCCGACGAGGATTACCTTCGGCGCCTGACGTAGTGCGGCGCGCAGGCCGGTCGAGAACGAGTCGAAATCTGTTCCGAGTTCACGCTGATTGATGGTCGCGTTGTGCTGGGCGTAAACAAATTCGACCGGGTCTTCCAGGGTGATGATGTGGATTGCCGAGCGATGATTGATCTCGTTGATCAACGCGGCCAGCGTGGTCGATTTGCCGGAGCCGGTGGCGCCGGTGACCAGCACCAAGCCTGTTTTCTCCTTCGCCGCGTTGAGGATGACCGGTGGAAGAAATAGATCGGTCAACGAAGGGATCTGCGCGTTGAGTTTGCGAAGAACGATCGAGTAGGCGCCGCGTTGTGAGAAGATGTTTACGCGGAAGCGCGCACGGTCTCCCAGGGAATACGAGGCGTCGCATGAGCCGGTGCGCAGGAGATCTTCCGTGAGGCGTTGACTCCCGGCCAGGAGGTTCATGGCGATCATCTCCGTGTGAAAGGAGGTCAGCTTTTCGATCGGCGGATTAATGGGGACCGCCGTGAGTTGACCAGCGGCCTCCACTTGGAACGGTTTGTCGACCGTGAAGATGAGGTCCGACACGTCCTTGTGGAAGTCCAGCATCGTGCTGAGGATGTAATCGAGCTCGTTGCGGCGCATGATTAGAATTCTGGTTTAAGTCGCTTTGCCGAACTGGTGGTGCGAGTCGCTGGGCATTCTCCTGAGTTCAAACTTCGTCATCCAGCGGAGGCGTGGCCAGGAAGGGCCGGAATTTCTTTTTATCAAGACACTTGTCGTAAGCTTCTTCGGGTGAAATGCGCTTCATCTTTAGATGATCCATGATCGAGTCATCGAGCGGCGTGTTGCCCAGCTTCTTGCCGACCTGAATCATGCCGGGGATTTGGTGCGTCTTGCCTTCGCGAACAAGGTTCGCCACCGCCGTGGTGAAGACGAGGATTTCCAGGGCCGCGCAGCGTCCTTTTTTGTCGACGCGCTTGAACAGGTTTTGCGCGACAACGCCTCGGAGTGATTCAGAAAGTGTGGCGCGTACCTTGTTCTGTTGCTCGGAAGGGAAGACGTCGATGATACGATCGACGGTCTTGGCCGCGCTTTGAGTATGCAGGGTGCCGAAGACCAAGTGACCGGTGCTGGCGGCGGTGATTGCCAGTTCGATGGTTTCCAGATCGCGCATTTCGCCGACCAGAATGATGTCGGGATCTTCGCGTAGCGCGCCGCGGAGTGCGGAGGCAAATCCTTGGGTGTGGACGCCGACTTCGCGATGGTTGACGAGGCTGTTCTTGCTCTCGTGAACGAATTCGATCGGATCTTCGACCGTGATGATGTGGTCTTTGCGATTTTTGTTCGCGTAGTCGAGCATTGCAGCGAGCGTTGTCGACTTGCCGGAACCTGTTGGCCCGGTCACCAGCACGAGACCTTTCTGCAGCATCGCGAATTTCTTCAGCACCGGCGGCAAGGCGGCGTCCATCTTTTCGAAATCTTCGAATGAGATGACTTTGCTCGGAATCTGGCGGAAGACGGCTCCGATGCCGTTCTTTTGATTGAAGAAGTTGGCGCGGAAGCGGGAGACGTTCGGAATTTCATAACCGAAATCGACGTCGCCGGTTTCCTCGAACGTTTTGATCTTGTACTCCGGCGCGATCTCGTAAAGCATCGCCTTCAAGCCGTCATTCTCGAGCGGCGGATAGTCGACCCGATGCAGTTCGCCGTGGATGCGAAGAATGGGCGGATTGCCGGTCGAGAGATGCAGGTCCGAGGCCTTCTGCTCGAACATTAAGTTGAAAAATGCATCGATTTTAGCCATACAGCGGCTCTGTTAAGCAAAACCGTTGCCGAAGCCCGTCCGGAGAACAACTTAGTGCCCGATCCAGCGTCCATTCTGCGTGCCGAGATGGCGAGAACAGGTGTCGTCTCGTTTCACCGATTCATGGAATTGGCCCTATACTGTCCAAAAACTGGATACTACGAGCGCTTTCGTGAATCAGTTGGTCGGCGCGGTGATTTTGTGACCAGCGTCAGTGTCGGGGACTTGTTTGGGCGGTTTCTTGCCGCCCAGTTCGCCTCTTGGTGCGAAGAATTTTCCGGTCCTGTCCGATGGGTCGAGGCCGGGGCGCATGATGGTCAGCTGGCGTGCGATCTTCTCGGTGCGGTTCGCGATCGCCACCCCGGTATCTTTGAGCGTATCTCGTATATTTTGGTTGAGCCTTCCGAAACCCGCCGCGCTTGGCAGCAGTCCACGCTGAAGGCTTATGGCAATCCCGTTCGTTGGGTAAATTCCCTTGCCGATCTACAAGCGGACGGTGTCACCGGCGTCATTTTCTCCAATGAATTGATCGATGCATTTCCGATCCACCGTCTGGGCTGGGATTCAGTTCGGCGACGTTGGTTCGAATGGGGCGTCGGACTGGACGGTGAACAGTTCGTTTGGCAAAGGATGCTCGATTCCGCGTTTCGCTGCGAGGAAGCGCTTGAACGCGCTGGGTTCGTCCTGCCGTCTGAGTTATGCGCTGTGTTGCCGGATGGCTATATCCTTGAAGTCAGCCCCGAAGCAGGTGACTGGTGGCGTGACGCGGCGAAGATGCTTCGGCGAGGCCGTTTGTGCACGATCGATTATGGCATGCTGGCCGAGCAATTCCTCACTCCCGAACGCCGGGACGGGACTCTCCGCTCCTATCGTCGACAGTCGGTTGGTAATGATCTGCTCGCGACTCCTGGCGAACAAGATTTGACTGCCCATGTGAACTTCACCCAGTTGATCCGTGAGGGCGAGAACGCGGGCCTGAAGACGGAAGCGTTTGTTTCGCAGCCAGAGTTTCTGTCGAGCATCGCACGGAGGGTGTGGACCGATTTCAATCCTCCCTCCGGCCCTGAAATTCGGCAGTTCCAAGCGCTCACTCATCCGGAGCATCTGGGCCGTGCCTTTCGGGTGTTGGTTCAATCACGCCTCGCGTGATTGAGTCTCGTAGTTCAATACGGACAGGCAAAATGTCGCTGCCGTTTCGCAGCGCAGCACGAGTCTTCCCAATGTGATCGGCCTCGCTCCGGCGGCGATGGCGTCTGCAACTTCGCGCTCGGTGAAGTCGCCCTCCGGACCGATCCAAATGCATGCGGTTTTGGGTTCACGTCCTTGGCGCGTGCGAAACTCCTCAAACCACTCACGCGGATGCCTGCTTCCGGGCTGAAGGGACGCGATGAACCAGAGGTCGAACTCTTCCCGGCGCGCGAGCAATTGTCCGGGGCTGGCGGCCGATTTGATTTCTGGCAGCCAGGGTGATCCGGATTGCTTGATCGCCTCGATCGCAACCGTGCGCCAGTGCTCGGTCTTTGTCTCGGCGTTGTCTTCGTCGATCTGAGAGATCACGCGATCGCTCAACAGTGGAATCACCCGGCTCACGCCAAGCTCGGTCGCCTTCTGGATGATTGAGTCGAGAAGCTTTCCCTTGGGGATCGCTTGAACGAGCGTGATCGCACACGGCGGAGCAGGGGATTCCTCCGTTCGCTTCACCAGCAAGCTGACCGCGTCGCGCGAAACCTCCCCTACTTCAGTGTGATGGATGGTTCCGGCGCCGTTTAAGACCACTACGGTATCGCCCTTGCGCAAACGCAGCACGCGCGCCGCGTGGTGCGCCTCGCGATCAGTCAGCGTCAAGATTCCGCCGTTGCACTCTTCCGGTGGCAGATAGAAACGGTGCATCTGATGGCGAAAGCGGTTCGAGGGATCCGTCGGCTCTCGGTTCGCTGTTTATTTGAAAAGCTTCTTCGCTTTCTCGAAAAAGCTCTGAGTGATTGGATTCACCTTCTCGTCGCAAAGCGCTGCGAATTCCTGAAGCTTTGCGCGCTGGGACGCGTTCAGGTGCGAGGGCACCTCCACGGAAACGCGAACATGCAAATCACCCCAGCCGTAGCCTTGCGCATTTTTGATGCCCTTGCCATTCACTCGAAACATCTGTCCCGGCTGTGTTCCGGCGGGAATGCGCAACGGCACTTTGCTGTTCAGCGACGGAACTTCGATTTCCGCGCCGAGTGCGGCTTGTACGAAACTTATCGGCAGTTCGTAAACCAGGTCGTCGCCTTCGCGTTCAAAGAGGGAGTGAGTCTTGACGTGCAGGACAACGAACAAATCTCCAGACGGTCCGCCGCGCATTCCCGCTTCGCCGTCTCCGGTGGAACGCAGGCGCGTGCCGGTGTCGACTCCTGGCGGAATGCGGATCTTCTTCTTCGTCGTGCGTTCCGTGCGTCCGGCGCCATTGCACTTGCGGCAAGGCTTATCGACCGTTCGTCCGGCCCCCGAGCAGCGCGGGCAGGTCTGCGCGATGCTGAAAATGCCGCGCGCGGTGATCACCTGGCCGCGTCCGCCACAGAGCTGACACGGCTTCTTTTGTGCGCCTTCCTCGGCTCCGGAACCGTGGCAGGTTTCGCACTCGTCCATCTTGGTGAGCGAAATGTCCTTCTCACAGCCGTTGGCGGCTTCTTCGAATTCGATCTCCAAATCGTAGCGCAGGTTTGCGCCGCGCTCGGGGCCGGTCGGATCGCGTCGGGAACCGCCGCCAAAGAATTGTTCGAAGATGTCCTCCACGCCGCCACCACCGCCGCCGCCACCGAAGGCTTCGCGGAACACATCGAACGGATCGTGGAAGCCGCCGCCGCGTCCGCTCGCCCGCCGCCGGGGATCAAACGCGTCGTGGCCGTATTGATCGTAGGCGGCGCGTTTCTGTGGGTCGCTCAGCGCTTCATACGCTTCGCCCACTTCCTTGAAGCTCTCCTCCGCCGCCTTGTCGCCCGGATTCTTGTCCGGGTGATACTTGATGGCCATCTTGCGATAGGCCTTTTTGATCTCCTCGTCGCTGGCTCCCTTCTGGATTCCGAGAACCTCGTAATAGTCGCGTTTGGACATGGCGGCAGCTTGAGTGCGGCTTGAACGGGATTACGCCGAGGGCTTTTTGGCCACGATGACGGTGGCGGGACGCAGCAGCCGTTCCTTCAATTTGTAACCCTTGCGCAGCTGCTGAACGACGTGACCTTCCGGCACATCGGCGGTCTCCTGTTGCGAGACGGCTTCGTGGAAGTTCGGATCGAACGGCTTTCCGGAGGCGTCCAATTCTTCGAGCCCGGCGTCGGTCAACGTATTGCGAAACTGCGAGAGAATCATGCTCACGCCAGTCTGAAGGGATTGAGCCGTGCCTTCCTTCGCATTCGCAGCGGCGGCCAGCGCCATGTCAAAGGTGTCGAGGATCGGGATGAGCTTCTGGAGCAGCGATTCGTTGGCGAACTTCACCGCGTCCTGCCGCTCGCGCGCGGCGCGTTTCTTAAAATTGTCGAAATCGGCGGTCGTGCGGACCAGCGCCTCCCAGTGGTCCTTCGCCTTGGCGGCTTGCGTCTTCAATTCCGCGATGGCAGCGGGAGTCAGTTCGGCGCCGGTTTCAGCGCCAGCTCCGGCGGCGTCCGTCGCGGACGGGTTCTCTGCGGTGGGCGTGACGTTTGGGGCTGTCGTTTCCGTCTTCATCGTTCTTCGGTCAATACATTCTTCAAAGCGGGCAAAGTATACAGCAGCGGTCAATCTGGCAATCATTGCTCTCGTCGCTGTGGAAGCGCGTGGTTCCGGATTGAGATTCCCGTGAATGTCCCTCGTTGAAAACCAGTCCTTTCTGTGTGCGTTCTCGCTCCGAAAACCCTGCCTCCGGCAGCAGTGCCCCGTGTCCTCCTAGAGGACGTTGGGGAAGTCTGCTTGCGCCCCTTGCCGCTGCGCTCGCGCTTGGCCTGATGCAGCTGCCGCTCGCGGCTGAGCCGACGGCGGACTTCCAGAAAGAGATTCGTCCTCTCCTCGAGCAGTACTGCACGAAATGCCACAGCGCGAATCGCAAGAAGGGCGGGGTGGATATCGCGCGTTTCCTCGATTCCGGGGCGGTTCACTCGGACCCGAAGACATGGGAGACGACGCTGGCGCAGATTCGCGATCGCAACATGCCGCCGGAGGATAAACCGCAGCCGTCGGCCGAGGAGCGCGATCGATTGGCGGTGTGGATTGAGTCCGCGCTGGATGCGGTGGATGAATCGAAGCTCCCAAAAGATCCCGGTCGCTACGTGCTGCATCGCCTGAGCCGGCTCGAATACAACAACACGGTGCGCGACTTGTTTGGGGTCAACACGCGGCCCGCGGACAAGTTTCCGCCGGATGGCGGTGGTGGCGGCGGTTTCGACAACAACGCGGCAACACTCTTCATTCCACCTGTGCTCATGGAACGCTACATCGCGGCGGCAGGTGACGTGGTGAACGCCGCGAAGCCCGAGGTCATTTTCATCGCGCGGCCGGACAAAGGCGTCTCGAAGCGCGACGCGGCGCGGAAGATTTTCGCGCATCACGCGCCGCGGATTTACCGGCGTCCGGTGGAGAAGGACGAGCTGAAGCGATTGGAGTCGGTCTTCAACGCCGCGCTGAAGCGAGGGGAGTCGTTCGAGGATTCTGTGAAGCTCGGTCTCAAGAGCATGCTTGTCTCGCCGCACTTCCTCTTCCGCGTGGAGGACTCGCAGGCGGCTGTTGCGGGTAAGAAGAGTTCCGGGTCTGCCGCTTCTCTCCCGGCGGGCTCGCCGGTGATTCATCGCGTGCGCGATTTCGAACTCGCGAATCGGCTCTCCTATTTCCTGTGGTCCTCAATGCCGGATGACGAGCTCTTCGCCCAGGCCGCGGCGAACAAGCTCGGGGAGCCAGCGGTGCTCGAAGCGCAGGTGCGGCGGATGTTGCAGGACCCCAAGGCGCGGGCGTTTGCCGAAAATTTCGCGGGCCAATGGTTGCGCGTGAAGGAGCTCAAGACGGTGACGCAGCCGGACAATAAGAAGTTCCCCGAGTTCTCGATTGCGCTGCGCGACGCGATGTATGACGAGACGATCGAGTTCTTCCACGGATTGCTGCGGGAGAATCGCAGCCTGCTGGAAGTGATCGACGCCGACTACACCTACCTCAACGAAAAGCTCGCGAAGCACTACGGCATCGAGGGCGTCACTGGAAAAGCGTTCCAGCGCGTGTCGCTCAACGATCGTCAGCGCGGTGGTGTGCTCGGCATGGCGAGCGTGTTGACGGTGACTTCGTATCCATTGCGCACGAGTCCGGTGTTGCGTGGGCGCTGGGTGTTGGAGGAAATTCTCGGCACGCCTCCGCCACCACCGCCGCCGTTGGTGAAGAGCCTGCCGCCGGACGACAAGCCGCGGGATGGTCTGACGTTCCGCCAGCGCCTCGAGCAGCACCGCGTGCAGCCGGATTGCGCCGGTTGCCACAAGCGCATGGACCCGCTCGGGTTTGGTTTGGAGAACTTCGACGCCATCGGTCGCTTCCGCACCAAGGTGGCGGATGAAGTCGTGGATGCTTCGGGCGAGATGACCACGGGCGAGAAGTTCACCGGGCCGGCGGAGTTGAAGCAGCTCCTGCTCAAGCGCACGGATGATTATACGCGCAACATCACGGAGAAGATGCTCGCCTACGCGCTCGGTCGCGGGCTGGAGTATTACGACACGCCGGTGGTGAAGCAGATTTCCAAGACTGTGCAGCGATCAGTTTCGGGCGGCGACTCTCGTGACTGAGATTGTGAAGAGCCTGCCGTTCCAATATCGCCGCTCAACGGAGCTCGACGAGAAGGGCGACACGGCGAAGGATACAAAAACGACTCAAGCCTCATTGAATTAATGAACACGAAATCCTGGCAAATCTCCCGACGCACCATGCTCAAGGGCGTGGGCGCGATGATGAGTCTTCCGTTGCTCGAAGCGATGGGGCCGTTCGCCGCGAGCGCGGGCTCGACGGCGGCGCGTAAAGGCAAACATCCGGTCCGCCTGGCTGTGCTTTACATGCCGAACGGCGTGAATCCGCACGCATGGACGCCAAAGGGCACGGGCGCGAACTTCGAGCTATCGCCGATTCTCGAACCGCTCGCGCAGCACAAGAACGACATGCTCGTGCTGACCGATCTGTGGAACGCCGCGAGCAACACGGGCGACGGACATTACGTGAAGACCGGCGGTTTTCTCACGGGTACGACCATCACGCGGACGACGGGCAGCGACTTGCGCAGCGGTGCGGTCTCGATGGATCAAGTCGTCGCGCAGCACTTGGGCAATCTCACGCCGCTTCCCTCGCTCGAGCTCGGCATCGAACCGCCGGCGACGGGCGTCGATACGAACGTCGGCTATACGCAGCTCTACGGCGCGCATATTTCGTGGAGCACTCCGGTGACGCCGCTGGCGAAGGAGATTAATCCGAAGCTCGCGTTCGACCGGCTGTTCCGCTCGAACACGGAAAGTCGTCGCGCCGAAGCTGCGCGCGACAAGAGTGTCATCGATTTGGTGATGGAGGATGCGCGTCGCCTCCAACGAAAACTTGGCCGCGCGGATCAACAGAAGCTGAATGAGTATCTCGACTCCGTGCGTTCGGTGGAGAAACGGATCGAGTTCGATGCAAAGCGCCAGAAGAGCGATGTGCTCGATGATCCGTTGGCGCGGCAGGCGGTCGAGGAACTTGGCCGGCGCATTGACGTTTACAGCGATCCGGCGCGCGTCAGTGAACGCCGCGGCAATCACACCGAGCACGTGAAGCTGATGCTCGATTTGATGGTGCATGCGTTCTGGACCGATTCCACGCGCATCAGCACGTTCATGTTTGGTAACGCGGTGAGCGGACGAAACTTCGCCTTCCTCGACGGCGTGAAGGGCGGGCATCACCAGACCTCGCACCACGAGAACGACAAAGAGAAGCTTGAACAATACAAGCGGATCAACGCCTGGCACATGGCGCAACTCGCCTACATGCTCGACATGATGAAGGCGATCAAGGAAGGCGAGGGGACGTTGCTCGATAACTCGATGGTTCTCTTCGGCGCCGGCATGCGGGATGGCAATGCGCACAATCCGCGCAATCTGCCGATCGTCCTGGCTGGTCGCGGCGGTGGCACGATTGCGACCGGACGTCACCTCGTTTACGAAAAGAACACACCGCTGTGCAATCTCTACGTCGGGATGCTGAACCGCCTCGGCGTTTCGATGGACAAGTTCTCGGACAGCACGGGTGAATTGCCGGGCTTGAGCGATCCGAACTTCGCTGGAATCAAGCCCGCGTGATCTTTCGAATGTTCGTCTACCAAATCTCAGTTGCCTTTTGTTTAACCGTCTGTTGAATTCCAACCCATGACCACATCACGCACCACACAAGTTCTCTGTTCACTCGCGGTCGTTCTGGCCGCTGGCGTTTCCACCGCAATTGCCGCCGATGGAAAGAGCCTCGGCTACAAGGACACTCCACTTATTCCTGGCACGCAATGGCACGTTCACGACGGTGATCGGCCGCAGCCGCGCATCGTCGCGCCGGGCGCACAGTTCAGCCAGCAAGCTCCCGCGCCGGCGGACGCGAACGTTCTGTTTGACGGCAAGGATCTCTCGAAGTGGGAACACGGCAACGGCGTGCCGGCCAAGTGGAAAGTCGAGAACGGTTACATGGAAGTCGTGCCCAAGAGCGGCGTGCTTCGGACAAAGGAGAAGTTCGGCGATTTCCAGATGCACCTCGAATTCGCCACGCCAGAGAAAGTCGAAGGCACGGGCCAGGGTCGCGGCAACAACGGTGTCAACATCTGGGGCCGTTATGAAGTGCAGGTTCTCGACTCCTACGAAAACAAGACCTATCCGGACGGCCAGTGCTCCGCGCTTTACGGTCAGTTCCCGCCGCTGGTGAATGCGTCCCGCGGTCCCGGCCAATGGCAGACCTACGACATCATTTTCGAAGCCCCGCGCTGGGACGCTGATGGCAAGAACATCAAGAAGGCGCACGTGACCGTGATTCACAACGGCGTGGTGGTGCATCATCGTCAGGCGCTTCATGGTCCGACCAACCATCGTTCGATCGGAAACTATGATCGCAAGCAGGAGAGCGGTCCCATCGAACTCTATGAACACGGCAATCCGGTGCGCTTCCGCAACATCTGGCTGCGCCCGCTCGGCGAATACGACAAGCCGTAAGCTTTAACTCCCAGGCATGACGCAGGCTGCCCGCAGCTTGCGTCATCTTTTTTTATGCGAACAAATATTTTCCCTGTGATGAACCGCTACGCGATCGTTCTTGCCGTCGCGACGACGCTCGCTTTGCCGTTCGCCAATCTTGAAGCGGCATCGGGCACCGCCAACTGGCCGCAGTACCGTGGCCCCGACGGCGACGGGCATTCTGCGGCGAAAGGCTTGCCGCTCACTTGGAGCGAGACCAATAATGTGAAGTGGAAGACGCCCATTCACGGTCGCGCCTGGTCGTCGCCAGTTATCTGGGGAAATCAAATCTGGCTGACCACCGCCGCGGAGGATGGCCGGGATCTGTTCGCCGTGTGCGTGGATCAGAAATCCGGAAAGATCGTCCACGACCTCAAACTTTTCACCGTTGAGAAGCCGCAGTTCGCGCACAAGTTCAACACCCACGGCTCGCCCACGCCCGTCATCGAGGCGGGGCGCGTTTACATCACCTTCGGCGCCTCGGGCACCGCCTGTCTCGACACGAAGAGTGGCAGAGTGCTGTGGGAACGGCGCGACCTGGAGTGCAATCACTACCGCGGCGCGGGCTCCTCGCCGATCCTGTTCGAGAACCTGCTCATCATGAACTTCGATGGCAGCGATCATCAGTTCATCATCGCCCTCGACAAGAAGTCCGGCAAAACCGTGTGGCACCAGAAGCGTTCCATCGACTTCAAGGATTTGGATGCGAACGGAAAGCCCGATTCCGAAGGCGACTGGCGAAAGGCGTTCGCGACCCCGCATATCGCGACGCTCGACGGTCAGCCGACGCTCATCAGCCAGGGCGCGAAGGCCGTGTACGGCTACGAGCCGCGCACGGGCAAGGAACTCTGGCGCGTGGAGGAGCGACAGAACCATTCCGGGAGCACGCGTCCGAGTGTAGGTCACGGTTTGATCTTCGTGAACACCGGCTGGTCCCAGGGGCAGATCCTCGCGTTCCGCCCCGGCAAATCCGGCGAAGTGCTCGATGCCAACAGCACCGAGACCGGTTCCGGTTCGCTCCAGCTCGCGTGGAAGAGCAAGCGCAACGTACCCAAGAAACCGTCGCTCCAGCTCGCGGGCGATTTGCTGTTCAGCATCGACGATGGCGGTGTGGCCAGTTGTCTCGAGGCGAAGACCGGCGCGGAAGTCTGGCGTGAACGCATCGGAGGAAATTACTCCGCGTCGCCTTTGCACGCTGACGGTCGGATCTATTTCTTCAGCGAGGAAGGCAAGACCGCTGTCGTTGAGGCGGGAAGACAGTTCAAGAAGCTGGCGGAGAACACGCTCGCGGATGGTTTCATGGCGTCGCCCGCGGTGAGTGGTAAGGCTCTGATTCTTCGCACTAAGACGCATCTCTATCGGATTGAGGAGTGAGCTTCGGCTCGCGGGCGGTAGCAAGTCAGGGAACGACAGTTTCAAGCCCCAACGTGAGGTCGAGATGGGTAGTATGCCGCTGCCTTGCTCCATGCGCTTTAGTCTGTACTAAAGCATCGCTTCGTTACGCCGATCCCAGCTTCAGCGAAGTATGTTCTGAAAATGCGTCATGCCTTCACGAGGGATAAAAATCAGTCGTTTGCTTTTGCCCATGCCGGCGGCTGCGCTGTCTTGGGGAGTGCTTATGACGATCGCCGAGCCAGCGATGAGAAGAGCGGCTGGTGTTCAGCTTGTTGAGATTGATCACTTGGAAACCGAGCTGGGTGCGGCCCTCATCTTCGTGTTTTGTGTCGGGGGCTTGATGCAGCTTTGCATTGGCTGGCCTACAGCTCGATATCTTCGGGTTCGGAAGCGCTCTGCCTCCGCTTACTTTCAAATGGGCGCCATTGTCGCATCGCTTTTAATAGCAGTCCTGCTTGCAGGCGCTTTGCTCGATGGCGCTCCAGTAGAACAACTCCATGGTTTCGACGTCCTGCTGGCAGCGAGTGTTACAATGCTGTCTGTTTTCGTCTGCTACGGAATTTTAGGAGTGATCGAGCATCCATGCGCGCCTCCTACGAACGGAGGGCAGTAGTGCTCAAACGAGCTTCTTATACTTCGGGTCTGCGGCGAGCTTGGTGACCAGCTCCTTGATTTTCTGAGCCTGGCTCTTGTGCGCGACGAGCGTGGAGTCGTCAGCCATGACGATGATGGAATCGCGCAAACCCACGATCGCGATCGGCGTCCGATTCTTCGTGCGCGCGTCGTAGACGACGTTGCGCGCGGCATCGACGTGGATGAAGTCGCCTACCGCGCAGTTGCCTTCGGGATCCGCCTTGATGTGACGCGCGAGCGCGGTCCAGGAGCCGAGGTCGTCCCACTCGAAATCGCCGGCGGCCACCACGACGTTCTGCGCCTTCTCCATTAGTGCGAAGTCGATCGATATCTTGCGAATCTCCGGATACTCCTTCGCCAGCGTTTTCGCGAGCTTCGGCGTCCACGCCACCTTGAACCAGCGATGGCACGCCTCGGCCATTTCCTTCTGATGCGCTTCGAGGCCGTTGGTGATCGTGACGAAACTCCAGACGAACATGCCGGCGTTCCAGCGATATTGGCCGCTGTTCAGATAGTCGATGGCCTTTTCGTAGTTTGGCTTTTCGACGAAGCGTTCAGCTTTGTAGAACGCGGTCTTGTAGCGTTTCACACCTTGCGGCGTGGGCAGTTCGTTGCCCATGTGAATGTAGCCGTAGCCCGTCGCTGGCTCCGTGGGCTTGATGCCGATGGTGACGATGACCTGTCCGCGGCTCGCGAGATCAAACGCGTCGGCGAGCACTTGCTGAAACTTCTTCTCCTCCGGGATGACGTGGTCGGCGGGCAGCACCGCCATGACGGCCGTGGTGGAACGTGCGCCAACGAGCGCGGCGCCGAGCGTGACGGCGGCGCAGGTGTCGCGTCCGCACGGTTCGGCGATGATGTTTTCCTTTGGCAGTTTCGGCAGCTGCTTCTTCACCTCGGCGGCCTGGGCGGCGTTCGTGATGATGATGATGTTCTTCATCGGCACGAGCGGCAGCACTCGATCCACGGCCTGCTGGAGGAAGGAGCGTTTGCCGAGCAGGGTGATGAGCTGCTTGGGCGTGGCCTGGCGGCTGACGGGCCAGAAGCGCTCGCCGCGTCCACCGGCCATGATGATGACGAAGCGGTCCTTGGTGTTGGCTGCGGATTTGGATTTCATCGGTCAGGAGCACTGTGGACACGAATTTCACCAATTGCACGGAGCTGAATCGGCATTGTGGGTGCTGTCGTTAAGTCCGTGTTCATCGGGTTGACGTCTTTCACCGCGTTGGCGAGTGTTTTCACGAACGCCGCGACTTTCGGAACCAGATCCGGGCTTTTGCCGTTCGCAGCGATCTGGTTCACGATGGCGCTGCCGACCACGACGGCTTCCGAGTTCGCAGCGACGGTCTTCGCCTGCTCGGGATTCGACACACCGAAGCCGACGGCAATGGGGAGCGTGGTGTGGGAGCGAATCTTGCCGGTCATCATGCCGATGGTGTCGGACACTTTCTGCTGCATGCCGGTGACACCTTCGCGGGAGACGTAGTAGATGAAGCCGCTGGCGCGTTTCGCGATGAGCTCGATGCGGTCATCGGGCGTCGTCGGCGCGATGAGATAGATGTTGCACAGGCCGGCGTCGCGCATCAGCGCTTCGTAGTTCTCGGATTCCTCCGGCGGCAGATCGAGCACGAGCAGCCCATCGACTCCCGCCTTGGCGGCGTCGGCGATGAACTGCTTCATGCCGACCTTGTAGATGAGGTTGAAGTAAATGTAGAGGACGACGGGCACCTGCGATTCCTTGCGGATCGCCGCCACGGTCGCGAGGACCTTGGGCGGCGTGGTGCCGGATTCGAGCCCACGTTGCGCGGCGAGCTGGTTCACCAAACCATCCGCGAGCGGATCGCTGAACGGCACGCCGAGTTCCACGACATCCACGCCGGCCTGATCGAAGGCGACGGTGAGCTGACGAGTGGCGTCGAGGTGTGGATCGCCGGCTCCGATGTAAACGACGAGGCCTTTCTGACCTTTGCTCTTGAGCGCGGCAAACTGTTCAACGATGCGATTCATGGGCGCGCAGACTGCCAGCGCGCCGGCTGAATCTCAAGGCGGGATTGGCCGGCTACAGAATCGGAACGGAGTGATGCAGTCGAAGCAATCGCAGGCCCTCCAGAGTCAGCAACGGTTCGACGGAGGTAATTTCCGGCAGCTTGGACGCCATCAATTTGGCGTAGCCGCCGGTCGCGACGATGGGGAGGCGTTTGGATTTCAGTTCGCGTTTCAGTTCGCTGGCCAGCTCACGGATGAGCCCGCGGTAGCCATGCACGGCGCCAATGAGCATCGCCTGCTTGGTGTTCTTGCCGATGACAGCGCTCGTCTCACGAATGTGAATCTTCGGCAGCAGCGCAGTCTTTTCGTGCAGATAATCCGTCATCGCGGCCAGGCCGGGCGCAATGATGCCGCCCACGTAGTCGCCGCGCTTGTCGACGACGTCGAAGGTGACGGCGGTTCCGAAGTCAACGACGACGGCGGGCGCGCCGAAGTGATGGCGGACGGCGATCGCGTTGGCGAGCCGGTCCGGGCCGATGGTGTGTGGCTTCGGATAATTGATGCCGACGCCGCGAATGGTGTCGGGCGTCAACGCCAGCGGCGTGAGCTTCCAAAGCTTTCGAGACGCAGCGACGGCTTTTGGGGTCGCTTTCGGTACGACGCTGCACAGCGCGGCGCCAGCGAGCTTTCGGTTGCCGATGAACTTTGCCACGAGGTTCGCGGAGGTCCCGTCGAACCACGCCGCGGTGCGGATGTTGGCCTGGCGGAAAACGCGATGCTCGTTCGCGAGTCCGAGATGCGTGTGCGTGTTTCCGATGTCGAAGAGGAGGAAGTTCATTTCTGCAAAGTCACGTCGCCGCCAATGATCCGTTCGAGCCGGCCGTGCTGCGTGCGAACGAGCAGCGCGCCGTCGTCGTCGAGCGCCTCGGCGTGGCCCTGAATGATGCGGTCACCGATGTTGATGGAGACGCGCTGGCCGATGGTGTTGCACTGGTGCTGCCATTCGTCGGCAACCTTTGTGAAGTCCCCGGCGGTGATGCGCGCGTAGTCGCGATCCAATTCGCGTAGAATGGCGGCGGCAAGATCAGCTCGGTGAATGTGGCGTCCGGTTTCAGTCTTGAGCGAGGTCGCAATCTTCCTTAGCTCGGGCGGAAATTCGGTCGCGGCTTGGTTCACATCCACGCCGATGCCGAGAATGAGGTGATTGATGTGATCGATCTCCGCGCTGAGTTCGGTGAGCACGCCGGCGATCTTCCGGCCCTGAATCTGGATGTCATTCGGCCACTTGATTTCCGGAGTGATCCCGGTGACGTCGCGAATGCCGCGATAGAGCGCGGTGGCTGCGGCGACGGTGAGCTGCGTGGCTGCCTGCGGACGGAGATTCGGGCGGAGCAGCACGGAGAACCAAAGTCCCTGGCGCGGCGGAGAAATCCATTTGCGACCGAGCCGGCCGCGGCCTTTGCTCTGCGATTCGGCGAAGACGACGACGCCTTCCTTCACGCCGTCGCGGGCGAGTTTCTCAACAACATCATTCGTCGAAGCGGTTTCCTCGAAGACGCGGATGTCGCGGCCGACGACTTTGTTTCCCTGCAAAACCGAGAGCAGGTCGTCGGCGTGAAGGACGTCGGGAACGCTGAGCAGCCGGTAGCCCTGATGCGGGCTGGCGGCAATGTCGTAGCCGAGTTTGCGCAACTCCTCGATGCGCGCCCAGATGGCGGCGCGGGTGACGCCCAGTTGCTGCGAGAGTTCTGCACCCGAGACGAATCCGGCTCCGGCCTGACGCAGTGCGGTGAGAATGCGGGTGTCGGTGGTCACGGTTCGAAATCCAGCCCAATGTCCACGGCGCGTGCGCTGTGCGTGAGGGCGCCGACGCTGATGAAGTCCACGCCGGTCTCCGCGATGCCACGGACGGTGGTGAGGTTCACGCCGCCACTGGCTTCCGTCTTGGCGCGGCCGCTGACGATCGCGACGGCGGCGCGGAGTTGGTCGTTGCTCATGTTGTCGAGCAGGATGATGTCCGCGCCTGCATCGGCGGCTTGGGCGACTTGTTCGAGCGTGTCCGCTTCGACTTCGACTTTGAGTTGCGGATATTTCGCACGGGCGCGTTGCACAGCGGCGGCGATGGCGTTCGGCTTCTCGTCACGAAGCGCGGCGAGATGGTTGTCCTTGATGAGAATGAGATCGTAGAGGCCGATGCGATGGTTGCGTCCGCCGCCGCAGGCGACGGCGTATTTCTCGAAGCGCCGCCAGCCGGGGGTGGTCTTGCGCGTGTCGAGGATTTCCGCGCGAATGCCGCGAATGGCGTCGACAAACTTCGAGGTCTGCGTCGCGACGCCGGAGAGGCGTTGAGTGAAATTCAGAGCGACACGTTCCGCGGTGAGAATGGCGCGGGCGGGACCGGATACTTGGAGCAGACTGGTGCCGGGTGCAGCGTGCTGGCCTTCGGTGACGTGACGTTCGCAATGAACGTCTGGCGAGAGTTCGTGGAAGGCGGCTTCGGCGAAGGCGAGTCCGGCGACGGTGAGGGGTTCGCGCGCGACCATGGCGGCGCGGATGAGGGCGGATTCCGGGACGGTGGCGAGGGTGGTGGCGTCGCCGGGGCCGATGTCTTCCGCGAGCGCGGCCTGCACCGCGCGGCGAATCTCATCAGCAGTCAGTTTGTCCATGGACGGAGAGTGATCGATGCGCTGCTGGCGATGAAGAAAAAAGTGTCTGCCGGGAGCGGGCCAAAAACGACGCGCCCGGCCTTTGCGGGCCGGGCGCGGGCGGAACCGCTGGGACGCCAGGATTTAGACCAGACCGATTTCGCCTATGATTGGGGTGGAGCCGATGAGGCCGCCGCTCTTGAGGTGCTCAGTGGCCTCGGAGGCGTAGCCGGGAATGATGCGATGGAGCTGAGCTTCGGTGGCGCCGAGGTGGTCGCGAATGATCTCGCCCATGATCGAGCGGTAATCAAAGCAGCGACGGAGGTAGCCGACGCTGGCGTTGGACTGGAACATCGATCCGTTCTTGCCGCCGTCGCCGGGGTCCCATTGGTTGACGTTGTTCAACGGGGTGGGACTGCAACCGTAGATGCCGCCGCGGATGCTTCCGCCGGCGACATACATGAGGCTGGCTTCGGCGTGGTCGGTGCCGACGGAGGCGTTCTCGGCGGAGGTGCGGCCGAACTCGGACATGGTCACGACCACGACATCTTCCCACTTCACGTTCGGGCTGTAGTTCTGGAAGAACTTCGCGAGCGCGTGGAAGGTCCAGCCGATGCGCTTGAGCAGGCGACCGTGGCCGCCGAGGTGCGGGCTGCCGGCGGTCACCTGGCCGGTGTGGGTGTCGAAGCCGCCCATCTCGGTGCCGGCGATCACGGCGTCGGTGTTCGCGAGGACTTGCGCGGCGGACTTCAGTTTTTGAAAGTAGTCGTAACCATTGGCGTCCACTCCAGCCTGGTTGGTGGCGGCGCTGACGGGGAACAATCGGGTGGTGCCGTTGTCGTCGTAGAACTCATTCGTCGCGAAACTAGGATCCTGGAAGATGTCGAGAGTGTCGCGGAAGGCGTTACCGAGCCCGGTCACCAGCCCGCGATTATCCTTGGCCGCGTAGGGCCACGCGTTCCCGGCGTCGATGTTGTTCAGGAGTTTCAGGCGGTCGGCGGCCACGTTGACGCCGTTGGTGGACGAGGTGGCACCGGAGACGCCGAGGATGTTGTAGCGATTGATCGAACTGAGGTTCGTCATCGGCTGCTCGCCGCGGAGGCTTTGCGGAAGGTTGCTCTGGAAGGAAACGCCGGAGAGCGGATGGCTTTGGTTCCAGCCGGACTCGACGATGGCGCGATAGAACATGCCGGTGCCGATGGATTTTCCGGCGGCGGTGCCGTCACCGCCTTTTTCCCAATACTTTTCCGAATCGAAGTGCGACCGCGACTGGCTGCGATAGGCGACGCGATGGATGAGCGCCATGCGGCCGGTGTTGAAGAGCGGCGCGAGGTCGTAGAGGTTCGGATTCAATGCGGCGAAGCCGTTGCCGGTGCGGATGGCGTAGGGCTGGAGCATCCCCGGATTGTCGCACTGACCGGTGGCCGCGTCGTAGAACGCGGCGGGATCCTTCGGCAGGCCGATTTGCGCGCGATTTGCCGCGTAGCTCGGGTCCTGAATGGGGATGAGGTTGTTGAGGCCGTCATTTCCTCCCCGCAGGAAGATGAAGAGGAGTTTCTTGCCACTGATTCCGATGTTGCCATCCGCCAGCGCTCGCTGGAGGAAGTGCGGAATGTTGACCATCGAAGCGAGTGCGCCGGCCACGGAGGTGCGGGCGCTGGCCTTGAGGAACGAACGGCGGGTAATCACGTTTGCCATAAGACGAATGGTTTTTGGGTGAGAGTTATTGTTCCTGGAAGCGCGGGAGGCACACGAGCAGGGCGACCATGCCGCGGACGCGTCCATCGTGAGTGTCGATATTGAAGGGCGACGGTGTCGTGCCATCATCCGCGGTGTTGAGGTAGTTGATGGCGGCTTCGCGATCGAGGCCGAGGTTGGCGGGACCTTCGCCGAGGTAGAGCAGGCTGATGAAGAAGTCGACGATGGCGCCGGGATCATTCCAACTGGCGCTGGGGAGTTTCAGCCGGATGAGTTTAACCGGGTCCGACGTGTTGTTCCGTGTGCCATCCACGGTTTTCAACGAGTAAGCGGTGGCCATCAGGAAGTGGTGCGCGAAGCGCCAGCGCTCGTCCAGATTTGCGGTGCTCATCCAGATGCGGCCGAATTCCGAGTAGCCATCCGGCTCGGGCTTGCTGAAGAGGTTCATGCCGCCCATGCGACTGAGCGGCGTGACGATGCCGTAGCCATCAGTGTCCGCGGTGACGCTGATGTAGCTGTTGGTGTCGGTGTCCTGCACGCGCAGGGCGCGCACGGTGCTGACGGCGAATTCGAGCGGCGTTTTGATCTTCTGCTGCGCGGCGGCGTGGCCCCGGAAGAGCGCGGAGTTGAAGATGGTCCGCACCACGGAGCGGATGTTGCCCTTCCGACCGTCCGCAGCGGGCGTGTTCCAGGTGGTCATGCATTCCTTGATGAGCTGCGCCTCGGGGGAAAGGGCCGGCGCGGTGTAGTCGTAGACGCCGAACTCGAAGTTCTCATGCACGAAGGTGCGGCAAAGTTTCACGCTGATGAACTCGGCCGTGAAGGGGAGGCTGGCGAGATGTTCCGCGGCGAGGTAGCCCTCCTTCATCCCGTTTGTGCCGGGATAGGCGTTGTTCGTGATGATAAAGGTGTAGGGCTGGCCGGCGCCAAATTCCGCGCCGAACCGCGCGTCGATGACGGCGTTGGTGAAGAGGCGTTTGGTGGCGGTGTAGTTGTGCGAGTTGGTGGCGAAGTGCAGCACCCAGCGGCCGAAGTCGTTCGTGGCGTTGGCGACGTTCGGTGCGTGGGGATTGTTCTCGTTCTCGAGGGATTTCTTGCCGACGCGCCAGCCGGTCCAGATCTTGGCGAGGTCCACGATGTCCTGCTGCACGTAGCCGTTGTCCGCACCGAAGGTGTGGAGTTCCAAAATTTCGCGGGCGTAGTTTTCGTTGGCGGCGTTGCGGGTGCTCAGGATCGTGTCGAGGTAGATAATCATCGCCGGGCTTTCGATGCTGATCTTAAGCAGGTCGTGGAAGGTGCAGTTCGGATTGAGCAACGCGCGGCGAAAGAGGTCGTGCTCCCGCCATTCGAGGTCGAGCGCAAGATTGTCGCGGACGGCGCCGTTGGTGATGGCGTTGCCGGTGTTGTTGTCGAACCACTCGGCGATCTTCAGGTATTCGGTGGTGAAATGGTTCTCGAAGAACTGGACGAGAATTTCATAGAGCTGCCGCTTGCTCTGAACGGCGCGGCGGATGTGATACGCGCGGAGATCGTTCAGCACATTCACGGAGGCGGGTGTGCTCTCGATGTTCACGGGCACGGTGCCGTTGGTGAGCTTCGCGTAGAGCGGCGAGACGGCAAAGGGCGCCGCCGGTGGCGCGGGGCCGACGGAGGGGAGGGAAACCGTCTGAATCGTTGAGCTGCCGGAGAGACGGGCGGTCAGTGTGTTCGAGCCCACGTTGGAAATGGGGAGGTAGGAATAGCTGAGGGTGAAGCGCTGGCCGGACGGAAAGTTGGTGGGCGAGAACACCTGCTGAAGGCTGGTGCCGCCACCGCTGCCGGCGCCGGTGCTGATCAGGAGCAGGCAGTTCGTGCCACTGGCGGCCAGCCCGCCGGGCGTCGGGCTGTTGGTCACGACAGACCGCGAGAACAGCGCGCCAACCCTCCATGCGTTCGTCAGCGTGGGATCTTCGAAATCGCCGTTGGCGAGGAGATTGTCGCCGGCGTCGGCATTGGTGCCGAGCACGAGGCGGATGTCGTCCACATACACATTTCCGGCGGCGCTGAGGTAAAGGAAGAGATTGGTGTTGGAGGCTGTGCCGCTGTCCGAGACCCGAATCCAGTTGGTCGGGATCGGGACGACGGGCGGGAGATTGGTGATCGGCGACTGGCTGTTGAGATCTTCCGCGATGGCGTCCGCGGCGAGTTGTTCCTCGATGAAGGCTTCCGGTCCGATCGCTGCGATGTGCGCAATGTCATCCGGGGTCGGCCCGTAGGTCAGGCGGTTAAGGACGTTCGCGGTGAAAATGGAGTTGCTGCTGACGGGGGTGACGCCGACGCGGAAGAATCCGAGGGGCCCACCGTTGGTGACGGTGAAGGTCGGGCCGACCAATCGACCTTGCATGGGGAGAAATGGTCCGGCGGGATCACTCGATCCGAAGACGGCGTATTCCTGCGCGGCGGGGTAGGGGAAAGACAACTTCGGGAGGCCATTCGTCGTGAGACTGGTGGTGATGCGTGGAGGTTCCGGAACGGCTTCGGCGGCGAGCGCCGATGATGAGTACGCGAGCAGTGAAGGAAGGACGGCGACACAGATCAGCCGTCCAAAGGCTGAGAGGGAGTTCATACGACGGTAAAAGTTTTTTCCGCGCCGACTGAGGTTTGCAAGGTTGTTTTCCTCAGGATGGAGGGAAAATTCACTGGATGACGCAAAAGTCCTTTGTCCGAAGCTGTTCTGAGAGTTGTTCATGGGTTGCGCGCTGCAATTAGCAGTAGCAATGCCACGGGAATTTCCGCTGCCGTCCTAGCGGAGCGGACGGCTTGGACAGCAACGGAGGGTGAGTGCGAACGGGATCGCGGCCGCGTTTCTGCGTTGGAACTTCCGGCTGGGACCGGCTATCGGCGGTTGACTCGACGGGCGACGAGCAGGCCGAGTCCAAGCAGACCGGCGAGCGTGATGGTGCCCGGTTCGGGGACGGGAGTGAAATCGATGATGAGCATGGGGCCGCCGTTGGCGTCTTCGCGCGACGCGAAGCTGCGGGCGGATTTGCGGACCTCCTCGGTCTCGGTCATCAGCATCCAGCCGAAGTTGGAGCTTGGATTATCGAGCCAGAACTGGACATCCGCGGTGAGCAGGGGCGTGGATTCAAACTGAACCGGATCGCCTATGCCGTAGACAAACGCCGTGGAACTGGGAGTCCCGGAGAAATCAACGCCGGCGCGTCCGCCGGGCGCAGACCACGCTTCGCCGCCGACGGAGCGATAGAGCCACGTGGCGTCGCCTTCGGTCGCGGGTGCGCCGAGGCCGGGGCTGCCTTCTTCGATGGGCACTTTGTCGCCCTCGCTCCAGGAGGTTTGCACACGACGCAGGCTGAAGAGTGCCGGGGCGATGTCCACCGCGGGTTGGCGGACGATGTCGAGGACGAGGGAGACGTTGTTGATCGTCGCGCCGGCGGGAATGAACTCCGAGAGGGAGAAGACCATCAACGCTCGGTTGCGGTTGCCATTGCCCGGGGTTCCGGCGTTGAAGAAGTCAGCGCCGCCGAGATTCGCGTTGGGATCGACTTGAATGAGCGTGGTGTCGGCGCTCGGGTTCAGGGTGATGACATCAGCGCGAAGGGGGCTGTGGCCGAGGATCGCCGTGGCGACCGCCAGTCCGATGATACGACATTTCGGGAACGACATACGGCGGGAGGTTAGTTGGTTTCAGACCGGATTGCGACTGGGATTTCGCAGAGCTTGCGGCGTTCGTTTAAAGGAAGCCCACTTCGCCACGGATCGCGGTGCTGACGGTGCTGGAATCGGCAACAGTGCCGCCGCTGAGCAGGTATTCGGTGGGCACCGCGTAGCCGGGAATGATCTGGTTGAGCTGGGATTGTGATGCGCCGAGATGCTTGCGGATGACCTCGCCGAGGACGGACCGGTAGTCGGTGTTGCGTTTGAGGTAGCCGTTGGATACTCCGAACATCGCGCTCGTGCTGGTGGGGCCGGTGAACCAGTTGAGCGGGCTGTTCGCCTGAAATTCACCGGGGGTGTTGAGATTGAACGCGCCGCTGCGGACGCCGCTCTCGTAGCCTTTCACGCCGCCGCCCGCGACCCACATGACGCCGGCTTCGGCGTGGTCGGTGCCGATGTCGGCGTTCTCCACCGTGGTGCGACCGAACTCGGAGAGGGTGACGACGATGAGATTGTCCCACGTGCAACGATCGGCATACAGGGTGAAGAACTTTTTCAGCGCGTAGATGGACCAGCCAATCGAGCGGTTCAGGTTGGCGTGCGCTCCCGTCACACCGCCCTGGCCGCGATGTGTGTCGAAGCCGCCGATCTCGGTGCCCGCGATGATGGCGTCGGTCTTGTTCAGCACGAGCGCGGCGGACTTCAGCTTGTTGAAGAAGTCCATCGTGGAATTGGAGGGATCCACGACGTATTTCGCGGCGACGTTGGTGCCGTTGGGTCGACGCCAGCCGCCGTTCTTCACGTTGCTGGTGGGGAACAGGTAGTAGCCTTGCGTGTCGCTGCCGGGGGCGGATTCCGGGCGCCAGTCCACGTCGCCATCGGTCTTCACATTGTCCCGAAACGTATTGCCGTTCTCGCTGAAGTCGATTTGCGCAAAGAGACCGAGGGTGGATTGGAGGTTCCGGTACTGGAGGCTGAGCAGTTCGCGGTTGAGCTTGGACGGGAACGGATAACCGCCGGTGGTCGCGAGCGCAGCGTCCGCCTTCACGTCGCCGGTGGGAGAGGGAACGCTGAGCAAGTTGTAACGCGTGGGATCGCTGAGGTTCGTCATCGCCGCCTCGGAACCGCGCAGGATGAGCGGCAAGGAGGATTGGATGGAGACGCCGGTCAAGGGCGCGGTGTTCGCGAGGCCGGACTGATAGATGGTGCGGTAGAAGATGCCGTCGTTGACGAGGTTGTTGTTCGGCGTGCCGTTTTCCCAGTAACGCTGCGAGTCGAAGTGTGAACGGGATTGCCGCGGATAAGCGACGCGATGCACGAGCGCGAGATCGCCGGAGTTGTAGACGGGCGCGAGGAACTTGAGCGCGGGATGCAGCGCGCCGAAGCCGTTGCCCAGTGGAATGGCGCTGGCGTAGCTGTAGGTGTCGTCTGCGGAAGTGCGCGGCGTGCCGCCGAGATCAGAGTATTGGGTGGCGTCGAAGCACGGGCCCACGGCGCTGTAGTTCGAGTCGGCGCCGTCCTTTGGAATCCCGATGGTCGGGCGGCTGTCGGCGTACTGCGGATCGAGGACCGGAATCACCGAGTTGAGCGCGTCATTGGCGCCACGCAGCCAGATGAAGAGCACTTTCTTGCCGTTGGTGCCAATGCCGCCGGAGGCGAGCGCGCGTTTCATCGCGAACGGAATGTCGGTGAGGCTGGCCAGCGCGGCGGCCATGCCGATCTTGGCGGAGCGATCGAGGAACTGACGCCGGGAGAGGACGTTGATGTGACGGTGTTGCATAACGAGAAGGCTTATTGTTCCTGGAAACGTTGCAGGGTCATCAGCATGGCGACCATGGCGCGCACGCGGGTGTCGTATGGTGTCGTCGTGTTGTTCAGGTTGGAAAAGAGGGAGACGGAGGTTCCTTCGTCGGAGGTGTTGAGGAAGTTGATGGCGTTGCCGCGATAGAGGTCGAGGTTCGCCTTGCCTTCACCGGGGAAGAGAATGGAGAGGAAGTAATCGGCCACGAGTCCGGCGTTGTTCCAGCTGCTGGAGGGAAGCTTCTTTTTCAACAAGGCGACCGGGTCGGCGACGTTGAAGTTGCCGCCGGAGATGTTGTCGGCCTTGGCTGGCGAGTTGTTGGTCATGAGCATGGTCTGGATGAACCGGATGCGTTCCGCGAGGGTGCCGCCGCTGATCCACGGCGCGCCGGCTTCGGGATAACCATCGGGCGCGTCGCGATCGAAGAGCTTCATGTTGCCCATGCGCACGAGGGGTGAGGAACTGGAGGTCCGGCTGCGGCCGGAGATGGAGTAGCCGTCGGTGTTGGCGGTGAAGCTTCCGTTCGGGTTCGCCGATCGCAGCGCGCGGATGGCGCTCACGGCGAATTCGACCGGTGTCTTGACCTTCTGCAAGGAACCCGCGTGGCCGCGGAAGAGTTCGGAGTCGAAGATGGTGCGAAGGACGGAGCGGATGTGGCCCTTTCGCCCGTCCGGTCCCGGAGTATCCCACGCGACAATGCACTGGCGGATGAGTTCGGCCTCGGCGCTGCGATTCGGATTCGCGTAGTCGTAGTAGGCGTATTCCGGCAGGTCGACAGTGGTGGTGGGATTCGGGAACTCGTCGTGGATGAAGAGTCGGCAGAGTTTGATGCTGAGATATTCCGCAGTGTAGATGTTGGTCGAGAGGCTGGCGATGACGTCGTAGCCGTCTTGAATTCCCGCGCTGCCGGTCCGACGGGGCAACCGGATTTGGTAGGGGCGCCCGGCCCAAGGGGCTCCCAGACGAGGCGCGTAGGTTTTAGGCCCGATCGGCACGAGGTTTGTGCGGCTGGCGTTGATGTGCCAGGTCGACAAGATTGGGGCGCGGTTGGTGCCGTGCCAGTTGGTGTTGTAGCTGAAGGTCCAGACGCCCACGCGATTGGAGATGCCGCTGCCGCTGGTCGCCGGGTAGAGACCGTAGGTTTGGGTGATGGGCGCGAAGGGGTTGTTGATGTTCTCGCGGTCGACCTGATTCACGGTCCAACCCGTCCACGCGCGGGACATGGCGGTGATGTCGAGCTGATCGTAGCCGTTGTCGACGCCCATGCAGTAGAGTTCGAAGAGTTCGCGGGCGTAGTTCTCGTTGGCGACGCGTGTGCCGTCGCCGCGGCTTTCCACGGTGTCGAGATAGACGATTTGCGCCGGGCTTTCGGCGTGGACTTTCAGCAGGTCGTAGAAGGTGCAGTTCGGATTGAGCAACGCGTTTCGCCAGCCGGTGATCTCGCGATATTCCCACTCGGTGGCAATGGCTTCCTCGACGGTGCTGTCGTTGTAGTAACGGTCGAAGTAGTCGTAGCTCTTGGCGTGTTCCGTGACGAAGTGGTTTTCCAGGAACTGCGTGAGGACTTCCAGCAGTTGACGAGGCGATCCGATGGCGTTGAGGATATACCACGCGCGCAAGTCACTTAGGTTGCCGCCGCCAAGGCTGCGGGCGGTGAAGGTGCCGGTGTCGGGGCTCGGTTGGGCGAAGCTGTTGAGCAATCCCTTCAATCCCGGCAAACCTCCGAAGGGAACGTCCGTGCGGAGCAAGCCCACGGTGGCGCTTCCGGAGAGGCGCGCGGTCAGGACGCGGCTCTGGGATGGAAGCGTATACCAGAAGCTGAGCGTGTAGGTCTGGCCCGCTGCGAGTCCGGCGATGTTGCTTTGGAAGACGGAATCGCCGCCGCCCGATCCTCCCGCCGTGGCGCGCAGTCGCAGGCTTCCGTTTCCAGAGAAGGATCGTGTGGTGCTGATGGTTGAGTTGGCGAAGTCCGCGGTCACACTCCAGTCATTGGTCAGGACGGGATCCTCGAAATCGCCGTTGCGAAGGAGATTGGGTCCGACCCCGGGGATTAGTCCCGCAACGATCTTCGCGTCGTCGATGTAGACTTCGCCGGCGCCGTTGAGGAAGAAGTAGAACTGAGGGTTCCCGCTGGCGACGCCGGTCACGGTGGCGTAATACCATTGGGGCTGCGGAGGAGGATTGACGTCGGATGCGAGAGTGCCGCCGCCGGAAAGACGAATGTTGATGCGGGCGTTCCCGGAATTCGGTCTCGGGAGGTAGCTGAAGGTGAGGATGCAGCGATAACCATTCGTTAATCCCGGGATGTTCGCCTGAATAATGGCATCGTTGTTTCCGGCACCGGGAGCAGTGGCGATGATCTGAAGCGCGCCTGAACCGGAAGCCACCGGGGCGGCGACGACCGTGGAGTTGGCGAAGTCCGCCGTGCGCGTCCAGCCGTTGGTGATGGATTGCTCGAAGTCACCATTGCGAAGGACGTTTGGTCCCGGATACGTCGTGTAATTGGTGGTGATCTCGGCGCCGTTTGTGACGTAGGTCGTGTTCGTGTAGATCAGGCTGAGCGAGAGATCGTCAATGAAGGCGCTGCCGGCGCCGGTGAGGTAGACATACAACGTGGTGGTCGAGACCTGGCCAGTGACAGTCAACGTCGTCCAATTGGTTTCCAGCGCGGCGTTCACGCCATTGGTGGTCACCGAAATGTAGTTATCCGGCAGCGTGAGGATGGTCTCCGGGGCGAGTTGTTCTTCAATGTAAGCTTGCGGCCCGATGGCGGCGACGCGTTCGAGTTCATCCGGCGTCGGCCCGTAGGCGAGCCGGTTCAGCACGTTGGCGGTGAGCAGCGCATTGCTGCTCATCTGGGCCTGAAGAAGTTTGAAATACAGGCTGGGCTGCGAGTTGGTGAATTGCAGGGAGTAGCCATTGGTGGTGATGACGATCCCGGCGGGATTTACATCCGAGAAGTTGTCCACGGTCGTGCCGACGGAGAGCGCATTTGTTTCCAGCGCGGGAATCAACGCGCGCGGCCACGTCACAGACTTGAGGTCGTTGCTGTGGAGGGTCAATTGGAGGGGGCCGGAAATCCCGCTGGCGGCTCGAAGTGGAAGTTGGCTGAGGAATCCCAGACAGACCGCCAGTACGAAAATGCGTGTCTTCATAGAAGGCTTTGGAACGCCCATATCGTGCTATTGGCGCGCCAAAGTGACAAGTTAATTGTCGGTGACGACATGCGCTTTCAGCCCGAGTTCACGGGTTTTTTGCGATCGACGCGGTGGTTCTGTTTGCGAGGACGGTGGCTTTCGCCTACTTTGGCCGGTGTCACACAGTCGTAACATCCGCGTGAGCATGCATTGGCTTGTTGTATTACTAGTGCTGGGTTTGTGGGCGCCGCTGAATGGGCGGGCTCAATCCTTCGCCGCCGCCGTCGATTTCGGCACGGTAACCACTCCAGAAATCACCGAAGCGTCCGGTATTGCCGCGAGCCGCCAGAACCCGGGCGTGCTCTGGACGCATAACGACAGCAGTTTCGCCGGGAGCATCTTCGCCCTGTCGACCAACGGGACCTATCTCGCTCGTTACTACATCCCGTCGGTGTTCTTCGGAAACTTCGAGGACATCGCCATCGGGCCGGGCGCGAGTCCTGAGCACCATTACGTCTATCTCGCGGACATCGGCGACAACTTCGCGACGCGTCCGTCCGTGCGCGTGCTCCGTTTTCCCGAGCCCGCTGTCTACCCTTACTTCTCCAATTCTCCTCCGGTCCTACCCCTCACCGCCGTTCAGGAAATCGAACTGACCTATCCGGACAAACCATACGATGCCGAGGCGCTGATGATTGATCCGCTCACCGGCGACCTCTTCATCGCGACCAAGGAAACGAACAGCGCGCGCATCTACATGACCACGCGTGCGAAGATGGATGCGGGCGGGCCGATTCAACTGACCTTCGTTCGGGAGTTGTCCAGCGGCAATGGTCTTCGATCGGTGGCGGCCGGGGACATCTCGTTCGACGGGCGTTTGATTTGCATGCGTCGCAACGGTCGCGCCTGGACCTGGGCGCGTTCCGCGAGCCAGACGGTGAGCAACGCCCTCGCTTCGACCGGAACGACCCAGCCGGTGGCGACAGCGCCGGAAGATTTGAACGGCGAAGCCATTGGATTTCACGCGACCGGTTTGGGCTACTTCACGATCAGCGAAGGTTCACAGCAGCCGATCAATTACTTCCGCCGCACCGGTTCCGGCCTTCCGACGCAGCCGGTTGTTTTCATCGGTCGCGGGGAAGTCTGGCGCTACAACGACCAGGGAACCGACGAAGGCACGGCGTGGCGTGGCACGAACTTCAACGACTCCGCCTGGGCATCGGGCCCGGCGCAACTTGGCTACGGTCAAGCGGACCAGCAAACGGTGATCTCCTACGGCTTTGATGAGTTTGAGAAGAACGTCACCACCTACTTTCGCAAGCAATTCACCCGGCCCAGTGCCGTGACCAACCTTGCGTTGCGCGTCTGCTTTACCGACGGCATCGCCGTCTACCTGAACGGCACCGAAGTGTTCCGTCGCAATCTCGCGCCCAACGCGGCGTATGACGAGCTTGCCACCGGCTCCAATGCCGAGCGGCAAAACTTCTGGGTGAATGTGCCGGTGACACCGACGCTGCTTCGTGCGGGAACGAACAACTTTATCGCCGTGGAACTGCACCGGCAGATCCGCTGGCAATACGATCTCAGCTTCGATCTGCAGCTGGTGCAGGCCAGCGTTGAACTTCCCGCGCGCTTCAGTTCGCCGCCGGCAATCGTTGGTGGAGCTTGGCGCGCGAACGTGACGGGGCCGATTGGTTCCGTCGCAGAGGTTGAGGCTTCCAGCGATTTGCAAACGTGGAGTCTGGCTGGGCAAGTTTCCCTTCCGCGCGGCACGAATTTCTTCCAGGAAGCGATTTCGTCGGGCGGCGGTCATCGCTTCTTTCGCGTTCGAAACTAGGCGTTCCACGCCCCTGTCATTCCTCATCCAGATCGCCAAGTGACGATTCTCTTCTCACGTTTTCCGTCCTCGCCGATGCACCGTCTTTAATAGGGCTCCAATCGATTTCTGAAGTCCGCCGCAAGTTAGTCGAACCTCCTTCCCTGCCTTCGATCAGCCACCGACCAAAGTCGGATCTCGCACCGCCCGTTCGCGACCAAAGTCCTATTCCGCAGTTCGCTGCGCTCGGGGTAACAACACACGCGTAATGAAACACGTGCGTTTACTCCGACAACTCATGCGAAGCGATCTGGTGACCACCCGGACGCCAGCGCTGGAGTGCGCGCATCAAATCATCCCTACGACCATGAACCAGACCTCCTATCCCAGTAGAGCCGCGTTCGCGATGCTTGGCCTCGCCGCGGGACTCGCCATCGCAACTCCAAGCTTCGCCAGCGAACATCGTTGGACCGGCGGCGACAACTTCACCCAGAACTTCAGCTCACCACTGAACTGGGAGAACGGCAGCGTGCCCGGCACGAACGAAACCAACGTCCGCCTCGTCTTCCCGCCGTTCGTCAATGGCACGAGCCCGATCCAGAACATCGTCGGCCTGAAGGTTGACCAGATCGACATTCAAGGCGGCGGCTACACGTTCTACGGCACGGCGGGCTCGAAGCTCACGTTGCGCGGCACCACGGACGCCGTCTTCGCCAGCGTTGGTGCGCTGTTCCACAGCAGTCTCGAAGTCGAAGTCGAGAACCAGGCGGAGTTCGACGTGGCGTTCAACTACTCTATTACGATTCAAGGTCGCATCTCTGGCGCGGGCGGCATTCGCAAGACCGGCCTCGGCGGCCTGGAATTCATGGGCGCCAGCGCCAACACTTACGCCGGTGAAACTTGGGTGCATGCGGGAACACTGCGCTTGAACAAGAATGCCGGCATCACGGCGGTGCCCGGTGACTTGGAGGTGGGCGACGGCTCCGGCGGCAATGACGTCGATATCGTCCGCCTCATGCAGGACAACCAGATTAGCAACACCGCCGCGGTTACGATCAATCCGGCCGGCTTGTTGAACCTGAACAACAACGACGACACGTTCGGAACGATCACGATGCAAGGTGGCCACATTAGCAGCGGCACGGGCGTGCTCTTCATGAACGGTCATGTGACGACGCTCGCTTCCGCGGAAGTCTCCCAGATTGATGGCCGCATCGACCTTGGGGGTCGCGGAAAAATCTTCACCATCGCGGATGGCGGTGCAGCGCAAGATCTCGTGCTGGCCGCGCAGATCAGCGGCGGGAACCTGGTAGGTTTCGCGAAGAACGGACCAGGCGCGATGTCGCTGGGCGGCAGCAATACTTTCTCCGGTCCCGTCAGCCACAATGACGGCACGCTGATCGCGCTGAACAACTGGTCGTTCGGCAGCACAAACTCCGGCACCATGGTGGCCTCGGGTGCGTCGCTCGTGCTCGGGCAGGTGCTGATTCCCACCGAACCGCTCACGCTGAACGGCGTAGGTGTGTTGGGTGCGGGCGCGTTGATCGCGAACGATGGTTCCGCGATTTGGGACGGTATCATCAACCTCGCGACGGATTCGGTGATCAGTTCCACGACCAGTGTGGATTTTTATCTGCGCGGCCGAATGGAAGGTAACGGTGGCTTCACCAAGATCGGCGATGGCAATCTGCTGCTGACCGGCGACCAATCGAACACGTATCTCGGCGACACTGCGGTTCTCGGCGGCACGCTTACTCTCAGCAAGGTCGCGAACATCATGTCGGTCCCTGGCCGCTTGATCGTGGGGCACGACACCCAGCCTGCGCCGTTCCCGCGCGACGTGGTGAAGGTCACGAGCAGCCATCAGATCGCCAACGATGCGCCGATTGAGATTCATCTCTCAGGCTCGCTCGAATTTGAAAGCGCTTCCGATGGCATTGCGTCGCTCGACTTCACGGGTGGTCGCATGGTGGTGAACGGTGGCACGGTCACGATGCTCGGTAATATCCATTGCTCGGCGCCCGCCAACGGCATGGCGTTTATCAGTGGCTCGGGTGTGTTTTCGATGGGCGCGCAGTCGCGGATTATCGATGTCGACCCGCATTGCGGTCTCGCCATCACGGCTGTGATCAGTGGCGCGTCGGGCATTGGGTTCCTCAAGCAGGGCGAGGGCATTCTCGAACTTCGCGCGGCAAATACCTACTCGGGAATCACGTACGTCGAGGCAGGACAGGTTTTCGTGACTGGCCCCGATGGCAATCTCGGCACCAGCAGCCAGGGCACGATCGTGGCGCAGGGCGCGCAGCTGGCCATCAGCTGGGTTCAACTCGGCGAGGACTTGGTGCTTAATGGCGATGCGGCGAACGGCCGTCCGAGCTTTAGCGCGCATGGCGATTGCACCTGGGCGGGCGACATCGCGCTGGGCGGTGCGACGAACACCATCGAAGTTCAGACCGTGCGCCTCATCGCG
Source organism: Verrucomicrobiota bacterium (assembly GCA_016713365.1). Lineage (GTDB taxonomy): Bacteria > Verrucomicrobiota > Verrucomicrobiia > Limisphaerales > JADJPG01 > JADJPG01. Next base: position 29,577 of record JADJPG010000033.1, on the reverse strand, counting down.
AGCGGCGTGATTAGTGGTGGCGGTACGCTACGTCTCCTGGGTCACAAGGTGAACAATGCGCCGACCCTCGCATGGCTGAGCGGTACGCTGGCCAACACCTATTCCGGACCGACCGTCTGCGAATCCGTCGAGCTTTGGATGAGCAAGCTGCCGGGTCAGAACGCAGTTCCCGGTCCGCTCTTCCTGCTCGCTCCGGCGGACGCCACGCAGTCTCCCTGCCGCGCGTTCCTAAAGTTGGGGAATCAGATCGCGGACAGCGCGCCGATTACGTTGCTCGATGGAGCGGTGTTCGACGCTGGCGACGCCAACGAAACAGTTGGTCCGGTGTATCTCGATCACGCGACTGTGAAGAGCACCAACGGTGTCGTGACGTTGAACGGCAACGTGACAGTGACGGCGACCCCGGCGTCCTACATCCGCGGCAACCTGTCGCTCGGCTCGGCGAACCGCACGTTCGACGTGGCGGGAAATTACGGCGGTGCGCTGGAGTTTTATCTCACCGCGAAAGTATCCGGGCTGAATGGAAGCGCGGGAATCGTGAAGACTGGCTCCGGTGAAATGGATATGTCCGGCAGCAACTCGTACTCGGGCGTCACGCTGGTGCAGCAAGGCATTGTGCGCGTGTCGCACAGCAGCGCGCTCGGCACAGGTGTGAACGGAACGCTGGTCAGCGATGGCGCCGTTCTCCAGTTGGCGAACAACGTCACCGTGGCGCAGGAAGGCCTGACTTTGAATGGCCTGGGCGATGGAGGCGAGTTCTACAACGCGGCTCTGATTGGTTTGTCCGGCGGGCCGACGACGTGGACGGGTCCGATCGGCGTCGCTTCACCAACGGCAATTCGTGTCGAGAACGTGAACTCTCCGCTGACTCTTTCCGGAGTCATCAGCGGCTCCTCAATGCTGTGGAAGCGCGGTGTCGGCACGTTGGAGTTTGCCGGTGCGGCGAACAACACTCATTCGGCTGACGTGATCGTCGAGCAAGGCGAACTCGCGTTGAACAAGACGGGCGCTCTGGCAGTCGCGGGCGGCTTGATCATCGGTGACACCAATAGCGCCGCCAACAGCGACGTGGTGCGGTTGCTTCAGCCGAATCAAATTGGTGACACGGTTCCGGTCGCGGTGCTGAACAGCGGCTTGCTGAACTTGAATAACTTCAGTGACGCGATCGGTTCGCTCGTCGGCAGCGGCACGGTCAATACGCTGTTCGCCACGTTAACGGTCGGCGGTGCCAACACGGACACGACGTTCAGCGGGTTGATTGGCGGCGTCGGCTTTGTGACGTTGAACAAGACCGGCACGGGCACGCTGACGCTCACGGGCAACAACACCTACTCGGGCAAGACGATCATCGATAACGGCACGCTCGTGATCGATGGCTTGCAGGCCAGCAGCGCGGTGGAAGTGAATCCGCTCGGCACGCTCGCCGGCACGGGTTCGGCCGGCAATGTCTCGGCGTTCATCGGCTCGGACATCGTTCCTGGACACAGCCCTGGCATTCTCCGCACGAAGAACTTCACGCTCGATGACAACGTGGTGGTGCATATCGAAATCGAAGGCAACCAGCCGGGCACCGGCTACGATCAGATAGATGTCGCCGGTTCGGTGGGGGTCACGCTCGCGCAGTTGCAGGTGACCAATGCGCCGAGCTTCAAGTCGGCCGTGGGCGACCAGTTCGTCATCATCAAGAACGACGGGAACGACGCCGTCTCTGGAACCTTCCTCGGCCTGCCGCAGAACAGCACGTTCCTGCTGAACGGCGCGCTCTTCCGCATCAGCTACAACGGCGGTGACGGCAACGACGTAGTCTTGACCCATGTGAACACGCCGCCGTCGATTGCCGGCCTGAACATCACGTCGAACAGCGCTGAGGGCGGAGTGGTGAATTTCAGCGGTCAGATTGTGGATCCGGACCTTGTGGATGGATTCTTCCTGATGGTGAACTGGGGCGACGGCTCGCCGGCCCAGCAGATCCAGTTCGCACCGGGCACGCTTTCCTTCAACGTCTCGCACGCCTACGTGGACGATAATCCGACGACCACTCCGAGCGACACGTATCTGATCGATTACACGCTCCATGACAGCAGCGGCCCGGGCGCGTTCGGAAATTACATTGTGACCATCGCGAACGCGGTGCCTGTGGTGAACGCCGGTGCTGATGTGAAGGTCGCGAAGGACATCGTCTTCAATGTCAACGGCAGCTTCACGGATGCCGGTGTGAACGACACGTGGCAGGCCACGGTTGATTACGGCGACGGTTCCGGTGTGCAACCGCTCACGTTGAACCCGGACAAAACCTTCGTGCTCAGCCACGCCTATACGAACAATGGCGCATTCACGGTGACCGTTCGAGTGAACGACGATGATTCCGGCCAGGGCGTCGACACGCTCCTGGTGAACGTCACGGAACCTGCGGCGGCGCCGGTGCTGAAGATCGTTCCCGGCCCGGGCAATGGTCGCGTGACGGTGTCCTGGCCGTCGGCTGCGGTTGGATTCGAGCTCGAATCGACGACCGATCTGAACAGCGGCGTGTGGACCAAGATTCCGTTCACGCCGGTGGATGAGGCGGTCGAGAATGTTGTGGTCGTTCCGAAGAGCGGGCCAATGATGTTCTTCCGCTTGGTGAAGCAATAAGTCCGAGCGGTTGTTTGAGAAAAATCACAGGCGGCGTGCCTCACGGTGCGCCGCCTGTTGATTTTCTGTGGGGTGACTCGGGACAGCTAAGGCTGTCAGCGGCATTGGCGTTCACTTTGGCGCAATGCGAATCGGGCTGGACCACGGCGTGGTTAACGGCGGTCCACCGCGTTGGCGGCGTTGCGGGTTTCGCACGCGGGCGATGACGATGCCTTCGTTCGTCAGTGAAATGGGGTGTTGGTAGATCAAGGCATTGGTCGCGGCTCCGCCGCCGCTGGCTCGCGGATCGGAGCGATCCAGCGTGAAGTAGATGGTTGCGTTGGTGGGCGCGGTGAGGGTGAGGGTGCGCGGCGTTTTGGAATCCATTTTCAATGCGGGCGGTTCGGCCAGTTGCGAATCGATGAAGTCCACGCGGTTCGAGAGCCATTCTTTCATCAGCGCGATCTCGCTCTGGTACGAACCACCGCGCGGCTGGAAGTCCCATCGACGGTATTGGCGCGGCTGGGCTTCCTTGATTTCGGCGGCGAGCTGATCGATGAGGCGATTCAGGTTGGTGACGGCGAAATGGTCGCGTCGCAGTTCCTGCCAGCGGTCCACCCAACGCTGCCAGAAATCGGAGTCAGTGAAGAGCCGTGGCCACCAAGGTCCGCCGAAGAACGGACCGGTGTTCCAGACGCGGGGATCTTCGTCACGTCCGTCGGTGGAGCCGAGCGCGCGATCGAAGTCCCAGTGCGGGCCGAAGGTGATCTTCCCGTTGCGCGGCTTGTGGAAGTAGGTGCTGAGGACGAGGGCATCGACATTGCCGCTGAGCACTTCGAGCACGTGGAAATCAATCGCGGCGTCGACATCCAGATACGCGTGATAGCCGCGGACGGGGTCTTTCCAATCGTCGCTGTCGAGGGCGCGTTCGAATTCTTCGAAATAGTTCAGCAGGTAGCGGAGCTGCGGCGCGCGTTGCGGCAGGGAGATGACCTGCTCACGCGGTTCCACGTGAATGATGCCGCGTTCGCCGTGGGAAAAGAGGCCCGACTCGCCGGGGCCGAGCCGGTCGACTTTCAGCAGGTAGCCGCCAGTGACGTCCGGTGGTTTGAGATCGTCTGCGTCGAGGCGATCGATGTTCACGCGGTTCTTCCCGATCTTGATCTTCTCTTCCAGCACGTAGAGCCCGGCGTAGTGACTCAGGCGGATCGGACCGGCGCTGCGCACGATAAACATTTCCACGAAGCGCGTGCGCGGCGAGTAGCGGCCCATGTCGCGACTGAGTTGGTGGACGAACGGGTTGTGAATGAGCACCGGGTCGTAGGCGTTGGGCGCGTAGAGAATCCAGTCCGAGTCCGCCGGCAGGCCGAGCAGGGGCAGGTCGCGCTCTTGATTGAATTCATCGATGAACTCCATCGCAAATCCCGGCTGCGGCATGCCGGATGAAGTGGAGCCGCGGATCCGTTGACTCACGCGGGTCTTGAGAGTCGGAGGATTGGTGAGTGTGGTGCGGCCGTCGATCGGTTGGTGGAGCGTCACATACGCGAGCGACGCCTGGCTCGAGGTCGCGACGTCCGTGCCGAGCGTGTCGAGGATCAGCACCGGCAGGCTGGAGGTGAACTCTGTGGCGTTGGTGTGCAGGCGGAGGTAGGTCTCGCTGCCCGGCGGGCCAGGGAAGCGATCGGTCACATAGGCGCGGGCCCGGAGCGTCACGCTGTTCGTGATGGTGATGGCCTCGCGGTAGATCGGGGAACGAAGGTTCGGCAGGGCGCCGTCGAGCGTGAAGCGAATGACCGCGTTCGTGTCCGCGCACGAGAGTTGGACGCGGATTGAATCGAGGTAAGTCCGGCTCGCGGCGGAGAAGGTGACGCTCGGCGAGAATTCTGCGCCGGTGAGCGGATTCGGTTTCCCGGGCGTTGGCTTGCGTAATGCCCCGGTCAAGGATGGTTCGCCGCGGACGCGACCGAAGGAAACGTCCGCCTTCTGTGTGCCGTAGTGAAACTCGGAGACGACGTTGGTCGAGCGATTAACCAGCGCGAGGTAACCGCCGGAGGGGTTGAGCCGAAAGCTCGCGTGCGGATGCGCGAGATTGGTAATGCGGTTCTTTCCGGACGCGTGAACGACGAGATGCTTGTCGGGCAGGAGCGTGACGCCGGGCAGGCGCCACTTGGTCAGGTTGGTCGGCGTGTCGGTGAGAAACCAGCCGGCGAGATAGATGGAGAAGCCGGAGCCATTGTAGAGCTCAATCCAGCCGGAGCGTTCGCCGTCGTCGTCTTTCAGCCCACGCGTGTTCTCGGCGAGGAACTCATTGAGGTAAACGGACGCGAAGTGGTCGGCTGCCGCGGCGGTTTGATTAACGGCCAGCAGCGCAATCGCCCAACACAGGATGGGGCGGAGGATGTTCATCCGCGAACGATTCGATCCGTCGAAACCTTACGACGTTCCCACACGAAACGTCGACACCACTAAAACGGCAGTCGCGGCGTCGGCTCAAGGGCGGACGCGACACGAATCTCGCGGCAACGCGCTCTACTTATGCACGGGCTTGCCGGCTTTCTTCCATCCATCGAAGCCGGGCGCGAGATCGATAAGCGACTTGAAGCCGGACGATTCCAGCTTCTTGCAGGCGCGCGCGCTCCGCATGCCGACGGCGCAGTTGACGAGATACGTCTTCGACTTGTCGAGCTGAGCGGTCTGCTCCGCGAAGCGTGAAGAATTGATGTCGATGTTGATGGCGCCGGGGATGTGTCCCTTCTCAAACTCCGCCGCGCTGCGCACATCGAGGATGACGATGTTCGTGCCGGTGCGCAGCTTCTCATACTCGTCGATGTTCACCCGCTTCACGGCGGTCGCGGATGGAGCCGGCGTTTCGGCCGCGCGAGAGAGAGCAGGGGAGATCAAGGCGACGACGACCAGGAGCAGGATTCGGATGTTCATCAGTTTCAGCATGCGTGGTTGGACGCTAGTGCCGAGGTCGGATATTCGCCAGTGCAGAACTTATCGATCAACGGATCACGCGGTAGAACTGGCTGGGCGCCGCGGAGCCGGGAGTCGATTCAAGGAACGGGCTGTAGCTCCAAGGTAGAGGAATCCATTCGCTGAGATTCGTCGAGACTTGCAGGCTGCCGTCACCGCCCCATTCGATGCGTAGATAGTCGCCCGTTTTCGAGGCCGTCAGAGGCGAGGGAGCAGATTGCGGCGGGAGACCTTTCGCGTCGATCTCGCGGCGGATGGCGTCCATGAAGCGCAGGTCGTTGTTGCCGGTGGTTTGAAAACCGGTAAGCCCGAGCATGAAGATGATGCCGCAGAGGCCCCGTTTGCGGTCGACCCACGGACAGGTGCCGAACGCGCCGGGGCTTGCCACTTCCTCGACGACGAGGTTGGTCGGATTCTGCGCGAAGATCCACGAGCCCATGCCGTAATCGGGCCGCTGATTGTAGGCGTAGAAGAGCGAGGCCGGCGCGGGACGGTAATACTCGGGCAGACCGTAGGTTTGATTCTTGAAAAACTCCTGCACGCTGCGGCTGGCGAGAACGGGCCGGCCATTTTCTGCGAGCCCGTTGTTCAGAACCATGCGGAGGAATTTTAGGTAATCTTGCGCCGTCGACCGCGCTCCGCCGGCAATCGCCGGGTTCAAGCCGAATGTTTCGTAGTCGGAGTTCGTCATGCCCAGCGGCTCGAACAACAGTTCGCGCGCGAGCGTTCGCCAGTCCTTGCCGGTGACGACTTCGCAGATCCTGCCGACGGTCTGCATGCCGTCGCCTTCGTAATCGAGCTGGGTGCCGGGCGGAAAAACAATTGGTGCGTTCGAAGCGATGAGGTCGACGGACTGCGCGAGCGTCAGGGTGGAATCGATCTCGTAATCCGGATCGCGGAGGGAGAGCCCGCTGTTCATCGCGAAACATTGCCGGATGGTGATGTCGCCTTTGCCTTGTTGATCGAAGATCGGCAGGTAACGGCCGACGCGGTCATCCAGCCGGAAGTATCCGAGCTCCGCCACCTTGAGCACGACGGCGCCGGAATACCATTTAGTCGCGGAGGCGATCGCGACCCTGGTGTTGTCGGTCAGTTGAATCGCGGGAGCTCCGGTAGTTCCCTCGAAGCGAAGGATTTCACCACGACCTCGTTGTTCCACGATTGCGACCACGCCGCGAGGACCGTAGAGATCGAGATTCGATTCGAGATGAGCCTTGGCGGCGGTGAAGTCGTAGGTCTGCGCCCGGCTCTCCGAGACACCAGTGAGCCAAACGAGAAGCGTGCCAGCGATGGCGAACGCGCGGAGAGAACAAGTGACTAGGATACGCATCATCACGCTCGAATGGACGCAGCCGGGCGGGGAGTGGTTACACGCTGTTCACGGCGTTTCCGGGCGGGCTGCGCCGTTACTTGGGCAGCAGCTTCGTGGCGTCGGAATGAGCCATGATCACGTCCGCGTCGCGCTGGAGAGCGATGTAGTAGTGGCCGGAGAAACCATCGCCTTCTTCAGAGGCCACGAGCAGTTCCCGGGTGCTTTTGATCAGGGCGGTGGCGGTCCGGATGTTGACGGAGTCGGAACCTTCCAGAGCTTCATCGATGGAGACAATGAGCAACGACAACGGGTGCAGCCAGGCGAACCACGGATCGTCGGTCAGCAGCTTGAGCAGATGATTCGCGGATTGCACCTGCCCCATCGTCTGCTCGTAGCTGGCGCGTTCGGATTCCACCAGCGCCTTGTGCAGGTCGAGCAGCGCCTCGCGCACCATGAGCAGCTGGGATCGTAGTTCAAGCGCTCGCGGCGTCGGCTTTCGTCGTCTTTGCTTCTTTTCGTTCATTCGAACCGGGCGAGGGTTGGCGGACCAGGCTTCGGCAGTCAACCCGCATTCCCATGCTCCACCGGTTATCGGTGGGAATCGCCACTGCTCAACCGATAGTTCGCCGGATGCGGAATGCAACTGCGGAAGCAGCGGGATTTCCGCGTGACCCTGCTCCGGACGCGTGGCAGTCTCCGCGCGTGACAGCAAACGAAGCCATTGCCTTGCTCGATGCCTTTCTCGCGGGCGGAACCTCGCGCGACGAGGTCCTGCGCGCTTTCCAAGCGGCGCCATTGGTGGATTTGGGCTACGCCCGCGTCGATATTCATCGGTCGCTGCGCAAAGGATTTCCCGAAGTCATCTACGCGGAAGGCAAGACGCCTGCTCAGGTTGCCGGAATCGCCGCGCAGCTGGGCAAGCGCGAGGAACGTTTTCTCGCCACGCGCGTGAACGCGGAACACGTCCGTGCGCTGCGCAAGAAATTGAAAGGGATCGTTCACCACGAACAGGCGCGGTGTGTGACGTTTGAGAAAGTCCCGCTGCCGAAGCGCCCGGGCTTCATCGCCGTGCTTGCGGCCGGGACGAGTGATCTGCCGGTCGCGGAGGAAGCGGCGGTGACGGCGGACATCATGGGCAATCGCGTCGAGCGCATCTACGATGTCGGCGTGGCGGGATTGCATCGGTTGCTCTCGCGACTCGATTTGATCCAGCAGGCAAACGTCATTGTGGCGGTGGCCGGGATGGAAGGGGCGTTACCCGGTGTCGTCGCTGGACTGGTCGCGCGCCCGGTCATCGCGGTGCCGACGAGCATCGGATACGGCACGAACTTGCGCGGATTGACGGCGCTCTTCGGCATGTTGAGCAGTTGCAGCAGCGGCATGACGGTGGTGAACATCGACAACGGCTTCGGCGCCGGTTACGCCGCGAGCCAGATGAATGCGCTGGCTGCTGGAGCAGCTGGGGAAGTTGCCACCAATGCGCGTAACGGAACCACCCGGAAGCCGCGTGTGGCGCGAAAGTAGATTTCCATTCAGCAATGAAAACGTTGTATCTCGATATTTTCAGCGGCATCAGCGGTGACATGTTCATCGGTGCGCTGCTGGATGTGGGCGTGGACTTCCACCAGCTGGAACAAGAGCTCGAGAAGCTCGGGGTCGGCGGATACCACCTGCACACGTCGCGTCAGCAACGTTCGCACGTCGCAGGAACCAAGTTCGATGTCCATGTGGAGGACGATGCTTGCTGTGATCACGACCATGACCACGGCGATCATAAACACGGCGATGCGCATGCGCATGACCACGGTCATCACCATGATCACGGTGAAGCCGGGCATGAACATTCCGATTCACACGAGCACAGCCATGAGCATGCCGGGCACAGTCACAGCCACGCGCACGAGCATCATCACCACGAACGTACGTTTGCGGACATCGAGCAACTGATTCAGCGCAGCAAGCTTTCGGCGTGGGTGAAGGAAAAGTCGATTGGCGTCTTCCGTCGCGTGGCGGTGGCGGAGGGGAAGATCCACGGCAAGCCGCCGGAGCAGGTTCACTTTCATGAGGTCGGCGCGATTGATTCCATCGTGGACATCGTGGGCGCGTGCGTTGGTCTGGAACTGCTCGGCAAACCTCGCGTGCTCGCGGCCACCGTGGTCGAAGGCACGGGCTGGGTGAAGTGCGCGCATGGACGGTTTCCGGTTCCCACACCCGCGACGCTGGAGATTCTCGGCGCACGCGGCATCCCCGTCGCGCAGTGCGATGAACCGCATGAACTCGTGACGCCGACTGGCGCGGCGCTGCTCGCGGAACTGGTGGAAAGCTTTGGTCCGATGCGCGACCTGACCGCGACGAAGATTGGTTACGGCCTCGGCATGCGCGAGAACAAGACGCGGCCGAACGTGCTGCGCGCGGTGCTCGGCGACACAACGGAGGCTTCCGCCGCGCACGATTGGGAGACGGACACCATCGCGGTGCTGGAAACCAATCTTGATGACATCAACGCGGAGATTCTCGGCGCGTTTGTCGAAAAGGCGCTGGCCGCCGGCGCGCTCGATGTGTTCCACACACCGATTCAGATGAAGAAGAACCGGCCGGGCGTGCTGCTCTCGGTGTTGTGTGCTGAATCCGATGCGGATCGTTTCACCGCGCTGATGCTGCGCGAGACTTCGGCCTTCGGCGTCCGCCGTCACATCGCGGAGCGCCGGAAACTGCGTCGAGAGTTTACGACGGTGAAGACGGTTTATGGTGAAGTGCAGGTGAAGCTGGGCAAGCTGGACGGGAAGATTGTCCAGGCTTCGCCGGAGCACGAGTCTTGCAAACGCCTCGCGGAACAGGCGAACGTCCCGTTGAAAGCCGTTTACGAAGCCGCCGTCCGTGCGAGCGCGAACTGACCCCTGTTGAATCCGACTTATGATTGACGCCGACTTGTTGAAAATTCTGTGCTGCCCGGAAACCCGCCAGCCGCTTACCTTGGCTGAGGGAAGTCTGCTCCAGCGTCTGAACGATCAGATCGCGAAGAACAGCCTGCTGAACCGCGCTGGCAAACCGGTGACGCGCCCGTGCGATGGCGGTTTGTTGCGCAAGGACGGCCAGTTTGTTTACCCGATCTGCGCGGGCATTCCGATCCTGCTAATCGACGAATCGATTCCGGTGGTGGGACAGTAAATCGACTTGGGGCTGTTGCCCGCGAGTATGGCGCAATGGAACGGACAATTCAGTGGGTCAACTCACGATACGAGAGTGGAAGACGTCGAGTTTTCCCTGCGCCAAGCAGTGACAGCGTTCGATGCGGCGCTGGGAGCCGAGCGAGAATCCAAGGCGAGGACTGTTCGCAGTCTTGCCGGTCGGCTGCTTAAGGTGCGCTTGAAGGCATTACGCGCGAAACGGTCTGCATTAAGCGAGCCGGGCCGGAAGACCGCCAGCGGCAGGCAGATTGCACAGATGCATGCGCAAGAACAGCAGCTTGGCACGGAAGGAGTGGCCGCAATTCTGCGGGAGTTCAATTTCCGTGAAACACCCGTTGTGCCTGATTGTCGCGCGTGATCTATTGGCATGGTAGGAGTTTGGGAAACGGGCCTTCTCGCAAGAGCGAGCGCACTTTTCCCAAGCTTGGCAAAGCGCGGCGGGCGTGAGTGACTGACCTTATTCTATGAAACGACTGCTGATTGCTTACGACGGTTCGCCGTGCGCCGAGGCGGCGATTGAAGATCTCGCCAAGGCGGGGTTGCCCCCTGAGATGGACGCGGCGGTGATTTCGGTCGCCGATGTCTGGCTGCCATCTAATCCCGCCGGGCCGCAGCCGGATTTTCCGGCGGCGAATTCGCAGGCGGTCCGCAAGGCGCGCGAGCAGGCGATGGAAGTTCTGGAAACGGCGAAGGCGATGTCCGCCCGCGCAGCGGAACGGCTCAAGACGCTGCATCCCAAGTGGAAGGTGGAATCGTTCGCGGTCGCGGATTCGCCGGCGTGGGGAGTGTTGAGCAAGGCGGCCGAGTGGAAGGCGGATCTCGTCGCGCTCGGTTCCCACGGGCGTTCTGTGCTGGAACGATTCTTCTTGGGCAGTGTTTCGCAAAAGGTCGCGGCGGAGTCGCCGTGCTCGGTCCGCATTTCCCGTCCGCGCAAACATCCGCATCACTCACGTACTCGCGTGGTGGTGGCCGTGGATGGCTCGGCTGATTCGCTGGCCTCGGTGCGCGCGGTGGCGTCGCGGGTGTGGCCGGAGTTCAGCGAGTTCCGCGTCATCGCTGTGGTGGACGCGCGTTTGGAGACTGCGATTGCCTGGCCTGAATCCGTCGCGGGCCAATGGGTGCGCGAAAACGACACGGCGACCCGAGAAGGGCTGGTGCGCATGCTCGAACATTCGGCGAAGGTGCTGAGTGATGCCGGGCTTTCCGTTGAAACCCAGTTGCTCACCGGCGATCCGAAGCACGAACTCCTCGCGCAGGCGGAGACATGGGAGGCAGACGCGATTTTCCTCGGCGCACGCGGCCTGCATCATGGCGGGCGACTCGCGCTGGGCACCATGGCGTCCGCGGTGGCGGGTCGGGCGCATTGCTCGGTGGAGATTGTCCGGAAGAGCTGAACGTTTCGGCATCCGAAACTGGAGCGCGCAAACATGGCCAGCGTTGAAACAGGATTGCGCCTCTCCAAGCTCGCGCTGGTGATCAACTCGTTCCTTGCGGCGATCAAGATCGCGGCGGGTATCGTCGGGAACTCCTATGTTCTCATCGCCGATGGGATCGAATCCACGGCGGACATCTTCAGCTCCGTGGTCGTTTGGGGCGGCTTGCGCGTGGCGGTCATTCCGCCGGACGAGAATCACCCCTATGGTCACGGCAAGGCGGAATCCCTCGCGAGCATCACCGTCTCGATGCTCCTGCTTGGCGCGGCGCTGCTCATCGCGGTGCAAAGCGTGCGCGAGATCATGACGCCGCATCAGGCGCCGCACTGGTTCACTCTGCCGGTGTTGTTGCTGGTGATCGTGATTAAGGAAACGATGTTTCGTCTCGCGTTCAAGGCGGGAAGTTCCATCGAAAGCACCGCATTGAAGAGTGATGCGTGGCATCATCGCTCGGATGCGCTGACCTCGGCGGCGGCGTTTGTCGGCATCACCATCGCGCTCATTGGCGGGCCGGGATACGAGAGCGCGGATGACTGGGCGGCGTTGCTGGCGTGCGGCGTGATTGCCTGGAACGGCTTTCGCCTATTGCGCGCGGCGATGGATGAAATCATGGATGCCACGGTGGCACCGGACACGGTCGCTGCGGTGCGCCGGCTTGCCGCAGGAGTTGATGGCGTCATCGACATTGAGAAGTGCCGTATCCGGAAGGTCGGCCTGCATCTCTCGCTCGATATTCACGTGGTGGTGGATGGCGATTTAAGCGTGCGGCGCGGACACGAGATCGCGCATCTGGTGAAGGATCAGCTGCTTGCCTCCCAGCACCGCATCAACGACGTGACGGTTCACATCGAGCCGGCGCAGCCGCGTGGTGTCGCTTCAAAGACGGGTTGAGCTCAGATCAACCCGGAGAACGGTCGATTCTCCAGGAGCCAGCGTCACCTTGTGCGCGGCGACATTTCCGGATTCCACGCAGATCATCCGCAGATACTCCTCGTTGCCGAAGTCGGAGAGCTGCTGTGACTTCGCGATCCAAGGATTCCATACCACCGTTGCAGCTCCGCCGGATTTCTCGACGAGGATCTTTCTTCCGAGATTGGTATCGCGAATTTCCGCCGTTGCCGGCGCGTCCAGATAAACGCGGTCTACTTCAGAGGACACGCGAATGGCGTCGTTGACCTCGGTCTTCGGTGCGAATCCATCTACCTTGTCGAGGTAGTTGACGCCCTTGAGCCCGTGGACCGAAACGGCGCTGATGTCGCCGACGGTGAAGTAGGTGTGCAGGCAGTTTTCCAGCGTGAGGTTCTGGCCCGGCGCGGTGTTGGTGAGGACGAGTTCGAGCGTGAGCTTGTCCGTGACGATGACGTTGTAGTACGCCGAGAACGACGGCCACAAGGCGCTCTGCCGGGCCCCGGGAAACGCGAAGCGCAGGCTCACACCGACATGAGGGGTGGACGTGGTTTCTTGCAACAGCCAGCTCACGTTGCGGGCGAAGCCATGGGCGCCTTCGCCGTCGCGCGCGCCGAACCACGGGAAGATGATGGGAACGCCACCGCGGATGGGGTGGCCGGCTTCGAACCGGCTGCACTGGCTGGTGAAGAGCAGGGAAGGTTCGCCGCGTTTCTTGAAGTCGGTGACGTGCGCGCCGTGCAAATAGATCTCCGCGCTGCTCGCGTCGGTCGTGACTTCCAGCTTGGGCAATCCGCCGTTGCCTTCGAGAACGCTGACCCGTCCGGGAATCTCGAATCGTTTCAGGTCATCGATCGACATGGCGGCGGTGCGGCGCGGGTTACTTCAAGTTCTCGGGATTGAGCGGCTTGAGATCCTTCGGGAGGAAACGGCCGTCCTTGCGGATCAATTCGCCATCGAACCAGATCTCGCCGCCACCCCATTCCGGACGCTGGATGAGCACCATGTCCCAGTGGACGGCCGATCGGTTGCCGTTATCGCACTCTTCGTAGGCCTGGCCGGGCGTGAAGTGCATCGAGCCGGCGATCTTCTCGTCGAACAGAATGTCGCACATGGGCGTGTGAATGTGCGGATTGAAACCGAGCGAAAACTCCCCGATGTAACGCGCGCCGGCGTCGGTATCGAGAATCTCGTTCAATCGCTTCGAGTTGTTCGCGGTGGCGCCGACAATCTTTCCGTCGTTGAACTCCAGGCGGACGTTGTCGAATCGCGTGCCGGAATAAATCGTGGGCGTGTTGAACTGGATGTGGCCGTTCACCGAATTCTTCACCGGGCACGAGAAAACTTCGCCGTCGGGAATGTTCCGGTCGCCTTTGCACATCTTCGCGCCGATGCCCTTGATGCTGAAAGTGAGGTCGGTGCCGGGGCCTTTGATGTGGACGCGATCCGCCTTTTTCATGCGCTGCTCCAGCGGCGTCATCGCCTTGGCCATGCGCGGATAGTTCATGGTGCAGACGTTGAAGTAGAAATCCTCGAACGCCTCGGTGCTCATGCCCGCCGCCTGCGCCATGCTCGGCGTCGGCCAGCGCAGCACCACCCAGCGCGTCTTGTTCACGCGGTAATTGAGAACCGGCCGCACGATGCGCGAGTAGAGCGCCATCTTGGAGCTGTCCACGTCGGAAGATTCGTTGATGTTCGCGCTGCCGCGAAGGGCGATGTAGGCGTGCACGCGCTTCATCCGGAACATCTCGATGTCGCGAATGGTCGTGGCGTGGCCCTCGTCCGTTCCGCGAAGAACTTCGCGGGTCACGCGTCCGTGGCGCACTTCGACCAGCGGCGTCGCGCCGGCTTTGCGCACGGTGCGCATCAGTTCCACCGTGAAATCATCCGGGATGTCGATGGCGTCGATGAGCACTTTGTCCCCCGCTTTGAGTTGCGTGGAGTATTCGACGAGCAGTTTGGCGAGCTTGTTGTAGCGCGGATCGGTCATAAATGTCTGGTGCCCGGAGGCTATCGGACGTGGAAAGTTTGTCTAGTGGCAAACCCGCTACTCCAACTCGACCTGCCCGCTGATCACACGCGCGTAATAGCCGGGTTGCGACTTCAGTTCTGCGGGTGAACCTTCCTCGACCAATCGTCCTTCCTGAAGCACGAGGATCTTGTCGACGCGTCCGATGGTGGAGAGCCGGTGGGCAACCATCAAGGTGGTGCGGCCTTTCATGAGATTGAAGAGCGATTCCACCACCGCGGCTTCGCTGTCGGAGTCGAGCGCGCTGGTGGGTTCGTCGAGCAGAAGAATCGGTGCGTCCTTGAGGAACGCCCGCGCGAGGTTGAGCCGCTGCCGTTCGCCCACGCTCAGGCGAGCGCCGCCATCGCCCACCACGGTGTCGTAGCCGTTCGGCAGCTTGGCGATGAAGCCCGTGGCGTTCGCGGCGCGGGCGGCGGCTTCAATCTCCGCGCGACTCGCTTCCGGTTTTCCGTACGCGATGTTCTCCGCGATGCTCGCCGGGAGAAGGATTGGTTCCTGCAAGACGAGCGCGATTTGTTTCCGGAGATCCTTCAACTTCAGCTCGCGCAAATCCACGCCGTCCAGCTTCACGCCGCCCTGCGTCGGATCGAAGAAGCGCGGGAGCAGATTCATCAAGGTCGACTTCCCGACGCCGCTCGGCCCGATTAGCGCGGCGGATTGTCCTGCGCCCAGTCGGAAGCTCAGGTTCTGCAGGACCGTCTGCCCCGCCTGGTAGCCGAAGGAAACGCTGTCGAACACGACTTCGCCTCGCGCCTTCGTCACCGCGCGTGCGTTCGGCGCGTCCTTCACTTCCTCGGGTGCGTCGAGGATTTCAAAGACGCGCTGGGTGCCGACCTTGGCGTTCGCCATCGTCGCGCCGACGTGAGAGAGCTGGTTCAACGGCTCGTAGAGCTGCGCGAGATACGCGAGGAAGATGAGCAGTTCGCCGACGCTCAACTTTCCGGCGAGCACCTGCTGGCTGCCGATCCAGACGATCGAGGCGGATCCGAGGGCGAACACCGCGGAGATGGCCAGCCAGTAGAGCAGTTCCCACGCATGCTGCGACAGGCGCTTCTCCATCGCGGTCGACGTGCGCGCGGTGAACGCCTGTTCCTCCTGCACCTCGCGCGTGTAACTCTGAATCAGCGGCAGCGCCACGATGCTTTGCTGGACGAACGAGGTGACATGGCTGTCCGCCTGTTGTGCCTCCGTGCCGCGTTGCGTCATGCGATGGCCGAACTGTTTCATCACCAGCAGCAGCACCGGCACGATGGCGAGCGCCACCAGTGTGAGCGGCGGGTTCAGGAGCCACATCCACACGCTCATGCTCACGAGCGATAGCGTGGCGGTGGCGGAGGTGATCCAGCCTTGCTGAAACAGGGTTTGAAAAGAATACGTGTCCCACGCCGCGCGATGAATGATGTCACCGCTGCGGCTGCCTTGATGAAACCGCAGCGAGAGACGCTGAAGGCAGGCGAAGACTTCCACGCGCACGCGACGCAATCCGCTCAGGCCGATCTGAATTGCCACGAAGTTTTGTGCGGACGAAATCGCGCTCTGACCCAGATGCAGCGCGAGGACGGCGATGGCCAGCGTGGCGATGAGGGTTTCCTTGGTGGCGGAGCCAAGCTTGGAGGCGATCCAGCCGGGCAGGGGATGATTGCCGAGGACCGAGTCGACGATGACAGCCAGGGGCCACGGCTTGAGCAGGCTCAGGCCGATGCTCAGCATCATGAGGGCGGCGACCAGCACCAGCCGCGGAGCTTCCGGCCGAAAGAATTGAAACACCCGACGCGCGTTGTTCATCAGCGGCGCGAGCGTATCAGCGCGCCGTCGGAGGACAAAGTTGAAAGCAATTGCCCTCCTCGACCGGCGGGCTCACGCCGTTCTCGGAAGACGCCCGCGATATTGCGTGGGCGATTCGCCGGCGAACTTTTTGAAGGTGCGGTTGAAATGCGTGAGCGATTCAAAACCCACTTCATAGGCGATCTCGCTGATGCGGTTGTTCGGGTTCAGCAACAGGCTCATGGCCTTCTCCACCCGGGTGCGCGAGACGAACTCGGTGAAGTTGGTGCCGGTGGCTTTGCGGAACAGTTTGCAGAAATAGAAGACGCTCACGTGAACGGCGCCTGCCACCTGACCAAGGGAAAGCTTCTCCTGATAATGTTCGCGGATGAATGCCTTCGCGCGGCTGATGGAGGGCGGTTCGGCCTGCGCGGTTTGCACGGCGATCTGGTTGCTCGTCATTGCGAGGTGCTCGGCGAAGATCGAGAGCAGGCTGGAGATCGACTTGTTCTTCCTTCTGGAGATGACCGGCGTGGCGAAATACGCGCTTCTGGCGGCGCCTTTGTTGAGCTTCACGCCGAGCTTCGCGGCGGTTTGGTAGGCGCGTTGAAACGACGCGGGATCAGGCGGTTGCGGCAATACCTGGCCCGTCTGGAGATACCCAATGATCTTCGGGCCAAGTTTTACAGGGACTGCCGTTTCATTCAGGCCGTACGCGCAGGTGACGGTCGTGGCGGTGACGGTGGCGTCGCGCAGCAGTTTCTCCTGCACTTGCAGGCACACCGCGCAGGTGGAGCTTTTGCCGGCCATGAGGGCGCACCATTTGTTCTCGTGGCGGTGTCCGTGAAAGGGCAGCAGGCCGTCTGAGTCCGGGCGCAGTGTCACCGGGAGGCCCGTGGTCTCGGCGTAGGCGGTCGCGAAGTTTTGGAACAACGAGGATTCGGCGAGTATCCTCAGCAAACGTCCATTGTCATTCATGGAACGATCTCCGGTCGGCTTGGTGGCCGTGGGGTGTAGTGAATTTACGAACAATAGGACCGCGGAAGCAGCGCTGACAATGGGGTGATCTACGGATGATTGCTGCGGACCTGCGCGATGCCCGATGTGGGGCTTGCAAGAGTCGGCGGAAAAGGACTTGCCGCGTTTGGAATCGCTCCCGCAATATCCGGCCACTTAAGAACCACTGTAAACCAAAGAACAATCTATGGGTCGCATCTACAACAACATCGTCGAAACCGTCGGACGCACTCCGTTGGTGAAGCTGAACCGCGTGGCCGAGGGTGTGGACGCCACCGTCCTGCTCAAGTGCGAATTCTTCAACCCGCTCGGCAGCGTGAAGGATCGTATCGGCATGGCCATGATTGACGACGCCGAGAAGCGCGGCATCCTGAAGAAGGACACCGTCATCATCGAGCCTACCAGTGGCAACACGGGCATCGCGCTCGCCTTTGTCGCGGCGGCCAAGGGCTACAAGCTCATCCTCACCATGCCCGAGACGATGTCGCTCGAGCGCCGCACGCTTCTCGCCATGCTCGGCGCCAAGCTCGTGCTCACGCCCGGGCCGGAAGGCATGAAGGGCGCCATCGCCCGCGCCGAACAACTCGCCAAGGAGACGCCGAACTCTTGGATCCCGCAGCAGTTCGAGAATCCCGCGAACCCGGCCAT
Organism: Verrucomicrobiota bacterium; assembly: GCA_016713365.1. Classification (GTDB taxonomy): domain Bacteria; phylum Verrucomicrobiota; class Verrucomicrobiia; order Limisphaerales; family JADJPG01; genus JADJPG01. The sequence continues at coordinate 11,694 of JADJPG010000033.1, read as the reverse complement.
TCATTCGAAGACCACGGCGGTGGAAATTTGGGAAGACACGGACGGCAAGGTCGACATTCTCGTCGCGGCCGTGGGTACCGGCGGCACCATCACCGGCTGCTACGAAGTCATCAAGACCAAGAAGCCTTCGTTCACTGCGATCGCCGTTGAGCCGAAGGATTCGCCCGTCATCACCCAGACCCTCGCCGGCCAGCCGGTGAAGCCCGGCCCGCACAAGATTCAAGGCACCGGCGCCGGTTTCGTGCCGAAGAACCTCCACCTGAAGGACGCGGCCGGGAACGCGCAGATTACGGAATGCGTGCAGGTCAGCAACGATGACGCCTTCGCCATGGCCCGCCGTCTCGCGAAGGAAGAAGGCATCCTCGTCGGCATCTCCACCGGCGCGAATGTCGTCGCCGCGCTCGAAGTCGCGAAGCGCCCGGAGAACAAGGGCAAGACCATTGTCACGATCGCCTGCTCGACGGGCGAACGTTACCTCAGCACGCCGCTCGCGGCCGAAGCCAAGGCCGAAGTAGGCGGCTGAGCGTCGCCGTTGCGGAAGAATTCATTCAATGGGGCCTGCCGGACCACGGCGGGCCCATTTTGTTTTGAGAGTAAAAGTTTTTGCGCTATCGAAGATGACCATCTTCAAGATAGTCGCACTTCCCAGCCAGCCAAGTAGAAGGACAGCCAGCCTGGCCGATGTTTCAGACTGTGATTGCCGAGCAGAGAATGAGCGTTGAGTTATCGCGCATGAGTTTACCTCCCGGCTCCAACGGCGCTCAGAAGGAAGCGAATGAGCGACAGTCGGACCCGCTGCTGGATGTTCATGGGTCTGTGATAAAAGTCCCCATTGGAATAACCAAAGCATTCGTGACGGACCCGATGCGGTCAGTTACACAGTAAAACGTCGCGCGTTCCCCACGGCTCAATCTCACCGGGCGTGGGCAACTACTGAATTGTTCAAGTCGTAATAGACGGTCACTTCGTTGGTCATTGGACGATCTTGTTTAATAATCGACTCGATCTTGATGCGAGCCTTGCGAATCTCGGTGATTGAATACAGACCGTAGCGGGCTTCGCCAACCCGATTGGTCTCTGACGCGACGAGGTCGTCGGCGACGACTTGGCCCTCGAACACCGCTGCACAATTCTTTGCTTGAGGTATAATTTCCGCCGCGATTCAAACGACTACCGTGAGTGCGAGAATTAGAAATGATGCGCGCATAATCAGAACGTTCTTAATTGGACGCTAAGATGTTCATCGATTGACATTGGTTTTCCTCACTGAGGGTGGGTCGACGGTCCTTTTCCATCGGGCGAACCTATCTCTGGATCACGAGGTCAAAGTCGAATTCTGACACCCGGACGGAGTACGCGGATCACGAACCCGAGGACCCGATGATGGCCGGCCCGCCTCCCCACCATCTCACCACCAGCGATTCCGGAACATCCCGAGATCGAAGTGGCTTTTGCCGTCGATGGCGATGTCGCTGAGGATTTCGCCGACGGCGCTGGAGAATTTGAACCCATGGCCGGAGCACGGACTGGCGATCAGGACTTGCGGATGGGCGGGATGATGGTCGATCCAGAAATGTTCATCCGGCGTGTTGGTGTAGAGGCAGACCGCGGCGGAGCGGAACTGACCCTCGGCTTGCGGAAGGTAGCGGCGAAGGAGTCCGCGCATCGTTTCCACTTCGTCCGGTGTCACGTCGCGGGAAACGAAATCCGGCGAGACGTTTGAGCCGTCGTGATGCCACGCGATCTTCACGCCTTCACCGAGATCGGGGAAACCGTAGAAGAAGCGGCGACCCTCTTCGCCGCCGATTTGCCAGAGGTGAACGGGAAGCCGTTCCGGGTAGAACGATTTCGGTTCAGACTTCGGCTCGAACCAAAAGAGTGTCTGGCGCTCGATGGTGAGCGGCGGGTTGAGTTCAGGGAGAAGTTCCCGCGCCCAGCTGCCCGCGGAGAGAATGAGCTTCGCCGCGCGATGGGTGCCTTTGGTGGTGACGACTTCCACGCCATCCGCCGAGGCGTTCCAGCGGACGACTGGTTCGTCGGTGCGCAGGCTGGCACCGTGTTGCGAGGCGAAATGAAGATGGGTCGCGATGCAGCGTTCGGGAAAGAGAATGCCGGCGCGCGGTTCGAGCACGGCGAGCATCTCGTCCGATGGTTGCAGGGCGGGGAACCGCGAGCGCACGTCGCGCGCGGTGAGAATCTCGTGGGGCAGATGATGCGTCTCTGCGCTGAGTTTCGCGCCGGTGAAGACGATGCTGTCGGGTGCGCCGATCATCAGGCCTCCGGTCTGGAGAAAGAGCGGAGTCTTGGAGAGGAGCGAGAGATCGTCCCAGAGTTGGTAGGCGCGTTGAACGTTCGGCACGTAGCTGGGATGCTCGAAGTAGGCTTCGCGGATGATGCGGGTTTGCCCGTGCGAAGAACCCATCGCGTGCGGCGGCGAGAAACGATCGATGCCCAGCACGCGCTGGCCGCGTTTCGCGAGATGATACGCGGCGGCGCTGCCCATTGCGCCGAGCCCGACGATGATGACGTCGTAGGTTGCGGACATGGGAACGAGCGTAGGGGAAGGTGGGGTGTCGCGGGAAGTGTGTTTCGTGAGGAGTGACGCGTGATCCGTGATGTCCGCAGTGCCCGTTTCTTTGTCACGGATCCCGCATTACGCATCACGTTCCCCATCATTTCAGTTGCCTGCCACTCGACCTCGCCTAGATTAGCGACAGAAAATAACCAAGCCTCACCATGTATTTCGGCGTCGACTACCATCCGGAGCATTGGGTCTATCCCTATGCAGGCACTGCAGAAAATCCCGAAGCGCGTTGGCAGCGAGATGTGGAGCTGATGGTGGAAGCCGGCGTAAACGTCGTCCGCATGGGCGAATTCGCGTGGGGTCTCTACGAGCCGGAGGAGGGCAAATACAATTTCGACTGGATGCATCGCGCGATGGATCTCTTCGCGAAGGCCGGCATCAAGGTCGTGCTCGGCACACCCACCGCCGCGCCGCCCGTGTGGCTGGCGAAGAAGCATCCGGAGATTTTGCCGAAGGACGACCGCGGTCAGACGCTGCACGAAGGCACGCGCCGCGCCTATTGCATGAACAGCGATGTGTATTGGGAATACTCCAAACGCATCGTGCGCGCGCTGGCGGAAGCGCTCGGGAAACATCCGCAGCTCATCGCGTGGCAGATCGACAACGGCCTGGGCGGTCACAATACCGAAGCATCGTTCAACGACGAAACGCGGCGCGACTGGCATGCGTGGTTGAAAGCGAAGTACGAAACCATCGAGCGCTTGAACGACATGATGGGCACGCGCTTCTGGGCGCAGACGGTGACAAAGTTCGAAGACGTCCCGATGCCGATGCGCGCTCCGACGGTCCACAACCCGGCGCTGGTGCTCGACTGGATGCGCTTCTGTAGCGACACCATCGTGGCCTACGCGCGGATGCAGGCGGAGCTGTTGCGCGAACTGACGCCGACCATTCCCGTGACGCAAAACCTCCGCGCGCTCACGCGGCACTTCGATCATTTCGACATGGCGGAGGTGCTGGACTTCGTCTCCATCGACAGCAACGCGACCATCAAGTCCAAGTCCGCCGAGATGGCGTGCGAGATCGACATGCTGCGCTCGCTGAAGAAGGCGGGCATCAAGACGCCGGACGGCGACTCGGGCTTCTGGGTGATCGAACAAAAAGCCGGCGCGGTGGATTGGCAGGACGTGAACTCCCTCGTGCGCCCCGGCGTGGTGCGGATGTTCACCTACCAGTTGATTTCGCGCGGCGCTGCCGGCGTGCTCTACTTCCTCTGGCGCCAGCCGCGCATCGGGTCCGAGAAGTTTTACGGCGGTGTGCTGACGCATGACGGACGCGGCCAGAACCGCACGTTTCAGGAGATCAAGGAAATCGGCCAGGAGATCAAACGCCTCGCTCCGGTGCTCAAGGATACTAAGGTGGTGGCCGAGGCGTGCATTCTCCTCAGCCACGACAATGAGTGGAATCTCGAATGCGTGAAGCAGCCGAACAAGCACTTCCGCCAGCGGGAACACATGCAGATGTTCTACAACGCGCTGCATGACCGGAACATTCCCGTCGACTTCGCGCGGCCGGCGGAGGATCTCTCCAAATACAAGGTCGTCATCGCGCCCTCGCTGCAATTGATGTCCGGCGGCGAGGCGGACCTGCTCAAGCTCTACGTGCAGAACGGCGGCACCTTGATCGCGACCTTCAACACGGGCCTCATCGACGAGCATCACATCGCGCCGGACTCCGGCATTCCGCATGACATGACGGACCTGTTCGGGCTGGAAGTGCTGGAGTTCGATCCGCTGCCGCCGGGCGAGGAGAACCATCTCATCCTCAAGGGCGCGTTCAGCGCCACGCACATGCACCCGGCGAAATATTGGTGCGACATCATCGAGCCGAAGGGCTGCCAGGTCATCGGCACCTACGCAAAGGAGTTCTACGCGGGACGCCCGGCGATCACCACGAACCAGTTCGGAAACGGCCGGGCGATCTACATCGGCACGATGAGCAACCAGCCGTTCTACCACGATCTGGCGGTGTGGATCCGCCAGCTTTGCGGCATCAACCCGCTGCTCAAGGTGCCGGACACCGTCGAGGTGAGCTTGCGCCAGAAGGGGAACTCGAAGATCTTCTTTCTTATCAACCACCAGAACTCGCCGGTGCGCATCCCGTTCTACAAGCCGATGCACGATTTCCTTTCCGGCAAGACCTTCACCGGCAACTACGACCTGCCGCCGCACGGCGTCCTGGTGCTGGATGAGAATGTGTCGGCGGGGTGAGGGGAAATTTGAAGTGGGTGGCAGGCTCGCGCGAGTTGAGACGGTTGCAGCTTGCATTTGCTATGGTGGAATCGCTACCCCGTTCAATGAAGTCGATCCATGCGACCTGATTTTAGCGTGTGAATCTGTTCGTGCTCAAACAAGTGGATCTCTGGGGCGACTACGGCGACGTACTCGTATCAGGATTTTATCGTAGAGAGGGGCTGGACAGCCCAGCTTTGCTTCATCGCTCAGGTCCATTCCTTCCGCCAATCAGTTTTCCCTCCGGATCATCAGGCGATATTGTGGTTGTCTCGGAGGAACTGAAATCAGAGCTGGAGAATGCTGCTGCCTCGCAGGTCAGATTTCGCGCAACGGTCTGGGACAAGGTTATACCAGTTGATTGGCATTCCTGGGACAAAAGGGCTTCGCAACCAAAGCAAAGACCAGTCGGTGGAGAACCGGGAAACTACCTGAAGGACCAAAAGCACTCGGAGGAGACTGCGCGCAGAATGGTTCCTGCGTGGGAGGTCGTTTTTGAAGAGTTTCCCGTCGTATTTGCCCATTGGCTGGACAGTGCAGGCGGTGCGACAAATGGTGGACAGGATGTTTTGTTGGTGGAGGATTCGTTCTGTGGTGGCTTTTTCCGATCGTCCTTTGGTGGGCCGCCGATAGTGGATGACGCCATGAAGGACTGGCTTCAAGCACGCGTTTCTGGATGGGTTTCATTCCACCCACTCAAAGTGGTGACTGACCCCGGTGCTGCGGAGCGACTGCAGTTACACAGAACTCGTTACGCGAACGCAGCGCCGCATCTCACATCGGACGAATATCGGACTCGGGCACTGGCGCTCTGCGAGGCGAAGTCTTTCGTGGTGCCGCCAGCTTTTAGCCGAACTGATCGAACAGTCTCTCGTTACTGCGTCGTTCTCTGCGATGAAACTCCAGCCAAGCTCAGCGCCGCTTCCTACGAATCCTTCGATGCGCTTGCTTCTTATGTGGAGCATCGATGTCGTTTGCGTCCCGGCGGCGGTGAGGGAGACCCGCTTTCTAATCTACAAATCTACGATCTGGAGACTCGAAAGCGTCTGAGGTATCTCGGCGGACAACAGTTCACGACCGTGGATGAATGACTCGCAGCGCTTTCTGAGTCGTGCTTGGTGTCTTAAATCCGTGTTCATCCGCGTCCGTCCGTGGTTAACTATTCCGGTTGATGCGACCGCCGCGATTCATTCCGCCGCTGGGTCCGCCGAAGCGTTCTCCGAAGGAACGCGCGCTGGCGGATTTGCGGGGCATTGATCTCGCGCCACTGGAGCGGATTCGCGAGCGTCCAGCCAAGGCCGTGGGCGATGTGATGCCGCAGATTCTTTCGAAGCTGCGCATGGACAAACGCCAGGGCGAATCGGAGATCCTGCGCGTGTGGCAACACCTGATCGATCCCACCATCACCGCCCACGCCCAGCCCACGGGCGTGAACAAGGGCACGCTCTTCGTGACGGTGGACAGCAGCGTGTGGCTGGACGAGATCGTGCGCTATCGCCGGAAGGAGATTCTCGACCGTCTGCAGACGAGCTTCGGCCGCGAGGTGATCCAGCGCATTTCGTTTCGTGTGGGTTGACGGAGCGTCACTGTCCGCTGGGCGGATTGGGGGAGACGGTGGCCGTCAGATATCGTTGGCGGAAAACGGTAGGGCGCGTCGCTCCGCGCGCGCCGCAAGGGTTGGATCGTCTGAAGAGGTTCGTCTAGTTCCCAATTCTCGCCCTACCACGGTCGATTTTGGCGACGCTTCCTCCACAGGGTCGATGGATCCTTCGAGCGGTGCTTTTGTGCGTGACAGGGGAGGCGGAGCGAGGTCAAAGGAAGGAAACCAAGACCACTACCATGTATAAAATCCAAGGAGCCGATCAGAAGGAGTATGGACCCGTTGCCGCCGAGGTGATTCGAGACTGGATTCGCCAGGGCCGCGTGACAGCGAGGACGTTGGTGCAAGCCGAGGGCGTTCCGGAATGGCGTCCGCTGTCGGACTTCATGGAATTCGGCTCCGACCTGGCCGCGAAGCAGGGCGCCGCGTCCGCGGCTCCACCACCCATGACGGGTGCCGTACCGCCGACGTTGCCGCCGAAACCCAAGTCGGGAATGGCCGTTGCGAGTTTGGTGCTGGGAATTCTTTCCATGGTGGGTTGCCCGATCATCGCGAGCCTGCCGGCGATTATCCTCGGCCATATCGCGCACAGTCGTAACCGGAGAAGTCCGAACGAGTATGGCGGGGGCGGGCTGGCGACGGCTGGGTTCGTCTTGGGCTACGTGAGTTTCATCATGGTTCCTGTTCTGGCGGGATTGCTTCTCCCCGCGCTGGCGAAGGCGAAGGACAAGGCCCAGCGAATCTCATGCGTGAACAACATGAAACAGATCGGCCTCGCCGCACGGATGTGGGCGAACGATCATAATGAAAAATTCCCGCCCAGTTTCCTCTCGATGAGCAACGAGGTAGCGACGCCGAAGGTCTTCGTGTGTCCCGGCGATGGAAACGAGGTGAGAGTTTCTGATTGGTCGCTCTTCAGCGAGGCGGATGTTTCCTACGAGTATCTCCAGCCCGGCATAGCGGAGAACGAGGCGGCCCAAGTCGTGGTCTTTCGTTGTCCGATTCACGGGAACGAAGGAATGGGCGATGGCAGAGTGATGATGGGTGGGCGTCGCCCAACGCGTCCGGCTCGGTGAGTTCGTGGCACCGTTGCGCGTCGCAAGTTCTGGTAAAACTTCTCATCTAAAAAGCGCAAAGCCTCATGGCGTGGTGGTGCGGGCGACGCCAGACTCCGGACCACTATGACCAGCAAAAAGAAATTCAACGTCGCCGTGGTCGGTCTGGGCTTTGGGGCGGAGTTCATTCCGCTGTGGCAGAAGCATCCTTACACGGACTGCTACGCCATCTGCCAGCGCAACGAGGACAAGCTCAACAGCGTGGGCGACTACTTCGGCGTCGAGAAGCGCTATACCGACTTCAACGCGATGCTGAAGGATCCCGCGATCGACGTCGTGCACATCAACTCGCCGATTCCGGATCACGGCTGGATGAGCATCGCGGCGTTGAAGGCCGGCAAGCACGTGGCCTGCACGGTGCCGATGGCCACGAACATCGAGGACTGCAAAAAGATCGTCGAGCTCGTGAAGAAGACCGGGCTCAAATACATGATGATGGAGACCGTCGTGTATGCGCGCGAATACCTGTTCATGAAAGAGCTGCTGGATGACGGCAAGCTCGGCAAGCTGCAGTTCGTGCAGGCGAGCCATCAGCAGGACATGGACGGCTGGCCGAATTACTGGCCCGGCCTGCCGCCGATGTGGTATGCGACGCATTGCGTGGGACCGGTCGCGGGACTGATCGGCAAGCCGGCGGAATACGTGTCGTGCTTCGGCTCCGGCACGATTCGCAAGGAACTGATCAAGCACTACAAATCGCCGTTCGCGGTCGAGACCTCGCACATCAAGTTCGCGGGCACGGACGTGAACGCGCGCATCATCCGCTCGCTCTTCGACACGGCGCGGCAGTATCGCGAGAGCATCGACGTCTACGGCAGCAAAGCGTCCGTGGAATGGCCGCTGATCGAACACGAGCCGCTGGTGATGCACACGGCCAAGCTTCCCGAACCGAAGATTCCGAAGACGGTGAAGTGCCCGGACTTTGCCAAGCGCCTGCCCAAGAGCATTGCGAAGTACACGACGCAAGGCGTGTATGACTCGAGCAAGAAGACGCACCTCTCGTTCACGCAAGGCAGCGGACACGGCGGGAGTCATCCGCACCTGGCGAACGAATTCGCGATGGCGCTCGTCGAAGACCGCGACCCGTTCCCGAACGCGAAGCAATCGGCCAACTGGACGTGCGTGGGCCTGTGCTCGCACGAGTCCGCGCTGCAGGGCGGCAAGATCGTCAAGCTGCCCGCCTTCACGGTGTAAGCAGCGTTGACATCGTGCGCTGAACTGAACCAAATCTCCGACGAATACCCATGAAATTGCTGACCACTCTGGCGTTTACAGTCCTCACGGCGACCATCGCCACCGCTGCTTCGGGCCCGATCCGCGTGCTGCATCTCGGCAAGGACGGCACGGATTCCGCGAAACACGCGCATGCGATCATGCGTGATCTGGGTCGTGACGCGATCTGGTTCGATTACACATCGGACCCGAGCATCGTGACGCCGGAGTGGATCGCGAAGTTCGATGCCGTGCTGCTCGACGCGCCGAAGGATGACTTCAAATCGCTGACGGCGGCCGATGCTAAGCGCGTGGTCACGGGAGATTTCAGCGGCGGCGAGAAGACCTGGGCGGGCAGCCTGCGCGAGAAGGTGCTCGCGGCGATCGGTGACGCGCGGAAGAAAGATTGGGAGGCATTCCTCGCCCAGCGTGAGCCGGAGAAGCGCGAGGCGAATCCGAACGTCGCCAACTACGAGCGGCGTCCCGAGGCGATCACCTACGTGGAGCCGCTCTCGGTGAAGGGCAGCAAGGAACGCACGCAGGTGCCGGTGGACATGCGCCTCGAACTGTTCGCGGCTGAGCCGGACATCGCCAAGCCCATCGCCTTCGCGTGGGACGAGCGCGGGCGCTGCTGGGTCGTGGAGACGCGGGATTATCCACACGAGGTGAAGCGCACGGGCGAAGGCAATGACTCGATCAAGATCTGCGAGGACACCGACGGCGACGGCAAGGCGGACAAGTTCACGGTCTTCGCGGACAAGTTGAACATCCCCACCAGCCTCGTCTTCGTGAACGGCGGCATCATTGTCTCGCAGCCGCCGCGCTTCCTGTTCCTCGCGGACACGGACGGCGACGACAAGGCGGATGTGCGCAAGGAAATCATGACCGGCTGGGGCATCGGCGACACGCACGCCCAAGCGAACAATCTGCACTACGGCTACGACAACTGGCTCTACGGCTGCGTTGGTTACTCTGGTTTCAATGGCGAGATCGGCGGCGACATGAAGCGCTTCGCGCAGGGCACGTATCGCTTCAAGGCGGACGGTTCGGCGCTCGAGTTCCTCCATCAGTTCTCGAACAACTCCTGGGGTCACAGCGCGAATGACGCTGGCGATCAATTCGGCGGCACGGCGAATGGCGCGCCGATTTTCTACGGCGGCATTCCGGCCAACGCGGCTCCGCGCGGCATGCGCGTGATGACGGCGAAGAAGATTAACGTAGAAGACAAGTGTCACACGATCACGCCGAACTTCCGGCAGGTGGACGTCTTCGGCGGCTACACGGCGGCGGCGGGCAGCGCGTTCATTTACTCGGCGAACATGCCGGCGCGGTTGCAAGGCATGGCGATGGTGTGCGAGCCGACGATGAAGAACATCGCGCTGATGGATGTGAAGCGCAGCGGCGCGGGTTACACGGCGAAGGACGGCTTCAATCTCGTCGCGAGCAGCGATGAATGGATGTCGCCCGTGTTTGCGGAAGTCGGACCGGACGGCTCGGTGTGGTTCGCGGACTGGCAGAACTTCATCATCCAGCACAACCCAACTCCGAGCGTGCGGAGCGGCGGTTACGATGCGAAGACTGGCGTCGGCGGTGCGCACGAGAATCCGCTGCGCGATCACGCCCGCGGCCGCATCTATCGCGTGGTGTGGGAGAAGGCGCAGAAGCCGGCGATTGCCTCGCTCAAGGGCGCTTCGACCGGCGATCTCGTGAAGGCATTGAACAACGACAATCCGCTCTGGCGTCTGACGGCGCAGCGATTGTTGGTGGAAGGCAGGAAGACGGACGCGACGGATGCGCTCAAGCAGATGGTCACGGCGAAGGAGCCGGGCATCGGCGCGATTCATGCACTATGGACGCTGCACGGTCTCGGCAAACTCGACGACGAAACGCACAAGACGGCGTTGCTCTCGAAGAGTTCTGAGTTGCGCCGCAATGCGACGCGCGCTCTCGGCAACGATGACAAGGCGAAGGCGATTTACTTCAGCGCAGGTGTGGTAAGCGATCCGGATCTGATCACGCGCAAGGCGGCCATGGTGAAGCTCGCGGAATTTGCGACGACTTCGGAGATTCAGACGGTCGTCGCGAGCTTGGCGAAGAAGCCGGAGCATCGCTCGGACGAGTGGTTGAACGAAGCGACGCGGCTGCTGATGAAGAAGCACAAGGCGGAGGCGTTCAAGGAAGGTCCAAATCTGCTGCCGAACCCGGGCTTTGAAACGGCGGGTGCGGATGGTTTGCCGGAAGCCTGGAAGCGTCGCGACTACGGCGGGCGCCCGGCGAACACGGCCGCGGAGTGGTCCGTCGTCACCGGCCCGGAACAGTTCAAGAGCGGCGCGAAGGCGGTGCGGTGCATCACGCGCGGCGACGCAGACACGAGCCTCTACGCGGACGTGGAATTGAAGACGAACACGATGTACCGCCTGTCGGGCTGGGTGAAGGGCCGCGGCGGATTGCGCGGCAAGATCAGTTTCAACGATCACATCGGTCGCGCCGAGACGGAGCAGGTGCGTCGCGATGGTGACTGGACTTACGTGGAGGTGGATTACAACAGCGGTCGGCTGACGCGTTCCTCGATCAATGTGCTGCACGTCGCGCGCGGTGAAGGTTACTTCGATGACGTGAAGCTGTGTGAATTGCTGCCGGCGGATGAGGCCGGTGCGCAGAACATCGTCGGTGACGTGAAGCGCGGAGATCACATCTTCCACAAGCACGTCGCCGCGTGCGTGCTCTGCCATCAGTTGAAGGGGCAGGGAAGCACGGTTGGTCCGGCGCTGGACGGCATCGCGTCGCGTGTGACGCCGGAATACATCCGCGAGAGTTTGCTGGAACCGAGCAAGGTGCTGGCGAAGGGTTACGAAGCGTCGGGTGTCTCGCCGATGCCGCCGATGGGCGACATCTTCAACGCGCAGGAGCTGGCGGATATCCAGGCGTATTTGCAGACGCTGAAATAGCATT
>JADJPG010000032.1 GCA_016713365.1 Verrucomicrobiota bacterium | reverse complement strand
TTCTTCAGCGGCTCCAGAATGAACGGCAGTTCGAAATCAGAGCCCACCTGTTTGGGCGTCCAATCGTCCATGTTCGCGCCGTTCGGCACGTAGACAACGCCATGCGTTTCGGCAGTGCCTTGGCGGCACCCGTCGCATCGGAAGCGAGGAGACGTACTGGAGCCATCGATTCCAGCATGGGAAGGGCGATCGCGGTGCCGAGGCCTCGGAGAAACGTCCGTCGCGGGATTTGCCAGGATTTGCTCATATCAACAATACAATGGTGTGTCGCAAACGCCTATTCCGACGAAAGGCCGTGAGCGATTGTTCAATGTCCCTCTGGCAATTTTCCCGGAGCCGCCAGCCTCAAACCTCCATGATCTGTTGATATACCGGGACGAGCACCTCCGACTTCGGCTTCAACCCGCGCAAGGTTTGCGCCCAGGCGAGGCATTGGTTTTCCTCGCCATGGATCACGGCGATTTTCTTGATGTCTCCCGTCAAGGCCTTCACGTAATGAATCAGCTCGTTCTTGTCCGCGTGACCGCTGAACGCATCCACGGACGCCACCCGCGCCCGCACTTCGTATGGTTCGCCGAAAATGTTCACCGGACTTTTGCCCATCAGGATCTGTGCTCCCAACGTGTGTTCTGCGCAGTAACCGATGAACAGGATCAGGTTCTGCGGCTCGCCGATGTGGTTCTTCAAGTGATGACGAATGCGACCCGCCTCGGCCATTCCCGAAGCGCTGATGATGATCGCAGGGCCATTCAGGTCGTTGAGTTTCATGGAATGCGCCACGTCGCGAATGTAGGTGAGGTTCGTCATGGAGAACGGGTTCGCCTTCTCGCGCAGGAACCGATACACGTCCTCGTTGAAACATTCCGGGTGCAGGCGGTAAACCTCCGTCGCATTGGTGGAGAGCGGCGAATCAACGTAGATCGGCACCGTGGAGCATTCCCCTTCCAACGTGCACTGGTTCAGCTCGTAAACGATCTGCTGGGTTCGGCCGACCGAGAACGACGGGATGATGACCTTGCCGCCGCGCTTGAGCGTCTCCGTGACCTTGTCGCGCAATTGCTGGTGAGCGTCGCTCTTGATGTTGTGCAATCGGTCTCCGTAGGTCGCTTCCATCTGGAGAAAATCGACATTCTCGACCGGCACCGGGTCGCGCAGAATGGCGTCGCCGCCACGGCCGATGTCGCCGCTGAAGAGATAGCGAAATTTGCGATGTCCCTCCTGCACATCCAGAACGATCTGGGCCGACCCAAGAATGTGGCCCGCGTCGCGAAAGGTCACTGTCACTCCATCCGCCACGGTCATCGGACGGTCATAGCCGAGCGTGACGAATTGCCGGACCGCCTTCTCCGCATCCGTGGCACTGTAGAGCGGCTCGACGGGTGGCAGCCCTTTCTTGGCGCGCTTCTTCGACACAAACTCCGCGTCGTCCTTTTGAATCTCCGCGGAATCCTCCAGCATGATCGCCGCAAGATCGCGCGTGGCGAAGGTCGAGTAGATGTTTCCCGTAAACCCGCTGCGGACGAGGTTCGGCAGGTTGCCGCAGTGGTCGATGTGCGCGTGGCTCAGCAGCACGCAATCGAGCTTTGCCGGATCGAAGGGAAACTTGCGGTTGCGCTCGATCGATTCGTCGCGGTGCCCCTGAAACAATCCGCACTCGAGCAGGATTCGGCGCTGGTTCACCTCCAGCAAATACATCGATCCCGTGGTGGTGCGCGTGGCGCCGTAAAAGTGGATTCGCATGACGGAAGTGTGCCGGCGGAAACCCGAAGCGCAACGGTTTTGTCGCGAACGGCGTCATCCCAACGGTGGCCATCGCACCATTCACCTCGTCGGACAGTCCATCGATCACAACCATTGAAATCCGCCCGCAGATAAACTTCACTTCGCCCATGAGCATTCTCGTTCGACTCGCCTTCGCTCTCGTCCTCGCCGGCAGCTGCGTTCCCTCGTTCAGTTTCGCCGCGAGCCCGAAACTGAAAATGCCGGAGACCTTCGATGTGGCTGCCATCGACGCCTATCTGACGGAATTCATGGCCCAGTCCAATCGCGTCGGCCTGTCGGTGGCCATCGTTAAGGACGGGCAAACTGTTCTTCAGAAGGGCTACGGAAAACGCTCGCTCGACGACGGAAGGATGGTGGCTCCGGACACGCTGTTCGCGATCGGTTCCGTCTCCAAGCAATTTACCTGCGCCGCCATTTTACTTCTCGCGGAGGACGGCAAACTCTCGGTCAACGATCCCGTCGCAAAGTATTATCCCGGGCTCGCCCGTGCCGCCGATATCACGCTCCTCGATTTGATGAATCACGTCTCCGGTTACCCGGATTATTATCCGCTCGATTTCGTCGATCGCCGGATGCACACGGTAATTCCCGAAGATGAATTGATCCGCCAATATGCCGGCGGCAAACTCGACTTCGAACCCGGCAGCAAATACTCGTACAGTAACACCGGCTACATCCTGCTTGGACGTGTCGCAGAACGTGTCAGCGGCGAAAGTCTTGGTTCGTTCCTGGAACGCCGGATCTTCAAACCGCTTGGCATGACGCAATCGATCTACGAACCCGACCTCGCCGACCCTCGTCTGGCCAAGGATATGCCACCTTCCTCCTCAGTCCGTCCGAATACGTCGCACCCGAAGCCAAAGGCTGGCTCTGCGGCGCCGGCGGAATTTATTCCACGCCGGGCGATCTCGCGAAATGGAACCTCGCACTCGTCACCGGCAAAGCGCTGAAGCCCGAGACCTACGCGGTGATGACTTCGCCCCGCACCTTGAGCACAGGACGCATCTCCGAATACGGCTGCGGTCTCTCCGTGAAGTTGCAGTCCGGCCGGCAGGTCCTCTCGCACAACGGTGCCGTCAGCGGCTTCAACACCTGGAGCGCCACAATCCCCTCGACCCGATCCAGCGTCATTGTGACCTGCAACCTCGAAGGCGGACTGGCGGGCGTGCCGGGACAAATCTTCGCGCTGCTGCTGAAGGAGCCAACTAACGTTCCCACGATTAAAGGCTCACCCGCCACCGAAACGGTGAAGGCTGTCTTCGCGCAACTCCAGCGCGGCAAGATCGACCGCAAACAGTTCGCCGAGGAATTCAACCTGTACCTCACCGACACCAAACTCGCCGGCGCCGCCCGGAGATTGAAGCCCTACGGGACGCCGAAATCCGTCGAACAACTCAGCGCCAACGAACGTGGAGGAATGGAAGTCACCACGAGCCGGTTGACCTTTGATCGCGGTGAATTGCGCGTGTCGATGTATCGCAAGCCCGACGGGATCATTGAACAATTTTTCGTCTCCGAGAATTAGCCGACGTTCGGGCGGGGAGGATGTCCCTTCACGCCGTGGTATCGCGCGAGGAAGTAAACCAGCACCGCTCCTATTGCTCCGGACAGCACGCCCCAGAACAACGTCCACCGCATGCCGTCCTGCGTTTCGCACACGTTGAACCACCATCCGCACGAGAGGTAGCCGATCAAGTTCCCGACGCCCGCCGTCATCAGCGACATCAACGCCTGCGCCCGGGCGCGCCAGGCCGGATCGACGCGTTCATCGAGATACAGTTGAGCGGTGATGAAGAACAACGTGAACGCAAATCCATGTAGCGTGACACCGGCTAGCAACGTCGCCTTCGTGTTCAGCGCGCACAGGCCGAAACGAATCAGGCCGAAGCTCATTCCCGTCGCAAAGATCCATTTCAACCGGTAGTTGGTGAGAATGCGCGCCAGCCCTATCATCGCGATGATCTCGGTCACCTGCCCCATCGCCATCCACGCGCTGGTGTGCTCGAATCCCACCGCCTTCAGATGACTGGGCGTGAAGGGATAGAATGCCGCAATGGGAATGCTGAACAACGCCGCCGTGATGAACACCACCTGGTGATCCTTCTTTTTGAAGAGCGCCAGCGCATCCAGACCAAATCGCTGCTTCAGCGTCAAACGCTCCGTCGATTTCGGCGGCGCATCACCCCGGATCTTCAGCGTGAAGAACGCGAGCGCCCCCCAGGTAATCGCTCCTCCGTAACCCGCGAGCGTCGACGCATCCGCGTTCAAAGCGCTCACCAACCAGCAGCCAACCATCCAGCCAAAGGTCGCAATCGCCCGAATCGGTCCGAACTCGCGGCGTGAATCCGTCAGCCGCGACAACACGATCGATGTGGAGATGCTCCATGTTGGGGTCGAGAACAGCGCGTGAACCTGAATGAGTCCCAGCACGAGCCATGCGTTCCACCCGAGGTGAATCCCGGTTGTGGCCAGCGCCATGGCCAGGGCGGTGGCGACAGCAAGACCGCGCAGCACCCGCACCGGACCGAGATGCCGGTCCGCCATCGCGCCGAACAGCAGCGGGGAAACGAACGCGGAGATGGCCGATGTGGCGAAGGCGTACGGCTTGATCGCGTGCAGCCCGTGGGCATCGAGCACGGTGCTGAGCGGCACGAACCACATGCCGAGCGCCATACCATGGAGGAAGAAGAGAACCCAAAGTTCCCCATGCCTGGCCCAACAGGTTGTTCGCTGCACGCGCCTAGCTCACACCGGCCACGGGAAAATTCAAGCCCGCCATTTGCGGCGTCATTTCCGACGCACCGCACGAATCCGCGCCCAAAATTAATTGGGAATTGCGTTGCGTCCCCCATCGCCGGGGGAGAAGCTTCCTCCGAATTTAACCAGACTTTCTGGGCGGCCTCCCTAGCGCTTCCTTTCTTGTTCGGCTCGATTCCAAGTCAGCATTCCTCGCGGGCCGTCGTGTCGCTTGCCGGTCCGTTCCCGATTTTCCGGGAGGGAATGCTTCAGCCAATTTGTCATGATAAACAGTCAATCTTCTGCAGCCGCCCTCAAAATGGGCCAAGTATGGCAGCTGACCGATTCAAAGATCGAGATCGGCTTTGTCGGACGCACCCTCGTTCACTACCGCCAGGTGAAGGGAACGATGCCGCGTCCCGCCACACAGCTCTCCTCCCAGGCGACACTCGAGAAGGAACTCAAAGCGGGCAAAGCCGTGCTGATCGACGAGGAAGCCTCGTGCCCGCCCGCTGGTGTGCTCCGCATCATGCGGCCCCGGGCCCGGAAGTAGTCATCCACCGCCAAGCTCCTTTCCTGAAATTCCAACAACCGCGTTCCTGATAACCATCCATCCATTCCACCTCCACGCATGAGCCGATTTCCCTCCCGTCCGTTTCCTTCTCGTGAGCCCCTCCACCGCCGCAACGGAAAAATTCGCGCCCGCGAAGTGCGCGTCCTCGACGAGATGAAACAACCGCTCGGCGTCATGCCGCTGACCGACGCCTTGCGCCTCGCGCAGAATCGCGGACTGGACCTGATCGAAATCGCCCCGAACGCCACGCCACCGGTCTGCCGCATCATCGAGTACGGAAAATTCCAGTACGAGGAATCGAAGCGGAAGAAGGAATCCGAGTCGCGCCAGCCCGCCAACCAGATGAAGGAGCTGCAGCTGACGGCGAACATCGACGAGCACGATTTCAAAACGAAACTCAACCACGCCATTGGATTCCTCGCGGAAGACATGAAGGTGCGCGTGAAACTCCGCTTTCGTGGACGCCAGCGCGCTCACAAGGAATTCGGCTTTCAGGTGGTGAATCGTTTCGTGCAGGAAGCTGCCGCTTACGGCAAAGCCGACGCTCCGCCAAAGATGGCCGGCGATCGCGACATGCACGTGATCATCAGCCCCCTGCCCCGCGACCAGCGCGCCAAGACGGTAAAGAAGCCGGAACCCGCTCCCAGTGCTGCACCCTCCGCCAAGGCCGCCCCCGCGTCACCCGCGGCGGCCGATGCCGGGCCAGCGCCGGAGACCACTTAATTCTCGCGCGCGGCGCCCATCACCGCACCGCCGGAAGATCGGACAACGAAGCTAGCCGCCCGCTGGTTGCCCTCGCTCACATCCGCGTAAGTCATCTGCATGGACATCTCATCGCAGGCTTCCTTCGATCCCGCGTAGCCCTGGTTCGCGGACAGCCGGAACCATTTGTAAGCCTCGATGCGTGACTCCGCACAGTCGGTGGCCATGCGATTGATGCTGCTCCGGTGGAAGCGACGTCCCAACAGAAATTGCGCGCCCGCATCGCCGCCCTCGGCGGCACAGCGAGTCCACTTCAACGCCGACTCCTCGCTTCGTCCCACGCCCTGTCCACGCGCGAACATGGCCGCCAAATTCACCTGGGCGAGCGCGTGCCCCTGTAGCGCAGCCATTTCATACCATCGTGCTGACTGCACGAGATCCCTCTCGCCACCCCCGTTGGCGCTGAAATGCAGTCCAAGGCCGAACTGAGCCTCGGCGCTTCCCGCATCAGCCGCCGCCCGCGTTGCCGATTCACCGGAAGACAGCGAGACATTTCCGGTCTGCCGCTTCCGCCACCAACGTAGAATTCCCATGCTGCAAACCATCGTGCCCGCCCGTTGAATAGCAAGGACCGTTTGAGCGCCTTGCCTGACCCCGAAAAATATATCGCGAATTACATTGCTTGTTTGCGGCAACGTGCGAGCTTGCCCGCATCTGTTAGATAGCTTGTCCATTTCAAGGCTTGGTAAATCCTCAGGTGAACTCCGTTCAGTGATGATTAGAAACCCGGCGGTCGGGAACAGTCTGTGAAAGCAACGGTTAGTCAGACAGTAATAACATCACATGAGCAATAAACTGTTTGTAGGGAATCTCTCCTTCAACATGACCGAAAACGACCTCCAGGACGCGTTTGCCGCACACGGCACCGTCATCGAGGCCAACCTGATGATGGATCGTATGACCGGCCGCGCCCGCGGTTTCGGCTTCGTTACCATGTCCAACGCTGAAGAAGCCCAGAAGGCGATTGACGCCCTCAACGGCAAGGAAGTCGACGGCCGCGCCCTCACGGTGAACGTCGCGCGTCCGCGCGAAGAACGCGCCCCCGGCGGTGGCGGCGGCGGCGGTGGTCGTCGCAGCGGCGGCGGCGGTGGATACGGCGGCGGCGGTGGTGGTGGCGGCCGTGGCCGTTACTAATCGTCGATTCGATTTTTGAATCACTCACGCGGAGTTCGGGTAATACCGAACTCCGCTTTTTCTTTTCCTCGCTCCTGCTTCTCTACACAGAGCGATTCTCCAGCCTCTACTTCGACTTCCGCTTCGCGGTGGTGTCTACGCTGACAAATCTCAACCGGCGCAGAAACGCCTCATCGAGATTGGCCCGTCGGTTCGTCGCAAGAATCACGATCCCCTCGTAGCCTTCCATCCGCTGCAGGAGGTAACTCACCTCTTGATTCGCGTACCGGTCATGGCTGTCCTTCACCTCGGTTCGTTTGCCGAAGAGCGCGTCCGCCTCATCGAAGAACAACACGGCGCCCGTCGCCTCCGCCAAGGCAAACACCCGTTCGAGATTCTTCTCTGTCTCGCCAATGTATTTGCTCACTACCCGCGAGAGATCCACGCAATACAAGTCAGGGTCCACCTCCGCAGCGAGCTTCACCCCAAGCGTCCGCAACTCCGCGCTGCCCGCCCCGGACACCAGAATCCTTCCGCCCGCTGCTGCCTTGGACTTTGTCGCCTTCGTCACCGGCTTGCGACGCGTTGCGGAAGTTCTGGAACTCACCGCGGTCTTTGGCTTCGTCACCTTGCGCTTTGAAACAGTCGTCATAGTTGTTTGTCTCCACTGCGATACTCGATCCGTGACCCCGGCGCCATCGGCAAATGGATGATTACGATTTCAGACCCCAGTTTCTTTTGCACAGCGGCGCGCATTCGTGTCGCCAACGGTCAAAACGACGGCGGCAACGCGATGCTGAGCGCGGCACATTCCGACCTCCGTTTACTCAGGCATCGCTGCCGAGTATTGCCTTTCTCCGGCGGCGTTTTACGCTCCACCCATGCTTCAGTATCATCAATTGCTCCGCCTCGTTCTGGAGCAGGGCAAGTTCAAGCCGGACCGCACCGGCACGGGCACTTACTCCGTCTTCGGAGCCCAGGCGCGCTTCCCGCTCGCCGATGGATTCCCCCTCTTGACCACCAAGAAGCTCCACACCAAATCCATCATCTACGAACTGCTCTGGTTCCTTCGCGGCGACACGAATGTGAAGTGGCTGAATGATCACGGCGTGACGATTTGGGACGAATGGGCGACGGACGATGGCGATCTCGGCCGCATTTACAGCGCGCAATGGTGCGACTGGCGCACCGCGGACGGACGGTCCATCCATCAAATCGATCAGGTCATCGAGCAGATCAAAAAGAACCCCGACAGCCGTCGCCTGATCGTCAGTGCCTGGAACGTCGGCGAAATTGAGCAAATGGCCCTGCCGCCCTGCCACACCCTCTTCCAATTCTTCGTGCAGGATGGCGAACTCAGCTGCCAGCTCTATCAACGCAGCGCGGATCTGTTCCTCGGCGTGCCATTCAACATCGCCTCCTACGCGCTGCTCACGCTGATGGTCGCGCAGGTCTGCGATCTGAAGCCCGGCACGTTCGTGCATACCTTTGGCGACCTGCACCTCTACAGCAATCACCTCGATCAAGCGAAGCTCCAGCTTACCCGCGAACCGCGTCCCCTGCCCCGCTTGAAGTTGAATTCCGAAGTTAAAAAAATCCACGACTTCAAGTTCGAGGACTTCGAATTGACCGGCTACGATCCGCATCCCCACATCAAGGCCGCCGTCGCGGTGTGACACGGCTCCGCCTCTTCCAAGCCAGGTCCCTCAACTCTCAACTCATTTCCCTCTCAACTTCCTTTGAAATACTTCAAAGCCATCGCGGCGATGAGCGAGAATCGCGTGATCGGGAACGGTCCGAAAATTCCCTGGCACCTGCCGGAGGACTTCAAGTGGTTCAAAAAGATGACGACCGGCCAGATCGTGATCATGGGCCGGAAGACCTTCGATTCCATCGGCAAGCCCCTGCCGAACCGGACCACGATCGTCCTCAGCCGTTCCCCGCTTCAGATTCCCGGTGTGCAAGTCCTCACCGACCTCGGCCAGATCGATCCGAATGCCGACACGCGCGACTTCTTCATCTGCGGCGGCGCGCAGATCTACGAACAGGCGCTCCCCCTGTGTTCCGACCTCTTCCTCACCCGCGTGAAGCGCGAAGTCGAAGGCGACATCCTGTTTCCGTCCTTCGAAAAGCAGTTTCGGCTGCACGACCAGCTGTTCGACGGACCCGACTTTCGCATTCTCCACTACCGCAACCGCGCGCTCGTCCCCGAATGACCGTCTGGCACTTTGCCCCTTGCGCTCCGGTGGTTGAACTCCGAACAATCCGCGCCACATGTCGCAGTTGATCAAGTCCTCCAGCGCGATGAGCGCGGCCACGATGCTCAGCCGCGTGCTCGGGCTCGGGCGCGAAGTCGCCTACACCTGGTTCATGGGCACCACCTGGGTGGCCGATGCCTTCAACCTCGCGTTCGCCGTTCCCAATCTCTTCCGCCGCCTCCTCGGTGAAGGCGCGCTCACGGCTGCGTTCATTCCCGTTTTCAAAGCGAAGGAGAAAACCGAAGGCGAAGCCTCCATGTGGCAGGCAGCGAACGCCGTCATCTCCGGACTCGTCGTCGCGGCCACGATCATCGTCGCACTCGGCATTCTCGGCGTCTCCGCGGCGCTTGCCACCGGCTGGACCACCAGCGGCGAGACGCTCCTCATGCTCGGCCTGCTCCGCACCTTGATGCCCTATCTCCTGCTCGTCTGCCTCGCGGCGATCTTCATGGGCATGTTGAACGCGCGTGGACATTTCTTCGTCCCCACGCTCGGCGCATCGATGTTGAACATCGTCATGATCGCGTCCGTCGGATTGTCCCACTGGGTCGGCAAGCACTACGGCCTGCGGGAGGACCAACAGATTTACGGGCTGGCAATCGGCGTCGTGATCGCCGGCATCGCGCAAGCCGTGTTTCAACTGCCGCTGCTGCGCAAGGAAGGTTTCCACTATCGATGGACCACGCCGTGGCGCGACGAGACCGTGCGCCGCGTCGTCGCGCAGATGATTCCCGGATCGATCGGCGTCGCCGCGTTCCAGATCAACGTGCTGATGACGAACGGCCTCGCCTTCTTCGTCGACAATGGCGTGCTTACCTCCTTCACCGTCGCCGTGCGCTTGATGGAACTGCCCCAAGGCGTCTTCGGCATTTCTATGGCGACAATCCTTCTGCCCGCGCTCTCCGGACTCGCGGCGGAGAAGAAGTATCCAGAGTTTCGCTCCACGCTCGGGCAAGGCTTGAACTGGCTCGTGTTCATCAACCTGCTCGCATCAGTGCTGCTCGTCGCCCTCGCTGAACCGATGATTCGACTCATCTTCGAACGCGGCAAGTTCGACGCTGCCTCCACGCTGGCCTCCGCCTCGGCGCTCACCTTTCTCGCGCCCGGCCTCGTCGCCTTCTCTGTCGTGAACGTCCTCGCCCGCGCCTTCTACGCGCTCGGCGACATCAAGACGCCAATGTGGATCAGCATCTTCTGCCTCGCGACAAACCTCATCATCACGCTCGCTGTGATCTGGAAGTTCAAGCAGGCCGGCATGGGCTTCGCGAACACGCTCACCGCGCTGATGAACGTCAGTCTGCTCTTCTACGCGTTGCGCAAGAAGCTGAAGACACTCGATCTCGCGGAGCTCAAGCGTCATCTCGCGACCCTGCTCGGCGCTGCCGCAGCTTCAGGTGCGGTGGCTTGGTACAGCTTCCAGTGGTGGTCAAAGACGATCGGCCACGCGAGTTTCGCGACGAAGCTTGGCGAGGTGTTCGTCCCAATGACGCTGGCGTCCGCGCTCTACTTCGGGCTCAGCATCGCCTTCAAGACAGGGCACACCGATGATCTCCTTTCAATGGTGAAGTCGCGATTGAACCGCAAGAAGGCTTAGCGCGAAATCACGGCGGACTTCTCCGCCTGAATCGGGCCGATGTATTCGGTGGCGACCACGACGTGATCGAACCACACCTTCATGCGATGGCCTTCCGGTTTCTGCGTGAAGATGTAAAGCCAGACGTAGTTCACATTCAGCTCCGGGACGGTGCGCCAGCGAAAGCCTTCGAACGGAGCGCCGCCTTCCGGCACATCGAACTCACGCCGTTCGCCGGCGGAATGATCCCAACGGATGCCGCGACCGCCGCGACCGGGATAAAACTTGTCGAAGGTCCAGCGCCCTTTCGGAAAGCCTTTGCCGAGGTGACTGATCAACTTCCCGTCGATCCAGAGCGCCTGTTCGCCGTTTAAATCGCCGACGTCGTTCATCTGAATCATCTGCTCGATGCAAATCCAGCGTCCCTTCTCAACGCGAAGACTTCGATCGTGCACGAAGCTATTGCCCCAGGTCTGTCCACGAGGCGGACTGCCACGCATCTCGCACCAGTAAGTGTAGAAATCCCACGTCCAAGAGGAGCCAAACGGTTCGATGCCAGACCAGAAACTTTTCGCGCCATCGGTCGGCTGACCGGCTTTCACGCTCGGCCACGGCGTCGCGGGCAGGTTGCCGCCAAGGCACGTCCCGAAGTGATGAATCTCGCCGCAGTCCGGATCGAACTTCACGTAGTAGCGCGCGAAGACGCGGTCGTAGCCCCAGCCGCCCGACTTGTTCCGCAGACGGCGATAGAGATTCCCGCCCGGCCCGCTCTGGCGATCCATGAGGAGCGACTGGCGCCCTTTGCTTCCCGATGGAACATCAGCCGTCAACGACATGCTCTTGGTCGCGCCGGCCGTATCCCAACGCTTCGCGATAGCTTCCACCGACGGCGCCTCGAAGTCCTCGACAAGGATGACCCGCGGATCGCCTTCGATGCCGGCATCGCCCGGATAACCAGCCGCGATAGCGGGGCCGTTCGTCAGCGCCGTCGCCGCGAAGGCGATGTGCGTTGCAGCGAGAGTCAGCCCGGCAACAACCGCGAGGTGGAGAAGAGATTTCATGGCAGGACGGCGTCACAGGCGCGGCGAAGGTAGCCTTCGTAATCCCAGTCGCCGCTGCTGCCGGTTTGACGGGTGATGACGAGGTCGAGGCTCGGAACGAACGCGATGAGTTGCCCGCCGCTGCCGGGCTTGAAGCGCGCATCGGCCGGGATCCCCTGCCCCTTTTCGCCTCGATTGGCCGCGAGCTCCCATCCGTGCGAGAAGGTTTCGGCGGGAAGTTTGAAACGCATCTCTGGCGTCTTCACGTCGTGCGTCGGCTTCGTGGTTTCGGCAACGAACCAGCGCGGGACGATTTGTGCGTCGTTCCATTTTCCATCGCGCAACAGGCAGTAGCCGATGCGCGCCAGGTCACGCGCCGGCATGCCGAGACCGTGCGACGGATGCCGGCCGTAGTTGGTGCCGCCGTTGTAGAATTGAAACCACCAATGTTCGATCCCGAGCGGCTTGAACAGCGCGTCGATGGCGAATTGATCATACGGCTTGCCCGTGACGGTTTCGCAAATGAGCGACGCATGGTGCAGGGCGTGCGAGGAATAGCCGCACGCGGTTCCCGGATCGAAGGCGAGCTTCGCCGTGCGCGCATCGCCGGTGTGACCGAGGATGTATTCCCACGAACCATCGTTCGGCGCGCCAGTCGCCTCGGGACACAATCCAGAAGTGTGATTGAGGATCTGCCTGACGGTAATCTGCGCCTTGCGCGGATCGCTCAGCGGCTGGGCCCACGGGATGAAATCGAACGCGCGATCATTGAAGGTCATGCGGCGTTTGCCCAAGCCTCGCTGACTTTGCTCAGACGCGATGGCGAGAATGGTAGCGCAGACGGCTTTCGAGACGGAGGCCACGCGACGCGAATCGGTCTTTGCGCTGTTACCGCGCTCGATTTCGAGCACGACGTAGCCGCGGCGAATGACGACGGCGGCGAAGTTGCGTTTGTCAGAGGCGAGAAGCCAATCTCGAAGAGCGGAAACTTTGGCAGCGTCCATTCCGGCTTGCGCGCGAATGGCGTCGGGCTGATCGAGCGTGCGCCAGCCACCTTTGGATTCGGACGGCGGAAAGTAGTGTTGGGGTGCGACTTCGCGAGACGCTGAGCTGGCATCAACCGCGGCGTGTCCACAGGATGCGTTCAACCAGAGCACAGCTGTGAAAAGCAGGAAATGAACTCCGTGACAGTTGATGTTCATGACTGCGAGATAACTACCGGCTTTTGACGGATGGTGGAGCCTAAGGGATTCGAACCCTTGACCCCCACAATGCCATTGTGGTGCTCTACCAACTGAGCTAAGACCCCATCCGTTCGGGGAGCGCTACGGTAGGAAAGGAGGGTGTGGGTTGTCAAAAACTATTTCTCCTGCACCGGCCGTTTGACGATTCCGGTTCAACGATGTTTGAGCAGGTTTTTCTTCACCAACCGCCGTTCGAATTGAAAGACATTCGGGTCGCGGCTGTCGACGACGCCGAGAATCCAGTGAACGTCCGGATTCCCAAAGGTCTCGACGCGGGTGAAGTTTTCGATGCGCCGTCCGCTCTTCGAACCGACCAGCGGTTGGTCGATGCGGAAGTAATGGCTGTCGCCGTGGACCAAAACGACAGGTTTCGCAAACGCGACGGTCTCGTCCTCGATCACGCGCAGCATCTCGTTAAAGCCGCGGCGCAGCGCGTTGGTGGTCGCCAGATCAAAATGTGGATTTGCCTGCATGATGAGCATCACCCCGCGAGAATCCTCCTTTCGGGCTCGCTCAAAGGCGTCGCGAATCCAAGCGATGTTGGCAACGTTGCGCTCAGCAAACTCCGGCGCGCCGAAGTTGTTCCGATCGCCAGGAACATTCACCGCCGCGAACACCACCCCGCCCAAGCTCCAACGAACGTTCTCGCGATACGCGGCAAAGCGCGGATCAACACTCTGCCGCTCCAGCGGCATGGTTCGCCACCCGAGCGAATGTTCCCCTTGGGTAAACATCTCCCTGAGCTTCTGAAGTCGCTCCAACGGCGCGAAAGAATTCGTCTTTATGCGGCCGCAGTCCGTCCACTCGTTGTCGCCGAAAACATAGACGAGCGGATGGCGAATCTCCTGGAACTGGGCCTTCACGCGTTCGAACGATTCGTCCGTGCAGGGAGTTGATCCGGATTTGATGTCGCCGTCATGGACGACAAAGGCGAGATCCGATGCGTTCATCTCCTCGATCATGTTGGGGAAGGATTCGCGGGATTGCGTCTCGTCGTACGGGACATCGCCGATGAGCGCGAACTCGTAGCGGGTGCCCGGACCGGAGAAAAGGCGAACGCCTCCGCCTGAACGCTGAGTGGAGCAGCCGGTGTTGAACAACGCAGCAGACAGACATGCAATGAGGAGCAATCGGGTGCAGTTCATGATCGAGTTACCGTCGCAGGTTGAACCACTCGCGCACGGCGTAGCAATCGCAAAGGAGATTGGCGGGCGGGCTCCCCGCAGACAAGAAAGGCCTATCAAATGAAAACGCCCGCCGTGGAATATAACTTCCATTCCTGGCGCGAACTACACTAGCCTCCGACGTGATGAAACGTATCCTCGTGGTAGAGGACGACGGCGCCATCAGGAGAAGTTTGGAGACAGTTCTGACTAGCTCGGGGTTTTTGGTGGCGGAAGCCGCCAACGGTCGGGAGGCTCTCGCGGCCTACGACCCAGGGAAATTTGACGCTGTGGTCTTGGACATAATCATGCCGGAGATGGAAGGGTTGGAGACGCTGCGCGCGCTCCAAAGGATATCCCCCGGCGTGAAGGTTTTGGCCATATCAGGCGGAGGCCAGATCTCCGCGGATGATCACCTGTCGATGGCAAAAAAGCTTGGCGCCGGGGCGACTCTGGAGAAGCCCTTCACCGGTTCCGCCATTCTGAATGCCCTTGATCGTTTGCTCGGATCGAGCTCACTGCGTGCGAATCGTCCAGTGGACGGGTCGGACAGTTCCGGGCGCTCGCCGCATACCATCTAGTAACCTGCCCGAACAGCAGTCAGGATTGGATCACAGGCGTGGTTTCGATAAGTCATGAGTGCATGTTCATCTCAGGTTAGAATCCGCCCATCGGGCAACCGCGATGGAACTCTGCTCGGAGCGAATCCGATCCGAGCTGCGTTTGCGGCGGTACTTTTCGCGATTCTCCTGCTCATTTCGTTCTCCTCCCTGCGCGCCGCGGATTCACGCGAGTCCTCCCAGCGCACCAATCTGACTTCAGTCGCAGAGGTGATGAAACTCGGCAACGAACAGGCACGCGCCCGACTTCCCGTCCAGATCAATGGTGTCATCACCTTCTCCAGCGAGGAGTTGAACATCTTCTTCATTCAAGACTCCAGCGGCGGCATTTTCGTAGATTCCGGGACACAACTACCGCTGCCGAAATCCGGAAACCTGGTTACTGTCACCGGCCACACCCAGCGGGGTCGTTACAATCCGATCGTCACGCTCGGGTCGTTCCTCGATCTCGGCCCCAATCAGTTCCCTGACGGTCAACCGGCGACGTTGAGCGAATTATGGGCCGGGAAGCTTGACTGTAATTGGGTTTCCGTCCGTGCGTATGTGCGCAGTCACACCGTGGACGGCAATCTGACAACGCTGAAACTGATCGATTCGGACAAATCAGTAATGGCGACGATCGCCAATCTGCCCGCCAACTGGCTGCCGCAGCTGATGTTCGCCGAAGTGGAACTGGCCGGAGTCAATAGCGTCGCCGTGGATGATGAAGGGAGGATTTCAGGCGTCACACTATGGCTGGCGAACACCAATCTCATCCGAATCGTTCGGAACGGTCGCGAAATCGGAGCGACCTTGCCCGAACTGTCAATCTCGACCGTCGCCAGCCGGACCAACTCGCACAATATCGGACAGCCGATCAAGGTCGTCGGAACCGTCACGCACACCTCCCGCCGATTCGGCATCAAACTGCAGGATGGAAATGACGGAATCACCATCGCGACTTACGATCCTCCGACACCCAGGTTCGGGCAAAGGATTGAGGCCCTCGGCTGGCTACAACGAACCGAGGATCGGGTTCAAGTGTCCAGCGCCAGCCTCCGAGTTCTCGGGCCCGGGATCCTTCCTTCTCCAAAACCAATTTCAGCAACGGACGCCCACCGGCGGAAACGAGATGGAACTCTGGTCACAGTGGAAGGAGTGCTGCGCCATCGTGTCGTGGCCGATGGAGATGATATCTGGATTTTGGAAAAGGACGGGGACTTTTTCGAAGCCGCACTGCCTCCGGGAATGGAAGACCTGCGAAAACCGCTGGTCGCACCTGGCACCACAGTGCGGCTTACCGGCGTACTCATGCTGGGCGACCCTTCCGCCGGCAAGCCCGTGGAGCCGTGCATCCTGCTGAGATCAACTTCGGATGTGGAAATCCTTTCCCCTGCGCCCTGGCCGATCCGCCGGGTGCTGTGGACGATTTCCATCCTGCTCGGACTGAATGTCGTGGCGCTTATTGCCCTTGGCGTGGTCTTCGTCCGGCAGCGCCGCCAGAGAGCGGATCTTGATTCAGCACGGATGGCTCTCCAAGCGGTGAACCAGGATTTGGAGAAGCGCGTGGATTCGAGGACCAAGACACTTTCCGTCGCCCACGAGGCCCTGCGCGACAGTGAGGAACGTTTCCGCCAATTGGCCGAGCATATCGACCAGATCTTCTGGATGAGCAGCGCCGACAACAGACAGATCCTCTACCTCAGCCCGGGATTTGAGAGCATCTGCGGTTACCCGGTCGAAACTGTCTACAACCGGCCGGAATCGTGGTTCGAAATCATTCACCCGGACGACCGCGACCGCGTCTTCAAAACAGCCCTCAGCCAGAAGGTGGTGGAGGATTACGAGATCGAATATCGGGTGGTGAGGCCGGACGGGAAGCTTCGCTGGATTCGCGACCGCGCGTTCCCCGTGCGTGACGACTCAGGAGAGATTTATCGTGTCGCAGGAATCGCAGAGGACATCACCGCGCGCCGGCAATCCGAGGAGGAACTTCGCGAGCAACACATCGCGCTCACCAATGCAATGCCAGGGATCTCACGCGTGGACGCCGCGGGTAACTACACCTACGTAAACAGTCACTACGCGAAAATGCTCGGATACGCACCCGAGGAACTGGCTGGCATGCCGTTTTCACACAGCGTTCACCCGGAAGACATGCTGGCCGCCATGCGCGCCTACGAGCAGATGAAGATCTCCGGCAAAAGCGAGACGGAGCTGCGTGGCATTCGCAAAGACAAATCGATCTTTTGGAAGCAGGTGTTGCTGGTACGGATAGCGCCAGAGAACGCAGCGCGCTCCGGCCATCACTGTTTCATGCGCGACATCACGAACCGCAAATTGAACGAACTGCTGCTCGAAGGCCAGAAAGCCGTCCTCGAGACAATCGCTTCCGGGGCTCCCTCCGGCGAATCGTTCTCCACCATCGTGCGCTTCATTGAAACGCTGGCCCCGGGAACTCTAGCTTCACTGATGGTTGTCTCGCCGGACGGTCGACATTTAAAAGTTGGCGCTGCCCCGAGCCTCCCGGAAAAGTTTGTGACCGCCATCACCGACGTGCCCATCGACGAATCCTTTGGGCCATGCGGAGCAGCGGCTCACTCGCGGCAACGTGTGACCGTGACCGACCTCGCCGGGAGCAAATCCCCCCGTTCCTATCTGGACGCAGCGGTCGTCGCTGGCCTTCGAGCGTGCGCGTCAACTCCCATTTTTTCCAGCGAAGGCGCCGTGCTCGGGACGCTGGCCATCTACTTCAACTCCACCCGCGGACCGACACCTGAAGAAGAACATCTCACACATGTCGCC
Source organism: Verrucomicrobiota bacterium (assembly GCA_016713365.1). Classification (GTDB taxonomy): domain Bacteria; phylum Verrucomicrobiota; class Verrucomicrobiia; order Limisphaerales; family JADJPG01; genus JADJPG01. Next base: position 47,134 of record JADJPG010000032.1, on the reverse strand, counting down.
ACCCAGCTGGCCGCCATCGTCATCGAGCAGGGTCGCATTCAACGGGCCGAGCAGGAAACTCGCGACCGCTACGGTCACATCGTCAATTCAGCGATCGACGCAGTCATCACCCTTGATGAAGATCTGCGGGTGCAGGTTTTCAACCCGGCAGCTGAACGGATGTTCGGCTGCACCCAGCAACAGGCCCTTCACCAGCCATTGGAGACGTTCGTGCCAGAGCGCCATCGTTCCCTGCTGCTCGAATACCTGTCCCGCTCCGGACAAGCGGACTCGACCCTCGGCGCCACCGTTCCCATCAGCGGCCGGCGCGCGAACAGCGAGGAATTTCCCATCGAAGCGTCCGTTTCGCAGACCCGCTTGCACGGAAAAAAGATCTACACCGCAATCCTCCGCGACCTTACGGAGAAGCAAAAATCCGAGAAAACCCGCTCCCAGCTGGAGAGCCGCTTGCGCCAATCGCAGAAGATGGAAGCCATCGGGACACTGGCTGGCGGCATTGCGCATGACTTCAATAACATCCTCGGCGCGGTGATGTTGAACATCGAGCTCGCCAAGGGCGAACTGCAGACTGATCACCCGGCCCAAGAATATCTCCTGGCGTTGAAAACCTCCAGCATCCGCGCCCGCGATCTCGTCCGGCAAATCCTCGCCTTCAGCCGACAGCAGGAGCAGCAGCGAACGATCCTCCGCCTCGAACGGATCGTGGCCGAGGCATTAAAACTCGTCCGCGCCGCGCTGCCGCCCAACATCGTCATCAATCTCCATCTGTGCAGCGACGGCCCCAGCATCATCGCCGACCCGACGCAACTGCACCAGGTGCTCACCAACCTCTGCACCAACGCCGCGCACGCCATGCGCGAACGCGGCGGCCAGCTCGAGATCCGGCAACAGTTCGTAACCGTCACCGAACAACTCGCGACCGAATCACCCGATCTCCAGCCCGGAAATTATGTGGAGCTGGTCGTCTCAGACACCGGCACCGGCATGACACCCGAAGTGCTCGAGAGGATATTCGACCCGTTCTTCACGACCAAGGCCCTTGGCGAGGGCACCGGACTCGGACTCGCCGTCGTCCACGGCATCATGAAGGATCACGATGGCGCAATCGTCGTCGAAAGCGCCCCCGGCACGGGCACACGGTTCCACCTCTACTTCCCCGCCGTCGACCTGCCGGAATCGACCGCGAACGATCCGAATCATCCGATACCACGCGGCCAGGGCCAGCGCGTTCTGGTGGTTGATGACGAAGATGCGCTGCTCAAGGTGAATCAACGGACGTTGGAACGGCTCGGCTATTCCGTCACCGCCTTCACCAGCCCCACCGTTGCACTCGAAGCCTTCCGGACGAATTCGGCGTTGTTCGATCTCGTCATCACCGACCTCGCCATGCCCGGCATGTCCGGCGTTGACCTGTCGCGCGAGCTTAAAAATTTCCGGCCCGATTGCCCCATCATTATCACCACCGGATACACCGCGAGCCTCGATACTCAAAACGTCAAGAGCCTCGGGCTTGCCGGAATCATCTTCAAACCCGCCACACCCGTGACCATTGGAGAAATGGTTCACCGCGCCCTGAACACGCATCGTCCAGGTTCGATGCCATGACAACGGCAGCGCAAAGTTGAATTGTTCCGCGGAATTTTCCGGTTGCGTTCAGCCGTCGCTTTCTCTGATCGTCTCCTCATGCAAACCATTCGCTCGATTGCCGCCGCGGTCCTATTTGCCGTCGCGCTCACCCAATCCGCCCTCCGGGTTGAAGCTCACGTCGCCGCTGACGAAATGGCTGCCGCAGCCAGCAAGTTTCTCGATTCCTTGAACGGCGACCTCAAGGCGACGGCGACGTTTGACTTCAAGGATGACGAGCGCCTGAACTGGCATTTCGTTCCCAAAGATCGAAAAGGCGCGACGTTGAAGGAGATGTCCGCCGAGCAACGTCAACTCGCCCTCGCGCTGCTCAGCACCGGCTTGAGCAAGGAAGGTTATCACAAGGCCACCAACATCATGAGCCTCGAAAGCATCCTCGCGGAAATGGAAGGGCCCAGCCGCCGGTTCCCGCGCGACCCGAGCCTCTACCACGTCTTCGTGTTTGGAAAACCGGATGCCAAAGGCACCTGGGGCTGGCGCTTCGAAGGCCATCATCTCTCCGCGAGCTTCACCATCGTCGACGGGAAATACTTCGCCTCCACACCCTCGTTCTTCGGGACAAATCCTGCCGAAGTCCGGCAAGGACCGCGTCAGGGAACCCGGGTTCTCGGTGGTGAAGAAGATCGCGCCCGCGAACTTATCAAGTCTCTCAGCGCCGAACAGAAGAAGATCGCCATCTTTGACCCCACGGCGCCGAAGGAAATCTTCACCGAAGCCAAACGTCGGGTGGAAGCGCTCGAAGCCAAAGGCATCTCCGGCGCGCAGTTGGACAAAAAGCAACGCGCCGCGCTGATGAAGCTCATCGAAGAATACGTCCAACGCGTCCGCCCGGAACTCGCCAAGGAAGACCTCAAGAAGATCAAGAAGGCTGGCGTCGAAAAAATCCTGTTCGCCTGGGCGGGCGGAATCGAGAAGGGCGAAGGTCACTATTACCGCGTGCAAGGCCCCACGTTCCTGCTCGAGTACGACAACACTCAGAACAACAACAATCACATCCACGCCGTCTGGCGCGACTTTCAAGGCGACTTCGGCGCTGACCTGTTGAGCAAACACTACGAGCAACAGCCGCACGGCAAGTAACCAGCATTCCGCCCGGCTTCGAAGCCCCCGTACCAATCATCTCTGTCGTTCCATGTCCGAAACAGCGTTGTCACCACACGCGCCGGGTCAGCGCGTCATCGTCACCATCACGGACATTGCCTTCGGTGGCGAAGGAGTCGGCCGCATCGATCAATTTGTCGTCTTCGTCCCCTTTGTGGTACTCGGTGAAGAAGTCGAAGCCGAGCTTACCGAAGTAAAGAAACACTTCGCCCGGGCGCGCTTGATCCGCGTCATCAAATCCTCGCCGGATCGTGTCACTCCTCAATGCCGTTACTTCGGCGAATGCGGAGGCTGCCAGTATCAGCACATTGACTATCCCCGGCAGTTGGAACTGAAACACAAACAGATCGCGGACCTCTTCGAGCGCATCGGTGGATTCCCCAAAGGCGTCGTCTCGCCAGTGGTCCCCTGCCCCCAGCCTTATCACTACCGCAACCGGATCATGATCCGGTCGCAGTGGAACAAGCCGGAGCAAAAGCTCAACATCGGATTTATCCGCGCCGATAGTCGTCTCGTCGTGGACCTGGACGAATGCCAGATTGCCGAACCTGCCCTCAACGAACAGATCCGGCACGTACGAGCCAACCCTCCGCCAAAAGGCGGACTCAAGGTGGTGCTGCGTATTCCCCCGGAGGACTGGCAGGTGCCACGCGATTCGTTCTTTCAGAACAATTTCTTCCTCCTGCCGCGCCTCGTAGAAACCGTCCGCGAACGATTGCGCGACGCGGGCTCCCGTTTCCTGATCGATGCCTATTGCGGCGTTGGCTTCTTTGGAATCGCCGCGGGAGATCTCGTGGAATCCTTTCTCGGGGTCGAGGTCGACCACCAAGCCATCAAATCCGCCCGGGTGAACGCGCTCAAACACGGTCGCACCAATGGCGAATTCCTCGAAGGACGGGCCGAGGAGCTTCTGCCCGAAATGCTGCAGCGGTTCGATGCGGCCAAAACCACAATCCTGATCGATCCGCCGCGCACCGGCTGCCCGCCGGTCGGCTTGGAGTCGCTTCGGCAAAACCGTCCGGCTCAGGTGCTTTACGTCTCCTGCCACCCGGCGACCTTGGCGCGAGACTTGAACGTTTTGTGCGCAGACGGTGTCTTTGAACTAAGAAATGTGACGCCGCTCGACATGTTTCCCCAGACACAGCATGTGGAATGCGTGGCGGACCTCCGCCTGGCGCGAAATTCGTGATGTATCATTCAAATTCTGTTTCAAGCCAACTCCGACCGACTGGTCGGAACCTGTTTTCATTGTCGGCACCGACGCTTCTCGCGACGACAGCAGGCACGAGCGTCACGTTCCTCACCTTCTAAGATAAGAGCTTCTCGACACACCGAAACCTTCAGCCTTCATGGATTCAGAGCAAAAAGTAGAATTGGGATTCGTCCAACGCCGCCTGCCGTGGATCATCGCTGCGGCGGTATTCTTGGTCTACGCCATCACGCTGAATCACCATGTCAGCTTCGCCGGCATGAACACGCTCTCCCGTGTCGCCGGCTGGGAATGGCGATCGAGCGTGGTCGCCCCACTGCATGTTCTCCTGACGTATCCTTTTGGCTGGCTGCCAGCCGGCATCCAGTTGCTGGGCCTCAATCTTTTTTCCGCCGCCTGCGCTGCTGCGTCGTTGGGATTGCTGGCCCGGTCCGTTGCGCTCCTACCTCACGACCGCACCCGTGGCCAACGGAACGTGGAGCGCAGTGATTACTCGCTGCTCAGCATCTCAGTCGCCTGGATGCCACCGGTGTTCGCGGCCCTGGTCTGCGGCTTGCAGTTGTCGTTCTGGGAAAACGCCGTCGTCGCAAGCGGCGAAGCGCTCGACCTCGTCATCTTTTCATGGCTCGTCCATACCCTCCTCCAATATCGCCTCGATTCTAAAGAAAGCCGCCTCACCTGGTTCGCTCTTGTTTACGGAATCTCCGTCACGAACAACTTTGCGATGGTGGCATTTTTTCCTGCCTTCCTCATTGCGTTGGTCTGGATCAAGGGGATGGAATTCTTCAAATGGCGGTTCATCCTGCGGATGTCGATCGTCGGCATCGCTGGACTTCTGTTCTACCTGGTCCTGCCCGCGATCGAGAGTTCCACCAGCACCTCCGGCTACACCTTCTGGGAACTGCTTCGCAGCAACTTCGGCCAGCAAAAGTATTCTCTCATGGCCATACCCCGGGTCCTGGTGGCCATCATGAGCCTCACTTCGATTCTCCCGATTGTTTTCATCGCCATTCGTTGGCCTGCGCAGTTCGGAGACATCAGCCCGGTCGGAAATGCGCTGACCAACCTGATGACGCATTTGATCCATGGAATCTTCCTCCTGGCCTGCACCTATGTCGCCTTTGATCCAGCATTCAGCCCACGTCACCTAAGCGGCGGTGTGTTCGCTTTCCTGCCTCTCTACTATCTGGGCGCATTGAGCATCGGCTACTGCGCCGGCTACTTCCTCCTCGTCTTCGGAGCGAAACCCGGCCCACAAGCGTGGCAACGTCCATCCCCACTGCGAAAGGCTCTTAATCTGGCGATTGTCGCCGCGGTTTGGCTGCTGTTCGCAGCGGTTCCAGCCGCCATGTTGTATAAGAACCTTCCGGTGGTGAAGGCCAATTCAGGCAAGGCAATCGACCGACTGGCCAAGGAGACGGCCAAATCACTTCCGCCAGAAGGTGCCATTGTCTTCAGCGACGACGTCTTCCGCCTGCACGCATTGAACTTTGAGTTGCAACGAGGCGCCTCCAGCCAGAAGTACATTCTCGTCAACACGGACTCCCTCTCCGTTCCCGCGTATCATCGCTTCCTCCAGAAGCAATTCCCGGATCGCTGGCCAAAGTTCAATCGCGAACCGGGAGCCGGCACCCAGTTCCAACCTACGGACCTCGTCTCGATGCTCTGTCTATGAACTGAAGCTCTATCCCACCAATTCCGTCAGCGCCCCGGCCTTGACTGCTGCGGAACTCAAGCAGCAAGACACCTACTGGCGCTCCGTCAAAGCCACGCAGATTGATCCGCTCTTTGCAAAGGCGGTTCCCTTCACCAAACCCAAACCGGGCAAGGACACTCCTCGTCCCCGCACACTGGAAACCTATCTCTGCGAAAGCTACTCGCGTGCCCTGAATCACTTTGGGCTCGAAGCCCAGCGGTCCGAATCCTTCCAACTGGCAGCAGATTACTTTGATTGGGCAGCCCAGCTAAATCCAACAAGCCCGTCCGCCCAGATGAACCGAGAGTTCAACAAGCAGTGGCAGTCCACCAAAAAAGCCGCCGAGAAGCTCAGCGACGGCATCATCGACCGCCTCGCCCTGTTTGACGGCAACTGGCAGGCCATCCTCAGCTTCGGAGGCCCGGTCGATCATCCCATCGGCAGCCTCGCACTGGGAGAGACATTTCGGCGTAACGGCAATTTCCGCCAAGGCGCTCACTACTTCGAACGCGCGCTGCGTTTTGATCCGGAGAACCGCGGATCACAACTGATGCTGATTTCCGCCGCCGCAAGCTCGCAACTCTCGGACATTGCACTCCAAAAGATCGCCAGCTTCCGGAGCACCCATTCCCGGACGATCACCGAAGCAGAGGAGATGGAATTACTCCGCTCCGAGGCTTGGGCTCGCGTCGGTCTCAATGACATGTCCGCAGCCGAAAAAATGCTCATCAGTGCCGCGCCGCGTTATCCAAAAAACTCCGCGCCGTGGGACACGCTGGTCGACATCTACCTCCAACTTGGCCGCATTACCAATGCGCTCTCGGTGCTGGACCGCCAACTGCAGGCGCAACCTGACAGCCATCGCGCGCTCATCAACTACGGAGCGATCAACGCCCGACTCAATAAGTTCGCCGAGGCCATTCCGTACTACGATCGGGCGCTGAAAACTGCGCCGAATGATGAGATCGGTCTGTTCAACCGCGCCACCGCCAACTCGAAACTCGATCGCCTCGATGCCGCCCAAAAGGATTTCGAGACGCTGTTGAACGTTGCCAAATCCAACTACCGCGCCGTCGCGCTGTTCGGTCTGGGAGACATCCATTTCCGAAAAAAGAACAAGAGCTTGAGCCTGGGCTATTTCAGGGACTTCATCAAAGCCGCTCCGGAAGGCGCGCCCGAAGTCGCCGTGGCGAAAGAGCGAATCAAGCTCCTCGAAAGCGGCAGCTCGTTCTAGCTCGCCCGTCGCGCCATGCGCGTCACCCACATCATCACGCGATTGATTGTTGGTGGCGCGCAGGAAAACACCGTCGCCTCCGTCCTCGGGCTTCAGGAGAAGCCGTCTCTTCAGTTCGACTTAATCACCGGCCCTACCACGGGCTCTGAAGGATCGCTGGAAAATACCTTCCACAATCATCCGTGCACGCTCCACGTCGCGCCCCATCTCATTCGAGCAGTCTCACCGCTGGCAGATTTTCTGGCCTTCCGCGAATTGACCAGTCTACTGCGGCGCCTCAAGCCCGACATTGTTCACACTCACAGCAGCAAAGCCGGAATTCTCGGACGCCTCGCTGCGCATCGCGCCGGTGTGCCCATCATCGTCCACACGATTCACGGACCGTCCTTCGGGTCGTTCCAAGGTCGGATCAGCAACATCCTGTTTACAGCCGCAGAACGACACGTCGCCAAAGTCACGACCCATTTCGTAACGGTGGCCAATGCCATGACCGAACAGTTCCTCCGCGCCGGTATTGGAGTCCCGGAAAACTTCACCCGCGTGTTCAGCGGGTTTCCGCTTACACCATTTCTTCAGGCTCGGAACGATCTCTCACTGCGGAAGCAACTGGGCCTGCAAACCGATGACTTCGTAGTCGGAAAGATCGCGCGCCTGTTCGAACTGAAAGGTCACGATGATCTACTCGAAGCAGCGCCCGAGCTGATCAAACGCCGCCCAAACATCCGCTTCCTTCTGATCGGAGGTGGACCGTGGCAGGAACGGCTCGAAGCAAAAGTTCGCGCTCTTGACCTGCAACGCCACTTCGTTTTTACCGGTCTGGTCCAACCCGGCGAGATCGCCAGATACGTTGGCATCATGGACTGTCTCGTCCACCTTTCCTATCGCGAGGGATTGGCCCGGGCGCTTCCGCAGGCCCTTGCCGCGGGTCGACCGGTCGTCGCGTATGACTGCGATGGAGCTCGCGAAGTCTGCATCGATCACGAAACTGGATTCCTGGTTCCACTCGGCGATCGCGGACGCTTGATCGAATCCCTCTGCGCGCTCGCCACCAACCCCGCCCTTCGTGAGACCCTCGGCCGTCGCGGACAGGAGATAGTTTGCGAACGCTTTCCCGTCGAACGCATGGTCGACGACCTCTACAACCTCTACCAGCGACTTGCCGCAGAACGAAACCTGCCCTCGTGAACCCTACGCCCACGTTGTTCACTCTAATCGCAGCGTTCGCCTCTGCGGTTTTCGCAGCGTTGCTGCTTTTTCCTTGGAAGAAGGGCGCACAGCGGTGGGGCTTGGTGGATGATCCCGGCCACCGCAAAATCCACAGCGAACCAATTCCCCTTTCCGGTGGGCCGGCGATTCTTTCAGCACTGCTGCTCAGCTCAGCCGTTGGGTGGATCTACCTCATCCTATCCTCCAACGTCCCTCTGTTCGTTGACCTAGATCGCCAATTCAGCCTACGCGCGACTTCCTTCTTCGCCACAGCAGGCGGAGCCGTCGCCATGACGTTGCTCGGGATATTTGATGACCGATTCGAACTTCGTCCCGCGAACAAGTTTCTCGGACAACTGGCTGTCGCCATCGCCGTTACCATCGCCGGAGTTCGTTTCAGCCTGTTCGACCATTCGCCCGTGCTCGACGCGGCCATTACGGTGCTCTGGATTCTGACCGTGACCAACGCCTTCAACTTCGTCGACAACATGAACGGCCTGTGCGCCGGGCTCGGTGCGATTGCCGCCGGCTTCATCGCCGCACTTGCGCTCTTGAACGGCGCACTAATGATCGCGTTCAGTGCCGCAGCCCTCGCTGGGGCTCTGATGGGTTTTCTACCGAGCAACTACCCTAGAGCTTTCACTTTCCTGGGCGACTCCGGCAGTCACCTGACTGGATTTCTACTCTCGGTCCTCTCGATTGAACCGAGCATCTGGCCCACGGCAGAACTTTCCCCGCTTAGATTCCTGACACCACTGATTCTGCTCGCCGTACCGTTGGCGGACCTGTGCTGGGTCGTCGTGCTACGCACGCTTTCAGGAAAACCATTCTACATCGGCGACACCAATCACTTCTCTCACCAGCTTGTTCGGATTGGTTTCAGCCGCCCAATCGCCGTCGCCATCCTTTGGTTCGCCGCGCTCGCGGCTGGCGGAACCGCGCTGTTTCTTTCGTTGAGCCGATGAAATACTTCTGCTGGCTAAACGCCCGGTGACCCGCTAGAACCGTCCCCGTTCTGACGCATGTTTGCCTACGTCGATACGCGCAACCCGCAAGCCGTCGAAGAACAGGCACGCCTCACGTATCTCCGCCTGTTTCCCGATGCGGACCCCAGCTTTATTACCCAATCATTCGATTGGGCCCGACAATGTTTCTCCGGGCAGGTTGGCGAATACCTCCCCATTGACGCGCGTTACCACGATTTCGAACACACGCTTCAGGGCACCCTTTGCCTGATTCGCCTGCTGGAGGGACGCCACCTCGCTCACGCCAAACCTTTGGTCGATCAGCATCGTTTCAACCTCGTTTTGCTCGCAATCCTGTTTCACGACACCGGTTACCTGAAACGCCGCGATGACACGGACGGCACCGGCGCGAAGTACACCCTCACGCATGTCGTTCGCAGCGCTGATTTCGCCCGTGACTTTCTCTCCAGCCGGGGGTTCAGCGCCTCCGACATTGAGGCGATTCGAAACATGATCTCCTGCACGGGGGTGAACGCCAATCTTCAAGCCATCCCCTTTCGCGACGACCTTGAACGAACGCTCGGCTACGCTCTCGCCACCGCCGATCTACTCGGCCAGATGGCCGCGCCGGACTACGTTGAGAAGCTTCCCATTCTTTACCAGGAATTCGCCGAAGCCGTGCGCCACGACGGACCGAAAGCCGGACGCCTAGCCAGCTATCGCGATGCCGACGAACTTGCGCGGAATACTCCGTCCTTCTGGCAAAACTACGTCCTGCCAAAAATAAACTCGGACTTCGACAAGCTCTATCAGTTCCTCAGCGTGCCCTATCCGCACGGGACCAATTCCTACGTCGCGGCGATCGAGAAGAATCTCGCGCGAATCGGCGACGCCCTGGCCCGAAGCCCGTGACGAAGGAAAAATCAGCGCGCAGTTCGCGTCACTGACACCGAGACGTGGGCCGCCTGCGGGATGATGAACTTCTTTACCTCCACCGACACACTGCGCGGACCGAAATCATCGAGGATCATTGCAGCAATATCCGCCGCCAACGTCTCGATCAACTCCCAGTGGCAATCCTCGCCAAACTTCAGCACGCGCTGCGACACCGCGTAGTAATCGATGGTCTCAGCCAGATTGTCGCGTGAAACGGCTGAGGTGAAATCATGATCCATCACAATTGTGATCAGCAGTCGTTGCGGCTTGGCCCGTTCTTCTTCAGGCACGCCAACGCGATAAAACACCTCGAGGTCCGTAATCTTGATCTTGTCCATATCGTTTATCCCTTCTGCTTCTGCGAAGCCCGCTTAGCCACCGGCGACGCAACCCGCCTCGGAAAGCCTTACCGCTTCCAAAAGCACGCGGGTCGGTTGATTCAGGTTTAGGTTCCACGCCTCATCCATCGTGAGCCAGCGAAACTCCTGCGCCTCCTCATTCAGCCGCACGGCGGGTTTGCCCACGCAGCGACACGTGTAATTCAACAGCACGAAATGCGCATCGCGATAAAACTCCGTCGAGTGAATGCAATCCTGCACCAGGACGAATCTCACTTCGTCAATCGCCAGCGCCGTCTCCTCCAGAATCTCCCTCCGCAGCGCGTCCTCGGACGTCTCCCCGAACTTCGTTTTGCCGCCGGGAATTCCCCACAGGCCTGACCACTTGTGCGTGCGAATCATCAACACGCGGCCAGCGTCGTCGAAAATCAACGCGCCCACCGTCACCACCGGACGTTCTTCCGCCTGGCGCGCCGCACTTCCCCGCGCCGCGAACAGCTCCATGGCGTTTCGCTCCAGCAATGAGCGCAACTCGCCAAGGTGTTCCACGATCACATCCGGTCGGGCTGATCGCAGCTGTTGCACGCTGTTATACCCGGTCAACACCGCGCAAGAGCCGACGCCCCCATGATGCGCCGTCTCGATGTCGTGCTCCATGTCCCCGATGAACAACGTCTCCTCCGCTACGAGCGCATTCTCTGCGAGCAAGTCGTGAATCTTCTTTCGCTTGTCCCAAATCTCCACGTAAGGCCGGTCGAGAAACGCCTCGAATCCCACCTTGCGATTCTGCAACGCGAAATGCTCCCGATGCACGGTGCTCAGCACAAACGTCTTCACGCCGCGCTCGCGACAGAACTGCAAAAACTCCAGAGCGTGCGGCAGCGCCTCCACCGAATGCTGCACCTGCCGGAATTTTCCGTGAAACCACTCTTCCAACTGCGCCATCGGCACGTGCGGCGTGTATCGTTGGTAGAAACCTGTAAAGGGAAGGCAGAACTCCGCCCGAAACTGCTCCAGGGTCAGCGTGGGAATCCCCGCCTGGCTGAACACATGGTTCGTGGCCTCCCAGACCGCAGGCAGATCGTCCACGAGCGTGCCCGACCAGTCGAAAATGATGTTCCGGATCACGCGCGAACTCTAGCTGCCGGATTTCCGCTGGCAACTCTCCGGCGTCAGATCGCGAAGTCGTTGTACTCGGGCTTCACCAGTTCCGTCGGCGGATAGAGCATGCCGGCGGCGACCGTTTGATTGGTCCCCTGCTCGATCAGGATAAATGATCCGGTCAATCGGTTCGTGCCGTAGCCGTCGAAGATGAGCGGCTTCGCCGTGCGGATACGAACTTCCCCGATGTCATTCACGCCGAGTTCCGCGGGGCTGGGAATCGGATCGAACGTCTGGATGTCAATCCGGCTGTCGAGCCCGCTCAGAATCGCCTGCACCGTCTGCGTGCTGTGTTTCAGAAAGAACTTCTTTCCCGGCTGCAGCGGACGCTGGTTCATCCAGCAGACACGACCGCGCAAATCCGAGCTCATGCCCGGCAGGTTATCCAGGCCCACAATCATGTCACCGCGGCTGATGTCGATGTCGTGCTCGAGCACCAGCGTGACGCTCTGCGGACAGAACGCCTGTTGCAGCGAACCGTCGTAGGTCCAAATCTCCTTAACGGTGCTCTTCATGCCGCTGGGCAGCACCATGACTTTTTGCCCAACCTTCACGATGCCGCCCGCGAGCTGTCCGCTGAGGCCGCGGAAGTCGTGCAGCTTCTGATCGGTGGGATTATTCGGGCGGTTGACCCACTGCACGGGGAAGCGAAGGCCACTGAGATTCCAGTCACTGGCGATGTGAACCGTCTCGAGATGGCCGAGGAGCGTCGGTCCGCAATACCACGGCGTGTGCTTCGAAAAGTCGACGACGTTGTCGCCGTTGAGCGCGCTGATGGGGACGAACTTCACGTCCTTGAACGCATCGAGCTTCGGCAGGAAGCCTTCAATGGCGTCGCGGATTTCGAGAAACCGCTCTTCGCTCCAGCCGACGAGGTCCATCTTGTTCACCGCGATGACGAGGTGCGGAATGCCCAGCAACGCCGCGAGGTAAGTGTGGCGACGGGTCTGCTCGATGACGCCGAGACGCGCATCGACGAGCACGATGGAGAGGTTCGCCGTGCTCGCGCCCGTGACCATGTTGCGCGTGTACTGCACGTGGCCCGGCGTGTCGGCGACGATGAACTTGCGCTTGGGCGTGGCGAAGTAGCGGTAGGCGACGTCGATGGTAATGCCCTGCTCGCGCTCGGCGCGGAGGCCATCCGTGAGATTGGCGAGATTGACCTGGCCGCCACCGGTGATGTCGGCGCTGCGCTCGAGCGCTTCCATCTGGTCTTCCATGATGGACTTCGAATCGTACAGCAAACGACCAATGAGCGTGGACTTGCCGTCGTCGACGGAACCGCAGGTGTTGAAGCGGAGGAGTTCGATGGGATGAGCGGAATGCATCTGATTGGAAATTTAGAAGTAACCTTGTTTTTTGCGGTCTTCCATCGCGGCTTCGCTGGCCTTGTCGTCAGCGCGGGTGCCGCGCTCGGTGACGCGAGCGGCGGCGACTTCGCCGATGATGTCGTCCACGGTGGAGGCAGGACTATCGATCATGCCGGTGCTGATCATGTCCGCAATAGTGCGCACGCGGCAGACCATTTTCTTGATTGGATCTTTCGCAGTTGGACGCGCGCCCGAGTAAGGATCGGGTTTGGTGGAGTCGGTGTGCGGCGGCGGAACCGGCAGCCATTGGCCGCCGCGGCGGAAACATTCGCGCTCGTGGCTGAAGTAGATGTTCGGCACTTCGAGCTTCTCCTTCTTGATGTATTCCCAGACGTCCATCTCGGTCCAGTTCGAGAGCGGGAAGACGCGCATGTTTTCGCCCTGGTTCACTCGAGCGTTGTAGAGATTCCAAATCTCCGGGCGCTGGTTCTTCGGATCCCACTGACCAAATGCATCGCGGAAGCTGAAGAAACGCTCCTTCGCGCGGGCCTTTTCCTCGTCACGACGCGCACCGCCGATGCAGCAATCGAACTGAAACTCTTCGATCGCGTTCAGCAGAACGGGAATCTGGAGCTGATTGCGACTGATCTGGCCGGGCGTCGGCGTGACGAATCCCTTGGCGATGCCTTCGTCCACGGTGCGGACAAAAAGTTTCGCGCCAAGCTCCTTCGCGCGACGGTCGCGGAATTCGATCAGCTCCGGAAACTCATGGCCGGTCTCGACGTTCAGGAACGGCATCGGGATGTCCGAGGGGCGGAACGCCTTCTCGGCGAGGCGCAGGAGGCAGATGGAATCCTTGCCGCCAGAGAACAGAAGCGCGGGCCGCTCAAACTCCGCGGCCACTTCGCGCATGATGTGGATGGCCTCGGTTTCGAGGTGCTGAAGATGATCGAGATGATAGGAACTCATGTTCTGAGGGACTGAAATCAAACTTTCGCCACGGCCTTCCCGCCCCACGCCGCGTGCAGGCCGCACTCGCGTTTTTCGTCGGCTTTCGCGGGATCGAAGTAATCCCATTCATTCGGGAGATTGTGCTTCTTTAGATACGCCTCCATCTCCGCATCGCTCCAGTGGAAGACCGGGCTGACCTTCAGCGAATTGAAATTGCCGTCGGGCGAAACGATGTCGAGCCCGGCGCGATTTGGATTCTGCACCTTGCGCAATGCGGTGATCCAAACGGTCGGTGCCAGCTCTTTCATTCCGCGCTGAAACGGTTCCAGTTTCATGGCAGTGCTGAATGCTTTGATGCGTTCCTCGTTCTCAAGCGTCGGCTCAGGCATCCCGCCGTAAACCGCATCGTAATGCGCGGCGGTAAACTTGGGCAGGAAGGCTTTAATGTTCAGCTTGAGCTGCGCCTTGAGCTGCTCCGCATGCTTGTAAGTCGCGGGACGATTGTAGCCGTGATCGACCCAGAGCACCGGGATGTCCGGCTGAACTTGCGTCACGAGATGCAGGATGACCGCCTCGTAAGGACGGAAATTCGTGGAGACGATGGCGCGGCCGTTGGCTTGCGCGATGGCCCACTGGACGACTTCGAGCGCGGATTTGTTCCGCAGCTCGGTATTGGCGTTGGTGATTTGTTCCGGAGTCATGGTTCTGTCAGTTCAAAATTCAAATCAGCGTTTGGGAAAGCTGGCGGTGGTCGGCGGCTTTGGCTCCACGCTCTGCACCAAGTCGACCAAGCCGCGATGATACGCCAGCACCAGCACCGCGCCCGCGATGATCAAACCGATCGACGGAATCGCGAGACAGGACGGTCCAAATCGGACGTCCGCCAGATGCCCGACCCAACAGCCTGCACCAAAGGAGCCGACGATGGTCACCAGAAACCGAAGTTTCCAGCTTTCGATCTGCCGATGCCGAATCCAGTGACCGATCATCACGCCGATGTCCGTCACGATACCTGTGATGTGCGTGGTGCGAATCATCAGTCCGCAGTAGCTGCTGGACATCGCGTTCTGCAAGCCGCACGCCATCGAGACAGCCGGGAGCGCGAGACGATGCTTCGAGATGAACAGGTAAGTGGCCAGTCCAAGCAGGCAACCCTCCACCACCATCGCCACGCCGTAGCGGCGTCCAGGAATCAGTTTCCAAGCACCCACGATCACGCCGTTCAAGACGGCACCGAGAACGAAGCCCAGGATAATCGTGAGAGAAGATAACGCGTCCGGCCACTTGGAACTCGCTGCGTCGATTCCAAAGTGTGAAATCGCTCCCGTCATGTGACTGACGGGCGTGTGGAAGAAACCCAGCGCCACGGAGTTTACATACCCAGCCGAGACCGCCAGAGCGACGGCGCCGGGCACAAGCAGACGCACCTGCTTGAAGGCATTGTGCCTCTCCACAGGTTGCGGATGCGAGTAGGGCATGGCGTCGACGCACGAGAGTTCCGAAGCGGAAGATCAGTTCGTCGCCGCAGCCTGTTCCTTCAAGAACACGCGGTCGCACCAATCGCCGAAACGCTCGCCGGCGTTCCGCTCCTTCGCGTACCGCGAGAGAATCGGGCGAAGTTCAATCTCCACGTCGGTTTCTTTAACCACGTCTTTGAAGATCTTGTTCAAGCGCGTGCCGGATGCATTGCCACCCAGCCAGAGCTGGTAGCGTCCCGGTGCCTTGCCGACAAACGCGATTTCCGCCATGTAAGGACGCGCGCAACCATTCGGGCAGCCCGTGGAGCGGATGATGATTTCTTCGCCGGCGAGGCCGACTTCGGAGCAAACCTTTTCGATACGATCCACCAATCCGGGCAACATGCGTTCGCTCTCCGCGAGGGCGAGTCCGCACGTGGGCAAGGCCGGACAAGCCATCGCCGCCGCCCGCATAATGGTGGCCTGATTCGAAGTCTTGACGCCGTGCTCGCCAAGCAGCGCTTCGATCCCGGCTTTGTCAGCATCGCTGACATTGGCGATGATGACGTTCTGATTCGCAGTAAGGCGGAACTCAACCTTGTCGAACTTCTCCGCCACCTTTCGCAGCGCTGTCTTCTGGAGCGCAGCACCGGCGTCCTTGATGCGGCCGGTCTCGACGAAAAGCGTCAGGAAATGGGTTCCATCGAGAGCTTTGTGCCAGCCGTAGTCGTCGCCGGTGGTCGTGAAGGAGTAAGGCTTGGCCGGGCTCAATTTCACATCCGCGCGTTTCTCGACTTCGGCGCGAACAAACTCCACTCCGCGTTCCTGAACGACGTATTTCAAACGCGCGTGTTTGCGATCTGTGCGATCACCAAAATCTCGATGAACCGTCAGCACCGCTTTCGAGATCTCCACCACGTGTTCACGCGGGAAGAAGCCGAGGACATCCGCGAGGCGGGGATAGGTAACTTCGTTGCCGTGACTGCGTCCCATGCCGCCACCGACGGCAAGGTTGTAGCCGACCAGCTTGCCGTTTTCGACAACGGCAATGAACCCGAGGTCGTTGGTGAAGACGTCCATGTCGTTGGACGGCGGCATCACGAACGCCGTCTTGAATTTACGCGGCAGGTAGGTCTTGCCGTAAAGCGGATCGACGAAATCCTTGTTCTTCGGATCGTCGAGGTTCAACTGCACGCCATCGATCCAGATAGAATGATACGCGCCCGTCTTCGGAGCGAGGGCTGCCACTACAGCGTGGACATCGTCCATCATCTGCGCCCGGGCAGCTGTCTCGACCGGCGTCGGCGCCGCCATGACATTGCGATTCACGTCACCGCAGGCCGCGAGCGTGGACAGCAGGGAGTCGTTGATCTTTTTAATCAGCGGGCCCAGTCCCGACATCAGGACGCCGTGGAATTGAATGCTCTGGCGGGTCGTGACGCGGAGGGTGTTATTGCCGTATGTCGTCGCTAAATCGTCGAAGGTGATCCATTGGGCCGGAGTCATGACGCCGCCCGGGATGCGACCCCGAATCATCATCATGTATTTCTTGGCCGTCTTACGCAGATCGCGATCGTCCTGCTGATAGATGCCGTGGAACTTGATGAACTGCTGGTCGTCGGCAGAAAACTGGTCCGTCCCCGACGCAACCGTCGCCGCGATATTCCCCGCCAAGGTCGGGATAGCCTCTTTGATCACCTCGTTATGAGTCAGTTTAGGCTGCGTCTCAGTTTTAATCATAAGCGTTTTACTAATTTTAGTAATAATAACCTAGTGCCCCGGCGAATAGCTGTCAATCTTCTTCCCGGGCAAGCGTCGTCAGGAAAAATCTTCTCGTGGCTCGTTCTGAAGCGACTTACTCTCTTCGCCACGTTGCAACAACGTCCGGGCGACAACCGGCGTTTCAGCGTAGTGCCCGATATGAGTCAGCAGAAGCTTTATTATTTCGATAACAACGCCACCACCCGCGTAGCGCCCGAAGTGATCGACGCGATGCTTCCGTTCCTGCGCGACATGTGGGGAAACGCGTCCAGCGCCTACCAGTTTGGCCAGCAGGTCAAACAACATCTCGACGACGCCCGTGCGAAACTCGCTGCGCTTATCAATGCTGACCCGAAGGAAATTGTCTTCACCAGCTGCGGCACGGAGAGCAACAACACCGCGATCCACAGCGCGCTCGAGACCAGCCCCGGCAAGCGCCACGTCATCACCACCGCTGTCGAGCATTCGGCGAACATCAAGTACGGCGAGTTTCTCCAACGGCGTGGCTACGAGGTGACCTATCTGCCGGTGGAATCTGACGGTTCACTCGACTTGCACGTTCTCGACCAGTCGATCCGTCCCGACACCGCCGTGGTGTCCGTCATGTGGGCGAACAATGAAACCGGCGTCATCTTCCCCATCGAGGAAATCGCCGCCATCTGCCGCAGCCGGGGAGTTCTGTTCCATACGGACGCGGTGCAAACGCCCGGCAAAATCAAGCTCGACGTCAAATCCACCGGAGTCGATTTCCTCTCCCTGTCCGCCCACAAGCTTCACGCGCCGAAAGGCATTGGAATGCTCTACGTGAAAAAGAAGGCGAAGTTCCAACCCTTCGTCATCGGCGGTCATCAAGAACGCGGCCGGCGCGGCGGCACCGAGAACGTCCCTTACATTATTGGCTTTGGCCGGGCCGCAGAGCTCGCAATGTCCACTCTGGACGAGGAGAACACGCGCGTTCGCGCCCTGCGGGATCGCCTGGAGAATACGATTCTCAAGACCATCCCCAACACCGTCCGCAACGGATCGAAAGAACCGCGCTTGCCGAATACCACCAACATCGCGTTCGATTTCGTCGAAGCCGAAGCCATTCTCATGCTGCTCGATCAGCTCGGCATCTGCGCTTCCAGCGGATCCGCTTGCACGACGGGCGCAGTCGATCCCTCACACGTCCTCACCGCGATGAACGTGAGCCCGATGCGAGCGCGAGGAAGCGTCCGTTTCAGCCTGGGACTCTACAATACAGAAGCGGAAGTCGACTACCTGCTCGAACACCTTCCCGGGATCATCGCGAAGCTACGCTCCATCTCCCCGTTGGACGCGAAACATCCGGACAACGACAAGTTCGACTTGAAAGCCGCCCGCCAGAAGCACGATCACGCGGGCCATACGCACTAGCCGCCCGCGAACTGCGATGGCCGCGAAACCTTTCGCCTTGGGGAGTGTTCAAGTCATGCCTCCATCGCGCCGATTGCCCTGAAGCGTCGCCGCCGATGCGTTGAGCCAAATTCGATATGAAGCCTGTCATTGCTGTTCTAATCGCTGCCCTCGTCGGGTTTGGTGGCGGATACCTGTTCCTTTCCAAGAAGAACGCGGAAAAAGCCATTCAACAATCGGCTTCGTCCGCTGATTGGGAAGCCGAGAAGGCCTTTCTCGAACAGCAGCTTGCTGAAGCAAAAAGGAAACAGGTGGAGGTTCGCACGGTCACCCGCAGCACTTCGACGACAATTACCAACAAACTCTCGGCCGAAGAGATTCTAGAACGCCTCGTCCGGCTGAATCCGAACTCCAGCGACGAATCGCGCAACCGGCTGTTTCGCCAGATCGTTTACCATCTCCAAATGCTCGCGGAGCTCGGTCCGGAAGGGCTGCCGACCATTCAAGCGTTCCTCAAGGAAAACAAGGACGTCGACTACGTCGGTGATGTGCTCAATGAATCCGGCGAACGCGTTACCCGCTCCGGCTTCAACTCCCGCTACGTCGCGCGCACAGATTTCCTCATGCCACCGTCACTGCGCCTGGGACTGTTCGACGTCCTCGATCAGATCGAAACAGAACAATCCCAAGGCATCCTCGCCGAAGTGCTCGATACCACCGGTCGCGCGGTCGAAGTCGCCTACGTCGCGCGTCTGCTCGAAGAAGTCAGCCCAAACAAATATCGCGACAACGCACTGAAAGCTGCGAAGGAGCTCCTCACCAATCCGCCGCCGATCGATTCCCCTAATCGCATCGATGAAAATTCCCGCGCCTACCTTTATCAGGTGCTCGCGATGTATCAGGACACCTCCTTCGCGCAAAACGCCTACGACCTGCTCATCACCGCAGAAGGCCGCGTTGACCGTCAGGCCATGAGCTACCTCGCGAACACATTGAAAACTCAGGGCGTCCCCGCGTTGTGCAACGCCTACCGCAGCCCGCGACTTACGAATCAAACCGAGCGCTCGCACCTGCTCAACGCGATCATGGCCTACACCGGGCCCAGCACGGAAGCGAACCAGCTCTTCACCGAGATCATCAGCGACGAAAAAGTTCCAGCTGCGATCCGCTCCTACGCCGTCATCGGCCTCAGCGGCGGCGCAGGCAAAGAGAAACCTTCGGACCCAGCTCTCATTCAATCCCGCCTCGATCTCCTTCGCAGCTTGCGCGGAAGCTACAAGGACGAACGCCTCCTCAAATCGCTCGACGATACCAAGGCCGCGCTCGAACGCCTGCTCACCCGCGCCCAGCAACCGGCTGGGCAAGAAGCGGAGTAAACGTCGGCACCGGGCATCTCACACGATCCGCTCCATGTAAACCACATCGAGCCACCGGTTGAACTTGAAGCCCACCTGCTTGAAGTGACCGACCTTCTCGAAACCGAATCGCGCATGCAGTCGAATGCTGACTGCGTTCTCCGCGTCAATCGCCGCAATGATGGCGTGCAATCCCATCGTCTTGGCGCCGTCAATCAATGGCGCGAGCAAACGCGAGCCAATCCCCTGCCCTCGCGCGCTCTCTGCGACGTAAACTGAATTCTCAGAGGTAAACCGGTAGCCGATACGCGCATGATAGGGATTCAGCGCGCTCCAGCCCGTCACCTTCCCCGCGCCATCCACCGCGACAAAGATGGGATACCCATCGCGCGTCCGCTCCTCAAACCACTGCGTGCGATGCTCCAGCGTTCGCGGCTCGTAATCATAGGTCGCCGTCGTGTTCAACACCGCGTCGTTGTAGATCTCGAGAATCCCCGACAAATCGGCGTGGGTGGCGGGACGGATGTGCATGTTGACCGGCGATTCAATCCGACGAGAGCCGTAAGTCAACCACGGCTTCTCCTACACGGGCAGGTCCCCGCTCCTTATCGCCCTCCGACAACCCTCCGCAACTGACTAAACCGTTGCCAAATCAGCTTCCGCACCTCTACAGTTTGTCGCTCCGAACGCATCCGCTTTCGGGGGGCTCATGACCGAATACAAAGTAAAATTCGAGGTGTTCGAAGGACCACTCGACCTGCTGCTCTATCTCATCAAGAAAGAGGAGGTCGACATCTACGAAGTCAACCTCACCCAGCTCGCCACGCAGTTTATCGAATACATCGATGTCATGCGGATGCTCGATCTCGACATCGCCGGCGAGTTCCTCGTCATGGCCTCGACGTTGATGTACATCAAGAGCCGCGAGCTGCTGCCCGTTGACCAGCAGGTCACTCCTGAAGGCGAGGAAGAAGGCGAAGACCCGCGTTGGGAACTCATTCGCCAGCTCGTCGAGTACAAGAAATTCAAGGACGCTGCCGCGCAGCTTCAGACGCTGGAGATTCGCCAGGAGGAAGTTTACCCGCGCCTGCCGGTCCGCCCGGAGTTCGATACCGACGAAGGACCGATCCGCGGTCAAGCCTCGCTCTTCGACCTCATCAACGCCGTCAACTCCGTCCTCAAGCGCATCAACACGCGCGAAGATCTCCGCGACATCTTCGAGGACAAATGGACCGTCAGCGAAAAGATCGAGACCATCCTCAAGGAAATCACCGTCACGCGCGCGCTAAAGTTCTCCGCACTCTTCGCCAGCGCCACCAGCCGCACGGAAGTCGTCGTCACCTTCCTGGCGATGCTCGAGCTCATCCGCCTCAAGCAGATTCAAGCCGTCCAGGAATCTCCCTTCGGCGAGATCGAACTCTGCCCCGCGCCACCCACCACCGACACTCCGGAGAACCCCGCGCTCGCCTACGCGGAGGCCGTCGCGCAGGACGCCATCGCATCGGAACCCGCACCCGCGCCTGCGCCCGAAGAAGCCGCCGCAGCCACACCTTCCCCCGAATCCGCGCCCGCCAACTGACCATGGAACTCAAGCACATCCTCGAATCGATTCTCTTCTCCGCGCAGAATCCGCTCAGTCCGAAAGAACTGCGCGACGTGCTCGCCGGCGCCGCCGAGAATTCCGAAGACGCCTTCATCAAGGGCCTCAAGAAAACCTCCTTCGAAGCCATCACCGCCGCGCTGGAAGAACTCGCGCGCGAACACGAGCAGGCTGCCCGCACATACCGCCTCGCCTGCGTCGCCGGCTCCTGGCAATTCGTCAGCCAGCCTGAATTCGCGCCGTGGATCAAAGCCCTTGTCGGCCATCGCAGCCGCCCACCGCGCCTCTCGCAGCCCGCGCTGGAAACCCTTTCCGTCATCGCCTACCGCCAGCCCTGCACCCGCGCCGAAGTTGAGCAAGTGCGCGGCGTCGCTGTCGACGGCGTGATGCAGACGCTGCTCGAACGCAACCTCGTCGAAGCCGTCGGCCGTGCGGAAGTCATTGGACGCCCCGTCACCTACGGCACCACGCGCGGCTTCCTCGAATACTTCGGCATTAAGAGCCTCGAAGATCTTCCGGCCGCCGACGAACTCCGCCGCATCGTCGTGCAAAAGCCCGAGGCTCTCCTCACCGTCGATCCCGGACTCGCCACCGCACCGGCGGAACAACTCACGATGGCCGACGCGCCGCCCGAAGGTTCCATCACCGAGCCTGCTTCCGCCGAGCCCGTCGAAGCCGCCGTGGAAACTCCCGCGCCCGCTGCTGCTGCCGAAGCCGAGACGGAGCCAAAGCCACGCAACCGCCTCAAGCGCCGCAAGAGCGAAGAAACGTCGGAAGCGCCGGCCGAAGCCCAGCCCGCGGCCCCGGAACCGACTCCGGAAAATTCCTGAGCCGAGCCACCCTCGCGCAACCAATGAGCCTCGCCGAACACCGTAAAGCCATCGATCAACTCGACGAACAGATCGTTCGCCTGCTGAACGAACGCACCAAGCACGTCCTCCACATCGGCGACATCAAGCTCAAGGCTGGCGAAGAGATCTACGCGCCCCACCGCGAACTCGCCGTCCTCCAGCGCGTCTGCAAATACAACGACGGCCCCATTCCCGACGCCTCCCTGCGCGCCATCTACCGCGAAGTCATGTCCAGCGCCCTCGCGCTCGAGAAGTCGATGGTCATCGCCTACCTCGGGCCCGAAGCCACCTTCACCCACCAGGCCGCCATCCGCCGCTTCGGGTCCAGCCTCGATTACGCCTCGCAAAAGACCATCGCCGACGTCTTCACCGAAGTGTCGAAGAATCGCGCGGACTACGGCGTCGTCCCGGTCGAGAACTCCACCGAAGGCGTCGTCACCCACACGCTCGACATGTTCGTGGACAGCGACCTGAAGATCGTCGCGCAGATCGTCCTGCCGATTCAGCAATGCCTCCTCAGCAAATGGCGCCGCGACCAGATCAAGAAATTCTACGTCCACCCGCAGACCCACGCCCAATGCCGCGTCTGGCTGCACCGCAATTTCCCGCACGCGGAAGTCGTCGAAACCTCCTCCAACGCGCGCTCCGCTGAACTCGCCGCGAAAGAGAAACACGCCGCCGCCATCGCCGGAACATTGGCAGCCGAGAAATACAACCTTCCCCTCCTCGAGTCCGACATCCAGGATAGCTCCGCCAACGCCACGCGCTTCCTTGTGCTCGGTCGCAAATGCCCGCCGCCCACCGGACGCGATCGCACCAGCCTCATGTTCAGCATCGCGGACAAAGTCGGCGCGCTGCACAACGCCCTCGCGCCCTTCCGCCGCTACAAGCTCAACATGACGAAAATCGAGAGCCGCCCAAGCAAACGGAAAGCATGGGAATACTTCTTCTTCGTCGATTGCGACGGCCACGCCGAAGACCGCAAAGTCGCCAAAGCGATTGAGCAGCTTCACGATCACTGCAGCTACGTCAAAGTCCTCGGCTCCTACCCCAACGGCGAATAATTCACCGTCGTTCCCTGACGCTTAAGCGTCGTCGATCGTGTCTTGCGACGCGTTGGTCCCTCCTCGACATTCAAAGATCCTCCCGTCGCCCGCGTCGAGCCTCTCTCCGCGCCCGACGATGAACACTTCACCGCCGCTGGCGAACGCACTGCGGACGATTCTTCCAGCTGCCACCTCGGGGACGATGGCCGCGCGGCAACAGATTCCCGTTCCGATCCCGCTGACGACGTCTCCGCGGAAGAACATTCCGATCGAACGCTCGTCGAAGGCCGCTTTCGGGTCATGGATGAGCATCAGCCACCCCGGCGCGCGCGGAGCGGCCCGCCCCACCTCGAGCAAATCCCTTCAGCGGTAGCCGCCGACGTCAGGAGGCGGACCCGTCTGGAGATTGGGCAACCATCCACCTCTTGACGTCGATGGCCACTGGCTCCGCCCTCGAAGTCGATCATCGCAAGACCGCGGCGGCGGCCTCGTAAAAGGCGCTCACGTGATGCAGGCAGTTGCTGCGTCCGGGCTCATCAATCACGGCGCCGCTCACCAGCGTCTCGACGGCGCTGCGTTTCGCCGTGAAACGATCCCTCGCCGCGGCATAACGAGTGGCGCCGGCTTGCTGGCGGATCTGGTCCAGCTCGTAATGCGCGCGCCGTTCCAGCTCCGGCAAATCCGGTCGATACTCCGGCGGAGCGCCCACACGCACCTCGCCCGTCACCCACGACGCGAGATCAAAATCTCCGGCCACCGGAACGAGCGCGCCCCCGGCCAGTTCGATCACCTCCGTGTTCCACAAACCGCGCCCATCGAGGGACAGCGTGTAATCCCAGTTGCCCAGCAGCGCATGGAGGAACCGCAAATCAGTAATGAGCTGCGCGTTGAAGTTCGCATTCGTCAACGCCGCCACCTCCTCGTCATCCAGGGCCCGACCGCCCAGCCGTTCTCCCACCACTTCCACGTCATCGAGGATCAACGCATCCCGACTGATCGCCCAGCCGGCCATCGGCGTGAGATTCGTGGACGTGGTATCGCGATACTCTACGTGCGCCCGGCGAACTCGCGGGCTGATGAACCCCAGCTCACCCATCGCCTCGTAAGCCAGCGCCTCGCGGAACGTTGCGATCTGGTCCCGCAACCGGCCGATGGTGCCGCGCCCGCCCTCGGCGCAATGCGTCCCCAGCTTCACCTCCCGCGCCTCGGCGAAGGGAGTCACCGCGCGATCGATCTTCGACACCTTGAACTTCAGCTTCGGGAACGGACACTCCTGCAGACTGGAATTGCCGCGCACCCGCAGGCTCACCGGCACCGTGAAACCGCCCAGCACCAGCGTGCCGTCGAAATACGGCTTCAGCCGCACCGGCGGAAAAATGCCATCCGGCAACCCGGCGAACGCGAGTTCGAAATGCTCCTGCAACGGCCCGCTGACCGAGAACTCCACCACCTCATTCGTGACAAAGACGCCATCCGGAGTGCGCGCCCGGTAAAACCGCGAACCCCACGCGGACACGGGAGAAAACGGCGTGCTCGCATCCACCACATCCAGCCACGGACCCGTCACAGCCTCGGCAGACTGCAACGTGCCTTTGAACTGAATCACCATGTTGGTGGCATCGCGGCTGATGGCGACCGTGGGAACGTTGGTCGTCGAATCCGCAGCCAGCACGGCTTGTGACAGGGCCAGCCACAGGAGAAACAGCTTCTTGAATGTCATAGTGCTCATCATGAGTTACGTCACACGGTAAAACCCGGACGCGGTCATCATCCCTGCTCGCGACGACTTAGAAAATGCCACTAAAGGAGCACCGGCAAGGCACCGATTCTCAGTGCGCCGTGCTGGAAGCCGGCGCTCCAGACCGCGTCTGTAAAGTGGGCCAGCGCCCGGATACGCCCAGTAGGACCCATCCTTGCCCTTGGCAGCGTCCGGTGCTGCTCTATGTTGCCATCATGAAAGCCAACGCGCAGTTCCCGGACGAACAATCGGAAGCCGGCGAGCTCAAACGCCAGGAAGATGCCTTCCGTGCCTGGGTCACGGACGACACCTCGTCACCGCATCCCGTGGCGCGCGGGCGCTATCATCTGTATGTGTCCCTCGCCTGTCCGTGGGCGAGCCGGGCGCTTATTGTCCGCCACCTCAAACGACTCGACGAAGCCATCGGCATGACCGTGGTCGATCCCATTCGCGATGAACGCGGCTGGGCCTTTCGCGACGGGCCGGGGCACACCATCGATCCGGTGAACGGCTTTCAGTTCCTGCGCGACGCGTATGAAGCATCCGATGCGAAATTCAACGGCCGCGTCACCGTGCCCGTGTTGTGGGACAAGGAAGCCCGCGTGATCGTGAACAACTCCGAAGACGACATCTGCCGGATGTTCAACGACGTGTTCAGCCGGTTTGGCGATGCGTCCGTCGACCTGTTCCCCGCCGACCTCGCGCGCGAGCAGGCTGACCTCAGCAACGACATCTATGCGAAGGTGAGCAATGGCGTGTACGAGGCGGGCTTTGCCGACACACAACGCGCCTATGAGAACGCGGCCCACACCCTCTTTGCTGCGCTGGACGAGTTGGAAGCACGGCTCGCCACTCGCCGTTATTTGTTTGGGGCGCGCATCGTCGAGACCGACTGGCGGCTCTTCTGCACCCTCATCCGCTTCGACGCGGTGTATCACGGCCACTTTAAATGCAACCTGCGCCGGATCGTAGACTACCCGAACCTCGATGGTTACCTGCGCGACCTCTACCAGCAGGCCGGCATTGCGGAGACCGTGAACTTCGATCACATCAAGCGGCACTACTACATCACGCACGACGACATCAACCCCACCCGCATAGTGCCCATCGGTCCGCTGCTGGACCTGCACCGCCCGCACGACCGGGAAAAGCTGACGTAGACGCACGCCCAATAGAGGACGACCGCAGTTACGTTGGTCGCCGAAACCGCGGCAAGCACCGCCTGGGACTACGCCAGCGGGAGGAGAAAAAGCTTCCTGAATGTCACAGCGCTCATCATGCGTTTCGTCACACGGTATAACCCGAACGTCACATCATCTCCGTGCGCGACGAATTAGAAAATGCCACTAAAGGAGTACCCAGCAAGGCACCTCCTTTCAGTGCGTCGATAACGCCAGCCCGGTATGGACGCGTTGCACCGCGTCCCGGATCAATTTATTGGGTGCACCACCTATTCTAGCACTACAGCGATCATTTTGTAATTAACCGCCTGACTCCGATCTGCAGACAAGCTCAAATCAATATCTATAGGGCCGCTATTTGTACCTTTTTTAAATTTTAATGGCGGAGATAAAAAATTTGCGCCGTTTTCCAATGTGAATTCTGCAACTACAGTGTGGGTGGGAATTGTTTTGCCGGATGGTGCGATAATGTGCCCTCGCTGCTTCCAGCCCGGACTAAGCTCAAGTCGTTCAGATTGAGAGGCCACGACTATAGTTACATTCTCTGCAGTTACATCACTTGCGTTAAGAACCTCAAATACAAAAGAATCGTTTGTAAGCACTAGCAATCGTGGCATTACGACGGAGTTGGAGGGTACAATCGGAAGTTTGCCAGCAATATATGCACCCATGAAGTAGCAGTTACTCAGCGTCGAAAGGATATTTGAGAATGAGGCACTGAATGGCGTGGGTAAGGTCAACGGAGTGGGCTCTTTATCAATACTAACGCCGTTCACAGTCAGTCTAAAATCCCAAGCTGACACCCGCTGCAAGCTCACTTGGTTGGAAAGTGAACGCATTCCATCCACGAGAGCCTGCATTTGTTGATGTGGCGGCACGTTCGTGAATACCATTGCCGCTAATGCCTGATGGGAGCCAATTCAATTTTGCAGTCGCTAAGTTCTCGACTTAAGGAATATTCTCATCTCTCTTCGTTTCGATTCTTTCATCCAGCTTCGCCGTTCGCTTTCCTGTTGCTCCTTCAAGCTGCGTATTTCCCCTTGCTTCCCTGATAGCTCCAAGCCGTGAGCGACTTGCAAATTGGTCTTCGCCTTTTCTGCGTAGTGTCCACGGATGTAAAATCCCACGATAGCGGCAACTACAAGAGCTAAGCCAAAGTGCCAAGGCGCACCCTTTATTAAAGCTGCAAACTCCTTGCTCCTCCTAAAATAATCGACAAACGACTTTCCCTTTATTGGGCTAATTCCTGCCGCCCATTCCAGTAGTGCTAGACATAATTCGCTGAATCCCGACTTTGGATTCTCTTTTCCTCCACGAGGCGCGTCTAACTTCGATTGCGGAGTTTCCAAATTCTGCTTTTTGTCATCCATAACCCAAATCATTCTCCGAACTTTATGGTGACATAGCAAGCCGCAGCTTACAACTCCATGAAGGGTTAGGTCTTCATGACTGGCGGTTGAAGGATTTTACGGCTCTCTGTCGGTCGCGTTGTGCACGCAGGCCCCACCAACCAGTTCAAGGCCCGTGAATCCCAAACCGGCCAATTGCCTGTGTAGGCGGTAGGTTTCACACCGAGCCGCGCTATATTTCGCTCAACGATGCGCGTCGCTCAGCCGACAGAGGGCGGCGAGTTCCTGCTTGGTGAGCGGCGATGGAACGGCGGTTTTCATCGTCTGCATTCAGTAACGAACTCTTGAGCAACAACGCAGGCAGGAATGGAGTGTCTAGCGATGCTAGGCCGTTAATCTTGACTGACTCGTTTTCAGAACTCTCCTAACACATAATCGTTAATCGCTGCCGCTATCGCTGCCTTGTGTCCATGAATCAACCCGACCTTCGAACCGATCATTATGTCCATCACGTTCCAAGGCGTTCCAGTGTTTAGTAACTCGATATTTTCAAAAGCGTCACTCGTTAAAATCTCCACCGAAAACTCGTTCCACAACTTTGCCTCCTGCGGGGCGCTCTTGACCTTCCGAGAAACAGCAGTTGCCGCCTTTATCAGTCGGTCGAGCCCTTGCTTTACCCGCCATGTGCGGTATTCCTTGGATTCATAAAATTCAGTGGACTCCCGACGCCATTTAACAAGCTCTTCAATTTGTGTGGGAGGGGTTCCGCGGAGTTGAAGTCGTTTCAATTCCTTCTCCACATAATCAGTCTCTGTCGGTTTCAGCGTCTGGACCTCGTTACCCAAGCGTTCAAAGTAATCTTTAAGTTTGAGCCCGAATTCGACTCTTTGTTGCTGATTGGTAAATCCATCGGCCGGGATTTCAATGCGAAATGTGCCGGTTGATTTTGCCTGAAGTGCAACCATTAAAAAGAGAAGGGTAAGGTAGCGAATCATAAGTAATTTTGTTCTACATTCTCCAAGAGGAACAATTCAGGACCGTTCTCCGTGCGGTTTTCCTCATAACTCTGAAGTTCGGATTCAATGTGTCCATAACGCCCTGCGTATGGCAACTCGGAATGCGGCAGATCCTAAACGGGACACTTTCTAAAGCAAAGTTGCCTTTCAAACGCTCCAGCCACGCAGTCAATGAGGCTCATGTTCGCAACGGTTGCCGCCCTACCCCGCCCTGTTTGTGATAGTTTCCGTGCTCCCTGAAAGGCTTTCCTGTCATTATCTGTGCACTTGCTCTGAGATCGCGCAGTGAGCTGCGAAACGACGCGATAGAATTGATCCAGTCTGGCGTTCGATAGTTGCAAGCTCACCGTACGCGGGAGGAGTTCGCCTGACAGGAAAGGTTCTTCGCCGGTTTTAATGGAATGGAAGTGGTCCCTTCCCGTTGGTTTGAGCCCAGGTGGGGCAAATGAAGGTAGCCGTTGGCCCACGCCGACATCAAACGGGCCTTTGGCCCTGAGAGTTGCCACGCAGCCGCGACATTTTGGACCCCGCGGTCAGGACCACCGGCAAACAGGCCTCAAGATCTTCGGACACTCGGTCGATGTCCTCCGCATGAACTCAACTCAATCGAATAAACTGAACTCACATCTCGCTGTCCAGGCCGTGCTGAATGGCACGGAGGTTTGGCAGACACTGCCGGCGTTTGCCGCCGGCGTCGAGGAACTCGAAGAACACATCGCGAGCATTCAAGCCCTGGCCCAGACCCAGACCAGCCAGAGCGGTGCCGCGGCCGAAAAGGCGCAGGCGTTTCAAGTGCTGGTGGACGCCGCATTCGAAACCGCCGCCGCCACGCGCGCGTGCGCCGTGGCCAGCAGCAATCGGGATCTCGCCCGGCGCGTCGACTACTCGCGATCCAATGTCGGCAAGGGTCGCGATACGGAAGTGGTGGCGCGCTGCCAGGACATCCTCGCTGCGGCCACCGAAAACCTCGCCTCGCTCGCGGACTACGGAATCACGCAGGCGAAACTGACGGCGTTGAAAAAGAAGATCGAAGGTTTCCAGGCGGTGCAGCCGAAGCCGCGTCAGGGCCGGGCACACAGCAGCTCCGCCACCAAGGAAATCGCGAAGTTGTTCAAGCAAGTGGACGAGCTCCTGAATGATCGCCTCGACGGTCTGGCCTTTCAGTTCAAGGACACGCAGGCCGCCTTTTACAACGCCTACACCACGGCGCGTTCCATCGTGACGGCCTCCGGTGGCCGCAGCGCGAGATCAACTGCCGTAACGCCGATCGCCAAGGCAGCGTAATCGTATACTTTCCTTTCACGACAAACAGCGGCGAATGGATTCGCCGCTGTTTTCTTTACCGGACGCGATCGAACTTAGCGGGCACACCCGAGAGTTCGCCGGAGGTCGCGTTACTTTAACACCGGGCGCAGCACCATGTTGCGGTATTCCACGTTGTCGTGATCGCCCTGGAGATAGATCGGGCCGGGCTTTGATTCGTCGGACCACAGCGCGCCGCCGGTGCAGCCGAGCACGGGCTGGTTGTCGATGGTCTTCTTGCCGTTGTGAATGACGGTGAGATGACGGTCCACCAGCGTGATGTCGAACGTCTGCCATTCGCCCGGCGCCTTGGAAACGTTCTCGCTCGGCATGATGCGACTGTAGAGCGCACCGCAATTGTGCGAGTCATTCTTGCAACCGTAAAAGTCGGCCACCTGAATCTCGTAGATGCCGCGCAGGTAGACGCCGCTATTGCCATTCTTCGGCACGCGAAACTCTAGGGTGAGATTGAAGTCTTCGAATTCTTTCTCCGTGCGCAGATTCGCGTGGGTCACATGCTTGCCGGATTCCTGATGGGTATCATTGAGCAAGATGCCGTCCGCCACCTTCCAACCATTCGGCGCCTTGCCCATCGTCTTCCAGCCCGAGAGATCCTTGCCGTTGAAGATCGCGATCGGCGCGCCGAATTTCACCTTCGCCAAATCCGGCGCGGCCGGCAGAGGCGGAATGCGTTTGCCGACAAACTCAGCGGTGCGCCCGCGGGGTTTGCCTTCGTTGTCCACGGTCGACGTGGTGAGCTTCAAGTCATCGCCCGAAACCTTCGCCGTAATGGTCTCGGTGGTTTTCTTCACCGTTACCTTGCCGCCGGGATCGACCGAGTTGGATTCATTCACACGCGTGACGATGAGCGTGTCGCCTTCGACCTTGGTGGTTGTCACCGGCACCACACTGCCGCCGCCCCAGAGGATGCTGCCTTTCAGTTTCCCGCCCTGCTCCACCACGCCGAGCCAGCCGGCGCCACCGCCGGGAATCGTCAATGCCCAACGGCCGAGAAACGGATTCTCAGCCGCCTCGACTGTTGCGGAGGTCAGGAGCAACAACGTGGCGCCAAGGGAAAGGAGATGTTTCGAGCAGGTGGAGTATTTCATGGATGGGTTTATCCCGCCCGGCGCAAGGCATCGCAAGAAGTTTTATTGCGCGTTTGCGCGGACGGTCATAGGCCGTACGCCGTCCCAAAATACGTGGACGGCCGGAGCGCAGAACTCGGATTCCGCGCGACTCGTGTAAGCGGGAGAACAGCGTATTGATCCACCATTGTTTCCTTCGGCAGTATCGGTGAATTCCCAGGAACGCGCCGATTCGGAGATCGGCGCTCCGGACGGAAGTGCGCCAGCCGAGCCGAAGCGGGCTCATACGCGGTTATAAATCTGCCGACTTAGTTTGAGCAAATTCATGGAAACGATTCTCGGATTGCTCGCGTTGGCTGCCTTCCTTATCGGCGGGTGCTGCCTGTTCTTTCTCTTGTTCGTCCAGCCCATCTGGGGTCTGGTGGACGTCGCCACTTCGAAGCATCACTCACGCGGAATCAAGGCCGCCGTCATACTCGTCACGCTTCTGTTGCTCGGACCGTTTGCGACGTTCTTCTACGCCTGCATCGGCACGCGCTCGCGTCTGCTGCGGATCACCACGCTCGCGAGCTTCGGCGTGTTGCTGCTCGCCGGCGCCTTGACCTTGGGAATGGCGATGGTCGTCCCCGCTGTTCAGCAGAAGCTCACATGGTGGAAGACGCCGCCCGCCGAGAACATCGAGCGCACCGCGACTCAACCTGGCAGTGCCAGTGCCGTCCTCGGAACGACGACGCTCGAAGCTGACCTCGTCGATCCGGAAACGGTCCCCACCTTCACCGCCGTACAACTCGCGCGCAGCGGCTCCCAATGGCGCCCGTCGATCGCAGAGTTCAACGGACGCGGACCGCGCGCGCAGTCCGCCCTGCCCGTCGCGCTGCCCAGCATTTATCCGCTCACGCACGTTGCCGTGAATCCGAACGGCCCCGTGTACTATGGCATCACTACACACGACGTGGGATTGATCGTTCCGAACACCGGACACTTCGTGGAATTGAAGCCGAACCCGGGCGCGCCCAAACCCAGCTGGCCTGCCGCGATCGCCTTCGACACGCAACGCGAACTGCTTCTCATCGCCGCGCGTTCCCAAGGTCACTCCTACAATCCCAAGACCGGCGAATGGAAAACGCTGCCGTGGCTGAAAGACGACGGCCTGATCGCCCTCGCCTGCGACGCCACAAACCAAATGCTCTACGGATTGCAGGCCGACGAGGTCCGCCAGACCGCCAACACACTCAAGCAATTCAACGCACAAGGCGCTCTGCTCGAAACGATCCGCCTCTCGAGCTCAATCGCCGTCGGTCGCTACCCCTACGCATTCGCACAACTCGCGTTCGCCGACGGCAAGTTGATCTGCCACGTGTCGCCTTCAGAAAAGGAACTCAACACCGGAAGCACTACCGGGGCTCGCATCTACCTGATCGAGGTTGCGTCCGGCCAGTGCCGCGCGGTCCGCAACGCCGCGCTCACCTCCAAAGAATGATTCGAACTCACTGAAAAGGCGAAAACGGCCGGCGCAAGCGTTTGCCACGGCACATAGGCGTGACCCGGTTTCAGGAGCCAGTTCCGATATGATTCCCGTGAACTGGTAAAGAGGGCCTCTAATCAATCCCCACCGGATTCCGTTAAGGAGGGAATGAATGAGACCGCTTTGGAAACCGGCGTTCCCGCTATTCAAAGCAGTCAGGGAATGCTTATGGAACAGATCCAGTCGGAGTCGAGCGCCGTTCGCGCGTCCCGCGGCGAGCCATTCAACTTGGCCGGGCGAGGTGGAATCGCAGCAGTCCTCGCGTGTTACCTGTCGCTGTTGATGAGCGTGACGCCAGCATCAGCCGCGGCCACCAATACTCCTCCCACGATCACCGCTCCGACCAACTATGTCGCGATCGAGGATGTCAGCCTGCCGATTGTCGACGTTCTCGTTGACGACACTGATGCGGGAACCAACGCGATTCAGCTGTCGATTACGGTGAGCAGCGGGAGGCTCACAGCCATTCCCGCGAGCGGTGTCACCTTCGCGCAGACGAACAGCAGTTCGATCTCACTCACGGGATCAATGGCAGATCTTAATTTCTATCTGGGCAGCGCCGCGGTGACATTCCTCACGGCCACCAATTCCACAAATTTTGTCGCGCTCGTCCTGGTGGTAAACGACCTCGGCTTCAGCAATGGGCCGCCGGAGAGCACCACCGTCATGGTGCCGATTGACGTGACTCCCGTGGTGGATCCTCCGCTTCAAACGGTGCCGGCACACGCATACACAAACAATGTCAGCACCATCATCGGGTTTGGCACGAACGAGGGAAGATTCCGCGCGCCTGGGTCCATCGCCACGGATGCGTTGGGGAATCTCTACGCGGTGGATCATCGACAGAAGGTCATCAACCGGTTCAGCGCCCGCGGAGAATATATCGCAACGTTTGGCACTCCCGGCACCAACACAGGTCAGCTTTCGGCGGTCTACTCCATCGCCGTCGACAGCCAATCGCGGGTCTACGTCGGAGACAGCGAGCGCCAGCGCGTGCTGATTTACGGAACGAACGGGGTGTTTCAAGAAGAGTGGGGCGAGTCTGGAACCAACATTCACCAGATTATGGGGATTGGCGGACTTGCCTTTGACAACGCGAATCAACTCTACATGCTCGACTACATTGCCAGCCGCGTGAAGAAGTTCACCACCAACGGCACATTCATCGCCGCCTGGGGTTCAAACGGCACCGTCCACTCTTCCTTTCACTATCCCCAGGCTCTGGCTGTGAGTCCGGACGGCAACGTCCTCGTCAGCGAATACTACCTCGGGCTCATCCAAGTCTTCGAAACCAACGGTACACCGCGCCCGTCCCTCGGCCTCCCCGGGTCCACCAACGGATTGTTCGACCTGCCAAGTGGTTTGGCGGTCGATTCCAGCGGAACGATTTTTGTGTCAGAAGTCGCGAAAAGTAGAATTCATCGCCTCGACGCCGCTGGACGCCTTCTTGCCTCGTGGGGAAGTTTAGGGATGGAGCCCGGAGAATTCTTCAGCGCACCTCGCCTCGCCACGGATCCCGACGGAAACGTCTACGCCAGCGAGTATGTCCCAGGTCGAATCCAAAAATTCTCCCCCGCCACCTATCTGACCCGTCCGAACGAATCCATTCCGCTCACCGGGCTCAGCGTAACGAGCGTGGACGGAACGATCGTTTCCGCTGCACTGAGCGTAACGAACGGATCGCTCACGCTCGACCTCAGCGGCGGGGCATGGACCTCTTCCACCGCCACGAATGTCGCAAGCCTCGTCGTCACTGGATCGACGGCTCAGATCAACGCCACGCTCGCTACGGTGCTCTACTCGCCGGCGACCGATTCCACCGGATTCGATGCGTTGATCTGGATCTCGACTGACAACGCCGGTGTGTCGACAACCAACCTCGTCCGCATCGCTCATCATCAGAATTTGCCGCTCACCAATCTCGTTCCCACCAACTCGCCCACCACGAGTATCATTGCGCCACTCTCGCTCACGAACGCCTTTGGAGTCATTGACCCCGACGCCGGAACGAACCGCATTCGCGTGACTCTGAAGACCGGTTACCGGGATTTCACGGAGTTCAACTCGGGGCTCACGAACGACATCAACGATTCGCCGCGCGGAACCTTCACCCTGGCAACCACCAACGACCTCGTGTTCACCGCGGGAGACGGGAGCAATGACACACTCCTCATCTTCACCGGCACGCCGAGCGCCATCAGCAATGCTCTCTCCGTGGTCACCTACTCGCCGTCACCATTTCTCGTCGGCGAAGATCTGGCACAAATGATCGCGGAGGACACTTCCGATCACTGCTGCAGTTTCCAGCGCGATGCCGATTTCTTCACCATCGAAATCACGAACAGCCTGCCTCGCGTCACCCGAGTCGAGGCGCTGGATCCGGATGGCATCTACGGCGTCGGCTCCAATCTCATTTTCCACGTCTACTTCGATCAAACCGTCATCGCCGCCTACGACGGCACCAATCCCTCTGTGCGCCTGGTTCTTGACGGCGGAACGGTCAACGCGCCGCTCTTCGCACAAAACTCCAACGTGGCATTCTTCGTTTACACCGTACGCGAAGGTGACACCGCGGCGGCCGTCGAGTATGACGGCACCAACGCGCTAACCGCGGGTAACGGCGCATTCATCCGGAGTCTCCTCAGCGATAACGCCATCCTTACCCTGCCTCCGCCGGGTTCGAGCAATTCACTCGCAGGCTCGGCCATCTGGACCATCGACGGCGTTTCGCCCACGTGGAACAGCCTCAGCCTTCCCACCAACGGAGCCTATCATCCAGGTGATGTTCTCGAGTTCGTCCTCGCAGCGCCGGAACCAATCTACTTCGCAACCAACAGCAGCGGACCCAGACTGAGGCTCACTATCGGCACGAACGAGACGTTTGCGACATTCTTCAGCGGAAACGGATTTCACCAACTGATCTTCCGCTACACGGTTCAATCCAATGATCTGGCGCCGCTCGGAATTGTTGTAAACCCCACACTCGACCTCAACGGCACCGTCCTCACCGATATTGCGAACAACGTCGCCGCGACCAATCTGCCGTCCATCAGTTCCACCACGAACATCCTCGTCGCCTCGCAGCCATTCGTGACCTTCGTTCGCGGCATGAACGCCGGAAATCACTACGGCATTGGCTCCAGCATTACTATCGAAGTTCAGTTCAATCAGGTCGTCGTCGCAGGCTACGACGGAACCAATCCATACGTCCGCCTGCGCCTGGACTCCGGCACCGCGACGGCGCCACTCTTGTTCCAAAACACCAACTTCGCCTTGTTCGAATACACAATCCGGGAGGGAGACGTCGCTGCCTTGCTTGACTACGACGGCACCAACGCGCTCGTCGCCAGTGACGATTCTTTCATCAGAGGTCTCGGAGGTTTCCCAGCCGACCTCACGCTACCGCCGCCAGGATCAAGCAACTCCATCGCGGGTGGCGACACCTTCATCATCGACGGCATTCGTCCCACATGGACAAACGTGATTCTGCCCACCAACGGCCTGTATAAGATCGGCGACACTCTGAACTTCGTGCTCGAAGCCTCCGAGACGCTTTATCTCGACACCAACTCCGTCCTGCCACGACTCACCCTGACTCTCGCGTCTGGAAATGTCTTCGCTGACTTCGTGAGCGGTTACCAAAGCAATCGTCTGCACTTTGCCTACACACTCCAGTCGGGCGATTGGGCGACGGAGGGAATCACACTGAGCCCGACGTTGGATTTCAATGGCAGCCCGATTTACGATCGCGCGGCCAATACCATCACCAACGCGTTGCCGTCGTTTGGTTCCACATCGGGAATCCTCGTCGACGCCGCGCCGCCGAGACTGTCATACGGCATGCTCTTCGATCCGCCGTCCGGCCCGCAAGGAATCGGGGTGGTTCTCCACCTCGCCGTTTCAGTAAGCAAACCGGTGACGGTGGATACCAATCTCGGCGTACCAACGATGGAACTCTTTCTCGAATCCGGTCTCGTCCACGCGACCTACGTCTCGAATTTCTATCAAGCACTCCACTTCACCCACACGATACAGGCTGGCGATTACTCACCGACAAATACCGCCTACATCGGCGATGTGCTTCACCTCAATGGCGCCACCGTTCGAGATGCCCTGACCTACGATTTGAATCTGTCGCTACTCCACACGAGCGCCCTGCCGATCCTAATTGTCGACGGAGTAATCCCTTCGTTGACGAATGCCATTCCGCCGTCGGACGGCCTTTACGGTTTCGGACAGCAACTCGATTTCACGCTGGAGTTTGACGAGTCGG
This sequence comes from Verrucomicrobiota bacterium, assembly GCA_016713365.1. GTDB lineage: Bacteria > Verrucomicrobiota > Verrucomicrobiia > Limisphaerales > JADJPG01 > JADJPG01. The sequence goes on along the minus strand of JADJPG010000032.1, from coordinate 10,466 downwards.
TCACCAACTCCGGCACCCCACGAGTGCAGCTGACGATTGGTTCAACCACCCGCTTCGCCGACTACCATTCCGGCGCCGGCTCGAACGTCATCGTTTTCCGTTACACGATCCAAAGCGGCGACCTCGATCTCGATGGCATCTCGGTCCTCGACAGTTTGAACCTCAACAACGGCACCATCGTCGATCTCGCCGGCAACGCCATCGAAGCGCAAGTCGGCAGCCCGATGCCGCTCAGCGGCGTCTCCATCAACGCCTCCAACCCTGGTGCCAATCCGACTCGTATTCGGTGAACGAAGATCAAGCGCTCACCGGCACGAGCGTGCTCGTCAACGATTCGCAGATCGGCACCAACACTCTCGTCGCCCAACTCGTCACCAACGTCGCGCACGGATCACTGACCTTCGAGGCCGACGGTACTTTCCAATATCAGCCCACCACGAATTTCGCGGGAGTCGATTCCTTCACCTATGTCGCCACGGACGGCATGCAGACCTCCGGCATCGCCACCGTGACCATCACCGTCCACGCCATCAACGACCCACCCGCCCTCATTGTTCCCTTGAGCCTCACTGTGACCGGCGGCGTGGCGCAGGCTCTCAACGAAATCACATTCACGGACCCGGATGCCGGCACCAATGCGGTTCACGTTTTCCTCATCGCCTCGGACCCGGGCAGCCTGCTCACAGCGACCAACGTCGGTGGCGTAATCGTCTCCAATGCCGCCGCCCACGAACTTCATCTCTGGGGCAGCGTCGCAAATCTCAACGCGGCCATCGCGTCATCCAACATCGTCTACACGCCGCCCACCGGATACCCGGCCTTTCTCCCGCTCTTCGTTCGCATTGAAGACCTCGGAAACAGCGGCGTGGATCCTGGTCTCGACTCTGACCCCACCGGCGAAGCGGACCATGCGGCCATCTTGCTCGACAACGGCGCCGTCAATGACCCGCCCTTCATCATTAACGCCATAACCAATCAAGCTGGCGTGTATGGCACGGCGTTTACCTTCACTTTTGCGACAAACGTCTTTGTCGATTTCGACGGCGACTCGATCCGCTTCAGCGCAACCGGCTTTCCGTCCGGAATCACCTTCCAATCCGAGACACGAACATTCTCCGGGACTCCAGCGAGCGTCGGCGAATTCCCGATCACACTCATCGCCGGCGATAACCAGTCACCCGAACTCTTCGCGACAAACACTTTCGTTCTCACCATCGCGAAAGCCAGCCTCACCGCAACCGCAGATTCGCAAACGAGAATTCGAGGGGCAGAGAATCCGCCGTTCACGATTACCTATTCAGGATTCGCTGGCACCGATAACGCGGCGGATCTGGGCGAACCACCCATGGCGGACACCTCCGCCAATGCCGCCAGTCCAGCCGGTGAATACCCCATCACGTTGAGCGGCGGCAGCGATGATCACTATTCGTTTACGCTGGTCGACAGCAGCCTCACCGTCACCAACCCGGTGGCGCTCGGAAACGTCCGCGGCACCTACCACGGACTCTTCTACGAAACCAACGAGGTCCGTCAGCAAAGCTCCGGCGCATTCCTCATCAAAGTCACCGATTCAGGCGCCTACTCGGGCACGTTGCAACTTGGTGGACAAACCATCCGGCTCTCCGGCGCGTTCAATTCGCAACGAAACGTGACCAACTCGCTGCTTCGCCGCGGCCTCCCGACTCTCACCGTGGAGTTCGCCTTTGATCATCAGCAACCACCGCGCGCACTCCACGGGCGATTGACCGATGGCAACTGGACCGCCCCACTCTTCGGCACACCACTCGACTTCCATGCCCGCACCAATCCCGCCCCCACCGCCGGCCGCTACACGATGGTGTTCCCCGGAACGGAGGATGACCTCTCGCTGCCCGGCGGCGATGGCTATGGCGTCGTCAGCGTGGATGCCGCCGGCAAACTGAAACTTACCGGCGCCTTGTCGGACGGAACGAAGCTGTCGCAATCGTCCGTCGTGAACGCTGCCGCTCTGTGGCCGTTCTACCTGTCGCTTTACAAGAAGACCGGTTCCGCGATCGGCTGGCTTAGCTTCACCAACAACCCCGACTCGGCCCCGTCCGGGTTGGTTTCCTGGATCAAACCCACGCAGACCTCCGGAACGATTTATCGACCGGGATTCACCAACGAACTGTCAGTCACCGGATCGCGTTACCTGCCTCCGGGCAAAGGCACGAACATTCTGTCGTGGACGAACGGCACAGTTCTGGCGACCGGTGGAAATCTGCCAGCGAGCCTGAGCAACACCTTCGTCATCGGTGCATCGCATAAAGTCACGCTGGCTGCGGGCAACGTGACCAAGCTGACCCTGAGCTCAAAGGACGGCCGATTCAGTGGCAGTCTCCGACACTCTGGCACCGGCAAGTCCGCATCGTTCAGCGGCGTCCTGCTTCAATCGCTGGACGAAGGTTTCGGCTTCTTCCTCGGCACCAACCAGAGCGGACGCGTCACGCTCGCGCCGTAACTTCATCCTGCACTGCTCCCCGGCCACGAGAAGATCCTCGAACGTTCCGTTCGCGGAACATCTCCATTCCGAAACCGGAACACCTGTTCCAATTTCGGACCTTCGGTGACATGAACAAGTTGTCATGCGCACAGCAAAAAATGAATCATCACACGTGAATCGCCTGTGGCACCGCCGTTGCTAAGTCGCTCGGAAACCAAAAGACACGGGTTCGATTCCGCTTATGAAAACCAATTCTCTCTTCGCGCTCTCATTGCTGGTGGGAGCCGTAAACTTCGCGGCCACCGCGCAGACCGTCGTCAGCATCACGGCCACGGACGATGCCGCCGCGGAAACCGTCGCCAGTGCGCCGGCCAATCCCGGCAGCATTCGCATCACTCGCACCGGCCCCATCACTGGCCCGCTCACGGTCTGGGTGAAGGTGGGCGGAACGGCGATCCAAGGCGTTGACTACACCTTCGCCAGCACCATCGGCAGCTTCGTCACCATTCCGGCCGGAAGCGCCACTCTCAATATCCCGGTGAATATTCGTGATGACGCGTTCACCGAAAGCACCGAAACGGTCCGACTCGATCTGGAGGACGAAACCGGCAGCGGCGCGCCAGTTCCCTATTCCATTAGCGGCGACGATCGCGCCGAGATCGACATTCTCGACAACGAGAATCCGAACCTCCCGCCGCGGGCCGTCGTCAGTGTTGCGCCAGTCATCTCCCAGGTCCTGGAATCGGCCAGCAACGCCGTGGCGTTCCGAATCACTCGCGAAGGAAACCTCAACGTCGCGCTCAACGTCCAATACACGCTCGCCGGATCCGCGACGCCGGGTGAGGACTACGTCGTTCCCGTCGGCTCGATCGCGATCCCGTCCGGAACAAGCTTCGCCGAGGTTCGCATCGCGAACATTAACGACACGCTCGTGGAATCCGCCGAGACCATCACGATTCAACTCGTCGCCCACCCCAACGCCGGCGATGCCACGCCGCCAGCGGATGCCTATGCCCTCGGCTTCGTCACGAATGCCACCGTCACCCTCATTTCCGAAGACGTCCCTCCGCCACCGGTCGTGACCATTACTTCGCCAATCACCGGCAGCAGCCAGCCCGCACCCGGCACGATTCACGTTTCATTTCACGCCGAGGATGCCAGTGGTTACATCACCCGCTTCGCCGTCACGGATGGTTCCACCGTCATCGCATCGAACGTCGTCTCACATTCCTCCACTCCTGCTCCCGGAACGCCGTTTGATTTCTCGATCACGCTGACCAATGTCCGCGCCGGACTGCACGTCTTTCGCGCCCGGGCTTGGAGCAGCACCGGCCAGTCAACAACCTCCGCTTCCGTGCAATCCGTCGTGACGAACATTCCGCCGATCTACCCAAAGATGTCCGTGGTCGCCGTCGACTCGGAAGCGGCCGAGGGCTTCACCGATAGCTCGCCGAACGCCGCCGTCTTCGCGATCACGGTCGACGCTCCCATGCCGACTCCGCAGTATGTCGTGTATCGCCTGAGCTCGCCCGGGCCCGGATTTGACTTCGAGTTTCCCTCGACCTACAGCGCCACGAACTGGCCGATGTACTGGCCAGTCGGTCCGACTGATTATGGTTACGCATACTTCCCCACCGGCGTTACTCGTGTCGAAGTGGTGGTGCAGCCCGTGGACGACGCCCTGAATGAAGGCACGGAAACGCTCACGCTCACGCTGTCGTATCCGTTCGTGTTCACCGAACGAACCTTCGAAGGAATCGTGCAGTTCACCGAAGGCGGATTCTACACGCCGCCGTTTGATCCGTATGCGCTGCCCCCGCGCTACTTCGACTACGACCTCACGACCAACAACGCCGCCACCGCGGTCATTCTCGACAACGACACCGAACCCACTCCCTTTGCCATCGTTTCCATCACCACCACAGACGCCGACGCCGAGGAAACCGTGCCCGGCCTCGCCGCGCCGAATCCCGGCGTCTTCACCATCACGCGCGACGGCCCAACGAACCTTCCCCTCGTGGTCAGTTACGCCCTCACTTCACGGCCCCGCGACATTCCCCTGCGCTTCCCGACTCCGGTTCAGGCGATCAACGGCTTCGACTTCGAAGCCATCCCATCGCTCGGCGTCGCGGTCATCCCGGCCGGCGCCCAGAGCACGGAAATCGTCATCCGACCCATCAACGATCTCATCTCCGAGATCAGCGAGTACATTCAGATTCAACTGCGCCCGTCGCCGGTGCCGGTGCCGGATCCTTCGAGCTACCTGCTCTACACCAATTCAATGGCGACCCTCGTCATACGCGACCTTGCCCTGCCAGCGTTCACCCCGGTCGTCCGCATCAAGACGCTGGACGGACGCGCCATCGAACAGAACGCCATCAGCCCGCACGCCTCCTTTCAAGTGGAACGCCTCGGCAACGTCGCCGAAGCCTTGACCGTGCCTTATCGCCTGAGCGGCACCGCCAGCAACGGTCTCGACTACGTCGCGCTTCCGGGCTTCGTGAATTTCGCCCCCGGCGCGCGCTTCGCCAACATCGTGATCATTCCCTACCTCGACCAGGAAACGGAGCCTGACGAAAGCGTGGTCGTCACCCTGCAATCGCCCGACCCGACCGTGTTTCCGCCGCCGTATGTTCTGGGCAGCTCCGGTTCCCTCGTCACCTCCGCCGGCGCGACCATCCGCGAAGACGCGCCGCCGACTGGCCCGATCGATCGCTTCGAACGCGCCCGGCGACTGCGCTTCCCGGGGCGCTATCGAATCGTCCCCCTGCCCGTGCTCCCGGCCGCTCCCGCTGAACCTGCGACCGCGCCAGTGATTTGGGCTGTCGAAGCCTCCAGCGATTTTGTCGTGTGGGAGGAAGTGGGCGAGACCGAGGATCTCGAAGAGTTCCTCGATGTGAATCCCGGCGCGGAATCGCAGCGCTTCTATCGCTTCCGCGAAGTCACGCCCGCCGCGCCGTAATCCTTCGCGCGGCTTGCCACCGCCGGGCTTCTGTGCTTTGAAGAATCATGCAGAAGCTCGGCAAGAACCTCGGTGGCTACCACGGCGAACGGATTGAGATCGCCTCCGTCCTGCGCGACATCCGCGAACGCGCCACGGCGTTCGGTTGGAGTCCCGATGCGATTCCCGCCGCGGCGCCGCTTGAGCTTCCCGCGTTCCGCCTCGCCCGCCGCCAACCGCGCCGCCGCATCTACCTCTCCACAGGGATTCACGGTGACGAACCCGCCGGGCCGCTTGCCGTGCGCGCGCTCGTTCAGGAGAACACCTGGCCGGAGGACGTCGATCTCTGGCTCTGTCCTTGCCTGAATCCCACGGGCTTTTCCGCCAATCGCCGCGAGAACGCGCAAGGCTTTGATCTGAATCGCCAATACCTCCACCTCGAAGCCGAAGAAACTCGCGCGCATGTCGATTGGCTCCAGCGCCAGCCGGATTTCGACGTCGCCATCTGCCTGCACGAGGACTGGGAATCGGTTGGCTTCTACCTCTACGAACTCAATCCCGACAATCGCCCGTCCCATGCGGAGGAAATGATCCGCCGCGTCGCCACCGTTTGCCCCATCGATCTCTCGCCGGAGATCGAAGGTCGTCCCGCCAGCGGCGGCATTGTCCGACCGGTGACCGATCCCCGTTTACGCCCGCAATGGCCCGAAGCCTTCTGGCTGCTCAGCCACAAGACGCGACATTCCTACACACTGGAAGCGCCCTCGGATTTTCCGCTCGAAACCCGCGTCAACGCGCTCGTGACCGCGGTCCGCGTGATCCTGAAAGGTTGATTCAGCGAACCCTATGGCTGCGCTGCCGCCGGCGCGGTTCTCGGATTGCCAAGCCGGTTGCGAATCGTATTGCGGATGTTCGAGCCGCGCAGATTGCGCGCCGCAACTTTTCCCTCCGGATCAATCAGCACGTTGTCCGGCAATCCCTCGAGACCATAGCTCTGATACAGTGCGCCCTGGCCCCATGGTCCGGCGAAGGACTGCGTCCATTTGAAGCCATTCTCCTTCGCATACTTCTCGCCGATGGACGCCTCGGAATCGAAGTTCATCCCGATCATCACCAGCCGGTTATCCTTTGCATACGTGTCATGCACGGCCTTCAGCATCTGCGCATCGAGATTGCGCGCTCCCGCCCACGTCGCCCAGAAGTCGAGGAACACAAACTTGCCCTTGAAATCCTCCAGCTTCAGCGTCTTCCCATCGTACGCCTTCACTTCAAACGTCGGCGCCTTGCGACCCGTGCGTTGAATGCCGCGCACCTGCACCGCCGTCGGACCGACATCGAACGGGGTATTCCCTTCGCCCGCCTTCGCCGCCGGAATCGTGACGTTCCGGTTCACAGACCCGATGTGCTCGTAGTAATTGTCCGGCCGGTCCGGGTTCGTCAGTGAGATGTACAGCTGGTATTCGCCCGGCTCCACATTGTCCACGCGGAATGTCCCGTTCGTCTCGAACAGCAGCGTGTAGTTCCGTTGCTTGCGCTTGATGGCCCGGCCTTCCTCCGTCATCCAATACGCACGCTGGCGTTCGTTGAATTCCCGATATGCGCGCTGACGATCCTCCTCCGTCATGTTCGGCGTCATGACCACGCCCTGAAGGTTCGGCGGCGCGGTCAGAATCGTATACATGGTGTGGACATCCCGCTTCCAATCCACATCGCCCGGGTCGCCACCCGCCACCGTCATGCGCCCGATGACTGAGCGCCCAGTGCCACCGATCTGCACCTCGGTGGTCGCGCCCGGCTTCACCAAAACCGGCACCCCGTGCGTCGACGACGCGCCGCGACCGGAACTCCGATCATTCACGCGAATCTGCAGTGACGCCTTGCGCTCGCCCGGCGGAACGCGATCCACCTGGAAATTTCCGTCCGCGTCCGTCTCCACCTTGAGCGCGAGCGACAACGGCGGACTCGACCGCCCCTCAAAGCCGTATTCCCAGTCCGTGCTCTGGATCGAAACCGCTTTGCCCGCCTGTGAGCCTGGACCCACCCGCACCTTGCCGGCGATCCGGCCCCACGGCTGCAACACAATCGTCCCCGACGCCATCACGTTGCTCGCACGCAACTCCGCGAAGCCGAGCGCATGCGACACCAGCACCATGTGCGGATTCAGCTTCGGCATGAACTGAAACTGCCCGCGCGCATTCGAGCGCTGGAAATCGCCCCCGGAACTCACGCGACGCAATTCACCTGGCTTCTCCATGTAGGCCTCATCACCCGGCTCCAGCAGCGCCACCGTCGCGTTCGACACCGGAGTTCCATCCGCCAGCTGCACCACGCCGCTGATGCCACGAGCCTTCCGCAGCACGAAATCATTCGTGTAAACACCTGCTGCCTTGAATTCAGCGGACACCGCCGGCATGTAACCCACCGCCTCAACCATTAACTGCAACCGCACGTTCGATCCGTAGTCCGTCAGTCGCGCCGAATACTCGCCACGCCGTCCGCGCGTCGAGTCATAACGTTCCCACCGCATCGGCTCGCCCTCGTTGTAAGCCCTCCCGCGAATCACCATGAAGTCATCGATCGGCTTCTGTGTTTCCGCGTCAATCACCCGACCGACCACTCGCGAAAGTTTTCGGATCATGAATGGTCGCTCGCCCGAGCCACCGCTGAACGACATTCGCGTCGAGCTGTGATTCGTCGCCGACACGGAAAGCATCAGGTTGCCATCCGGCGCGGAATCCCAGGTGAACTTGCCCTGCTCATCTGCGACGGTCTGCCATTGCAACACCTTGCTCCCATTCCACGAATCCAGCCGCACCCGCGCCCCTGGCACCGGAGCTTGATTCTGGTCCACCACGCGGCCGAGGAAGGGCTCCGCCTTCGCCAGCCGCACTTGCATCGACCTCACCTCCGGCTCCACGTTCAACTGCTGCAGCTTCGCCTTGAAACCACTCGCCTGAATCATCAGCGAAATCTCCCCCGGCTGCGGCACCACGAACGAAAACTTGCCCGCCGCATCCGTCGCGATTGTCTGCCGCAAATCCGGTCGTGCAGGATCAAGAATCGTCACCCCCGCATTCGCCACCGCGCCACCCGTTTGACTCAGGATCGTTCCCTCGATGCGAAGTGCGTTCTCCAGCGACATCACCGCGCGACCGCCGAGCAAATCCGGCGTGGAAATCGCGAGCACCCCGTTCGCCTCGCTCGTTCCCTGCGCAAACACCGCGCCACGAAATTCAGGATGGCTCACCTCGAAGACGAGGTTACTCGCGCCCGTTGGGACGGCCTCCGAAGTCCACTTCCCGTCGCCCCCCGTTTTCACCACCTCATAGTCCATCCGCACGAAATCCTTGGGCCCGCTGGCCGTCACCTGATGAATCAGCACCTCCGCATTGCCAATCGGCTTCCCGGCGGAGTCGTTTACCACGCCTCCAATCTTCATTCCGCGTTCCAACGTCGCTTCGAACTCACGTCGAAAATCACCGCTCGCAGACTTTCCACCTTCGAGCAACACCGGAACTCTCCCCGGCGCCCGCACCAGAACGCTGAATCCCACCGTGTGCTGCGGCGGGAACGGCAGACGAATCACGCCGCCCGAATCCGCCAGCGCCTCACCAAAGAACAGCGCTCCCTCGTCATCGCGAATCGTCAGCGCCGCGCGCGCCGCGGTGGAAGACTTGCCTGTCACCTTGTCCAACGCGCGCACCAACAACTCGTCGTGATACACCGCGTCCGGATGTTCGAGGGATTTCTTCACCACGCGCCGCGCCACCGGATCAACATTGTGCCCGTCGTCCGGGCTGTCCGTTTCCGCCACGGTGACCGCAGCGATGAATGGCGTTCCTTGACTGAATAACGACACGACTTCGAGCCCGGCCAACTTTTCCTCGGGAACCGGATTGCGAATCGACGTCCGATACAACCGCACGCCGCCCGGACTCCGTTCCGATTCGTCGCCGCCCGCCGAAGACCACGCGAGGCGCGAGTTGGAATCGAGAACCGTCTCCGAGGTCACCTTGCGCCCACGCATCACGCTCCGCGCCTGCACACCATGCGCCAACCGGTTCGTCCGGCGTTCGCCATTCGCAAAGTGGAAAATCAAATTCGCGTAAGGCACGCCATCCTTGTCATCGCCGTCCACACCGTGGAGCAGATGGATCTTCACCGCCTTCGAGTCGATCGGGATCCGCGCAATCCGCACCGGATACATCGCCCCGGCGCACGTCCTCCATTCCCGTCACAGCGAGCAAGCCATCCACCTTGAACGGCACACCGCCGAATTCCTTCGCCCCTCGTGGAAGCATTGACCAACTCGTCACGGCGTTGGACCGCATGCCTGCCTCTGCCATCACCGGAGCGAGGTCAACGGGGCGAAAGCCCGCGGCCCCGCCCGCCGCGACGGACATCAACCACGCCAGCGCCAGCCACCACGAACGCGCACTCGCGCCGAGCCGCAGCAGTCGCGCAAACGTCGTCCCCAATTTCTTCGTCTGTTCGTTCACCATGATCCTTGTGAGCAATAGCCTTTCCCAAATCGAGCGAGGCGGATTGCTCGCGAAACTACGACCCGGGATCCCGTTTTCCAACCACAAACATGGACGAAAGTTGCGCCCGCTTGCATCAATCACCGGCCGCATTTTTCTTCCGGCTCGCAGCGGGGCCCTCTAATCTTCCGCCATGTCTCGCGACTACGTGCTGCAACCGTTCCATTCGCCGGTCGAACTCCAGATCGACTACGCGAAGGAACTCAACGAGCAGCAGCACGCGGCAGTCACCGCCGCGCCCGGCCCCTCGCTCGTCATCGCCGGCGCCGGCTCAGGCAAGACCCGCACGCTCACCTATCGCGTCGCGTATCTGCTCGAACACGGCGTCGCGGCGGACCGTATTCTCCTGCTCACGTTCACGAACAAAGCCGCGCGCGAAATGATGCGCCGCGTGGCCGACCTGCTCGGTAATGAGCTTCAGGCGCTCTGGGGCGGGACGTTCCATTCCATCGGCGCGCGCATGTTGCGCCGACACGCGGAGCTGCTCGGGTTCCGGAAGGATTTCACGATCATGGATCGCGAG
>JADJPG010000031.1 GCA_016713365.1 Verrucomicrobiota bacterium | reverse complement strand
GAGATCGAGTTGAGATTTCGATGCGGTTCGTGGCCACGGCGATTCGCGTGGCCTGGAGGTATTCATCCAGCCGATGCGCTGACGCGGTGACGGCCGTGGCGAACAGCAGGCAGCCCAGCAGCCGCGCGTTCATTTCCCGGTGTGCTTGCGGCCGTAGTCGTTCGACGGATCGCGATACATCGAGTGGATGTGCATGGTGACGTCACCACCCAACCGTTGCGGGGCGTACTCGATGATGACGGTCGGTCCTTGAATGCGGAAGTAACCCTTGCCGGCTTCGAGCGGTCCGCTCCAGGCGAACCATGTGTCGCCGAGGTTGGCCTTGATCTCATTCAACTTCGAGGCTGCGGCTGCGTCGTTAATGATGCCGGACCATTCGGCGACGAGTTCCAGCAGCAACTTACGCTGCGCATCGTTGAACGTGGAGGTCTTGACGCCCTCGGGCTGAATCGTCTCGCCGTCGTGACCGGGGCCGAGCACGAGATCACGCATCTGCGCGCCGAGAATCGCCTGCTTGCGCTGCGCATCGCTGAGGGCTTTGACAAGCTCCAGCGCCTTGTCCGTCTCGCGACCCATCGGGCGATAATCCTTGCCGTCGAGCGTGAACTTGGCCGGTTGCACCGCGATCAAACTCGGCGTCAGGACGCCATGCTCACCGGCGATGGTGATGTTCAGCGCGAGATGATGTCCGCCGAACTGAATCAGCCACGGCTCGGTGGCCGATGGTTTGCCGAGGAAGGAAAGAAAGAACTCATCGCGACCAAACGGCGGCGCGCCTGCTGGACTTTGTTTGCGCAAGAACTCGTCGGACTCGACGATGCTCACGACTTTCTCGTAGCCCATCTTGCTCAGCGTGGCGCCCAGCAACTTCATGGCGGCTTCGCGCTGGCCCGGCTTCAAATCTCCCATGCGCAGTCCGCGTCGCTCCGCCATGTTCACCGGCAGATTCGACCAACGCTTGCGCTGCGCCGCGTCGTCAAAGGCGAAACTCACCTTGCCGCGCTGGGCGTTATCCAGCGTGTCGAGGAACGCATTGGCGGCGCTGACGATCTTAGCGGTTTGTTCCGGCGTGGCCGCGGAGACGGCGTGGGCGACGGTGAGGCAAACGAGCGCGGCAAGCTGCAGGAGTTGGCGGAAGGAAGTGGCTTTCACGGGCGCAGGCTAGAAATCGCGCAACGGGTCGGCAATGCAAAAGGTGGACGCTTATCGTGGGCTGATCGTGTTCACGCTCGGGTGAGCGCGAGCATCACGAGGCTGTCGGCGATGCCGGCGGTTCGTGCCACTTTGTCTTCGGCACGACGACAGGTTGCGCGGGGTCGGCTTCGTAGTGCGGCGACATGATCTGCACGCTGCATTCGTTGAAGACATCCTGGATGTGGGCGTGAAGCCGGGAGAGCACGCCCTGTCGTTGTGAAGGGTTCTCCAGCGCGACGCGGAGTTCGTATTCCACGTAGAAATCCGAGAGCTGCTTTTGCAGGACGACCGGTTCGGGCCGGGTTTTCGTGCCGGTGGTCCGGCGCGCGGCTTCGAGGAGCATGGCGTGAACCTGGCGCCAGGGTGTGCTGTAACCGATCGTGACGGTGGCCGGCACGAGGACGCCTTCCGTTTCGTTGAGCCGCGTGTAATTGATCAGCGCGCTGCTGGAAATCTGGCTGTTCGGCAACACGATTTCCTCGTTGCGACCGGTGACGAGCCGCGAGGAGAAGAACCCGACGGACGCGATGGTGCCTTCGAATTCGCCGATGCGCACGAAGTCGCCCGGCCGGCAGGTGCGGTTGTAAACCATGACTAGCCCGCCCACGAGTTGCGAAATGAGGTTGCCCGAGCCGAGTGAAATCATCAGGCCGGCCAGCACGCTGATGCCGCGGAAGGCGGGCGTCTGGCTGCCGGGAATGTAGGGGAATGCGACGATGACCGCGGTGATCCAGATCATGATCACGGAGAGGCGCTGGGCGATCGGCGCGGTAGTGGGATCGAAGAAGCGGGAGTGGATGTTCCCGCGCGCAACGGCGGCGAAGAAGCGGCGCACTGCCGTGCTCGCGAAGCGCGCCAGGATGAAGACGAGGAAAACGATTCCGAGATTGGGTAGCGCGTGAACAGCGCTCTGGCCGAACTTCGCGAGAGCTTTGAGGAAGCTCGTCTCCAGTTGTTCACCGTAGGGCCGCGTCTGCGGGAACAGTCGCAGCATGGTTTCCAGCCACCAGAACGTGGCGATGGAGGTCGCGGCCCAGAAGACGGTTGTCATCGTGCCGCGCAGCACAGCGACGAGGTTTTGCAGACCGACCACGCGCAAGGTGTGGGACTTGATTTGGTCGGCCTTGTCAGCGGTCAGACGAATGAGCCGGTTCTCCGCCCAGCTGCGATTGCGCGCCAGGAACCAGATGAACGCGAGGAGCGCTGCCGTGGCAAGAACGCCCTTTAGCAACGAGCCGAGAAGGCTCTGGCGATCGCGAAATTCTTCGAGCTCGGCGATGGCGAGATCAAGACGCGCCACGGTTTGTCGTGCGACCGAATCAAGAGTCTCGCCTTCAAGTTCGTTGATGTCCTTCGGCAGGATGAAGAACACCGCCTGGCCGCGCACACGGATCTCCACATTGCCGTCGCCAGTGATGAAATCCGCCCGGGCTCCGGTGGCATTTAGGTCAGCTTTGGCGATGCGAACTTCAGCGGCTGCGGCGCGTTGCTCGGGCGAGTAGCTGCCGAGATTCGCGCGAAAGTGCATCACCTCGCGATTGAGAATTTTCAGCGTGACACCTGGGTCGGTGGTATTCGTGCTGACTTGCGCGACGGCGGAACAGCAAAGGAAGTGGGCGAGGAGTAACAGCGCCCACGACAACTTGCGGCGGCCGCGTTCGGAGGAGGGATGACCTTTCATGGCTTCAACGCTGTTGAATCGAACGGATCATTTCGCGGAAGACGAGGCTGGCGCAGCGAACCCGGCGGGCAGCTTGAAATTGAGATCCTCCCACGGCGAATGAATCCAGCAATTGCCGACGTTGCCCATTTGTTCGCCAAGCGAGAAAAGTCGTTTCATCTCGCCGCTGTCGAATTGTTTCGTGGATTGATGCTGGTACGCCGCCGGAATGCCGGTGAGATTGTAATCACACCTGTCGCGGCCGGCGTAAACATACATGCGGTAGAAATCGCCTTCGGCCTGGTGATGCGTGAGCGCGGTCAGGGAATTGAGGAGGATGGGAAGCGCCTTCGGTTTCACGGCGGCGTAGTGCGTGCCGAGGTCGCCATTGCGAATGATGAAGAGCTCGGCGGGACGTTTGCGATGTTGCTCGTCGAGCTGACGGCGAATCTCGTCGAGGTGCAGCACCGGGCCGTAGGCAAAGGCTTGCCGGCTGATGCCGCCGTCGACGTGCAGTTCGTCGTAGGTTTTACCGTTTGCCTCCACGCTGAAATACACCGGCGGAAACGCCCCGGGCACAGCCGACGACGCCAGCATCACCCGCCGGAAAAGCTCGGGTGCATCAGGTCGTCCGCTGGAGGCGATCGCGCCCATGTCCCAAATCACCGGGCGTCGTGCGTCGAGATTCGCTGTGCCGATCCAGAGGCGGCGTCCCAAGGCATGTTCGCGCGCCACGGCGGCGAGGAAATTCGTGGTCACATGCTTTTCGAGAATCCGGCGCAGCGGTGCGGTATCGAAGATGGAATCATCGCGGAGAATCCGCAGCAGACCTTTGCGCTGGAAAAGATCACTGGGCTTCAGGTCCGCGTAGATGTCGCGCAGTGCCGAATCGTAGTTGGTGCCGAGATAGGCGAACGGCGCGAGCAACGCGCCCGCGCTGATGCCGGTGACGAAATCAAACGTCGGCCGTGAACCTTGCGCCGACCAGCCGCAGAGAAACCCGGCGCCGAACGCGCCGTTCATTCCGCCACCCGACAGCGCGAGATACTGAATCGGCGTCTGCCCTAAGGGATTGTCCGGCGCGGCCTCGGCCTTCAAGGCTGTTTCCACGCTTTGTTGCAGCACGGGGCTGTAATGATCGCCCCAGTCGCGAATGTTCGAGTAGCCGCGGGGCGTCGCGAGGCTGGCGTGTTCCGCCGGCAAAGGTGATCGCGGATGGAGCGTTCCGCAGCCGCTCGCCAGCAACAGCAGCGACGAACCGGCGATGAGAACGCCGAAGAGTGAAGATGTCATGGAGTCTGGTTGTGCCGAAAAGTTCGGGCGCCAATTTGAGGAGCCCGCCCTTGGGCGTCAACACGCCGCTGGTGGAGCGCGGCGGTCTTTTTTGTCGAAGGCGCGATGAGGTTCTCTCGCTGAAGAATGGATTTGTGCCTCCCGGCGGGCGCGGTAACGTCCCGCCATGCTGGTCATTCTAAAGATCGTTCTCGCCATCGGTTCCGGATTCATCCTCGTCGCGCTCCTGTGAATCGTTTCGGCTACTGGCGCGATCCGTTGTTCCTCGCCTGCTCCTGCCTTTACGCGATGAATCGCTGGGGGTTCAAGCCGCACCTGCATTCGAAACTCCTGCACGGACAGTTCAACGATCTGTTGCTGATCCCGTGCGCGCTGCCGCTGGTGTTGTGGGTGCAGCGCCGACTCGGGTTGCGCGCGCACGATCGTTTTCCTGATCTGGGTGAGGTCGCGCTCCACCTCGCCGTCTGGTCGATCGTCTGCGAGGTGATTGGTCCGCGACTGATGCCGGCGACGGGCGATTGGAGGGACGTTGTGGCTTATGTAATAGGCGGATTACTCACGTGGTTCTGGTGGTGTCGACAGGAATCGCGTCCAAGGGTTCTTCATGAGCTTTGATTGGCTGGCTCCCCATTATCGCTGGATGGAAGCGTTGCTGGCCGGTGAGCTTTTGCAGCATTGCCGCACGCGATGGATGAGCGAAATAGCGCCACCGCGTCGAGCCTTGCTGGTCGGTGAAGGGCCAGGGCGGATGCTCGAGGCGTGCGTGAAGACGTGGCCGGGATGCGCGTTCACCGTAATCGATTCGAGTTCGAGAATGATCGAACAAGCGCGAAAGCGCTGGCGGCAGCAGAACGATAAAGCCGCGGTGGAATTCATTGAGGCAGATCTGCGGACATGGCCCGCTCCGACTGGTGCATATGACTTGGTGGTGACGAACTTTTCCTCGATTGCTTTGCGCCGGTCGAGCTGGAGTGGGTGATCAATAAACTCGGCGCTGCCTCAGCACCGTCGTCGGCTTGGCTGGTGAGTGATTTTCAGGTGCCGAGGGACGGCTGGCGTCGAATCCGCGCGCAGATTGTTCTGGCGCTCGCTTACGGATTTTTTCGCGTGGCAACGGACATCTCAGCGCGTCGTATTTCATCGCCGGACGATGGATTACAGTCAGTTGGATTCGCTTTGCAACGCCGCGAATACTTTAACTTTGGTTTGCTCCACGCGGACCTCTGGCGGCGCGTAGCGCCAATCAAGAATCGCGATAGCGCCGCGAGCATCCGTCAAGCCCGTCACAGCCATCGGGACGCGAACGCCACGATGGCTTAAAGAGCTTCTACCTCTCTTTCTCAGCGGCTCGCGCGCGGCTTGGTTGCCGACGAGGCGCGTTCCTTGTCTGCGAGCGCATTCAGGAAGGTCGTCAGCGATTTCACTTCGTCGTCTGACAGCTTGCGGTCGAGCTTGTTCCCACGCCATGTCCTTCACGGCTTCTTCAAGTTTTCCGCGGCTGCCGTCGTGGAAGTACGGCGCAGTGAGCGAGATGTTCCGCAGGCTTGGCACCTTGAACTTGAACTTGTCGTCATCGTCCTTCGTGACCGCGAAGCGACCGACATCTTCGATCTTCGGCGGATGAATCAGCCCGCGCTTCTGATACGAATTGCCGCCGACCGTCGGTCCGTTGTGACACGCGGTACAGCCGATGGTCACGAAAAGGTCGAGGCCCTTTAGCTCGTCGGTGGACAGCGCCGCGTTCTGGCCTTTCAAGAAATCATCGAAGCGATCTCGCGTGATTAGCGTGCGCTCGAAGGCCGCGATGGCGCGCGCGATGTTGTCGTAGGTGAGAGGTTTCGCGTCGCCGGGAAACGCCTTGGCGAATGACTTCTGGTAATCGGGAATGGCGCTGAGCTTGTCCACGACGGCCTGTTCGTTCGGCATCGCCATCTCGATGGGATTTAAGATTGGTCCCTTGGCCTGTGCAGAGAGATCGGCTGCGCGACCGTCCCAGAACTGCGAGGAATGCAATCCGGCGTTGAGCACTGTCGGCGAATTGCGGCCACCGCGTTTGCCGTAGGCGCCGGGCGAAGTCGGTTCGTTATCCACGCCACCGCGGCCCTTATCGACGGCATGGCAGGAGTTGCACGATTGCGAGTTGTTCGCCGAGAGCCGCACATCGAAGAACAGCGTCTTACCGAGATTCACGAGCGCCGGGGTGTCCTTCTCGGCACCGGGCATTGCCGCCGGCAGCGGGGACAGGGCGGGAACACAGCGCTGGCGCAGTTCTTCCGGCTTTGGTGTGGTGTTGGCAAAGGTGGACAGTGAGCTTGTGCAGGCGACGGAACAAACCACCGCGAGTTGTTTCAGCAGTCGAGTTTTCATAACGGTATGGATTGATACTGAATCAAATTGAAGAGCGATCGATTGGCTGCGCTCCACGCGGCTTGGCGGGATGTGGACGTTGATTGACTCCCGGACGCTGGATGGAGCGCGAGCCAGGCCCGAAGGAGATGCTTTGGTCGAGGAGAGCGGATCGTCTCGCCGGCCTTCCGCCGTCTTTCGAGGAGTTATATTACTGAATCAGCTGTTGCTTTAACGACAGGCGCTGCAGTCGCGAGAGCAGCCGACAATCGTCCTCCAGATCGACCTGGTGGTCGGCTTTGAGCCTGGCGGTGACGCGTTCGCGCCAGGAAGCCTTGAACAGTTCCGGACCGTGGAGCGCGCCGATGAAGGCTCCGAGCAGTTGCGCGTAGGAATCGGTGTCGTGTCCCCATTCCATGCTGAGCTGCAGGGCGGCAAGCGGATCGTAGTCAGCGAGTTCGAGGCAGGCGAAGACGACGACGAAGGGGACTTGAGCCTCCCATTTGGTGGTGAATTCGAATTCCTTTTCCAGCGCGGCGAAGAGCCGCGCCGGACGGTGGTTCGCGTCGCGCGCCATGGTCTCTGCAACGCCGAGCCAGCGCGTGACGGAGCGCGAGGTCCATCGAATCGAGCCGTAGCCGAAGGGGTCCGTGGTTCGCACGGCATGAAGGATGGAGTTCCACGCTCGACGCGGGGATTTCGGATCCGGCTCGGTTACCAGCGTGACTGCCAATCCGGCAACGAGCGAGGCAATCATGTCCCTAGCCCAGCTGTTGTCGATGAATGCGAGGGAGTATGCGGCGCGATAGGCGCTTTCCGGCTTGCCGGCGAAGAGGGCGGCAAGTGGAAGCATGGCCATCTGACCAGCGCACGTGGGAATTCCACCCCAGAGCCGTTCGGGTGGCCGGGCGGTGACCAGATGGCGTTCACCGACGATCCAGCGTGCTGCGTACTCGTATTCCTCCAGCCAATCCGCTGCGAGCGCGACGTAGCCCGCCGATGCGGTGACGGCGGGAGTCTTCGGCCAGTCGAGATAAGCCTGGGCGAAATCCTTCTCGCTTATCGGCCAGCGGCCGGACGTTTCAGCGCGCCGGAGTGCGTGCAGGAGGATGAGCTTGTGTCGCGTGTCGTCGGTAATCGTGCCGGCCTCGGAATGATGATTCCATTGGCCGTAGGATTCTGGTTCCGGTCGCAGGTCGCGATACGCTCTCAACAGAAGCCGCGCAATTGTCGCATCCCGCGCCGCGGGATCGAGAATTTCATCGTCGCGCCAGAGCTTGGGCGGATTCGAGAGGCGCTGGACGTCGTCGCGCGGCTGGAATTCCACGGGCCCGCCGAACGCGTCGCCGAGGGCGGTGCCCAACATCAGGCCGCGAATTTTCGCGTCGATCCCCGGTCGGATCGCGAGGTCCGCACTCTTCAGATCCAGAGCGACCAGTGCGGCCAGGGTTGTGCCGGCACGAATGAATTGGCGGCGATTGCAGGGGTGCATGGGAGAAGAGGAAAACCGGTCGAGCCCGGAAATGCAATCCAGCGCAACCCGTTTTCGTTCTCCTGCTGGCTGGTCAACTAATCGATGCGTTTGAGACGGTAGAAGTATTCCGCCGTGTCGGCGGGAGGATACTCCTGAACCCGCAACCGACCATCAGTCTGCGTGGTGACGGTGGCGACGTCCTTCCAGGGAGCGGCATTCGTCAGTGACGGAGTTCCTTGAAGCACATATTGCGTTTGGCCTTCGCCCAACAGCGAGAGGGTGACGTGAGTGCCCTCGTGATTGGCGGACACGATGGATCCTTCCCGAGGGCCGAGAGTGGAGATGCCCGCGCTGAGTTGCGACGTGCTGGCGAGCGTCTCGAACCCCGGCGCGAATGCCGTGGATGCAGTGGCGAGACGCAGACGGGTTTCGTCCTCCACGCGCGCATCGAAGAGTTCGTCCGCGTCATCGGTGAACGCGACTGTCGTCGGTTTCTGCCAGACGCCGTCGCGGAGCATGGTGAAATGGATGTCATTCGCGCCGGGCCAGATGAGCCAGAGTTCGTCGCCGAAAGTGCGGAGCTGGCCATTGGCAAAGGTCGGTCCGACTTCCGATGGCGAAGTGACGATGGTGGTGACGGCTCCCTGGAGACTCCCGATCAATCCTTTGACTCGGTGGTCTTCGCGCCAGACGAGGACCGGTTGCCCGATGGAGTTGAAACCGGCGACAGGGGCGTTGTCGGGCAGCGCGTTGCTGGTGATCTGAGCCAGCGGCAGCCAGACGCCGCCTGATTTTTGGCGGACATGAATCTCCATGTCGGTTTCGGATTCCAGATCGCCGTCGTGATCGAGAACCACGGCGACGAAATAGTTGTCCACGTCCCGTACGGCAGGATGCCAGCCAAGGCTGTCCACCAAACCGGAAACAACGGTTTCCTCAGCGGACCAGCTCGAGCCGTCCCACACTCGATGCAGGATGCTGGCTTCGTGACCGGGCACGCCTTCGATGGACTGGCCATCGGTGCGTTGCCAGAACAGATGGACGAGGCCGTTGGTGTCGGTGCGGAGCAACGGGCCGAAATCGAAGTCGCTGTCGCCGGTCAAGGCGGCGGTGGCGATGACATTGCCGTTGGTGGGATTGAGCAGGGCGTAATGCAGTTCAAATCCGGCGGCGAAAGTGGCGAATTGTGCCGAATCTGTGGGTAACGGCAGGTGGGGATTGCGCTGGTAGCAGACGAGGATGTTGCCATTGCCGTCGTAGGCGAGAGCCGGGCCGTTGTCCGCCTGCGCGTCACTCGTAATGAAGTGACCCGCGCCCCAGTTCGTGCCGTCGAAGAGTTTGATCGCGATGTCGCCGGAAGGTCGCTGCTGTCCGGCGGGAATCTCGGACCACGCGGCTACCGCGCGGTTGCCCGCGGCCAGAGCCATGGTGAGATGGACATTCCTTCCCACGAGGTTGCCCGGGCCCATGCCGGGAGGATTCTGGCCGGCGCCCGCGGCCTGGAACTTCGTTGAAGCGGCGGCGAGAGCGGGAGCGCCGCCACCGCAGTCATCGCCAAACGGCCATTCCTTGTAGGCCGTCGTGCTGCCCAGGAACATGGCTGACGCAGTGACGGAGGCGTAAATTTTGCCGCCAAGCTTGTTGAGGTGCAGATCGGGGGCGACTTGAAACTCAACGCAGCCTTCGCCGCCGCCTTCCACCGTCACGTTGGCGATCTTGTTGAGCGGCGGCGGAACGACGGAGAGGCTCACGGCGGCCTTCAGATTTCCACCCAGCGAACCGCCCGTCCATTTGATCTCGGAGCCGTCGTCGCCAAACTCCGGTGTGCCGTCGAGAGTGATCTTGATGCTGGCACTCAATCCGGCCTTGCCGGTGAGCGAACAGGGAAGTCGCCCGAGCGCGCAGGCGGCGTCCTTGGCGCCGAGCACGAGGGAGATGGGATTCATCGAAGCTTCCCAATCCACCAGCGGCAAGTGAGCCGTGCCGAAACCGGTCACGGTGAGCTGGTCACATTCGAGCGTGGTGGTGGATTTGCCTTTCAGTTCGAGTTCCTTTGTCCTCCCCGCGAAACTGGCCGTGGCCTTGGCTAGAAAATCGGCCGTGCCGGGGGAGCCGTCGGAATTGGCTTTCATGTCGAGCCGCGAGGAAACTTTGGCGGTGAGTCCCCATTGGCCGCTGAAAATAGGGTTGCCGCTGATGGAACGTGTGGTTTCCAATGTGATCGGCCAGTCCACCCAACCTTCGTATTTCACGCCAGGCGAGGCGTGCCAGTCGGAGATCATTCCGGCCCATGACGGAAGTTCGACTTTGGGAACGTGGAAGGTGAATTGTGAACCGACTTCATTGGCCTTCGGCGTGATGCGAATTTTGTCGTCATCCTTGTCGGTGTCGAATGGAACATGACGGTGTTGCCGGAGAGCGTGGTGGTTTCGCCGCCGTAAATAAATTCCACTTCGCGGGTGCCTTCGGATTCCTTCCAATCGGGCGTGAGGACGAGGGTGGTGTTGTAGGGAATGTCCTTGATGAAAAATTGCGGCTCCTGGAGATACGCTTCTTTGACGGTCGGCGTGCGCAAGACCAGCTTGCTTGTCAGCATGGTGGTGATGGTGTTTGTGCCACTCGGGTTGGGGTCGCCCCCGGATAACTGGTCGTCCAGCATGTAGTTCCAATACTGGCTGCCGTCATCCAAAGTCTCACCCGCGCAGCCGTGGTTGCGCAACCAACCTGCCAGCCAGGAGGTATAAGCGTCTTCGTAAAGAGCTCCTCCCTCATCGTAAAGATATTTCAGGGGCCCAAGAACGGCATCCCATTTGTTCGACTCGAAGTTGAATGTGCCCGTGAGATGGAGGACTTCCGGTCCACAAAATCTTGATTGTCGAGAATCCGCCGCCGCAGTCGGCGGGGTCTTCAGTGACAAAGCAATCCCTTCGTCAAAGGGAGGAGCAGGAGTCTTAAATGCGTTTTCCATTGAGGCGTCGTAACTGCCGCCGGTCATGCGATTCGTGAGCACCAACGAGCCGTCCGGCCGCACCATGCCTTTAATGTTGTATTCGCGGTTGATGGTCAGGCTGGCGTGACTGTATGAAAAATTATTCGGACATGGCGCGCTACTGGCGTCTCCGTTCGACGATCCGACAAAGCGATCCTTGCCCTTGCCTGTGATGACGCCCTCACAATCAATCTCGATGTAGTTGTTCTCCGGTCCGCCCACCCGGCTGTAAGTAAAGCTCCCCGACCACGTGGCGGAATACGTGACCGTAGCCCCATTCTTGAGATAGGAAAACTCGCTTTGTCCGGAAATGCCGACCGTGCCGGTGTCCTCGCTGAATTCCCAGCGCCCCACCGGAAACGCCGGCGGCGTGGTGCAGGCGTTGGTGAGGCCGACCGGACATTCTGCTGCCTTAACCAAAGTTGTGATCAGCAGCAGACCAAAGAGGGAAAAGGCTCGCTTCATGAGTCGGCCAATCTACCGTAAAATCTCTCATTTTCAATCATTTGGGCAGAGTATTAAGGGATTTGGCCGGGCCTGTGCAGCGGCCGGGGCCATTTAGTCGGCCAAGAACCAACCTGCCCGAGAGTGTGCCCGGCAATAATCTTCCGACACCAATCACGATTTGCATTTCGCGCGGCGCTGTCGTTACTCTCCGGCCCAACAATCCAATGCTCCAAGCCGATGAAAATATTGCCATCCACCGGCCGGCTCACGCTGGCGACCTCCGTTCTCACTCTCGCGGCCGCGCTGTTTCTCAACGGCTGCGCCTGTCCCTTTAGCAAGTCCTCCGCATCCTCCAACACCATGAAGATTGAACAGAAAGTTTTCGGGAAGCTCGCCGACGGCACCGAAGTAAAAATTTACACGCTCACCAACACCAAGGGCGTGACCGCGAAGGTCACCGAATACGGCGGCATCCTCACCGAACTCTGGGTGCCCGACCGCAATGGCAAGGCCGGCAACATCGTCTGCGGCTTCGATAATCTCGATCAATACGTGAAAGGCCATCCGTTCTTCGGCGCGACGACCGGTCGTGTGGCCAACCGCATCGCCAAGGGCAAGTTCACGCTCGACGGCAAGGACTACACGCTCGCGGTGAACAACGGGCCGAACCATCTCCACGGCGGCATCAAGGGCTTCGACAAACGGGTCTGGAAATCGCGCGCATTGCCCGCGACCGGCAACGAAGTCGCCGTCGAGTTCACCTACGTGAGCCCGGATGGCGAGGAAGGTTATCCCGGCGCGTTGACCACCACCGTGGTTTACACGCTCACCGACAACAACGAGCTGCGCATCGATTACACCGCCACGACGGACAAGGCGACCATCGTCAACCTGACCAATCACTCCTACTTCAACCTCGGTGAGTCCGGCAGCATCCTCGATCACGTGCTGATGCTGAACGCGGATCGCTACACCGCGGCGGACGCAACGCTGATTCCGACCGGCGAACTCGCTCCCGTGAAAGGCACCGGCCTCGATTTCACCCAGCCGCGTCGCATCGGCGATCGCATCGCGGACTACATGAGCTTCGCGAAGGGTTACGATCACAACTTTGTGATCAACGGCGGCGGCAAGGCCCTGACGCTCGCCGCGCGCGTGCAGGAACCGAAGTCTGGTCGCCAGATGGAAGTGTGGACCACCGAACCCGGCGTGCAGCTCTACTGCGGCAATCACCTCGACGGCTCGCTCACAGGCGTGGGCGGCGTGAATTACAAGCAGCACACCGGCTTCTGCCTCGAAACCCAGCACTACCCGGACTCGATCAATCATCCGAGCTTCCCGTCCGTCGTGCTGCGCCCCGGCCAGACCTTCAAGAGCACGACCGCGCATCGCTTCACGGCGAAGTAAGCGGTCGGTCGGCTCGCGTAGCGTGGGGCGTCGAATAGCTGCCGACTGATTTCGTCTGCTCGTGATTCGCATGAACATTCGTACCACGCTCGCACTCGCAGCGTCCCTTGTGGCGTCTTCCGCCGCAGATTCGCTGAAGGCGCCTTACAACTCCGATCCCACGACGAACTCGCCGTTGCCGGCGGCGGAAGCGGCGAAGCAGTGGAAGTGGCCGGCGGGCTTCGAGGTCAGCGTGTTCGCGGCAGAGCCGGAGGTGCATCAACCCATCGCGATGGCGGTGGATTATCGCGCGCGCCTCTGGGTCGCCGAGTGTTATACCTACTCCGAGCATCGCACCGGGTTCGCGAAGGATCTGCGCGATCGGATCGTGATCTTCGAAGACACCGATGGCGACGGGCGTCACGATAAACGGACCGTGTTCCTCGAAGGACTGGAGCGTTTGACGAGCGTCGAGCTGGGCTTCGGTGGCGTGTGGGTGCTGGCTTCGCCGAATCTTTACTTCGTTCCGGATCGCGATGGCGATGACCGACCGGATGGTCCCGCCGAAACTCTCGTCGATGGCTTCGAGTGGAAGAGCAATCATCACACGATTCCAAACGGGCTTCGCTGGGGACCGGACGGCTGGCTCTACGGTCGCCACGGCATTCAAGGGCATTCGCAGCTCGGACGTCCCGGCACGTCGCTCTCTCAGCGCGTGAAGATGAACGTCGGCATCTGGCGTTATCATCCGCAACGGAAGACCATCGAAGTCGTGGCCGAGGGAACGACCAATCCGTGGGGCATGGACTGGAACGAGGTCGGCGAAGGCTTCTTTATCAACACCGTCATCGGCCATCTCTGGCACATCATCCCCGGCGCGCATTACCGGCGGATGTACGGAAACGATTACAACCCGAACATCTATCAGGTCATCGAGCAGACGGCGGATCACGTCCACTGGGCGGCGGGCGAAGCGTGGAACGACTGGCAGAAACTGGGCACCACCTCCGCGACTTCCGCGGCGGGCGGTGGTCACGCGCACACGGGGTTGATGTTCTACGGCGGGGACAACTGGCCGGACGAATGGCGCGGGAAATTGCTAACAATCAATTTCAACGGCAAACGACTGAACGTGGAGAACGTGGTTCGACGCGGCTCCGGTTACGTGGCGAAGCATCAGCCGGACACCGGTTTCGTTGCTGATCCGTTCTTCCGCGGCATCGACTTGCTCTACGGGCCGGACGGCGGCGTGTTCATCGCGGATTGGTCTGACACAGGCGAATGCCACGACAACGAAGGCGTTCACCGGCTCTCGGGTCGCATCTACAAAGTCACCTACGGCCGGCCCCAACGCCCGGCGGTGACCGATGTCGCGAAGTTGTCGCCCAAGGAACTACTCCCGTTGCTCGAAGCGAAGAACGAGATCTTCGCGCGCCAGGCGCGTCGACGCCTTCAGGAACTCGCGGCGTCCGGCGCGTCGCTCGACGGTGTTCGTGAATCCTTGCTGCAGATGTTCAAGAAAGGCTCTAGCAGCGTCGCGAAGCTGCGCGCGCTCTGGTCGCTCCACGCCATCGGGGCGGCGAATGCCGAGTTTCTGCGCGCGCAACTGGATCATAAGGATGAGTATGTCCGCGCTTGGGCTGTGCGCCTGTTGTTGGACGACCGGCGAGTCGCGGAGAACGACAGCGCGACACACTCCGCCTTCGCTTCGCTCGCGAACAACGAGTCAGCTGCTTACGTTCGGCTCGCACTGGCTTCCGGTTTGCAACGTCTGCCGCTGAGCCAACGCGCGTCGATTGCCGGACCGCTGCTGAAGCGCGGAGAAGACGCTGGAGATCACAATCTGCCGCTCATGCTGTGGTACGGCATCGAGCCGCTGGGTGACGCCGAGCCTACAACGCTGGCGAAACTCGCTGGCGAAACGGCGATGCCGATCGTCTCGCGGTTTGCTGCGCGGCGATTGATGGAATCGGAACCCAGTCGTGATTCGCTTGCACATCTGTTGGAACGAACGGCGCCATCTCCAGCAGCAGCCAACGTGCTTCAAGGCATGCTGGAAGCGCTGAAGGGTCAGCGTGCGGCGAAGCCCCCGAAAGGTTGGGCAGAAGCTGCGCCCAGTCTGGTCGCGAATCCGGATGCGACGGTTCGCGAACGGTTTCGCCTGCTCGGAATCGTCTTCGCGGATCCGCTGGCGATTGAAGCGACGCGCAAAGTGGCGCTGGATCGCTCGGCGGATTCGAGCACGCGTCGCACCGCGTTGCGTTCGCTCATCGATGCGCGGGCGGCGGGATTGCGGGCGACGTGCGAATCGTTGCTGACGGAGCCGAAGCTGACCTCCACCGCTGCGGCGGGTCTCGCGCTGGAAACCGATCCGGCCATCGCGAGTTTGTTGCTGAGGCAATTCGCGTCGGCGGCAATTTCCGATCGTCAGGCGTTGCTGGGCGTTTTGCTCTCGCGGCCGGCGTGGGCGGGACAATTGCTGGATGCGGTGATTGGCGGGCAGATTCCGAGAGCGGCGCTGAATGCGTTTCACGCCCGGCAGATTCGTGGCTTCAAGGATGCGGCGTTGGACGCGAAAGCTGCTTCGATTTGGGGCGAACTTCGCGATTCGTCCGCCGAGAAGCTGGCGGCAATGGAACGGTGGAAGCAAAAGCTCGCGCCGGCGCAGTTGAAGAGCGCGGATCGGAAGAACGGGCGGAAGGTTTACCAGACGGTGTGCGGCGCCTGCCACGTGCTCAATGGCGAGGGCGTCGGCATCGGGCCGGAGTTGACCGGGAGCAATCGCGACAACCTCGATTACCTGCTTCAGAACATCGTCGATCCGAGCAGCGTGGTGGCGAAGGATTATCAGCTCTCGAACTTCACGATGAAGGACGGACGGGTGCTCTCGGGATTCGTGCGCTCACAGAACGATCGCACCGTGACGATTCAAACGATCGGCGAGACGACGACGGTTCCGCTGTCGGACATCGAGGAACGTTCAGCGACGAGCCTGTCGATGATGCCAGAAGGGCTTCTGGAGGCGCTGCCCGAGAAGGACGCGCGCGATCTGGTGGCGTACATGATGGACAAGTGATCGGGAGGCTGGTCTTGCGTGGTCGGCGCGTTTCCATAACGTGAGTCCATGAAGCACGCCTCACGAAACTGCATCCCGTTGGTCGCCTGCGTTCTGTTCCTGCTCAACGTGCTCTCGCCGCACGCCGCTCCGATCCTGGAGTCGCCGGAGTTGCAGCGCGTGCTTGATGTCGCGGTGGCGCGGACGATGGAGCAGTTCGCCGCGAAGGGGCTGAAAACCAATCAACTTGCGGTGACGGTGGTGGATTTGAAGGAGCCGAAGCGTCCAGTGCGGGCGAGTTACCGGGGCGAGGTGCAGATTTACCCGGCGAGCGTGGTGAAGTTGTTTTACCTCGCCGCCGCGCACCGGTGGCTGGAGGACGGCAAGTTGCAGGACACGCCGGAGCTGCGTCGGGCGATGAGCGACATGATCGTGGAGAGCTACAACGAGGCGACTCATTATATCATCGATTTGCTGACGGACACGACGAGCGGCCCGGAGCTTTCGGAGACGGAGATTGACCGGTGGTTCGACAAGCGGAACGCGGTGAACCGTTACTTGAGCTCGATCGGCTACACGAACATCAATGCCAACAAGAAGCCGTGGTGCGAAGGCCCGTACGGTCGCGAATCCTAGGCGATCCGGAAGCACAAACCGAATCGCAACATGCTGACGACGGATGCGACAGCGCGGTTGCTGACAGAGATTGTGGCCGGCGAGGCGGTGACGGCGAAGCGTTCTGCGGAGATGCTGGAGCTGATGAAGCGCGACCCGTTCAAGAAGATCGAGGAAGGGAGCGAGCCGGATCAGGGGAACGCCTTCACGGGACTGGCGTTGCGGGATCGGCCGGGCGCGAAGCTGTGGTCCAAGGCCGGCTGGACCAGCCAGACGCGGCACGACGCAGCACATGTCGAGCTGCCGAACGGCGCTCGCTTCGTTTTGGTGACGTTTACGACCGACCACGCTTACGAGCGCGGCATCATCGAGTCCGTCGCCAGACAGATGATTGAGCATTTCGAAAAAGCACCTCGCTGACGGCTGGCGTTAGCGTGAACGTGCGAAGTGGCCGGCGCGTTGGAAAGGCGCCCATGGATGGCGGTTTTAGGCACCGAATCCGTCCGCTATTTACCTTTGACTCAAGGCGCGCCTTGGCTATCCTCTGCCCCCTTGTTGAATTATGGCGAAGCTGACGGTCAATGATTTGGATGTGCGCGGCAAGCGCGTGTTCGTCCGTGTCGATTACAACGTCCCGATGGAAGAGAAGGACGGCAAGATGGTCATCAACGATGCCACGCGCATCAAAGAGACCCTGCCGACGCTCGATCTGCTCATCAACAAGGGTGCCCGCATCATCCTCGCCGCCCACCTCGGCCGCCCGAAAGGCCAACGCGAACCTTCGATGTCCCTGCGTCCTGTCGCCGCCAAGCTGGCGGAGATGATCAGGACCGACGTGAACTTCGTTGATGATTGCATCGGTGAGAAAGTTGAGAAGGTTGTCAACGCGATGCAGCCCGGACAAATCGTACTGCTCGAGAACGTTCGCTACTACAACGAGGAAGAGGCCAATGACGCCGCGTTTGCCGAGAAGCTCGCGAAGGTGGCTGACGTCTACGTGAACGACGCGTTCGGCGCGGCGCATCGCGCGCATGCCTCGACGGAAGGCGTGGCTCGCATCGTGGCCAAGCGTGGTGGCAAATGCGCAGCCGGCCTGTTGATGGAGCGTGAGCTGAAGTTTTTGGGTGATGAGCTGGAAAGCCCGGCCCGCCCGTTTGTCGTCATCCTCGGCGGCGCGAAGGTGTCGGACAAGATCAAGGTCATCGATCGCCTGCTGGAAAAGGCGGACACGATTCTCATCGGCGGCGCGATGGCCTACACGTTCAAGCTCGCGAAAGGTTTCAAGACCGGCAAATCGCTGGTTGAGCCCGACAAGAAGGACGTGGCGCTATCCGCCGAAGCCAAGGCGGCCAAGCGTGGCGTGAAGTTTTTGCTCCCGACGGATAACATCGTCGCGACCCCGGTGGATTCCGGTAAGGTGAACAAGAAGGGCAAGCCCGTGTTCGAGTTCACGAACCCGCGAGTGCTCGCCGAGGCGAACATCCCGGACGCTGAAGAAGGTTTCGACATCGGTCCGGCCACGGCTGCGACTTATGCCGACGTCATTCGCAGCGCGAAGACGATTCTTTGGAACGGCCCGATGGGCATGTTCGAAGACAAGCGTTTCGCCGAAGGCACCAATGTCGTGGCGCGTGCGGTCGTGGACGCGACGCAGAAGAACGGCGCCAAGAGCATCATCGGCGGCGGCGACAGCGTGAAGGCGCTGAACGTGGCTGGTCTCGGTGACAAAGTGACTTTCATGAGCACCGGCGGCGGTGCGAGCCTCGAATTCCTCGAAGGCTCGGTGCTGCCCGGTGTGGCGGCCCTCTCAGACAAGTAAGCCGCGTTTTCCCAAACAGACAGACAACGTTGATTTGATACTCCGTTCATGGACAAAGAGCGCAAACTGATTATCGCCGGTAACTGGAAGATGAACAAAACCGTCGCCGAGGGCGTGGCCCTGGTGAACGGCATCAAGCGTGAAGTGAAGGACGTGAAGGAAGTCGACATTGTCGTCTGCCCTCCGTTCACCGCGCTCAGCGAAGTTTCCAAGGCGATTCTGGATTCCAACATCCGTCTTGGCGCTCAGAATATGAGCGAGCACAACTCCGGCGCCTACACCGGCGAAATCGCCGCGGGCATGCTCAAGGAATTCTCCACGCGCTACGTCATCCTCGGCCACTCCGAACGCCGCCAGTATCAGAAGGAATCGGACGAACTCATTTCCAAGAAGGCAGCGGCGGCCCACGCGGCCTCGCTCAAGCCCATCGTTTGCGTCGGCGAGACGCTCGCTGAACGTGAAGGCGGCCAGATGGAAGTGGTCCTTACGACCCAGGTCCGCGGCAGCCTCGCCGGCCTGACCAAGCAGCAGATGGAAGAAACGATCATCGCCTACGAACCCGTCTGGGCGATTGGGACCGGCAAGACCGCCTCCTCCCAACAGGCTCAGGACGCCCACGCCTTCATCCGCGCGCTGCTCGTGAAGCTGTTCGATGAAACCGTCGCCCGCAAGGTGCGCATCCAATACGGCGGCAGTGTGAAATCCTCCAACGCCCGCGAACTGATGAGCCTGCCCGACGTGGACGGCGCTCTGGTCGGCGGCGCCTCGCTCGAAGACCGCAGCTTCGCGGACATCATCAAGAACTCGATTTAATCTACCGAAAGAACGCTATGAACATCTTCATCTGGTTGCTTACCTTCGCCCTGGTCATTGACTGCCTCGTCTTGATCCTCCTGGTGCTGATTCAATTGCCCAAGAAGGAAGCCGGCATGGGCCAGGCCTTCGGCGGTGGTGCCACGGACGCGCTCTTCGGTGCCGGCAGCGGCAACGCGCTCACCAAGATGACCAAGTACACCGCGGGCATCTTCTTTGCGCTCACGCTTCTCATCTCCATTCTCTTCGGCAAGCAGATGCGCACCGGCGGCGTCGATCCGCGCAACCTGCTCTCTACGGAAGACAAACTGAGCCTCGTGGCTCCGACTGCCGCGCCGAAAACCAACGCGGCCGCGGCTTCCACGAACGCGGCTGGCCTGCTTCTCAACACGAACGCAGTCGAGAAGAAGTAGTTCGCCTTCGACGATTCTTTCAAACGCCCTCTGGCTTGCCGGAGGGCGCTTTTATTTTTGGGAGGACAATCTCTTTTCGTGTTGTCCTGAAACAGCCCCACGCAGAATTTTCAGACAGACTCTAAAGTGTCGGAGAGAACGCCCGAAAGCCATGGGTGCAGAAATATCGTTCTCACGAGCCGTCGCCTGCTTCTTCGCTCACGCTTCTCATACGTGACGGAGGAGCTGTTGCCCGGATTCTGAAGCTTGCCTCAGCGCCGACGCTCCGTTTCTTGATGGGGGCGAAGGGCCGTCTAGTCGTTTTCACGGTCTGGGCGATCCTGATCAACGTTCCACTCGCGTATCTGGCCGCGAACCATCTCGTTCCAGTTCCGTCTTCGACGAATCACAGTCTCAAGACTTTTCCGGCGGCCGGTCCTGAATGGAAGGCCGTGCATCTTCTCGCGGCGGATTGTGGATGCTCGCTTTCCGTCGCGCGCCACTTGCAATCGCGAGGGACGCAGGACGGGCTTGCGGAAATCGTTGTGCTCATCGGGGACGCGCCGGATCTCCGGGCTCTCCTTGGGAATACACGATTCGAAGTGCAGTCCGCTGAACCCGCGGGCGTGGAGCGCGATTACGGCGTCGTGGGCGGACCATGGCTCCTGCTGTTCCGGCCCGATGGCAGTCTCGCCTACTCTGGCGGTTACGCTCCGGTGCGCGCCCGCGATGGGGTGGTCTTTCAAGACGTCGCCATCTGGGAACGAATCCGCAGCGGACAATCCGTCGCCGCGCTTCCAGCTTTTGGTTGTGCGACCTCCGAGCAACTGCGCCAAGCACTTGATCCTCTCCACTTGAAATACACCCGCTGACTTATGAACGAGTTCGAAAAACAATACCGCCAGAAAACCCACCGGCTGTTCCTCATCTTTCTGGCCCTGAACATCCCGGTCTGCATCGGCGTCGCGTCCGCCTCCCACCTCCCGCTGCTGCCCGTGGCCCTGATTGGCGCTCTCGCGCTGGCCGGCCCCGGATTGCTGTACTTCCTGAATCCGTCTGCGCGCGTCACCTCCGTGGCCATCGCGGTGGCGACCCAATGGTTCGCAGGGCTGTTGATTCATTCCGGGCGCGGCATGATCGAGCTGCATTTCCACGTCTTCGTCACGATCGCCATGTTGATCGTGCTCGCGGACTGGCTGGTCATCGCCTCGGCGGCGGCGACGATCGCCGTGCATCACGTGGCATTCTTCTTCCTGCTGCCGGCCAGCGTTTTCAACTATCAGGCGACCTTCGGTATCGTGCTGCTGCACGCCTTGTTCGTGGT
Source organism: Verrucomicrobiota bacterium (assembly GCA_016713365.1). Classification (GTDB taxonomy): domain Bacteria; phylum Verrucomicrobiota; class Verrucomicrobiia; order Limisphaerales; family JADJPG01; genus JADJPG01. The sequence continues at coordinate 61,064 of JADJPG010000031.1, read as the reverse complement.
GGTGGAAACCATTCCGTCCTGCCTGATCGCCGCGCGCTTCGGGAAGTTCATTCAGGCTCAGGGCAGCGTCATTCAAACGCTGCGCGAAGCGTCCTCATCGATTGCCGGCCACACGGGAAACCTTGCCCATGCCAGCCACGCCCTCGCCAACGGAGCCAGCGACCAAGCGGCGTCCCTCGAGGAAACCAGCGCATCGATTGAAGAGATGGCCAGCATGACGCAGCGCAATGCCGAGCACGCCCGGCGCGCAAAGGATCTCGCCACGGAAACGCGCAATGCCGCGGAGAGCAACGCGGTGACGATGGATGAAATGAGCGCGGCGATGAGCGAGATCAAGGCGGGCAACGATAACATCGCCAAGATCATCAAGGTCATCGACGAGATTGCCTTCCAGACGAACATCCTTGCGCTGAACGCTGCGGTCGAGGCCGCGCGCGCCGGAGAAGCGGGCCAGGGGTTTGCCGTGGTGGCGGATGAGGTTCGCAATCTCGCGCAGCGCAGCGCTGCCGCTGCCCGGGAAACGGCGGAGAAGATTCAGGACTCGATGGAGAAGGGCGAGCGCGGCGTGGAGCGCAGCGCAAAAGTGGGCGAGGGCCTCCGGGACATCGTCGCCAAGATTCGTGAAGTCGACGATCTGGTCGGCCAGATCGCGACGGCGTCCCAGGAACAAAGCCAGGGCATCGCCCAGATCAACACCGCCGTCTCCCAGATCGACAAGATCACTCAGAGCTCCGCCAGCAGCGCCTCCAACACCAGCGAGATTGCCGGAAAGCTCGACGTGCTCGCCGGCCAGCTCAAGGGTGCTGTCGAGGATCTGGATCGAATCCTGGGAGAACCTCCGGTTCCGAGCGGCGGCGAAAAGTATGTGGCGCAGGAATCCTCACGCGAAACAGTACCCGCCGAACCGACTCCAGCCAGAGCCGTGACGTCCAGAGCGGAAGCCGCAACGAAGAGTTTCTGACAGTCGCCGCGCTATTGCCGGACGAACTCGGCATGTAGCTTTGCGTAGTGTGCGTTCCGGGCGATCAATTCGTCGTGCGTGCCGCGTTCCACAATCTCCCCGTGATCCAGCACTAGAATCTGGTGCGCGTGACGCACCGTGGACAGGCGGTGTGCGACCACGAAGCACGTCCGGCGTGCGAACAACTCCTCCAGCGCTCTCTGAATCACACCCTCCGTCTGCACGTCGACCGCGCTGGTGGCTTCATCCAAAATCAGAATGCGCGGCTGCGCGACCATCGCCCGCGTGAACGTCAGCAACTGACGTTCGCCCGCGCTGAAGTTCCCGCCGCGTTCACTGACCTTCGTCTGATATCCGTCGGTGAGTCGCAGGATGATGTCATGCGTGCCCAGGGTTTTCGCGGCGACGATGACTTCCTCGTCGGTGGCACCTGGTTTCCCGAATTTCAAGTTCTCCATCACGGTGCCGGTGAAGAGAAAATTCTCCTGCGTCACGATGCCGATCTGTTCGTGCAACGACTCCACGGTGGTGCCTTGGAGATCGATTCCGTCAATCGTGATGCGTCCGCGCTGCGCTTCGTAGAAGCGCGCGATGAGGCTGATGATGCTTGTCTTCCCCGAACCGGTGTGGCCAACCAGCGCGACGGTCTGGCCGGGACGCGCGTCGAGTTGAATGCCTTTCAACACCCACGAGTCCGCTGGTGTCGTGTCGTAGCGAAACCAAACATCGTCGAACACCACGTGGCCGCGAATCGCCGGCAGCGGCGCGGCGTTGTCGCGATTGCGCACCTGCGGCTGCGTATCAAGTAACTGGAAGATCCGTTCCGCACTCGCCGCGGTGGAAAGGATCGCGTTGTAAAGATCGCCCATTGTCTGGATGGGCCCGAAGAACATCCCGATGTAGAGCGCGAACGCCGCCAGCTCGCCGACCGTGATCTCGTGTCGCAGGACCAACGTTCCGCCGTAGGCCAGAATGATCAATGTGCCGAGGCCGGACACGAATCCGAGGAACGGCATGTAGGTGTGAAACACCCGGGCTGCGGCCAGTGCGAGCGCATTATGCGTCTCGTGCAGTTCCTGAAAGCGCGCGAGGTTTTCCTCCTCGCGCGAGAACGCCTGGACGACCCGCACGCCAGCGATGTTCTCCGCCATGGCCGCCGTGAGACGGGAGGTTTGCGCACGCACCTTGCGATGCGCGGCCAGACCGAACTTGTGAAACAACCGCGTTGCGACAAAGAGCGGTGGCAATACGGCGGTCACCGCCAGGCACAGTCGCCAGTCGTATTGAACCATCAACACGACGACACCAATCAACGTCAGCGAACTGGCGAGCATCTGGTTCGCGCCCCAGGTCATGATGCGATCGAGCGAATCGATGTCGGTGTCGGCGCGCGCGATGATCCGGCCTTGGTGGGTCTTGTCGAAGTAGTTCAGCGAAAGTTTCTGGATGTGCTCAAAGACGGCGAGCCGCAGATCGTTCATCGCGCCCTGGCCGACGCGAATGGCGCTCTTCACCTGCGCGACGGAGAGCGACCAGCCGACGAGGAGGTTGCCGAGGTAAATGAGGCTGACGAAAAGTATCCCGCGGACGGCGATAGACGCGTCTTGAAAGTTGGTCAGATAACGATCGATTCCGACCTGGATGAACTTCGGCCCGAGCAACTGGGAAATCGTGGCGAGCAGCGTGAAGATCAGGTTCAGGATGAAGATCCGGCGGTAAGGACGGACGAACGCGGCAAGCCGGGAGAAGATGGCACGGCTCATCCGCTTCTGGGCGGTGGCTTCTTCAAGCTCGATGTCGATCTGGCTGGCCATGTTCGTTGCGCGCGTCGGCAGCATGGCGAAGAGCGCTGGGCATTCCAAGCGAATGCACCTAAATCGCCTTGCCAGCGCGATGGGGATTTGACTCCATGCTGCCCGTTCAATGATGTGTTCCATTCGTCGACTTCAGTCATTCGCCATCGCGAGAAGATCTCCTGCGGCGTGGATGCTTCTGTTCGTCACGATGTTTCTTGGCGCGGTAGAGAATGCGACTGCTGCGACATCCATTGATGGGGAGTTTCTCGTCAAGCTCCGCGACGGCGCGGCGCCTCAGCTGAAGGCGGCATCCCAAAATCCTCAAACCGCCGCGAGCCGAACCCTCCGTCGCCTGGGCTGGCAACGGATTCGCCTGAACGTGGGAGACGTTTCTGAAAAACTCGAAATGCTCCGGCGCGATCCAGCCGTTCTCGCCGTGGAACCCAACTACCTTGTCTCCGCGTTGCCAACGCTCCCGGAACCCGTCGTTGCAGATTCCACCACCGAGCGTGCGTTTGCGCTGAGCTCTGCAGATCCATTGCGGTCCGCTCAATGGGCGCTCACGAATATCGCTGCGCCTGTCGCGTGGCTAATCACCACCGGAACTGCGGACACGGTCGTAGTCGTCATCGATTCTGGAATCAATTACCACCACGAGGATTTGATCGAGAATCTGTGGCGGAACCCCGGGGAGATTGCGGGCAATCACATCGATGACGATGCGAATGGCTACATTGACGACGTCTTTGGAATCGACGTCGCCGACGACGCGAACGGGAACGACAGCGATCCGTTCGATGCTGGTGCGAACGGTTACTATCACGGAACAGCGGTGGCCGGGATCATTGGCGCTCGAGCTTCGAACGGCATCGGAATCACCGGTGTGAATCACGCGGTGAAGCTGATGACGGTTCGGGCCATCCGCGCGTCGAACACCATCTCGTTGGCGGACGAACTGGAAGCGCTCTCGTACGTGCTGGATATGAAACTGAGCGGAGTGAATATCCGCGTCGTGAACATGAGCTACGGCGGCATTCCTTTTTCGCACGCCGAGAAGGACGCGATTGAGGCGTTGATCCAGCAAGGGATCGTTGTTTGCGCGGCGGCGGGAAATCAGAGACGAAACAACGACACCTCTCCGTTCTATCCGGCCAGTCATTCGCTCGACGGCTTGATCGCGGTCGCTGCGGTGAACCAAAAGGGCGAGTTGGCCAACTTTCCGTTCAATGGAAAGTCGCACTACGGCCGCACCAATGTCGATCTTGCGGCGCCCGGACTGAACATCGTGTCCACCTTCGGACCGGATGCCAACGACTACGACTCGGCGTTCTTCGGCACGTCCGCCGCGACCCCGCACGTCGCTGGAGCCGCGGCTTTGCTGCTCTCGGTGAATCCGGCGGCGAGTCCCGCGGATCTTCGGCGGGCCTTGATCGACTCTGCGGATCGACTGCCGGCGCTGGCGGGAAAACTGGTTTCGAACGGACGCCTAAACATCGCGCGCGCACTGGAGCATTCCTTGATTGCCGTTGGGCCGCCGCGATTCATTCAGCACCCGGTGGCGCAGTCGGTCGTGTTGAGCAATCAGCTGGTGCTGGACGCCTCCGCGTATGGCCAGCATCCGCGCACCGTGCAATGGTTTCGCGATGGTGAATCGCTTCCGGGTGCGACGAATCTCTCACTAGCCATGGAACGAGTGGGCCTGACCGCAGCGGGCGACTACTGGTTGACGGTTTCAAATCTCCACGGCGTCGCCACCAGTCAGGTGGCCACCGTGACGATCGAGCCTCTTCGCATTGTCAGCGAACTTGCGCCGAAGTCGGTACGGTCGGGATCGGCGGCTCGCTTCGACGCGAAGGTTGAAGGTCCGAAGCCCATTCGTTTCCAATGGCATTTTGATGGAACGCCGTTGGTGGGCGCCACCAATGCGACGTTGAAGCTCAAGAAGGCTTTGCTCGCGAACGAGGGCGAATACTCCTACGTCGCGTCGAATGCCTTTGGTGCAGTGACGAGCGCTCCGGCCTTTCTGACGGTGTTGGTGAAGCCTGTGATTACCATTCCGCCGCTCAGTCAATCGGTGGTGGCAGGCGGAACTCTCAGCCTGAGTGTCGGATTCTCGGGCAATCCGGAACCGTTCAGCGTGCAGTGGCAGAAAGGTTCAACGACCTTCGCCAGCAATGTCGTTACGGGAGGCGAGAGTTTCTTCACACTGCCGAATGTCCGGGCGGAGCACGCAGGCGCGTGGCGCGTGACGGTGCGAAATCCGGCGAGCCCCTCTGGAACGCGGCGATCCTTTACCATCAAGCTGCTGCCGGATGCGGATCAGGACGGACTGCCCGATCTCTGGGAGAAGGCGTTTGGTTATCCGACGAATCTTGCGCAGAGCGGATCGGCAGACGTCGATGGCGACGGACTGTCGGATCGCGACGAATACTTCGCGGGAACGAATCCCACCAATGCGCTGAGCCGGCTGGCGATTCTCAGTGCCGAACGATTAGCCGAGGGAGTGACGCTGACGTTCGCGGCGAGTTCGAATCGCACCTACACTGTGGAGAAGCAGACCGGCGACTGGAGCGAAGGATGGCGGCGAGTGGCGGATGTTGTGGCGACGTCGACCAACCGATTGGTTCGGGTCACGGACACCAACGCGACTTTCGACGGCGGTTCGATCTTCTATCGCGTCGTCACGCCGCGTCGACCGTGAGGTATCGCTATCGGGCGTCCGCCTGATTGAACAGCTCGCGATACAGCGCGCTTTCCTTCGCCAATTGCTCGTGTTTTCCCGAGGCGACAATGCGCCCGGCTTGCAACACGAGGATCTGATCGGCGTGCTGCAACGTGGAGAGACGTTGCGCGATCACAAACGTCGTGCGCCCTTCGCAGAGCTTCTTCATCGCCTCTTGAATCAATCGTTCCGTCTTGGAATCCACACTCGCCGTCGCGTCGTCGAGAATCAGCACCCTTGGGTCCATGAGGAACGCCCGCGCAATCGCGATGCGCTGGCGCTGGCCGCCGCTGAGCGAGATGCCGCGTTCGCCGATGATCGTGTCGTAGCCTTCGGCGAGTTCGCTGATGAATTCATGCGCCTGGGCCGCGCGGGCGCATTCCTCGATCTCCGCGCGGGTCGCCTGGGGCCGACCGTAGGCGATGTTCTCCGCCACGGATGCGCTGAAGAGAAACGTCTCCTGGAAAATCACGCCGACGGATCGGCGAAGCTGCGGAATGTCCAGCTCGCGCACATCCACGCCGTCTATGATTACGCGTCCTTCGGTAGGGTCGTAGAAGCGCGGAACCAGGTTCACCAGCGTGGTCTTGCCAGCACCGGTCGGGCCGATGACGGCGATGGTTTGTCCCTGATGCGCGGTGAAGCTGACGTTGTGGAGAACGGGCCGCGGTATGCTCGGCTCCGGCTTGTCTTCCACCTTGGCCTTGCCACCGGTCTTCAGGACTTTCTCGCGCGCGTATTGAAAGCTCACGTTGTCGAACGTCACTTCGCCGCGGCCGGGCGGCATCGGGCGCGTGCCGCTCGGGAGAACGGTCGGCTCGTCGAGAATTTCCAGCACCCGCTCGGCGCTGGCGCTGGCGTTCTGCATGATGTTGGTGAACTGCCCGATCATGCCGACGCGATGCCCGATGGCCATGAGGTAGAAGACGACCTTGGCGAGATCGCCGATCGGCATGTTGCCTTGAATGACTTCGCGTCCGCCGATCCACAACGCCAGCGGCGTGCTGAGCCCGTAGAGGAACTGCGCGCGCGGCACGCGGGACGCCCAATAGTTCACGGTGTTGAGGAGCGTGTTCATGTACGTCTCCTTCTTGTCGCGGAACTTGGAGATCTCGGATTGCTCGCGGGCGAAGGCCTTCACCACGCGCACACCGGCGATGTTTTCCTGAATCACCGTGGTCATCGCGCCGTGTTGATCGTGCACATGTCGCCACTGCGGCTGGAGCTTGCTCGCGAAGAAGGCGATCAACGCGATGGTGGGCAGCATGGTGCCGAGCGCGACGAAACCGAGCGCCGGGCTGATGAGAAAGATCAACGTGGTGGTGGCGACGAGCGACACGGCGATGTCCACGCTGAGCAGCAGGCAGGCGAAGAGGAAGTCTTGGAGACGCCAGACGTCCGTTGTGGCGCGGGAGATGAGTTCTCCAGAGTTCGCGCGATCGTGGTAGGTGAAGGCGAGGCGCTGGAGCGCGTTGTAAACGGCGGAACGGAGATCCGAAAGAGTGCTTTGGATGGTGCGGTTGCGGATCGGGCCGAGGATGAATCCGACCGCGGCACGCACGCTGATGAGCCCGAGGTAGAGCAGGGCAAATGGCCAGATGGAGAATTCATTTCCGGACGCGAGATGATTGCGCAGGCCGGTGATGGTGTTGCCGAGCACCTGCGGCAGCGTCATTTCGATGGCGATGTTGACGAGCAGCAGGCCGATGCAGAGCGCCACGCCGCCGGGATGTCGCTTCAGAAACGCGAGCACGCCGAGCAGATTGCGCGGGCGGCTGCGTTTGGCTGGCGGACGGGCGGCGGTCACGAGGGCGGCATTGAACCGTGCAACGCGGGAATTTGAAATTTGAATTTGCGGGCACGGCCGGTGTTTGATGGGCGCACACGCATGAGCAAGGTTCTTGGCATCGAGATTGGCGGGACGAAGTTGCAGATCGTCGTGGGCGACGAATCGGCGAACATTCTCGCGCGGGAACGATTTTCCGTGGCACCCGGCAGTGGGGCGGAGGGCATCCGCCAGCAGATCGCGAGTGCGCTGCCCGCGTTGGTAAAGGAATGGAAGCCGGCGGCGATCGGTGTGGGGTTCGGTGGTCCGGTGGACTGGCGGAGCGGCTGCATCGCGCGCTCGCATCAAGTGGAGGGCTGGTCGGGTTTTCACCTGGCGGAATGGGTTCGCGGAATCGCCAACGTTCCGGTGATCGTGGAGAACGATTCGAATGCCGCGACGTTTGCGGAAGCGGTGCGTGGCGCGGGTGCGGGACGGAATCCAGTTTTCTATTTCAATCTCGGCAGCGGCGTGGGCGGAGGTCTGGTGGTGGATGGGAAGATCTATCACGGCCAGACGCCGGGCGAAGCGGAGTTCGGTCATCTGCGACTCGACAAGTCCGGCGTGACCGTGGAGGAACGCTGCTCCGGCTGGGCGGTGGACAAACGAATTCGTGCGCTGAAAGCCAGCGGAGTGAAGAGCTGGTTGTGCGAACACCTGCCCGCGACGCCGGGCGGCGAGGCGAAGTTACTGCCTCAGGCGCTGGCAGCGGGCGATGCCGCGGCGCAGCAGATCATTCATGAGGTTGCGGACGATCTCGCGTTCGCGTTGTCGCACGTCGCGCATCTGTTCCACCCGGAAGTGATCGTGCTGGGCGGTGGGCTGTCGCTGATCGGAGAACCATTGCGCGCAGCCGTCGCGGCCGGATTGCCGCGTCTCGTGATGGAAGTCTTCCACGGCGGACCGCCAATTCAACTAGCCGCGCTGGGCGAGGATGCGGTGCCGGTCGGGGCGCTGTTGCTGGCGCTTGAGGCGCGCTGACGCACTCGCTCAACTGGCGAACATTTTGTCCATGCGGGTGGCGAGGTCCTGCAGACCCTCCGGTGAACCGCCGCCGCCTTGTTCGGCGATACCCCAGGTGCCTTCGTAGCCGACTTCGTCGAGGGCTTTCATGAGGCCGGGCCAGTTGTTGGCGCCTTCGAGGAATTTCGCGTTGAAGCCTTTCCACTTGTCGCCGTTCTTCATGGCGAGGTCGCGGCTGTATTCCTTGATGTGCAGGCGGGAGATGTGTTTCTTGCCGAGCTTCTTGATCCAGGCGATGGGTTCGCCGTACCAGATGATGTTGCCGATGTCGAAGTGCCACTTGACCCATGGGCTGTTGATCTCTTCGAGGTAGCGCAGGGCTTCGTCTTCCTTGGTGATGAAATCATTCCAGACATTTTCGATGGCGATGACGACGCCGAGTTCTTCCGCGAGCGGAATGACTTTGCGAATCTCGGTGATGGAACGCGCCCAGCAGTCTTCGTAGCTGACCTGCTTGTTGACGACGCCGGGCACGAGCAGAACGGAGCCGGCGCCGTAGCGTTTGGCGTCGCGCAGGGAGAGCTTGAGACCTTCAAGGCCGGTTTCGCGGACGGCGGGATTGGGATCGGAGAGCGGCTTGGCCCAGTGAGTGTGGCAGCAGACGCTGGCGGCGACGAGGCCGGTTTCCTGCATCCCTTTGACGACTTCGTCGTTGTTCATGCCGCCGTTGGGTTCCACGCCTTCGAAGCCGGCGGCTTTGACCTGGCGCATCTTTTCCAAGGTATCGCCCTTCACGCCGACGGTGCCCCACATGATGGCTTTCCTGAGCTTCACGGTGCGCGCGGGTTTGGCGTCCGCTGCGAGCAGCGCGGGCGCGAAGCCGGCGAGAGCGACGGCCGCGGAGGAGAGTTGAAGGAAGCGGCGACGTTCGATGGCGTGGGTGGTTTTCATGGGTGTCTGGATGGTCACTGGAACGCCGCCAGTGTTGGCCCGGGAAGACTGCCGAGTCAAGGCACGCGCAGGAGGTGGAAGCAGGGAGGGCCGTTGCCCGTGGTCAATGGTCGCGCGCTGCGGATCGACGGGAGATCGCAGGCGGGACAACTGACGACGGGCAACGGACCGTGGAGACTTCACTGTCGGGTTGCTGGAATCGGGCAGGCTGTTTCTTCATGCGGCTCGGCCCATGTCGGGCGTTTTGCATTTCAGAATCGAGGCCTGCTTCCGGGTGTAACGGCGCGCGACTTCGGCCTTCTCGTGGAGCAATTCCGGCAACACGAGCAACGGGAACGCGGTTCCCCACGCGAGCGCGGCGGCTTCATTGCTGGCGCGCCGCAAGGGAGCGTAGAGGTCCGGTGTCGGGGCGCTGGCGAGCAGTTCCCGCAACAGGCGGTTTTTCAATCGTTCCAATTCCGTCTCATGCGTGCCACGGAAAGGAGCCGCGGGCACCGGGTTCACCGCGAAGCGGGTCTCGGCCGCAAACTCCGTCGGCACTCTGTTCTTCGTTCGTTTCATACTGTGTCTTTTCTGTCTTTGGTTTCGCCACGCTTCCCGGCGTGGGCTTGGGTTAAACAAAAAACCCACGATTGACTGGCAATCGTGGGTTTTCGGGAAAATCTGGTTTCGAATCCTAGAAGGTAACCTCCACGTTGCCTGCGGCCATCAGGCCGGAGCGCCATGCGGCATGGCGCATCTGTGCGCCCTGCTGGCAGGAGCTAATGTTCTGTTTTACGAATGTGTTCATACGCAACGTGCGCGGGAAAAGAACTTCAAGGGCGCCAGTTTGTCAAAATGTTTTTGTGGAGGCGACGAAGCCAGGAGGGTCGGCGGACGCGGGTTAAAAGCAAAACGGCCCTGACTCAATGACGAGTCAGGGCTGTGATATCGGGCGACGCGGATTACTTCATCCGGTCGAAGTTCTTCTTGAGAATCTCCCAGTCTTTCAGGCCTTTGACCTTGGCCTGGTGAGCGCTGATGATTTCCTGTTCCTTGGTGTTCTTCGTGGGCTTGGAGTTCTTGTAGAAGATGCCAAAGCGGCCCGGGAACGGTTCATCGGCGAGCTTGTAGGCCGCCATTTCGTCGGTGACGTCGTGCTCGGCCGGGACGGTGTTGAAGACGCCGCCCTTGCGAGGATTACTGGCATCGAACGCGCCTTCGTAGAACTCGACGCATTCGCTCAAGCATTCGATGAAGCTGAAGCCGTCGTGATCCATCGCGGCTTCCATCATCTGGAGAACGTGATTCGGGTTCGTGTGCGTGGTGCGCGCGACGAACGTGGCTCCAGCGGCGATGGCCTGCTTCATCGGATTGATCGGATAATCCACCGCGCCCCATCCGTCCGTCTTGCTCTTGAAACCGAGCGGGGACGTGGGCGAGGTCTGCTTCTTGGTCAGGCCGTACACCCAGTTGTCCATGACGCAATAGGTCATCTTGATGTTCTTGCGCGCGGTGTGGCTGAAGTGATTGCCACCGATGGAGAACGCGTCGCCATCGCCACCGAACACGAAGACATGCAGGTCCGGGCGGCTCAGCGAAACGCCGGAGGCGAAAGGCAGGGCGCGACCGTGGATGAAATGCACGCCGTGCGCCTGCACGAAATACGGGAAGCGGCTGGAGCAGCCGATGCCGGCGACGGTGGTGATCTTCTCATGCACCATCTTGCGCTTTTCGATCAGTTTGAAATAGAGGGCGAGGACGGAGAAGTCGCCGCAACCGGGGCACCACGTCGGGTGATCGGCCGCGACTTCTTTCTTGGTCAGACCCTTGCGTTCGGTATCGGGGATCACCGGCAGCGGTTCGGCTGGAGTCGCAATGGCACCGGTGCGGGGCAGCGGGGCGAAAGGGATGGCAATTTCACTCATGGTAGTAAGGGCAAAGTGATTCAGTTCGATGACGTCTTATTCTTTGTGGCTGGCGAGCGTGCGGGCGCGGTCGAGGATTTCCTTCACCTTCCAGGTGAGGCCGTCGCTCTTGTTGATGCCGCGGATGCGCGGGTCGCAGTAGCGGGCACGGAGCAGGGTGGCGAGCTGGCCGAAGCCGTAGAGACCTTCGTCATTTAGCTCGACCACGAAGATGTGGCGGAAGCCGCGGAAAACTTCTTCGAGGCCGTTGGGCAGCGGATTGAGATACTTGATGTGCAGCCCGGAAACCGCTTCGCCCAGAGCGCGAGCGCGGTCGACGGCTTCATGAATCGGACCCAGGCTGGAGCCCCAGCCGACGAGGAGAATCTGACCTTCGTTCGGGCCGTAGGTCTTCACCTTCGGGAAATCCCACGCGAGCTTGCGCAGCTTGTTGCGGCGCTTGTTGGTCATCTGCACGTGCAGTTTTGGCGAACCAGTCGGATGACCCAGCTCGTCGTGCTCGAGACCGGTGACAATCGGATACTTGCCGCTGGCGACGCGCGTTCCAGGAGCGATGTGACGGGTGACGCCGTCGCTCACGGAAAGGTCGTAGGGTTTGAAATCGGTGACCGGCGTGAAGTCCGGCGAGATGTCCTGGCAAACCTTCTCAAGGTCGGGTTCCTCGAAGGCTTCGATGCGGGTCGCAATGGCTTGATCGGTGAGGATGATGACCGGCGTGCTGTATTTGCGGGCGATGTTTACCGCTTCGATGGCGGTATAGAAGGCGTCTTCCACGCTGGAAGGTGCGAGCACCACGCGAGGTGAATCACCGTGGCCACCGAAGCACGCGATGTTCAGGTCGGATTGCTCAACGTTCGTCGGCATGCCCGTGGAGGGACCGCCGCGCTGCACGTCGACGATCACCAGCGGAACTTCCGCCATGACACCCCAGCCGAGAGCTTCGGTCTTGAGCGAAATACCGGGACCGCTGGAGCCGGTGACTGCGACGCGACCGCCGTAGCTCGCGCCCAGCGCCATGGAGATGGAGGCGATTTCGTCTTCGCACTGGATGAACGAGCCGCCGTACTTGGGCAGCTCGCGGCGGAGAAGTTCCATGATGTCGGACCACGGAGTAATTGGATAGCCGGCGCCGAATCGAACTCCAGCGGCGATTAAGCCGTAGGCGAGGGCTTCGTTGCCGTTCATCACGACCTGGTGGCGACCCTTCTTGTCGCCGGGCTGAAACTGGTAGGTCTTGAGCAGGCCTTCGAGCGAATGATTGTACCCGCCGTTGAAACAGGTCAGGGCGTTTTGAACAACTGTCGGATCCTTGCCGCCAAAGCGTTCTTCGATCAGCTTGGTCAGGCGTTCCACGTTGAGATCAAAAATCTTGGCGAGCAAGCCGAGGGCGAAGATGTTCTTACCCTTGTCGCGACCGGTGCCGCCCACTGCTTCCACGGTCAGGCCGGAAATGTGGACGCCGACGTGGCGGTAGAGCTCCTGCCATTCGGGCTTGGGCGTGACGTGGTCCGCGTCATACAGCACCACGCCGCCGAGTTTGAGGGAACTGATGTGGCCTTCGTAGGAGTGCTGGTAGAAGCACAGCAACATGTCCGCCTCGTCACCGGCGCTGAGGACCTCGCCCGAGCCGATGCGGACCTGGAAGATGGACGGACCGCCCGAGATCGTGGACGGAATGGTCATGAAGGTCATGACTTCCTGTTCGCTGCGTCCGGCGAGACGGGCGAGGAAGCCGCCGATGGCTTGGATACCATCCTGCGAATTGCCGGCGATCCGGATGACCGCCTCTTCAATCTTCATTACCTTCGGGGTGCCGCCTGCGGGGGTGGCCGTCGATGCTGTGTCACTCATGTAAATTGCAATTAAGTGTTCTGATAAATTCGAACGAAACAATGTCCCAAGACAAACAGAGGCAAGTCCCGAGAGACTTGCCATGGTCGAGACTAGCACTCGACCCCATGCTGTCAAACGATTAACCGAAATCTATCCTGCTGTGGGAGAGTTGTTTACAGCGCTTGTTGGAAACTTGGCAAGATCAGCGAAGGGCAGGATCCTCCCATCAATTAGAGCGCTTCATCCAACTCGGTCGCAGTATTAACCAGCCGAGGGTTTCGCGCCGTTCGTGAGGAAGTGTTCCAGCGCCCGGCAGACGCCATGGCCCCAAGGCTGGTGGCTGATGTAGCCGTTCTGCTTGCGAACCGTCTCTTTCACGACGGGAACCGCATTCTCCGGCGCGGCGACGCAGGCGGCGAATTCGCCGGAAAGCATCGGCAGGTCGTTCAAGTGATCCCCGGCGGCGAAGATGTGGTCGCGTGCCACCCCGAGTTGACGTGCGATCTCCGCCAGCGCGGTGCCTTTGTTGTAACGAACATGGCTGAACCGCGCGTAAATGTCGTTCCGCACCACCACGAGATCCTCCACGCTGGCGCAGTATTCGTCCAAGTAGGCGTGGATTTGGTCCGCGTCGGCGTTGTTCTGGGCAATCAGGCAGAACGGCGAGAAATCATCCTCATACAATGAGGCGCGAAACCGTTTGCTGACCCAATCGGTCAAGCGCGGCACGTCCGGTCGCACGCGCGCAAATAAATCGTCGTGGGCCGCTCGACAACCTTTGTTCCACTCGGCGTTCGGTTCATACTGGGAGTCGACGTGGACATAGATGTCCCGTTCCACCACCACGAGGAAATCTGGCTTGATCGTCAAACGTGCGCGCGCCATGCCTTCCATCACACTGGAGAGATCGCGGCCAGTATTGATGACCCACTTCGCGCCCTGCTGTTGGAGGGTGCCGATCAGGCTCTGCAAGTCGTGCGGCACCGGCGGGCTTTCAAAATCCGCGTGCAAGGTGCCGTCGAAGTCCGTCGAAATCAGTTGAATGGGAAGTGCCATGTTGATGCGGCTCGCAGGAGCCAGATACGCGTTCGCCAGCCTTCCGTTCGCCCGAAACAGCCGGGCGTTCGAGGATGCGGCGCTTGCGCGTGGGCAACAATCCTGTCATACGCACGATTGTCAAAATCAATATGCCGTCCGCGCAGGAACAATACGACGACGCGATGTTCGACTTCAGCCGGGGCGAATACGATCACGCGATCGAGAAGCTTCAGGCGTTGCTCGACGTCGAACCGGACAACTTCGACGCCCGTCTGGCGTTCGGCATGTCCTATTACCGGAAGGGCGACTTCGCACGCGCCATCGCGGAAGGCCATCTGGCCGAGAAACTCCGGCCCAAGGAACAGCTCGTTCACACGAATCTCTCGCTGTTCTACATGAAGTCGGGCGACAAGCAGAAAGCCGAGCATCACGGATTGCAGGCGCGTATCGCGGGATGGCGCGACAACATGGCGCCGCCCGGCCAACAGGCGGAGGGTGATCCGGAACTGCAACTGGCCAAGCCCAAGCCGCCGCCCGTTCCCGTCCGCGATATGCCGTGGAAGAAAACCCCGCCGCCCCCGCCCAAAGCCGGATGAGCGAGGAATTTTACAACGTTGCCGAGGCGGCCAGCCTTCCGCCGGGGCAGGGGCGGACCGTCAGCGTGCGGGGGCGCGAGTTCGCGATCTGGAATCTCGACGGACAGTTCTATTGCATCGACGATCTCTGTCCGCACCGCGGCAGCTCGCTCGGCGCCGGGAACCTGTCGAAAAGCGTTGTCTACTGTCCTTTGCACGGCTGGGGCTTCGACGTGAAGACCGGAGCCTGCGAGTCGCGTCCGGATCGCCCGGTGAAGACCTATCCAACCCGTGTTGTCGATGGACAGGTTCAGATTCAACTCCAACCCTTCTCCTCGCCCACGCCGTCGGAAGACTGACTCGACTGGCGCGCCGCCTTTCAAGCCACCCCGATCCCCTTAATCCATTTATATGAAATCCGCCTACGAACTCGCGATGGAACGACTCAACAAGTCGTCCCCGACGGTCAAGCTTTCGGCCGCCCAGAAAAAGGAACTTGCTGAGATTGATTCGCTCTATGCCTCCAAGGTCGCCGAGCGAGACATCTTCCTGAAAGACGAGCTGACCAAAGCCTCCGCCAAGGGAGATTGGGAAGCTGTCGAGCAGATCGAGAAACAGATCGTCAGCGAAAAGAAGACCCTCGCCGCTGAGTTGGAGGAGAAGAAAGAAAAGGTCCGCCAGCAGAAATCCTAGCGAGCTTGTCTCGGGCTACATCTCCGCGGCCAGAAGCGGAAAGCGAATCCCCGGCACCGGCTCGAACGGGACATGCGCGTCGATCAACTGCTGCAACCGGTCGAGCGTTCCCGCGTCGGCGGGGCTGCTGACCAACAGCAACCGAGCTAGCACCGCATCGAGCGCGGTCAGGTTCTGCGCCGCCACCGGCACAAGCGCCTGCAAGAGCCGCACTCGCTCTTCGTCGCTGAGTTTCCCGTCCGCCACCACCTCCGCTGAAAGTCGCGCGGCGATGAGCGGCAGCATTTCTGGATCGGGAATCGTCACCGGAGCCCCAGCGGGCAACAGTTGAGTCGCCGTCCAGCCCTTCTCCCGGTTCAATCGCAATAGCTCGCCCACTGCGCAGCCATGGATTTCCGCGATGGCCGCCAGCGTATTTGCGCCCCAAAAGGTCGGCGGAATCGGCAGCTTCTGGTTCCCGCTGCGATGGCGGAATTGTTCCCCCACGACATGCACCGCTCCGTGCATGGGCAAATCTGGTTCGCTCGCGAGCGTTTGAACCATTGATTCCAAATCCCAGTTCCCGCCGTCCGTCAGCGACCAGTGATGATACATCGCGTTCACCCGCGCCGTGTCCGCGAGGCAGAAGCGATGGTCCTGGACGTTGTGCGCGGAAATCAGCGCCATCTCCATTGCCCGCTGAAGGTTGGCTGTGTTTGCGGGTTCACAGATTCGCGATGCGTCTGCCACCGTCAGCATCGCTTTGCTGCGAAAGCCCGCGAACCCGTAGGGAATCTGCAACGCGAGATTCAATAGCGCCTGTGCTCGTTTGAAGTCACCGCGGGCGAAGAAGAACGTCTCCGCGAGCGCGATCAGGCGCCGGAGATGGTAGCTCCACGGATCGCCTTCGCCGCGCATCGGCGAAAGGTTGGCGCATTGTTGCTCGACGTGTGCAGCCATTGCATCGAGCCGGGACGACGCGGAAGCCAGCCCTGCCTTTCCGCGTAGTCCGATCAATGCAAAGCCGAGACTTTCGCGGAACGCAATCGGGCTGCCGGCCAGCGCGCCACCGACGAGATCCTCCATCATGTCGCGCACCCAGTCCTGCGACGGATGCTGCACGAAGCATTTCAGCAGAGCAGCGAGCGAGCGGTTCCGGTAATACGCGTAATGATTTGCCGCGTGCATGGAGACGTATTCCTGCACGCACTGGCATTGGTCGGGCGGATGATGCGCGGCAAACGCGAGCAACAACGGGCCGTCCATCTCGGCGAGATACTTCGGCGCGGAATCCGGCTGCGCCGCCAGCCCGGAAAGATTCAGCGGCTCCAACGCCGTTTCGCCTCCTCCACCCGCGAGCCGGTCGATTATGCTGTTGATCATGGACGGATCGGGCGACCAACCGGTGAACGGGCCCGGCGGTTGGGCGAGGCCGAAGGCGCAATCGAGTCGTTGCAACAGCGGCCGCAAGTCATCCGAAACATTCGGCGCGAGACGGTCGCGCAGCTGGCGTGCGCCGCCGGGATTCGCCGGAATTGCCAGCCACGCGAGAGTGATCAACGCCGCCTCGTGCCAGAACCGTTCGGCGTTCTGCAGCACGAGCCGTTTCTCGGCGGATTCCAAATCGCCGTCGCGCGCCAGCTCGAACAGTCGCGAAGGACGCAGGAGTTCCTTGCGGTTCGATTGCATCGCGAGCACCGCTTCGGCCAGGAGAAGCGGGGAACGATCGCTGACGCACAACGCCGCGCTGCGAACCGTTTGCTCGAAGTCGCGTTGAGCGAGTCCGGCGTCGTTCACCCGGGCGCGATGGGCCTCGCGGAAATCACGATCGACCACCAGGCCGACGAGTTGTTGCACCCGCGGCTCCTGTTCCGCGGCATCATCCTTCAATGGCGGCAGGCGAATCGCCTCGGCGAGATGCGTGGCCAGATGGCGCATGCCGTAATCATCCCACTTCAGCCACGCCGCCGCTCCGCCATTGGGTGCGAGGTAGCGATCGGCGATTTGCAGGTGTGCGCGCGCCGGTTCGATGTGGTAGGCGACGTTGGATTTGTCCTCGAGCAGGAAGTCCGCAAACGATTTGTGAAACGGACGGAACGGGCCGTCAGGCAGCGCGCCGTCGAGATATTGTTTCGCGGTTTCCAGCGCATCAGTCACGTCGCGACCGGCAAGCTTGTCCAGCTGGGCGTGAGTCAAGCCGCGCCCGCGCGCGACGACTATCGGACCCAGTACGGGTTTGAAAACATCGAACCATCGCTGACGGTTCGGGCCGGCGAACTCGCGATTGAGAAACTCCTGGTACAGCCCAGACAATCCGCGCGGCAACGGCACTTTGTCGACGTTCGCGAGGCTCGCGGGATTCTTCAGCAGCTCCTGCAATACGAGGTGAGCGTGGAGAAAAATTCCGTCCGCCGCCTCGCTGATGCGATTCGTGAGCTTCGTGCGTTGAGGCTCCGGCAAATCGCGGAGGCGTCCGTGCGCGAACAGTTTCACGTCGTCGTGATTCGGCGGCGCGTTGTGAATCAGATCGAACGGCGTGATCTCGGGGAACAGATACAGCACGCGCGGATCGGGTCGCGTTGTGACGAGCCAGCGAATCTGGGCCGGCAGATCGTCGAGCCGTGCGAGCAGTTGCGCGACGGTAACGCCGCCGGTGTAAGTCAGGCTTTCATCGAGCGCGTCGGCGAGGAGCAGCAGCGGTTCCTTGTAGCCATCTTGATACAACTGCTTCAACGGATCGCGCAGCAGGCGGTCGAAGCTCAGCTCATCGTTCAATCCGCCCAGCTCCAGGCGTTCGATGAAAACGCCCGTCGCGGATCCGCCGTTGAGCTGACCGATCTGTTGCTCGACCGAAATCTTGACCTGCTCTTTCAACGTCGCCGCCAGTGCGGCGCCGAAGCCGGGCACGGAACGCGTGAGCTGGTTGGCCAGCGATTGGGCGAAGGACTTCGGTGAATTTCCGCTCTTCGCGATGCAGAAGTGAATGCCGCGCACGAGCGAACGAAACCGCGCGAGCTCCGGTGACACCGCGCCGCCGGGCAACGGTCCACAGCCCGCAAGCCACGCGGACAGCATGCTCTTGCCGGTGCCGGGTTCACCCGTCAGCACGAAGAGACGCGACGTGTCGTGGTCCCACCACTTGAGCAACTCCGGCAGCACCCATTCGCGGCCGGTGAAGCTCGGCAGGTTATCGGCGACTGTTTTGGGAAGATCGACGGGCATGGGCGCGAGTCAGACGGCGTTTCGGGATTCGGTAGGTCAGCCGATGCGCCCGATGCGCGCGCCGGTGACGTCGGTTCCATCCTTAATCTTCTGCGTCACGCTGACGTTGCCGGACTTCAGCTCATCGGCGTGCAAACCGACCGCGCGATCGGCCTTTTCAATCTCTTGAATGATCACGAGCACGGGGCCGAGGTCCTTCGCGCGTGTTTCCAGCTCAGCGGCGAACGCAGGCTCCGCGGCGATCTTGTCTTTCAGCGCTTCCTCGATGGCCGGCTGATAAACCTCCGGCTTCTTCTCGAACCTCTCCAGGTTGCTCGCTGCTGCTGGATCGCCGGCGAGTTTGCCTTTCAGGTAACCGAGGAGCTGCTCGGCCTTGTCGCAGGCGGCTTGACCGGCGGCGCGGCCGAACTCGGCGACGCCCTTCTTCACAAACGGAGTCACTACTGCCATCACCGTGGTAACAATCGTGGCCGGATCCATACGCGCGTCCTTTCGTTGGTGGGTTGTTGTTTCTGCTCGCACCATGTTCCGCCGGCTCCCCATCGTTGCAACGATAATTTTCGCGCTCGCCGAACCGGACGCCTCGGTAGACATTTCCTCGCACCAACGAACTCAGGATGAGACACGAACCTTCTCGATCATGAACGCATCCAATTCTCCCTCGCGCCGCGACTTCCTTTCCGCGCTCGGTTTGACGGCGCTTGGCGCCTCGTTGTCGCCGGAAGCTTTTGGGGCGGATCAGGCTGGAGCGCCCGCTCGGACACCGCCCGTGAATTGAAACCCACGCGCGCCGATCTCGGCAGCTTGTTCCCCGAAGTCGAAAAGATCGCCGCGGGCAACCGCTACGCGGACTCGTTTTTCAGCGGGCGTTTCGCCAACTTCGGCGAGTTTCAAACCGCCGCCCGCGCGAAGCTGCTGGAAGTGCTGCGCTATCAGCCGGAGCCCGTGGCGCCGCGCGCAGAGGTCATTGAGCGCGTCGATTGCGGCGAATACTTCCGCGAGAAGATCGTGTTCTCGACCACGCCGGTCTTTCGCGTTCCGGCTTACGTGCTGATTCCGAAGAAGCTCAACGGTCCGGCGCCCGCCATTGTCGATCTGCATTCGCACGGCGGGATGTTTCTGTTCGGCAAGGAGAAGGTCATCGACCTCGGCGCGAATCATCCCGCGATGACGGCGTATCATCGTGAGAACTACGACGGGCGTCCGACCGCGACGGAGTTCGTCCGGCGAGGTTACGTGGTCATCAGCATTGATACGTTCATGTTCGGTGAACGTCGTGCGATGATGGATGCCGATCTGGCGTCCGGCTGGGATCGTTCGCGATACTCGATGGACGATGTCCGGCGCCTGAACCAGCAATGTCGCGCGAAGGAAACGACGCTCGTGAAAGCGCTCGCGCTCGCCGGCACGACGTGGCCGGGCATCGTCTTCTGGGATGACCTGCGCACGGTGGACTATCTAGTGACCCGTCCGGAAGTGGACCCGCAACGCATTGGCTGCGTCGGCATCTCGATGGGCGGCTATCGTTCGATGTTTCTCAGTGCGCTCGATGCTCGCATCCGCGCCGGCTGCGTGGTGGGTTTCATGTCCACAGTGCGCCCGATGATTCACGCCCATCTCGACACACATTCGTGGGTTCATTTCCTTCCGGAGCTGCATCGTTACCTCGACTGGCCGGATGTCGTGTCGCTGGCGGCGCCGCGGGCGCTTCTAGTTCAGCAATGTTCGAGGGACGGCTTGTTCCCTCTGGCGGGCATGAAGGAATCAGTCGAGAAGATCGCCAACGTCTACGAACGCGCCGGGGCGAAGACCAAGTTCACCGGTCGTTTCTACGACGAACCGCACCGGTTCACCCGCGCAATGCAGGACGACGCCTTCGCGTGGTTCGAGCGGAACCTCGCCTGAGTTTAATCGCGGACGGGTGAGTGGCGGCGGCGGAAGCGCACGATGGCTTTCCGGATTTCCTCCAGCCACAACACGCCGCTGGCGACCGCGCCAATGAGGAAAAAGTCCGCGAAAGGAATCGGCGTCGTGTGGAAGATGCGTGCGAGCGGTTCTGTGTAGATGACTGCGAAGTGGAGCAGGTTTCCCAGAACAAGTCCGCCGACCAGCCACACATTCTTGAACACGCTCAAGTTCAGCGCGCTGGCCGTCTCGCTGCGGCAGTTCAGCACGTTGAACCACTGACAGACCGCGACGAGCGTGAACGTCTCACTCTGCACGAGCGCGAATGGTGCGCCGGTGGACAGCCGCCACGAAAAGAACACGAGCGTAAGCGCTGCCGATGTGCAGCTCAGCAGGACAAGGCGCTGCAGCATGGTCCGGTTGAAGAGCGAGCCACTGCCGTCCGATGGTTTGCGCCGCATCTCGTCGCCTTCGAGGTTCTCCATGATCAAGTTCACGGTCACCACGCCTTCCGTCACGAGGTTGATCCAGAGGATTTGCACCGCCTCCAGCGGAATGGGCAACCCGGCGACGAGTGCGCCGACCAGCACCACGACTTCGTCGATGGACGTCGCGAAGAGGAACAGCAGCACCTTCTGGAGATTGCGAAACACCAGTCTGCCTTGCTCGACCGCGCGAACGATGGTGGCGAAGTTGTCGTCGGTGATCACGATCTTAGCGGCACCTTTCGCGACCTCGGTGCCAGTGATGCCCATCGCGACACCGACATCGGCACGGGCCAGCGCTGGCGCGTCATTCACGCCGTCGCCGGTCATCGCCACGACGTGGCCTTGCGATTGAAAGGCCTCGACGATGCGCAGCTTTTGCGCCGGATGCACGCGGGCGAAGACGGAGATTCGGTCAAGATCCGCGCGCAAATCCTGCTCCGGCATTTGTTCCAGTTCCGCGCCGTCCACGGCGCGGTCACCCTCGCGCGCGATGCCCAGCGTCCGCGCGACGGCGAGCCCGGTGGCTTTGTGATCACCGGTGACCATCACGGGCCGAATGCCGGCCTTCTGACATTCCTCGACGGCGGATCGAACTTCATCGCGCGGCGGGTCCATCTCGCCAATCAATCCGAGCAGCACGGCCTTGCCGGCGAACTGTTCAAAGCCGGCTTCAGGATCCAGCGGCGCGTTCGGGATCTCCGCCACGGCAATCAAGCGCAACGCGCGATCGGCAAAGCGGCGTCCGGCTTCGTCCATCGCGGTGCGCGTGGCGGCGTCGAGCGGCACCACGTTCTCTCCACTTTGCGCGGAGCCGCACAGTTGAACCAACGCCTCGGGCGCGCCTTTGAGGCAGATGCGTCCATGCAGCGCGTGGCCGTGCAACGTCGCCATCATCTTCGTGGTGGAGTCGAACGGAATCTCGGCCTGCCGCGGCTGTGCTTTGCGGAGCGCCTCCAGCTCGACGCAACCCTTGAGCGCGAGCGTGAGCAACGCGGCTTCCGTGGGATCGCCCAGAGCGCGCCAGCGCGGGTCGGTGTTGTCCGGTGGAACAAGCTGGGCGTCGTTGCAGAGCGCGGCGGCTTCGAGCAGTGCCGCAAGGGCGGGAGCGTTTGCGATGTCCGCGCCGTTTTCCCGAATCGCGCCTTCCGGTGCGTAACCCGCGCCGGTGATGTCGAGCGTGCGACCGTCCGGCAGCCAGACGGCCACGGCGGTCATTTCGTTGCGCGTGAGCGTGCCGGTTTTGTCGCTGCAGATGACGGTGGTGGAGCCGAGGGTTTCGACGGCGCTGAGGCGACGCACGATCGCGCCTTGGGCGGCCATGCGTTGCATGCCGACGGCGAGCGCAATGGTCATGGCGACGGGCAATCCTTCCGGAACGAGCGAGACCATCTGGCTGATTGCGACCATCAAGATGTCCGGCAGCGGCAGCCCGCGCAGCAATCCAAGCCCGATGATGAAGACGAATAGAATGACCGAGGCGACGACCAGCCAGCGCCCGAATTGCGCGAGGCGAAGTTCGAGCGGGGTCTTCGGTTCCTCGGCGTTAGCGGTGAGATGCGCGATTTTGCCGACTTCGGTGTCGAGTCCCGTCGCGATCACGACGGCGCGCCCGCGTCCGGCGGCGAGGTGAGTGCCGGAGTAGAGCATGTTCCGACGATCGGCGAGCGCGGTTTCGGCGGGCTGCACGTCGGGATGTTTCGAAACGGGAAGCGATTCGCCAGTGAGCGCGGCTTCGGCGGCTTCGAGTGCGGCGGCTTCTAGGAGTCGTGCGTCAGCGCCGATGCCGTCACCGGCGGCGAGCATGAGGATGTCCCCGGGGACCAGTTCACGCGCTTCGAGCATGGTTTCGTGTCCATCGCGGATTACGCGAACTCGCAGGCCAGCGAGCTTGCGAAGCGCTTCCATGGAACGTTCAGCGCGGCCTTCTTGAAACGCTCCGATGAACGCGTTGATCAGTACGACGATTAGGATGACGAGGGCGTCACCCTGCTTTCCCACGGCGAGGGCGATGCCGGCGGCGATGAACAGGATATAGATAAGCGGGCTGGCGAACTGTCGCGCAAAGACGATCCAGAGCGGGCGGCGCTCGGTCTTGGGGAGGAGATTCGGTCCACCGGTCGCGAGGCGTCGGGTCGCTTCGGCGGCGGTCAGGCCGTTGGCGGCATCGGTGCCGCAGTCGCGAACCACTTCGCCCGCAGGCCGGGCGTGAACGGATTCGATGGAAGCGGCGCGGGCCATTGCTTCGTAGAATTCGCAACCAGCCGGTGGAGAGCAACTGGTTTCCGTCGCGCGCGGGTTTTCGCGGCCAACTGAAATGAAAATCGCTGTTATTGACAACCCGCCCGCAACCACAGACAACTTACGCCCCTTATGAACTCGCTTGCCAATCAAGTGGCGGTGGTCACCGGTGCCGGACGTGGCATCGGACGCGCCATCGCGCTCAAGTTCGCCGCCGCTGGTGCGGACGTCGTCTGCGTCTCGCGCACGGTCGAGAACTCGGAGAAGGTCGCCGCGGAAATCCGCGCGCTGGGCCGCAAAGCCTGGGCGTTTGCCGTTGATGTGGCGGATTCGAAGGCCGTGGCTGCAGCCGGTGAAAAGATTCTCGCCGAGGCAGGCCGGGTGGACATTCTCGTGAACAACGCCGGCATCACGCGTGATGGATTGCTGATGCGCATGAGCGACGAGGATTGGGACGTCGTTCTGAACACGAACCTCAAGGGCGCGTTCTCCTTCACGAAGGCGTTCACGCGCACGCTGCTCAAGCAGCGTTCCGGCCGCATCATCAACGTCGCCTCCGTCATCGGCCTGATTGGCAACGCCGGCCAGTGCAATTACGCGGCCAGCAAGGCGGCGCTCTTCGGCTTCACGAAGTCGATTGCGCGCGAGTTCGGTTCCCGCGGCATCACGGCCAACGCCATCGCGCCCGGCTTCATCGAAACGGACATGACCGCCGTGCTGGATGAGAAGATGAAGACGGCGTTGCTGGAAAAGATTCCGCTCAACTCGCTCGGCAAGGCCGAGGACATCGCGGAGGCCGCGCTGTATCTCGCCGGGCCCGGCGGACGTTACGTCACCGGACAGGTGCTGACGGTGGACGGCGGAATGGTGATGTCGTGACCGAGAAATTCACACTGGACACTGACGGGACCAGTCGATAGACAGGACAGCAACTTGAGCAAACAATCGAAGGTTCGCGATTAGGCAAACGAACAAACATTTACTCACGATTCGGGGCTTGACGGTCTTAGGCTCGTGACAAAGCAAGAACCACAATAAACAACCGGAGAAATGTCATGGCTGCAGAGAAATCCGCCGAAGTAAGAATCAAAGAAATCATCGTGGAGCAACTGGGCGTCAATGCCGACCAGGTCACTCCCGAGGCCAAGTTCATCGAAGACTTGGGTGCGGACTCCCTCGACACTGTCGAGCTGGTCATGGCGCTCGAAGAAGAATTCGGTCACGAGATCCCCGACGAGGAAGCCGAGAAGCTCCAGAGCGTCGGTGACGTGATCAAGTACATCGAAGAAGTTCGTAGCAAATAGCTCTCCTTGAAGCTTTCCGGGGCAGCGCCGGCTGATGCCAGCCCA
Organism: Verrucomicrobiota bacterium; assembly: GCA_016713365.1. Taxonomy (GTDB): domain Bacteria; phylum Verrucomicrobiota; class Verrucomicrobiia; order Limisphaerales; family JADJPG01; genus JADJPG01. The sequence continues at coordinate 36,619 of JADJPG010000031.1, read as the reverse complement.
AGCTGCCCCGTTTGATTTTATGGCAAGCCATCCATCCGAACGCCGCGTCGTCATCACCGGGCTGGGCACTGTCACCCCGCTGGGCAATGACGTGGGCACGACCTGGACCAACATCCTCGCCGGCCAGTGCGGCATCGACCGGATCACGCACTTCGATGCCACACCGTTTGACACGCAGATTGCGGGCGAGGTGAAAAACTTCGATCCCGTTCCAGCGTTCCCGTCCGCCAAGGAAGTCCGACGCTCGGATCGCTTTGCCCAGTTTGGAGTTTATGCCGCGCATCAGGCGCTGAAGGATTCAGGGTTGGACCTCGGGAAGGTGGACCTCGATGAAGTGGGCGTATTCCTCGGCTCCGGCATCGGCGGCCTGGAAACCACCGCGGAGCAATGTTCCGTGCTGCAGAACCGCGGCCCCGGACGGCTCTCGCCGTTCATGATTCCGATGCTCATCCTGAACATGGGCTCCGGCATCTTCAGCATGTTCTACAAGCTGCGCGGCCCGAACGTCGCCACCTGTTCCGCCTGCGCGACCTCGACGCACGCCATCGGTGAAGCCTGGCGCACGCTCAAGATGGGCGATGCGAAGGTCATGTTTGCCGGCGGCAGCGAGGCGACCATTGTTCCGATCGGCATCGGCGGGTTTTGCGCCATGCGAGCCATGAGCACGCGCAACAACGATCCTAAGACCGCCTCGCGTCCGTTCGACGTGGGCCGCGACGGCTTCGTCATGGGCGAAGGCTCCGGCGTCGTGGTGCTCGAAGAACTCGAACACGCCAAGGCCCGCGGCGCGCGCATCTACGCCGAGCTCGTCGGCTATGGCAACACCGCCGACGCGAACCACATGACCGCTCCCGCCCCCGGGGGCGAAGGTGCCGCGCGCTGCATGAAGATGGCACTGCGCAATGCCGGTCTGAACCCGACGGACATCAGCTACATCAACGCGCACGGCACGAGCACGCCGCAGGGCGACATCGCGGAAACGCAGGCCATCAAGACCGTCTTCGGCGAGCACGCGAAGAAACTCGCCGTCAGCTCCACCAAGGGCGCCACCGGCCACATGCTTGGCGCGGCGGGTGCGACGGAACTCGTCTTCTGCGTGAAAGCGATCGAGAACGACATCGTGCCGCCCACGATCAACATCGAGAACCAGGATCCCGAATGTGACCTCGACTACGTGCCGCACAAGGCGCGCGAGATGAAGGTCAACGCCATCGTGAACAACTCCTTCGGCTTCGGCGGCCACAACGCCACCGTCATCGCGAAGAAGTTCGTGAGCTGATCGGGTCCGCGGAGACGCCGACGTGAGGAGGCTCTGATCCTTCGCTGAGTCGGTTTGCTCAATCAAGGGAACCTCTCGTTACATTCTGTTCGCCACCGTTTCCGCCCGCGACAACCGTCGCCGGGACGATCGCAGAAGCATTTCCACGGGCTACGATCCGATTTCGAGACACTTCGCTCCCAGCTCGGGACATTGGGAAGCTCGCCTTACCTGTTTCAAATGCGTCGCGAGCCGCTTTTCGGCAATCGCTGCCGCGTTTCGGATTGAACGGGCCGATTGCCGGTAAATTCGTCCAACGTCGACGATGGCTCGGGCATCTCGGCGCGGAACTCCGATTCAGCGCGCTTGATCCAAGGAATCAAAGACGAGGCGAAGCACGCTCATGCCGAGAATGAATCTGCCGTTTTACGAGAAGGAGAGCGCAATCTCCCGTCGATATGTCGATCAAAGTTTCCCCATTTTTCCGCTGAGATCGTTCAGTGGGACTCGCAGAAGGGTACGGCTTTAAAGCTGGGGACGAACGGGTTTCCTGCACTGGCGTGAATTCCGTCGTCATCGCACGCCGGTTGTGAGACAAAGTCCAGTTCAGCCTGGGTGAGGATGCCAAAGGCCGGGTGTGCGCAAAGCGCGCCGTGCTGGAAGGCGCCCCTCGCAGCCGGATCGTTGCTTCAGTGTGGATTCTCCTTGGGTCTCCCACTGCCATTGTATGCGGCCTATGTTGCGGGTATGAATCCGTTCGTGGCTGCGGGAGGACAGCTGGCCATCAGCGCCCTGACCTACTCGGCCTATGCTGTGGACAAGCGCCGGGCGCAGACGGGCGGGTGGCGTCTCCCGGAGAATCATTTGCATCTGTTGGAACTGATTGGTGGCTGGCCTGGCGCCTGGGTGGCTCAGCAGCGATTGCGACACAAGTGTTCCAAGGGAAGTTATCTGTTCGTCTTCTGGCTCATCGTCGTTGCCTGGCAGTTCGCAGCCGTCGATTCCTTACTGAACTGGCGCTGTTCAAGGATGGTCCTGCACCAAATTGAAAACTGGTCCAGCCAGCGCCATTGAACTTCGTTTCTCGTTCTAAAGCGCACCGGTCCAAATCACCTCGGGCAGAGTTGTGGAACTGTTCATCCACCCGGTGGGGGTGAGCCAGCGGCGGTAACCCAATGGATTTGCTTTGCTGATCCTGGTCAGCTTCAGCTCAGAACGACGGAAGGTGGAGAATAGTCCTAAGGCTTTTCTAAGTATGGCGTCCTTCATCGACGCGTAGTTGAAGTGGCAATCGATGAATTGAGCGCCGCGAGAGATCGGCGCCTTCGAATGTCGTTTGAAAGAACTGACAGTTCTTGAACACCGATCTTCTGAGATCACATCCGTGCAGATCCGCGTGGGCGAAGGTTAATTGTTCAGTCGCACCAAGTCATGGAGCTTTCACCAAGGTCCGTGTTCTCGAATTTGCAGGAATCGATTTCGGAACGGAGAAAATGAGTCCTTGGCATGGTCAGATCCCGAAAATCCCCATCAGTTACGCGCATGCGGAAGAAGTGAATGCCATCGGTTCATTATCATTGGAACGATCTTCGTCGGGGAGCGGTTCATCGGAGGGCGGAACAGGTCCAACCATCCTGCCGCAACCGGTCGAGGCTCTGATGGACGGTCAGGCGTGCGATTCCAGATTCGGTGTAACCTTCGAGAATCGGCAGAAAACGCTTACATGCTTCACGAACCGCCGCTTCCTTTTGCTCGACTGACGCCTCGTGGTAGTCGAGGACATCGAGGTCCACTTCCAGAGTGGAGATGCAGCGGAGCTCTGGGATAATTCAGTTCAGTTCGATGGCAATGCTGAACAACGGTCCCAAGGTGGAAAGAGGGGGAATCGATCCGCGCAAGACTTCTCGCGCCACATCGCCGCAATACTGGAACAGGCATTCTTTCCGGACTGGCCGCTGAGGGATCCCAACGTCCATCAGGGCCCGGTGGAAGTAATGCTCGGTTTCTTCCCTGTCCGGTAAGTCCGGCGAGAATGCGGAGATTCGAGGAATCATGCCCGGCCACCAGTTGCTCAGTCGCCCATTCTACCAGCGCCTTCGGGCCGGATCTTCCGCGAAAAAAGTCCGAAAAGAGGCGACGCAGTTCAGGTGAAAGCGAGGCTGCATCGTGGCGCGCTGTTGCTGCGTCAGGCATCGAGAATCGTTTGTCGCGTGGATGGTGATTTTCCGAACCTCGCGACGAGGTTGGGGATTTCTTCGGGCGCAGGCATGGCCTGATTTTTGTCAAACGGCGGGGAAAGACAAGCGGAGCGTTGTTGGCCGACAGCCGGTCTGGCCGTCCGCGAGTAATTCCACGATCTCTTCCTCGCGATTCGACGGCGGGCCTTTGCGGACGAGGCGGAGGGTGTTGAGGTCGAAGATTCCTGTTCCGGTCTGGCCGCGGAATTCGCACGCCAGTTCCACGTCCATGATGCCGAGGACGTCGAACTCGTAGCGCAGGGGGGTCCAGTCGGACGGAGTTGCGATGCCGGCGGTCGAGCGTTCGCCGGAGATGCGCAGGAGAACGCCGTTGGTGCCGGGCGCATTGGCCGGGAGGTTTTCAACTTTCGCCAGTCCGGTGAATTCATAGCGACCAGTCTCCAGCAGCACGGTGGTGCGCCAGGCGCCGGAACTTTCCGGGCCTTGCGTCGAGACGCTGAGAAGTTGTCGATTCTCGATCTGGCTGCGGCCTCCGGTTGCGGTGCGGGTGGTGCCGACCTTGAAGCTCCAGGAACCGAGACGGATGCTGTTGTCCGCGGCGATCGGTGCGGGCCCTGGCGGATTCTTCACCTGCCTTGCGACGCTGACGGCGCGCTGGCTGATGCGTCGCTTGAGATTCTCCGCCATGCTTTCAATCTCTGATCGCATCGCAGGCTGATCCTTCAATCCGGCTTGAAGGCGTGCGGCGAGTTTGTCGACACGGGCGTGAAGCGCGTCGGTGCGAAGTTCATTGGTTGCGAGTTGCGCGATGCGGTCGAGGTAGCGCTGGCGGGCTTCAGGTACGGAGAAGAGCGCCTTGGCGACCATGCCCTTGAATACCGGCGTGAGGCTGAGACTGGGGGAGCTGGAGACGCCGAACAATTGATCGAGCCCGTGCGGGATGAAGACCATCTTGCCGCGCGAGGTGTCATGGAAGACCCGGTAGTTGTTGCAGCCGATCGCGTAGCCATCCCAGTGGACGATGAAGGCTTCAACGGCGGCGAAGGTGATGAAGCGGTCGACATCGAGCACGCGGTTCAGTTGAGCAAGTCGCGTCTCGGGCAGCTTGATGCGGGCGGCTTTCACGAGATTGGTGAGGTCGGTGCGGTTGTTGGGAAATTTTCCGGAGTCTGTTTCGAGCGCCTTCGTCACGTCGCCGCCGGAGCCGCCGTCGTAGAGATTGCCGTCGGCGGAGGCGAAGTGGCGTTTCACGAAACGTTTGTTCGCGCCTTCCACCAGGACGTGGAGATCCAAGTCGCGACCATTGATCGAGACGAGCGCCGGAGTCGCGCGAGGACTGGGCACGCCAAGCGACAGGAAGAGATCGCGAGCGAACGCTTCGCAGAGATAGCTGGGATCCTGCACGGAGTTGTTGAGATGGATCTTATCCAGACCGTGAAAGAGCTGGCCGCTTGCGAATTTGTCGAAGTTGAGTGTCATCGATGGTTTGCCGTCGATGGGCTGGAAGGAGTAGGAGCCTTTGAGGTGGAGCGCGACGTTGGTGTAGGTCTGGTTGCCGTCGCGAACGGTGACGCGCACGTCGACACGCTCTGGACGTTGCTGGCGCCAGACTTGTTTGTATTCGCGAAGCGTCTTCATGCCGTCGGTGGGGATCTCGATTTGCAGGCGCGGGATCGGTCCGGCGAAGAGTGGGTCAGTGTTCGAGTCCGCCTTGGCGCGGGCGTCTGCGCCAGTCGCGACGATGGCGGTGAACAGGAGGGTCCAAATGATCAGGCAGTTCTTCATGACAAACGTGTGGTAGACCGCATGAGTTCCCAGTCAGACGGAAATGCGAGGCAAATGCCCGCTCGAAAAAGTAAAATATTGAGGTGGCTGATCCCGGAGACTTGGGACGGACGGTGGTTTTCGAGATGCAGGCCGGGACCAATCCGGAGTCCTACCACCGAGCCGCACACATCCCTGTAGCATCGGACGTGAGGCCGATTTGTCGCTCCTGGGAGTTTCATGAACATGATCTGACCTAGCTGGATGCTGGACAGAACAAGAATTGCCAGAGCAGTTCAGCGCTTTCGGTTTGTTTCGCAGACGTGGTTTGTGGTTCCTTCTCCGACATGAACCAGACTGTTGATCCGGGACGGATGTTTGTTCCACCGGTGGCCGATCGCGTGTTGCTGGCCGGACCGCAATCTCGAACCGAGGAAGCGCAGACGTTGCTGCGGGTAGTGTGGGATTTCCTGCGTGGTTTCCGGGCGCTGCACTTCGTCGGGCCGTGCGTCACGGTCTTTGGTTCCGCGCGCACGAAAGAGACTGACCCGCATTACCAGCTCGCGCGAAAGATGGGCGCCGCCATCGCCGAACTGGGTTTCACCGTCATGACCGGTGGCGGGCCGGGCATCATGGAGGCGGCGAATCGCGGCGCGAAGGATGTGGGTGGCCGGTCCGTGGCGTGCAATATCGAGCTGCCGCACGAGCAGGCGGAGAATCCGTATCTCGATCGCTTCGTGACGCTCCGCTACTTCTTTGTGCGGAAGACGCTGCTCGTGAAATACAGCTACGCGTTTGTGGTGATGCCCGGCGGATTCGGCACGCTGGACGAGATGTTCGAAGCGCTCACGCTGATTCAGACGGCGAAGCTGAAAGACTTCCCCGTAATCTTGATGGGCACAGATTATTGGCGCGACCAGGTGGCAATGATTCACAAGATGGCGGAGACGAAGATGATCTCGCCCGGCGATCTGCGGCTGTTTCACGTGACCGATTCGGTCGAGGAAGCGACTGCGTTCCTGGTCGAGAAAGCCATCAAGCCGTTCGGGCTGAAACCTTCGATTCGCCGTCCGAGTTCGTTGCTGGGCGAACGAGGGCTGTGAGAGATGGTTCGGGCGAGTGCTTTTACAAAGGAATTTCCTCGTTACCAATCGTCTGTTGGAATAGCGATCAATCATGAAAACAGATCTCGTCTACGTGGGCATTCGCGGGCATGTCCTGGCCTGAGTCGGTGCGATGGAAGCATCCGCTGGGAAACCAAACTCAAAGGGAGCGACTTCGTGACGCTGGCGTGGGAAGGGATCGAGGTTTTTGCGATTACCGCGGGCGAAGCATTCTGCCTGAACACGGCTGATGGAACGATCGTCTGGCACAACAAATTGCCCGGCTGGGGAACGGGCTTTGCATCAATCTTGGTTCCGGGAGGCGAGGCCATCTCTGAAGTGATCATGGCGGCGGCCCACCGTCGCGAAGAAGAACAAGCCAGCTCGGGAACGTCTCCGGCGACTTGAGGTTACCAGCGATCTTTCTGAATTCCTTCTTTGCCTGTGAACTTCCTTAGCCTGATCGAATCGAAGCGTGAGAACCAACCGCTTGCCGCGGCTGCCATTCAGTCCTTCGTCAGCGAGTTTACGGCGGGCCGCATTCCGGATTACCAGATGGCGGCGATGCTGATGGCGATTTTCTTCCGTGGAATGAACACCGAGGAAACCCGCGCGCTCACGCTGGCGATGCGCGATTCCGGCGAGGTGCTGAAGTTTCCGGCGGAGCCGCGTCCGGTGGTGGACAAGCATTCTACTGGCGGCGTGGGCGACAAGGTTTCGCTTCCTCTGGCGCCGCTGCTCGCGTGTCTGGGCTTTCGTGTGCCGATGATTTCCGGACGCGGACTCGGCATCACGGGAGGCACGCTCGACAAGCTGGAATCCATTCCCGGCTTCACGACTCAACTCGAACCGGCGCGCATCGTCGAACAAACTCAGGAGCTTGGTCTGGCGATGGCGGGGCAGACCGCGACGATGGTGCCGGCGGACAAGAAGCTCTATGCGCTCCGCGATGTCACGGGCACGGTGCCGAGCGTCCCGCTGATCACGGCGTCGATTCTTTCCAAGAAACTCGCCGAGGGACTTGACGCGTTGATCATGGATGTGAAATTCGGCACCGCCGCATTCATGCAGACCGAAGTTCAGGCACGCGAGTTGGCGCAGTCGATCGTCAATCTGGCGCAGGCCTGCGGCGTGAAGACTCGCGCCATGTTGACGGACATGAACACGCCGCTGGGCTGCGCGGCGGGGAACTGGCTGGAGGTGAAGGAATCGGTGGAGTGCCTCGAAGGCCGTGGCCCGAACGATCTCAAGGAACTGGTCATCGCCTGCGCGGCGCATCTGCTCGAGCAGACCGGTCGCGTTGCCACGCTGGATGCCGGTCGCGAACTCGCCGTGCGCTGCCTCGCTTCAGGGGAACCTCGTCTCAAGTGGGACGCATTGATCGTCGCTCAGGGCGGTGACCTTGACGCATTTCAACGCAAGCTTGCGGCGGCTCCGGCGGCTCCGGTGGTTCGCGAACTGAAGGCCCAACGTTCCGGCTACGTGACGCGTTGCGATGCGCGCGTGATTGGCGAAGTGATTCGTGATCTTGGCGGCGGGCGATTGACGAAGGACTCAGTGATTCAGCCGGATGTCGGCTTGGATCTGATCGCAAAGCCCGGCGAGCAACGTCGAGCAGGCGAGCTCCTCTGTCGCATCCATGCTCCTACAGCGAGCGATGCGGACATGGCGGCGACGCGTCTCGCTGTGGCTTTCGAGCAAGCGGACGAACCGCCTCTACTGAAGCCGCTCATTCGTGACGTTGTTTAGCGACGCGCTTCCGGCTACCTTCTTTCTCCGATGATCGTGAAAGTCAAAATCTGCGGCATCACTAGCGTGGCGGACGCGCTCGCAGCGGTGGACGCCGGCTCCGACGCGCTCGGTTTCATGTTTTACGCGCCGAGCCCGCGCAACGTGAGCCTTGGTGCGGCGGCGGAGATTATCCGCCAGCTTCCGCCCTTCGTCGCGAAGGTCGGGGTGTTCGTGAATCCGGCCGAGGATGAGGTTCGTCGCGCGATCGGGGAGTGTGGACTGGATACGCTTCAATTTCACGGCGAGGAGACGCCCGAGTTTTGCCGACGGTTCAGTTTGAAGACGATGAAGGCCTTCCGGGTGCGTGATGCGGAATCTCTGGAGCAAACCCAGCCCTACACGAACGAAGCGTGGTTGCTCGACAGCTACGTTGCAGGCCAGCTCGGCGGGACGGGGGCGCGGTTCAACTGGGATCTCGCGACGGAAGCCGCGCGACGTCACACCGTATTGCTGGCGGGTGGCTTGACTCCGGAGAACGCGGCGGAAGCAGTGCGCAAGGTCCGGCCTTATGGGCTTGATGTGTCCAGCGGCGTGGAGTCCGCTCCCGGTAAGAAGGACGCTGCCAAGGTTCGCGCGTTCATCGCGGCGGCGAAGAGCGTGCAGTAAACGAAAAAGCCCGCCGGTCTGGTGGGCTTTGTGGGAGGAAAATTGCGTGAAGGTCGCTCAGGCGCGTTCCATGTATTTGCCCGTGCGGGTATCCACCTTGATCTTCTCGCCGGTCTTGATGAAGAGCGGGGCCTGAACGGTGATGCCGGTTTCGAGCACGATGGCCTTCTGGACGTTGTTGGCGGAATCGCCGCGGACACCTTCCGGAGCATCGGTCACGGTGAGAACCACGCTGGGCGGCACTTCGATCTGAACCGCCTTGTCATCCACGAACGTCATGGTGACCTGACCGTTCTCGACCATGTAATTCTTTGCGTCGCCAACGAGCTCGGGCGTGAGCGTCACGGTCTCGTAGGTTTCAGGGTCCGAGAAAACGTAGTCTTCGCCGTCCTTGTAGCTGTACTCCATCTTCTTGGTCATCATCGGCACCACTTCGATTTTCTCGGTGGAGCTGAAGCGCACGTCGGAGGTTTTGCCAGTGCGGAGGCTGCGGAGGGAGGCCTGCACGAAGGCGCGGAGGTTGCCCGGCGTGCGGTGCTGCATGTCGAGGACGACCGTGACGTCGCCGTTGTAACTAATCGCCATGCCGCGGCGGAGGTCGTTTGCTGTTGCCATAAATCGATGTTCTCAAGCGCCGCCCGGTTGATCCGGGAACAGCGGAGCGTGGAAATTAGCCAAGAACGGCTTGTTTGCAAGTCCCGAGTTCAGCCTGGAAACCAAGTGATCCGCGCCAACTGGCGCCCTCTGGCCTCAAGGCAGGGCCGGGGTGACCAGCCGGTAGAACCGTGTCGGTCCGGGCGGTTGCGAATCGGTCAGGCGCTCGAGCCGGTTGGTGGTTCGGGCGGGCACATCGATGAGCTTGGACCAGCCTGTCGCCGCGACGTCATCACGGAACAGCACGGAGTAGGTGCGATTGGATACGGCGTTGAAACTCAGCATCCGTGCACTGCCCGCAGCGGTGATCTCTTCAACGCGTAGCGCACTGGCAGCATCTTGCGGATTGGTGCCGGCGGTAAACTCCGCGAGATTGCTCAAGCCGTCGCCATCGGCGTCTAGATTGGCGTCGTTGACGAGCTTCTTTAGACCGTAAGTTTCCTCCCACACGTCGGGCATGCCGTCGCCGTCTGAGTCGTCCGTGGAGATGGTGAGCGTCGCGACGACACTGGTCACTGCGCCCGCGATGTTCGTGATGACCACGGTGTAATTCCCGGCGTCGCCCGCTTGGGCGCTGGCGATGCTGAAGCCGGAATTCGTCGCCCCGGGTAACGCGGTGCCGTTGAGCCGCCATTGATAACGGAGCGGTGCGGTGCCGTTCGCGACGACGCCGAATGAAACGGTGCTGCCGCCGGCGGCGGACTGACTTTCAGGCTGCGTCACGATGGTCGGCGCGAGGAAGTTCTGCACGCCGGTCAGTTCGAAGTCGAAGCTGAGGTCGCTGCTCGTGCCGCCCGCCTGATGCATTTCCACGGCGATGACGTTCGTGCCGGGAACGAGGTAACCCGGATTCACCGGGCTGGAGTAGAAGGTCGTTTCGTCCGGAACGCTGCCGGACGCGGTTGTGAGATAGTCGATGGGACCGCCGGGCATGTTGTTGCGGTAGATCTCCGAACCATTCAGGTAAACGACAGCGCCGTCATCGCGCAGCAGGCGCAGGTTCAAGCTGCTGAACGCCGCCGGGTCATCGACGACGAAGCTGTTCCGGAAATACGTGGTGATGTACTTCGCGCCGCTGTTCGGGCCGAAGCTGACCACCGTACGTTCATCGCCATCGCCGTAACCGAGTTGTGCAGGACCATTGCTCCAGCCGGTGTCGTTGTACGGGATGGCAGTCCATGCGCTCTGCAGGTTCTCGCCTGTGTCACGATATCGCCAGATGGCGCCGGTGCTGATGAGCGTCAGATTCCGGGTGAAGCCGGCGACCACGGAAATGTTCACCGGTGCACTGGTGCGGATGATTCCGCTGTCATCGGTGCCGATCGCGCGCAGCGTGTGATTGCCCGCCGGGACGTTCGCCCAATCGAAACTGAACGGGCTGCCCGCGTCTTCGCCGAGCTTCGCGGTGCCGTTGAAGAACTCGACCTTGAAGATCGTGCCGTCCGGATCTGTGGCGTCTGCGGCCAGGGTGATCGTGGAGGTCGCCACGAAGACCGCGCCGGTCGCGGGACTGGTGAGTGTGACGATGGGCGGGAGGTTCGAGGATGCGGGCGGATAGAGTTGTGCGGAGAGAATGACTTCCTTCGTTACCGAAGGCGACGACCAGAGCAATCGCGCCGCTGCGCCGCCGCCGTTCTCGTAATACTCGAAGCGGATGTCGTAGAGGTTTCCGGCCTGCAGTTGGATGATGCCCGAATACTCGGTCGGCCCTTGATCAATCCAGCGATCGACGAGCAATTGATTGTTCACCCACAGCCGCACGCCGTCATCACCCACGACGTAGAAGGTGTAGGCTTCGCTGAAGCGCGGCTGTACCTGGCCGGTCCAGCGCACGCTGAAGGAATCGGCGCCGATGGACGCGTCCGGCTGGCCGCTGCCCCAATCGAAGTCCACGACCGGATCGATTCGGCGCACGCGCGTGCCGGTGAAATCCGCGTTGTCGAAGTAATCGCCGCGCAAACCGATGCCGCTGCCGACGGGCGGCGGGTTGACTGTGATCGTCACCGGCGCGCTCGGAGCCACTGCGAGTCCGTTGTCACGCGCCTTGGCGATGAGTGTGTGCGGGCCAACGGGGGCATTCGACCAGGTGAAGTTGAACGGTGCGGTGGTGGCGATGCCGAGCAGGACGTCGCCGGCGTAAAACTCGACGCGCGCGATGCTGCCGTCCGAATCCGATGCGGTCGCGCTGAGCGACACGTCGACGGGAACGGAGAAGCTCGCTCCATCGGCGGGCGCGGTGAGTGTGACGACTGGCGCCTGGTTGAACACATTCGCCGCGCCGGGCGTGATGCCGCTGGCGAACCAGTTGGTCGGCTCGTTGCCGTAGGCCAGGGGCGTGGTGCGCTGAATGGACGGTCCATCGCCGTCCGCGCCGGGTGGCCACGGGAGCTTGTCGTTGTAGCGCACTTCGTCCACGACGATGTAGGGAATCGTGATGCTGCCGTTCGTGCTGAGCTCCGGAGCATCGGGGCGTTCCAGTTTCAAACGCTCGCCGCTGTCCTGCAGGTTGCCGGCGTACGGACCAAGAATCTGGACCGAAACCGGCACGCTGTACTTCACGCGGAACGATGCAGGGTCGGTGTTCACCAGCAACAGGTATTGGCCGGCGCCGAGGGTGATGTTGTTCGAGAACGAATAACCGAGGCCGCTCAACCGCCAGCCGTTCGTGGGATACGCCGGATCGTAGAGCGCGACGGTTGCGCCGCTGGAATTGTAGAGCTCGACGAACTCGTCGTAGCCGGGCGCGGGATGATACATCACTTCATTGAGGACGACGGGGCCGATGCGCGGCGCGGCGTTCGCGGCATTGAGCGTGACACCGGTCATCGCCGGCCAGTCTTCGCTGCCGGTGCTGACGATGTAGCGTCCGAAGCTCACGCCGTTCGCCGCCGCGCCGTAGTCGAAGCTGTGGCTGTAGCCGGTGAGATTCGTGTTCGCGTCGCCGCTGAAGAGGTAGAGCGATTCGCCGAGGGAACTCAGCGCGAAGCTCGGCGGAACACCCGGCTGCGCGTTGAACTGTGATTCAGTGAACACCGCGTATCCGCCGGCGGCGATGACGCTGCCGCTGGGAATCCGGAACTTCTTCGGCTGCGCCGCGTCGTCGCTGAGAAACCAACCGGTGAGGTTGACGGTCGTGGTCGTGGGATTGAACAGCTCGATCGCGTCGAGCTGCGGGAGATCGGTGTGCGTCAGGATCTCGTTGATGACGATGGGTGCGATGCTCGACACCGGATCATCCGCGCCCGGTGAACCGCCGAGCGCCGAACTGGGTCGCCAGCTCGATGACGCATCGGGATCGCCGCTCACGTTCGCCCGCACGAGAGAGAAGCCGTAGCCGTCCGGCGTGATCGGCCAGGGCACGGAGTTGTTGTAGGCGAAGCTGAAGACGTTCGTGCCGAGTACGTGGGCGAGCGTGAGTTTCTCGCCGTTGTTGTCGAGCTTGCCAGTGAAGAGGCCGTTCACGGCCACGCCCGGATAGCGCAACGCCATTCCACTGCTCGAGGACGCCAGCACGAGGAACGCGCCGGGTGCGAGACGTGTGCCGTTGGTGAAGCTGAACGTGATGCCGGAGGTGAACTGCAGTCCGCTCAGGTCGAGCGTGTTGGTGCCGGTGTTCTTCAACTCGATGAACTCCAGGTCGTCGCTACCGAACGGCGTGAGCGGCAGCGGGCGATACATGATCTCAGTGACGGTGAGCCCGGCGAAATCCTGCACGACGTAGAAGGTCGCTTCGATGAGCGCGCTCCAGTCGGTGCCGTTGCGAACGCGGGCCCGGATGAACGCGGCGTTGGTGAGCGTGAGCGCCCCGGTGTAGGCTCGCGCGGAAGCGGCGACTGCTCCGCCCCAGAGCCGCGGATCGGAACCATCCAGCGTGAAGTAGATCGTTCCGGCTGCGTTGGGGTTTGTGAGTGCGAGCGAGTAGTTCGGCGGAACCAATCCGCCGAGTTGCGAGAAGCCTGGCGCGTTGAGCTGTGGATAGAGTCCGGCGTTTCGCAGTTGGTTGAGCAGGATGGACGAGCGTTGTGGGAACCAGGACCGAACGCTGGACTGCGCGGTGAGCCAGGTCTGGCGGGTGTTGCCGTTACCCCAGCGCGCGGATTCGGGAACAATGGCCCGATCGATCTCCGCGGCACGTTTCATCCAGCGCGCATCGGCGGCAGCGGGAGTGAGAACGCCCCCATTGAGCAGATGCTTCTGGGCGTGGTCACCGAACAGCCGACGAAATTCAGGGTGGGCGCGCAACGCGGCATAGAGTCGTCCGGGCGAACCATCGCCAAGGCCAGTGCGATCGGAGTTCACGTCGTTGCCGATGCCGAAGGTCCATTCCGCGTCCCACGAGAAGAAATGGAATCCCGCGCCCGGCACGCGACGGCGCGCAGCGTTCCAGTTGTGCCACGGCCAGTCGGTGTTCGCGGCGTAGAAGTTCACCAGCATGTAGTCGATGAAGTTCGGGATGTTCAAATACTGGCTGATGTTCGTGTAGGCGGTGTCGTTGGTGATGCCAGCATCAGCGAGACTGAACATGGTGTTCCAAGCGATGGTATTGCCGTCGATGTTTTCGTCCGAGTTGAAGGCGTCGTATTCCTCCTTCTCGCCGCCGAGATAGCTGGCCGCGTAGCTGCCGTCGCCTTTCTCGCCGATGTTGTAAACGCCCCAGTAGATGCCGTTGAGGTACACGTGCGCGTAGGTGCCGTGCGGGCCGAAGCCGCCCATGGCGTTCTGCGTGTCGCGGCACCATTGGTCGCGAATCATCTGCGCTGCTTGCCCGCCCCAGAGCCAGTGATCGTTGAACGTGGCGTGAAGCGTGAGCGTGTCGAATTCCTGCACGGGTGAATCGGGATAGAGCGGATACTTCAGCTTGCCGTTGCCGTAGATGTTTTTGAAGAGCACGCGCATGCCGTGCTTCGGCACAAGGCTGCGACTGGCGCCGCCTTGGATGCGAATGCCGGCGTTGAGATGGAATCCGTCCTCGCCATCGGGGCGCATGTATTCGAGCGAGCAGGCGCGTTCCCACGCGACGCCTTCCGCCTGCGGATTCGACCAGAAGCCGCTTGGGCCGAAGATGTCGTCGCGCGCGGCGACGATGCTGAGCGTGGGAATGCTCATCAAATCGCTCTTGAAGGTCGGGCCGTAGAGCGCGCTCTGGGTGATGCTCGGCGCGAGCGTGTAATTCTCCGAGCTGCCGCCGATCCAATTCACGTTCGTGCTCTGCGCCTGAATCTGGTTCAGGAAGAGATACGAGTGCGTCTCGACTTCTGTCGGCTCAAATCCACTGCGATAGCCGATGGCTCGCAGCAGCGTGGTGCCGCCAATCGGAATGCCGGCGCTCGTGTAGATCAATCCACTCGTCGTGGTCGGTGCGGTGCCGTTCGTCGTGTAGCGAATGGTGACACCGGGCGTCGCGCTGGTGATCGTGACGGTGAAGTTGGTGGTGTCGAACCAGCCGCGTCCAGGCGTGAACTTCAGATTCTTGACGAACGCGAAGAAGCCGTTGCCGTTCACCGCGCCCGGCGAAGGCGTGCTGAAGTAGTGATTAGTCAGGCCGGTCACGCGATACTCACCGAACTCCACGAGTTGCAGAAATTCCGTGCTGGTCGTGGTGTCGTTCAGGCCGTGGATGGCGAGGACGTTGTCGCCGGTGAGAAGCAGACTGGCGGCGCCGGGCAGATCGATGTCCTCAAACGCGAGTGCGAGTTCGTTGGAGCGATTCGAACTGGCGGAGGAATTCCACGCGACGGAAGCGGGCACGTTCCGGTGCGCGACTTCCACGCCGTTCAGATACGCGACGAAGCCGTCGTCGTATTTCATCTTCAAGCGGAGCGCGCTGAAGGTCGCGGGATTGGGCACGTTGAAGGGCAGGCGAATGTAGGCCGAGCGCGTCTTGTTCAGCATGTTCGTCTGCACGTCGGTGGCGATGAGCGGACGGAAGTTTCCACTCGTGCTGTTGCCGGGAAGCGATTTCACCGCGAGCCCGCCCCCCGCCGTGTTGCCGACGAGCCGGAAGTTCGCATTGAACCCGCTGTGGACGCCCGAGGCCGCGAAGAACTCGACTTCGGATCCACCGCCGCATTCGTAGAAGAGCAGGCGCACGGGATAGTCGCCAGCCGCCAGGTTGAACGTGGCGAAGGTGTCGCCGGGGCCGCGCGGAGTCGGATACGAAAACGTGTTCACACCGATCGAGCAGGTGAAGCCGTCATCGCTGTTCACGCCAAACGTCCAGCTGCCCGAAGTGGGAATCGTAATGATGCCGGTGGCTTCGGTGACGAAGTTGTCCGCGTCCACGCCGAGGGTCAGCCCGGGGAAGGTGAGATCGCCGAGGAAGTTCGCGCCGCCGCCGGTGTTCTCGTAATTAATCGTCGCCGGGTTCGCGGTGAAGATGGCCGCTTGCTGGGATGGAGTGACGGCCACGGATTCCGCAGTGGCGAGATCGCACACGCCGATGTTCGCGCGGATGTTCCGGACGGCGAATCCGGAGATGTAGTTCTGGTAGCCGATGCCGTTTGTCGCGGCGATCCAGCTGGCATCGGAAAAGTTGTTCGAGATCCAGCTGAGGCCGATGTCCGCCGTGGGCAGGAAGACGCGGGCGGGCGACGAGTTCGAGACCAACAATGTGACCTGGAGGTTTTGACCGACGCCGTAACTGATATTCGCGAACTGTTCAGGATACGGATCGAGCTCGGTCGTCGATGTGCCATCCGGACGCGTGAGCGCGAGGAACTCTCCGCTCGCGCTGAGCTGGAAGTTTGCGTGCAGCGGTGCGCCGGCTATCCGGCGGTCTTTGCCGGAGGCGAACACGGTCAGGAAACTGCCGGCCGAGAGATTGGTGCTGGGGAACTGCCACTTGAAGCGGTCCCCTGAGCTGTCGCTGAGTCCCCAGCCCGCGAGGTTCACTGCGTTGGTGCCGGCGTTGAAGACTTCGATCCAGTCGGAGTAAGCGCCGTCCTCGTCGCGCAGGCCGTTCGAATTGCTGGCGGCGAACTCGGAGATGACGACGTCATCGGCGGCGCGCAGCGGCAGCGATGTCGCGACGAGTGTGCAGAGGAGCGCGAGGACGACGAGGTGAGCAGGACAATACTTCATGTCAGTTACAGCGATGGATCGTGAGCCGGCGACTCAGGATCGTGAGTTTAGGAAACAATCGACGGTAACCGACGGGCGGTTAAGAACCAAGCGCCGAGATGAATCAATCCGGTTGTTTCGACAGTTGATTTTCGGGTCTTCGCTGGCCCAGAATCCATGCGATTCAAGAACGTCTTGATGCCCAACTAAACCAAAACAATTTGTCACCATGCCAAACCCCTGGACCGGAAAAGGAAATCCCTACACCCGCAAGGAAGTTGTTGATCGTCTCCGCGCGCAGTTGAAGAAGGGCCAGCCGATCATCGCGGCCGGCGCCGGCACGGGCATCAGCGCCAAGTTTATCGAAAAGGGCGGCGCGGACCTCATCATCATCTATAACTCCGGTCGTTTCCGCATGGCCGGCCGCGGCTCGACGTGCGGCTTGATGGCCTACGGTGACGCCAACGCGATCGCGATGGAGATCGGCGAACACGAAGTCTTGCCGGTCGTCGAAGAGATTCCGGTGATTTGCGGCGTGCATGCCACTGATCCGCGCCGGCGCATGTGGCACTGGCTGAAGCAGGTGAAGGACATGGGATTCAGTGGCGTGAACAACTTCCCAACGCACACCATCGTGGACGGACTCTTCCGCCGCGTGCTCGAAGAGACGGGCATGAGCGTGAAGCAGGAGTTCGAGATGGTCGCTCTCGCCCGGAAGATGGATTTGTTCACCGTCGTTTACGTTGCTACTGCGGACGAAGCCAAGGCGATGGCGGAAGCCGGTGCGGACGCCATCATCGCCCACGTCGGAACGACGGTCGGCGGCAGCATCGGCGTGCAAGGCGCGGTCTGCACGATGGACGACGCCGTGAAGCGCACGCAGTCGATCATCGATGGCGCTAAGAAGGTGCGGAAGGACATCATCTTCCTCTCGCACGGCGGACCGATCTGCACACCGGAAGACGCGGCTTATATCAACCAGCACACGGACTGCGTCGGTTTCGTCGGCGCGTCGAGTCTTGAGCGGCTCGCGGTCGAGGATTCGCTCACGAAGCTCACACAGAAGTTCAAAAAGATTCCCGTGCAGAAGTCGGCTTTGAAGCCCTTCGCCAAGAAGTAAGCGGAATCGCCCGAATTGAATCTCTCGTTCTCGCCTGAGAAATCAGGCGAGGATTTTTTTTGCCGCGCGTAGGAGGGCGTCGGCTTCCGCGTCGGTGCCGATGGTGATGCGGATGTAGTCCTTCACCTCGGGATAGGAAAACCAGCGCACGAGAATCTTCCGGGCGCGCAGCTTCTCCAGCCATTCCCTCGCGGCGAACTTCGGCGGGCGGGCGAGAATGAAGTTCGTCTGGCTCGGCAGCACGGAAAAGCCGAGTTGCGCCAGAGAACTGGTCAGGCGGGCGCGCGTGGCTTTGATTCGACGGAAGTTCGTCCGGTAGTACGGCAGATCGTCGAGCGTCGCGAGCGCGGCAATCTGGCCGAGGCCATTGACGTTGTAGCTGTCGCGCAACTTGTCCAGCGCGGCGATCAGTTCCGGATGGCCGACGAAGTAGCCGACACGTTGGAAGCAGAGCGAGTAAGCCTTAGAAAACGTGCGTGAGATCAGCACATGCGGATGCTTCAGCGCGAGTGCGAGCGCGTTCTCCTCTGCGAAATCGACGTAGGCTTCATCGAGGATGACCACGCCGCGATGTTCACGGCAGAGCGCGTCGAGTTCAGTGGTGGTAAAGGCGCGTCCGCTCGGCGCATTCGGTGTAGTGACGAGCGTGAGCGCAGCGTTGAAGTCCCACGCCTTCGACTTGCGCAGCACTTCGAGCGAGGGAATCGCGAACTCGCTGTTGAGCCGGACGGCGTTGGTGCGTGCGCCGTGAATGGCGGCGAGCACGGGATAGAGCGAATAGCTCGGGGTGAAATATTGGATGGTGCTACGCGATTGCTCGGTGCGGGAGGAACGCACGGCGGCGGCGGGCTCCACGAACGTCCGCGTCGCCAGCGCGAGCAATTCGTCGGAGCCATTGCCGATGATGATGTTCTCCGGCGCGCAACGGTGAAGTTTCGCCAGCTTCTCGCGCAGCGCCTGCGCGGCCGGGTTCGGGTAGAGACGGAGCCGTCCATCCACGGCGGCCTTCGTCGCGGCGAGAACCTTCGGCGACGGCGGATAGGGATTCTCGTTCGTGTTGAGCTTGATGAGCCCTTTTATCTTTGGCTGTTCGCCGGGAACGTAGGCGTGCAGATCGTGAACGAGCGGGCGAATCACCGAGGCGGGCTTCACGCGTGCGGAGGAGGAACGAGTGCTCATTTGGAATCCACGCGAATGCTGGCGGACCGACCGTGGGCGTCGAGACCTTCGAGCGCGGCGAACTTCTCGACGGCCTTGAGAGACTTCTTCAGCGACGCGCGGTTGTATTCCACGACGCTGGTGCGGCGTTGGAACTGATCGACGGTCAGGCCCGCGAACGACGCGCCAGCGCCGCCGGTCGGTAGCGTGTGGCTCGGGCCGGCGACGTAATCGCCGAGGACGGTCGGGGAGAAGGAGCCGACAAAAATCGCGCCAGCAGTCGTGATGTTCTTCACCGCAACGTCCGGCTTCTTGAGCATCACTTCGCAATGCTCGGGCGCGAGCTGGTTGACGAGGGCGATGCCATCCTCGAGCGACTTCACGAGGATGAGCGAGCCGTTGTCCTTCAATGCGCGTTCGATGAACTCGCGGCGGGAGAGTTTCGGCAACTGACGATCGATTTCCTTCTGCACCGCCGAGAGGAACTTCGCGGACGTGGTCACGAGCCAGACGCGTTCGTGTCCGGAACCGTGTTCCGCCTGAGCAAGCAGGTCGGCGGCGGCGAAGCGGGGGTTGGCGGAATCGTCCGCGAGCACGAGGACTTCACTCGGACCGGGCAGCAGATCCACGGCAACGTGGCCGAAGAGCAAGCGCTTGGCGGCGACGACGTAGGCGTTGCCGGGGCCGAAGACTTTCTGCACGTGCTTGATGGTCGGCGTGCCGTAGGCCATGGCGGCAATGGCCTGAGAGCCACCCACGCGATAAACCTCGGTTGCTCCCGCCGTGCGCGCGGCGAAGAGAATGCCGGGGTTGATTTGGCCGTCCTTGCCGCAAGGCGTGCAGACGACGATCTCCTTGCAGCCTGCGACGCGCGCCAGAGTGATGGTCATCAGGCAGGTGGAGACGAGCGGTGCGGTTCCGCCCGGGATATAGATACCGACGCGATGGAAGGGATCGAACTTCTCGCCCACGTTCGCGCCCTGGGCGTTCTTCGCTGTCCAATTCTTGCGGAGAGATTTCCGGCTGAAGAGCTCGATGTTCTTTCCGGCGACAGCGACGGCCTCGCGCAAGGAGTCGTCGGCTTGCAGAGAGGCGTTCAAGAACTCCGGTGTGCTGACTGCGAGCTGTTCGATGGTGAGCTTTGCGCCGTCAAATTTCTCGGTGAACTCGATCAGGGCGGCGTCGCCGCGAGTGTATACGGCGTCGAGAATGGCGCGGGTCCGTTCTTCAATCGTCTTGTCGAACAAACTCGAGGCGGAGGTCAGATTCCGGAGCTTCGTGGCGAAGTCCGGGTCGTTAAAACGGATGACGTTCATTTGCGGCGCGCACGCTAGAGGAAGCGTTTGGAAAAGTCAAAAGACCGGCCTGCGAAGGTCTGTCGTCGTGATGTCGCGAGCGACTACGAGATCCGCCGGCTGCGACTACGGGAGTGATGGTAGCCGTGGTGGGACACGACGAGAGTTGATTTGTCGCGCGAAAGAATTTTTTGCGCGCATGCACCCAACTTTTTGCGCTGCGTGTGTGGAGGAGGAGAGAGGATTTAACGGATTTCCCGCGTAATTGGCGCCGTGGCAATCGCCATCTGAAGGTGGCCTTTACTTTGCTATTAGAAAGCCATGTCAGCCCGTGATTACAGAAAGGTAAGCCAAATGAAAACCACCGGACAGGTCCCACTGCGTTTTCTTCACACAGGAAGCGCGAATTTCACGCTTCCGATTCAGCGGAAGCCGATCGCGGCGTCGCTGCTGCCATTCAGCTTGAAGAAGACGACGGGAAAAATTCCCAAGATCGACATGGAGCGCCCGGAGCTTCGTTGAGCTTGGTTCACCCTGGCCTCGATTGAGGCGGCACGCGAAAGGCCCAATGAAATCAGCCCATTTATTGCAGCGACCGGATGTCACACCCGCCAAGGGTGCGGTCACGATTCGTTTCACCAATGGCAGTGCGTCGCCTTCGACGCGGTCGTTCACATTTTTTCTCACGCTGATTTCGCGCCGTGTGGAAGCGCGGCATCGTTCTTGCGAACACATCATGCATGACTCACCGAAGGCCAACGAAGGCGCGGTCGAGTCACCGCTCCGAAACACAGGAAGCGCGGTAGGACGGAAATAGATTTGCGTCACGAACGCCCCGACGTGACGAGAGAATTTAAAAGGGGGTCGTTGGACTAAGGACTGGTGTGGCGGTGTCCAGTAATGGCGCCCGTGTTTGTCTGGACATGGGTGGGTAAATCGCCGGCGCTCTGGATGATTTCATCCGCCGCCACACCGGTTCCGACGACCCAAAGAAAGATTTGCTCCGGGTGGTTACGGGGCAGTGGGGGGCACGCGAAGTGCCAGCAGGCGCAGCTATCCCTTTCAAGCTGCGCCTGCTTTTTTATTTTCGAAGGGAACTTTGGACAGAGTTTCACGCAGCTTCAGCGCGGACCACCCAGTACACGGCGGTGCTTCCACAGCTCGCCGGGTTTGAAGATTCCCGCAGGTGTGATGATGCCGGTGATCTGGTCTGGTGGCGTCACGTCGAATCCGGGATTGAACGCGCCGCTGGTGGGATTCGCCACGCGGACGTAGGCCCGTCGCGCGCGGGCGGTGGATTTTGTTTTTCCCTTCGGATCGGCCAGCGCTCCCCATGCGCCCAGCACTTCGCTCGCGTCGCGCTCTTCGATCGGAATCTCGTCTCCGGAACGCATCTTCCAGTCGATGGTTGAAAGCGGTATTGCGACGTAGAACGGCACGCCGTGTCGCTTCGCCAGCACCGCCTTCGTGTAGGTTCCGATCTTGTTGGCTACTTCGCCGGTCCGACCGAGGGTTCGATCGCTTCCGACGATCACGAGGTCAATTTCGCCGCGCGCGAAGAGCAGCCCGGCGGCATTGTCGGCGATGATTTGATGTGAAACGCCTTGCTGGGCCAGCTCCCAGGCGGTGAGGGTGGCACCTTGCGAGCGCGGACGTGTCTCATCGCAGTACACGTGGAACTTCCGCCCGGCGTCGTGCGCGGCATACATCGGCGCGGTGGCGCTCCCGATATCGACGAACGCCAGCCAGCCGGCGTTGCAGTGCGTGAGAACGTTCATTCCGTTTCCGATCAGCCTTGCCCCGTGCTCGCCGATGGCCCGGCAATGCTCGACGTCCTCGTGTGCGAATTCCTCCGCGGCCGCGAGCGCGAGCGCCTTCTGTTCCTCCACACTTTCGCCGGCGGCCATGTGCGTCCGTACTTGCGCCATGGCGTTCACTGGATCGACCGCGGTCGGCCGGGCCGAGGCGATGGTGTGAAAGACTCGTTCGACGTGCTTGGCGAACGCGCTCGAATTTCGCCCCGTATACTCCCGTGCTCCTTGCGCCAGTCCGTAAGCCGCAGTCGCACCGATGGCTCCGGCGCCGCGCACCACCATGTCGCGAATGGCGTCAGCGGTGGCCCGATGGTCCGGCGTCGACACGATGCGAAATTCGTGCGGCAACAGGCGCTGCTCGATCAACTGAACGCGATTGGTGCGCTGATCGAACGTGACGGTGCGATGATGGCGTGTCTTGCCGGATACAGTGACATTCACGCGCGCAGGATATGCGGGAGGCCGCGACGGGGGAAAGTTCTGGTTGCTGGGTCTGTCGCAGAAGAGAAAAAGGCAGGATGACGAAGCCATCCTGCCCGGCGCTCGGAGGAAGATTTGTGATGACCTACGGCGTGTCCGTCTGGAAGGTGCCGAGCTTGAGCAGATGCTTCTTGAACATCGGTTCCTTGCGAAGATTGAGCAGGTCCGGATCTTTCATCAGCCACTTGAAGTCGGTGAACCCGCGCGCGACCGCGAGCGTGAGCGCGGCGATGGCTTCGTCGAGATGCTTCGAGAGCGAGTAACTGCAGGCGAGGTTGTAGAGGACCGCAGGATCGTCAGGCTGCATCTTGGCGAGCTGCTCGTCGGCTTTGAGACCTTCCTCCAGCTTGCCGCGACGGGAATAGTCGTCGCTCAGGACACGCCAGGCTTCGAGGAACTTCGGATCGCGATGAACGACGCCTTCCATGAAAGTGATTTCGATGTCCAAATCCCGCTGTTCCTTGCGGGTCAGCTTCCGTCTGGTGCAACTTTTGTTCAACATATCAGTGTGCATACACACAGTTGCGAGTCGGCAGAACCGGAGCGCCGTCACTGGCGTTTCCTGAACGAGTCTTCCACCGTTCCATCCTGGTTCTGCTACGGCTTCGTTCTTGGGATTTTAATCGGCGGAACCTCCGGGTCGCTTTAGGCTCCGTCGCGACAGATTATGAAATGCTTTGTCACTGGCGGATCGGGATTCATCGGCGCGAATCTGATTCACGAACTAAACGCCCGCGGGCATGAAGTCCGCGCCTTGTTGCGTCCGGGCAGCGATGTTCGCGGACTCGCGGGCGCGACCTATGAACGCGTGGAGGGCGATGTGGGCGATCGCGCGGCGTTGGCGAAGGGCCTGCGCGGCTGCGACTGGTGTTTTCACGTCGCGGCGAGTTACCACCTGTGG
This sequence comes from Verrucomicrobiota bacterium, assembly GCA_016713365.1. Classification (GTDB taxonomy): domain Bacteria; phylum Verrucomicrobiota; class Verrucomicrobiia; order Limisphaerales; family JADJPG01; genus JADJPG01. The sequence continues at coordinate 13,418 of JADJPG010000031.1, read as the reverse complement.
CTGCCCGATTACGCTCCGATGTATGCCGCGAATGTCGACGGCACGCGCAACGTAATCGAGGTCGCTGCCGAAGCCGGCTGTTCACGCATCGTTTACACCAGCACGGTCGGATGCATCGGACTGCCGAAGGAAATCAATGGCTTGGTTACGCCGACCGACGAAGCGACACCGGTGGCTGAGTCGCAGATGAGCAATCACTACAAGCTCTCGAAGTGGAAGGCGGAGGTCGTGGCGCGCGAGCTGGCGGCGAAAGGTCTGCCGGTCGTCATCGTAAATCCCAGCGCGCCCATTGGCCCGCGCGATGTGAAGCCGACTCCGACTGGCAAGGTCATCGCCGATTTTCTCAATCGCGAAATGCCCGCCTACCTCGATACTGGCCTCAACTGGACACACGTCCGCGACGTGGCCATCGGTCACATCCTCGCCGCGGAAAAGGGACGTCTCGGCGAGCGCTATATCCTGGGCAGTGCGTCCGGGAACTGGACGATGAAGGAAGCGTTCGCTGTGCTCGCGGAGATCACCAAACTTCCCGCGCCGAAGTTCCAGGTGCCCTACGCCGTCGCGCTGATGGCAGCCCATGTGGACGAAACGATTTCACGTTTCACGGGCAAGCCGCCGAAGGCTCCGGTCGGTGGCGTGCGCATGGCGAAGTACAAAATGTTTTTCAATCCGGCGAAGGCGATCCGAGAACTCGGCCTGCCGCAGACGCCGCCCAGGCAAGCTCTCGTCGATGCGGTGGAATGGTTCCGGCAGAATGGCTACGTGAAACGACGATAGCAGCGTTCGGCCAGGTTTCTCAGAACTCCTTCAACTTCCACCCGTCCGCGTGGAGTCGCAGTGACACCGCCCACACCGCACCGCCCGTCACCGCCTGGACACGTAACAATGCTTTCGTCGGGATACGAGGTTCACTGCCGGTAGGCGGCTCGCCGCTTCGTGTCAGGAATCCTTCCGCTTGAATCACCTTCTCAACAATTCGGAATCCCTCGCTTGAAGTCATCTGCCGGAGATCGTTGAGCATCTTGTCGCGTTCCTGCTCCAGTTCCGGCTGGTTCAACGCTGCCAGGTGCTGTCCGTCTTTTCCGGGGAAACAATCTGCGAGACGCGTGAGATCGCCTTCACGGGCCGCCCAAAAAAATGTCTGCAACGCCGCTTCCGGCGTGGCGAAGCCCGCGTTTACCCATGACTCTTTGGCGACGAAGCCCTCCATCTCAGATATTTTCTGCGGCTGGCCGACTCCATTCAGAATCTTTCCAACGAGCCGTGCGTTTTCCTCGTTCAAGCGATTTAGTTCCGCTTGTTGGACGCGAAAGCGGCTTACCTCGCCGCGAAGTCGAAGCAATTCGGAGTCGTTCGATTCCGACGACCGTTGATTCGTCAGCGAGCTCCGGATTGTTGGCAGCGCCGCATTCTCCGATTTTAGCTTGGCTACCTCCTCCTGAGTCGCGCGGAGAATCACATTTTGCTCTCGAAGTCCGGCGATTGCGCTCCGTTGTTTGACGATGCCTCCGAGCGCGCCGAGTGCCACGATCGCTGCGATGAATCGAGTTCTGTTCATGGTCTCGGACGGGTGGTGGCGTTGTTCTGAAACTTCAGGTTGCCATCGACACGTTGCAACCTGGCGGGGTCAAACTTGGATTGTACGCTGCCGTCGCAGAGGCCGATGCTGCCGTGGATGGGACAGCGCGAATAGACAATGTAAGGTTCGCGCTCATCGGGCGTTGCAGATGGCAGTTCGTAACTCACGCTGGAGCCGTCGAATTGATCCCAGGAAATGGCCGGCGTTCTGGCGGTGTCACCGGGGCAGGTCAAAACTTTGGGCGTCGACAGCATTTTCTTCATCGCCAGCCAGTCGAGGGGCAGTCCATTCCTATTGCGATCATTCGCCCACATGCGGGCGGCGAGGCCGATCTGTTTGAGATTGTTGACGCATTGCGTGACGTTCGCCTTTTCCTTCGCCTTGGCGAAGGGATCATTCGCCGGTGGCACGCTCGCCTGTGACGTGAGGGCGCCATGCTCGGCCCGCAGGCGCTGATTCTCCGCCTGAAGAGCCGGCAGTTCACCGATTTGACCGCGTAACACTTCAACCTCGTCCTTGAGCTTTTGCAATTCCTCGCCCTCCTTGCCACGCTTCTCCATCTCCCGTTGGGTGGCGCGGAGCCGCTCCAATTCGACGGCGTCCTGTCGAAGCGGTTCGAGTTCCGAATTGGCGGCGCGAAGGTTTTCATTCTCGCGCCTCAGCTCCAGCAACTGGCTCGTCTGAATTCCGAGAACAATCAAGCAACCCAGGAAAAAGATTCCGAATGACAAAGCCGGCGTCCATCGCAGCCAGAACGGCGTTGCCTTGGCGGCCTCGTCCGATGTTGATCGAAGATGCGACAGGCGGATGTCAGAAATCAGTCGTTGCTTTAGCTCAGGTGGCGTTGGTGGCTTCGGTGCCTGGCGCAGGAGAGATTCAATGTGTGCGTCATTCATGGCGGGTAAGCGTTGAAAGTTAGCGTGCTCCAAGTTTGGGTTCGGCGGCTTTCGAGCGAAGCTGTTCGATGGCTTCGCGGAGGCGGTATTTGACCGTGCTAGTGGCGATGCCCAGCGCCTCGCTTGTCTCCGCCAGCGTGAGACCTTGATAGTAGTGCAAATGAACGGTCTGCCGGACGTCCTCGCCGAGTTGTTCGACCAGGAGATAAAGTCGATGCGCCTGCTCGCGATCCGCCACCGCGTCAGCCGGACTCGGGGCATCGGTGGCGCACGTCAGCCACCATTCCTCCTCCGGCTGTTCGTGCGGAATTCTCTGCCGGCGCCAATCGACATACACATGGTGCCCTATGCCATGCAGCCACGTTGGAAAGCTTGAACGCCCCTGGTATGAACCCAGTGCCTGCCACGCCTTGCTGAATGTCTTCTGCGTGAGATCTGCGGCATCCTCCTCATGTCCCGTGAGTCGCCGAAGCCAGGCAAAGATGCGTTCGTAGTATAGGGAGACAAGGGTCGATGCCGCCTCCCTGTCGCCCGCCCTGGCCTGCTCGCAAAGTTTTGCCACTGGATCGCTCATGGTTTGATCTGTTGATGGATTGGTCGTGGGAAAGGCACGCCCTGGACAAAAGAATCTTCGCTGATCGAAGCTTACTGCCGTCTCCTGCGGTCAAGCTTGGTCACAAGTCTGCCTTGAACCATCAGAATTGCGTCAGTCAGCAAGAGCCTTCCGCACGTAGCCGGTGTCGGCGGCGCAGGCTGGCAAAACTCGAAATGAACTAGTTATGCCGATGGCGGCAGCCGGAGCGTGCTTTCCACGGGCGCGATGTCCGCCAAGTCCTTGCCCGTTGTTCCGCCGCTGAGCTTCAGCAACTTTTCGCCGCCCGGGCGCACCATGCGCTCGTAGCTGCCGACGGCGTCGTTGTAAGCGCTGTTGGCCTTCTCCAGGCCGGAACGAATCTTCTCAAAATGCTCCGTGAATTTCGCGACGCGATTGAACAATTCCTGCGCGGCCTCGGCGATGGCGCGCGCGTTTTCCGTTTGTGCGTGTTGCTGCCAGCTCACGCTCACGGAACGGAGGAGCGCGATGAGTGATGCCGGCGTGGCAAGCATGATTTGTTTGTTCGCCGCCCAGATGATGAGGTCGCGGTCGCCTTCCAGCGCCGCGCTGAAGAGGGACTCGGCCGGAACAAAGAGCACGACGTAATCGAGCGCGTTCGGGAACTGGCGCGGGTAATCGCGATCCGCTAGAGCCTTGATCGTCGCCTTCAACTTCGCCGCGTGGGTGGCAAGCGCCTCGGCGCGCTTTACGGGGTCGGCGGATTCCACTGCGTCGAGGAAATCGAGGTCCGGAACCTTGGCGTCCACGATAATCAATCGATCGCCGGGTAGGCGAACGATCAAGTCGGGCTTGCTGTCGCCGGACTGCGCCTGCTCGCTGAAATCGCAATGGGCGCTCATGCCGGCGGCCTCGACGACGCGCCGGAGCGTCTCCTCGCCCCAACGACCGCGGGCCTGATTCGAGCTGAGCACGCGTCGGAGCTGGAGCGTTTCGTTCGAGAGCGACTGGCTTTGGAGGTTGAGCGTTTCGAGATGTTTCTTCACTTCGCCGAGTGTTGTGGAGTGCGCTGTCTCGCTCTGTTGAAGGCGTTGTTGGTAGGTCTTGAGCTGTTCCTCCAGCGGTTTCACCAGCGTCGCGATGGCCTGCTGGCGTTGCGCGAGATCGCCCTTCGCCGATTCCTGAAACTTCCCCAGCGTTTCGTTCGCGAGACGGAGGAACTCCGGCTGGGTTTTCTGAAGCGCTTCGGCGCTCAGCGCCTTGAAGGCTTCGCGCAGGTCCGCGATGGCTTTGTCCTGCGCCGTCTTTGCCTCGGCCAGGGAGCGCTCGTGCATCTGCCGTTGCTCGGCGACGAGTTTCTCGGCGGCGGCGTGACTGGCCTCCGCCGCGGCGCGGGCGGCGTTGGACTGGTTTAGCTCGCTTCGGGAGTTCAGTGAGCGCCGTTGCTCCTCGCGTTGCGCGAGTTGCTGTCGAAGTTCCGCTTCGATGCGTGTGTCTGGCGGCGTCGACGCGGCGCGGCGAAGCGCGGCGAGCCAGCCGATCACGCCACCGAACGCGGCGCCGACGGCGAGCCCGATCAGGATGTAGAGTGCCGGCCCCATCGCGTGAGCGACTTAGTAGTGCGCGACGACTTCGATCTCCACCTGCGCGCCGCGTGGCAGGGCGGCGACCTGGACGGTGGAACGCGCCGGAAAGTCCGCGGTGAAATAGCGCGCGTAGACTTCATTCATCCCGGCAAAGTCCGCGAGGTTCACCATGAAGACCGTGGTCTTCACGACATTCGCAAACGTCAGCTTTTGGTCAGCGAGGATGATCTTGATGTTCTCCAGCACGCGTTCGGTCTGCGCCTTGATGTCGGTGGGGAATGGTCCGTTCGGATGCGCGGGGTCGATCGGAATCTGTCCGGCGCAAAAGAGAAAATCTCCGACGCGTACGCCGTGGTTGTAGGGTCCAAGCGCGGGTGCGGACTGGGCGGGCTTGATGATGGTCTTGGTCATGGGAGTAAAGGCGGTTGATACCGGTGGATTCTCACTTCGTCGGGCTGGCGGATTCATGGGCAGACTTGCGCTTGGCGAGGGCGGAGCGGAGGAACATGTCGGGCGGCGCCTGCTGCCACGCGGTGAGCCACAAGTCGCCGAGCATCTGCGACGCGCGCAGCATCTGGCCGGTGATGAAGTCATGTCCTACCTGCGAGAGTTCGCGGCGGCCGGAGAGCTTCCCGGCCTTCTCCAGTTCGTAGAGCGGCTCGACTTGCTTGAACTGGTCCTGGAGGAAGTTCACGACGGTGGGGAAGAAGTTTGTGCTCGGACCGGTGATGGCCGTAGCGGGACGGAGCTTCGGACGGAGCTTGTTCGTGTCTACTCCGAATTGCTGGATGTAACCACCGTCGATCCACGAGTGGATTCCGTAGTTGGTGGAGTAGGCATTGGGATTCGGTCCCACCCAGCCGTGATGATGTTTCGTGGTGTGGAGCGGTTGGGTCGCATCGCCGAGGAAATGTCCCATCACGCCCATGATGTAGATGATGTTCTCGCGGGCGTTGGCGATCTCCTCCGGCGTGCCGGCGAGTTCGTATTCCTTCAAGTAGGAGAACGCCGACTTCAGTTTTGCCTGATACTCGACAATCGTCCACGGCAGGAAACCAATCAGCGCCTTCGTCTTGTCGGAGTCCTTGAGCGGGTCGATGGCCGGGAAGTTCTGCGCATTCGCGGCGCGGCCCTTTTCAAACTGGGTTACGAACTCATAACGAAACGGGCTGAGCTGCGAAGGTGTGAGTCCGGCGGGCGCGAGCAGGTCGAGATCGAAGTAGTGATCCGGTCCGTTGCAATGCTTGAACGCAAGCTCGGGCGTATTGCGCCAGCGGTCAGCCTCGCCGGCGAGGAAGCCGATGCGTTCGCGTGCCGCGGGCGATTTCGCGAAGGCGGGGAAGTTCGCCGGCAACGTGTCGAGCGCGAGCTGGTTGATCAGGCGATGACCTTCGTAATCCCAGGCGCGCAGTTCACCAGCGGTGGCGGTAACCAGCACGGCGAGGGCGAGAAATCGGGCGAGTGTGTTATTCATCGTGGTGAACAGATTTAGTGCGTGCTGAGTTAAGACCGCACCTGCGGGGTTGTAAATCTTCAATCGCTGGAGGACCGGCACGGAGCGCCGATCTTCGAATCGGCGCGTGCGCAGTCGATCCGCTAAACACGCGAACGACGCGAAATCTTTGTAAAGCTATCGCGTTCTTTGGCGTGTTTAGCGGGTGGTTCTACCTGAACCGCACCGAATCGGAGTTCGGCGTTCCGCGTTCCGGCTCAGTGCGCGCCGGTGTATTCGAGGCGGATGATCTGCGTGTCCTTGTTGTTGTTCCACGCCGTGCCGTTTTCCAGCACGTAGAGACAGCCATCCGGGCCGAGTTCGATGTCCATCGGGCGCTTGAACGTCATGTCCGGACAGAACCGTTCCATGCGCAACTTGCCGCCGGCATCGCGGGCGATGTTGTTCTGCTCGTCGAGATGCACGGCGATGATCCAGTTGCGTGACCATTCGTAGATGAAGAGCGTGTGGTCGAATTCCTTGGGCAGCTTCGTGGCCGACTTCAGATTCGGATCAAAGTAATAGACTGGTCCGGCCATCGCGGTGCGACCGCCGCCGCCGTTTACGACGGGGAATTTCGTGGACTGACCGTAGGGATACCAGATGAACGCCGGTTGGGCGGGCGGGAGTTCCTCGGGGCCGGTGTTCAGCCGGGAGCGATTGATGGGCTTGGCGGCGTCGAACGGATCGCCGGCCTGTTTCGTGGCGAAGTCGTATTGGTGATATGGCTTGTTGTCGCCGCCGAAATGGGGCCAGCCGAAGTTCCCCGCTGCGCGCGCTTGATTGATCTCATCGAAGCCCGCGGGTCCGCGCTTCGGATTCCCGCCGCCGGCGTCGGGACCGACCTCGCCCCAGTAGAGGAAGCCGGTGCGTTGGTCGACAGCGATGCGGAACGGATTGCGATTGCCCATGGTGTAGATTTCCGGACGCGTTTTCGCCGTGCCCGGCGGGAAGAGATTGCCCTTGGGAATGGTGGCTGTGCCGTCCGGCTCCGGATGTACGCGCAGGATTTTTCCGCGGAGATCGTTGGCGTTGGCGGCGGACTTCTGCGCGTTCCACGGCTCGCGATCGGGACGTTCATCAATCGGCGAATAGCCATCCGACGCGCCGGGATGCGTGTTGTCGCCGACGGAGGCGAAGAGATTGCCGTTCGCGTCGAAGGCGAGCGAGCCGCCGGAGTGACAGCACTCGACGCGCTGAGTCGGAATGCGAACGAGGACTTTCTCCGAGGCGAGGTCGAGCTTGTCGCCGACGAGCGTGAAGCGGGAGACGCGGTTCGTGCCGATCTTTTTGCCAGCGCTGTCGAGGTGCGTTTGAGGCTCGGAATAGAAAAGGTAGATCCATCCGTTGCGCGGGAAGGCCGGGTCCAGCGTGATCCCGAGCAGTCCGTCCTCGAGTTCCTTGTAAACCTCGAGCTTGCCGAGCGTCGTCGAGGTTTTGGTCGCAGGACTCCAGGCGCGCACGTTGCCCGCACGTTCGACGTAGAAGACGCGGCCATCGGTGGCCACGGCGATCTCCATGATGTCAGGGAGCGTGTCCTCAATCTTGCCGTCTCCGTCGACATCGCGATCGGCTTCGAGCACGACCTTCCGAAACGGGCTCGGCTTGGCGGGAGCATTCGTCGTTTCGGCGGCGTTTGTAATGGGAGCAATGGCGAGCGCCAGCAGCAGCGGCAGCGAGCGGGTGAGAGATATGAAATGCACGCGTCTCAATTAGGTGGAAACGCGACGCATGGCACGCCCTTTTTCGTGTCGGCTTGGAATCCTCGGGGGCGCTGAAGGCACTCGTTACAGCATTCCTGCTGCAGCTTCATCCACCAGCCAGACGAGTTGGCCGTTCACCGGGCGAATTTGTTGAGCAGGATACGTCTGTCCAGAGGGATCGCCTCGCAAAACGTGGCCAAGCATCGCGGTTTTGTCCGCGCCTCCGGCGACGAACAGGACGCGCGCGGCGGCGTTGATGAGCGGATAGGTGAAGGTGATGCGGTGGCTGTTAAACTTCTCGACCCACGTTGCGCAGACGAGCGATTGCGTCTCATCCAGCGCGCTGCTGCCCGGGAATAAGGATGCGGTGTGTCCATCCGTGCCCATGCCGAGCATGATGAGATCGAAGCGCGGCATCGCACTGGTTGCGGTGTGGAAGACGTGGCGCAGCTTCGTTTCGTACCGTGTGGCGGCAGTGGGCGCATCGAGTTCACCTTCGATGCGGTGAACGTTCGCGGCCGGGATCGGCACTTTCGAGAGGAGATGTTCGTTGGCCATGCGGAAGTTGCTGTCCGCGTGGTCCGGCGGCACATGGCGTTCGTCGCCGAAGAAGATTTGGATCTTGTCCCACGGCAGCGGGCTGGCGCCGGAGGCGTGATCGGTCGCGAGCAGGTTGAAGATGGCTTTGGGAGTGGAACCGCCGGAGAGCGCGACGGTGAAAACTCCGCGAGTGGCGCCGGATTCGCGGGCAAGTCGAGAGAACTCGTCAGCGGCGGCGCGGGCGAGCGCGGCGGGGTCAGGCAGCACGCGTATTTCAGCGGCGTCGATGTGGAAGGTGCGTGTCGGTTGCAAGCGGGCGGATGCTAGAGAGGCCGTCCCGCGCTGGCAATCCGCCACCGGCAGGTTGTTGCCAGAGTCCCTCTACGCTTCCACTTCGCCAGCCGTCGTTTCGCGACGAAGCGGTGGCTTAGCGACAGAGGCTTTCGTGATGAGGGACGTGTCGCCAGTGCGGGTGGGGAACAAATTGTAGCGCGTGAGCTTCTCGCGCATGGTTGGACGCGAGACGCCGAGCCAGCGGGCTGCCTTGGTCTGGTCGCCGTTGGCCAGCCGGATGGCCTGGCCGTAGAGCTCGCGTTCCACGGCTTCGGTGAGCACTTCGGAGGCATTGCAATCCTCGGCGAGTTGCGCCTGGGTGAGCAGATCCGTCACGTAATCGGCGAGTTTCTGATCGCCCGCCGGACGCGGCTGCGTGGGGCGGCTGATGGCGCTGCGGATGTGATCGACATTGATGGGATATCCACGCGAGGCGATGAGCGCCTTGCGCACGATGTTCTCGAGTTCACGCACGTTGCCGGGCCAGGTTTGCTGCTGGAGAAACGCGGCGGCGTCCGCTGCGATGGAGGGGCGTTCGAGGTTGAACTCCGCGCTGTAGCGGGTGAGGAAGTAGTTCACGAGATCGGGAATATCCTCGCGGCGCTGGGAAAGCGGCGGGAGATAGATCACGGCGACGTTCAGGCGATGGAACAGGTCGAGCCGGAATTCCTTCGATTCGATCGCTTCCTCCAGGTTGCGGTGCGTGGCGGAAAGGATGCGGACATCGATCGGGATCGTTTCCTTCCCGCCGACGCGCTGGATGGTTTTCTCCTGAAGCACGCGCAGCAGTTTCACCTGCGTGGTCGGGCTCATGTCGCCGATCTCGTCGAGGAAGATGGTGCCGCCGTTGGCTTGCTCGAAGCGTCCGATGTGGCGGGCCTTGGCGCCGGTGAACGCGCCGGCTTCGTGGCCGAAGAGTTCGCTTTCGAGCAGGTTCTCCGGAATGGCCGCGCAGTTCACGGTGACGAACGGGCCGGCGGCGCGGTTGCTGTGCTGGTGGATGGCGCGGGCCACGAGTTCCTTGCCGCTGCCGGTTTCGCCCTGAATAAGGACGGTGACGGGCATGGCGGCGACGCGGCCGATCTCTTTGTAGACTTCCTGCATCACACGGCTCTTGCCGATGATGGCTTCGCGCGCGGCGGTGGCGTCGCCCATGGCCAGCGGCTTCGCGAGCAGGCGGGTGCTTTCGAGGGCGCGCTTGAGGATGACGAGAAACTCTGTCGGGTCGATCGGCTTCAGGATGTAATCGAACGCGCCGAGCTTGATCGCGCGAATGGCCACTTCGGTCGTGTGAAAGGCGGTGATCAGAAGCACGGGCAAATGCGGCTTGGCGGCCTGGAGTTGCTCGATGATTTCGAGCCCGCCAATGCCGGGCATCTGCAGGTCCGTGATGACCACGTCGTGATTGCCATTTTGCGCGGTTGCGAGTCCGGCGGCGGAATCGGTCGACATCTCCACTTCGAAGCCTTCCGCGCGCAGGAGATCCTGCAGGGCGGAGGCCACCGAGTTGTCGTCTTCAATGATGAGTATGCGTGCCATGACTTCTTTCCGGTTACTGGCTCGACGCCGGGAGGACGATGCGGAAAACGGTTCCATGTCCCAGCCGGGTCTCGAAGTCCAGAGTGCCTTTGTGCTGCTCGATAATCTTCGCGGCGATGGCGAGTCCGAGTCCTGTACCATTATCCTTGGTGCTGAAGAAGGGGTCAAAAAGTCTTTCCTGCACCTCGGGCGCGATGCCGCTGCCGGTGTCCTCGATCTCGAGGAGAATCCGGCCGCCGCTCTTGCGATCGCGACGGGCTTGCTCGTGCTTCGCCCGCAGCGTGACGGTGCCGGTATCGTCCTCGATGCTGTCCGCCGCGTTTTGAATGAGGTTGATCAACACCTGCTTCAGCTGCAGGGGATCGGCGAAGAAGGGAATCGCGGTGGCTGCGTCGAGTTTCAGCGTGATGCGGCGGCGCTGCAATTGCGGCGCGAGCAGATCGATGACTTCGCGGAACGCCGGCTCGGCGGTCAGCGGCGTAAACTTGGGTTCGCTGGGGCGGGCGAGCTTGAGAAAGTTTTTCAGAATCTGCTCAAGACGATCGATCTCGTTGCGGATGAGTGAGGCGTCGCTGTGTTCGCTGGAACCTTTGCCGAGGTTCTTTTGCAGCGTGAACAGCCGGACGCTGATGGCGGTGAGGGGATTTCTGATTTCATGCGCCAGCCCGGTGGCCAGGCGCGCGAAGTGGGTGAGCTTGCGCTGGTGCTCCACGGCGGTGTTGTCCTCGATCAACTTCTGGCGCAGCGGAAGCACCACGATGCGGTTGTAAAACGCGACGATGGTGACGATGCACTGGACGATGAGCGCGGAGACAAGGACGTAGAACAGCGGTTGGAGCCGTTCCCGGGCGTCGTTCTGGAGCGCGGTGAACTGGGCGATGACTGCCGCGCCGCCGTCGCCAATCGGGCGGACAACCTTGGTCACCTTCGGCTCCGGTGTCCGTTGAACCGGCGCAGGCGGCGGGGTCTGGCGGATTTTCACGAAGGTTTCGATCGTATCCGCCTGTTCGCGGGATGCGCGCGCGCGGCTCAGCATCGCTTGCTCAGGCTCGGTCATGCGCTCCAGCTTGGTGCGAATGAGATCCGGCGAGAGCGGCTGGCCTTCGATGAGGGGCACCACGGCGAGGTAGTTGGAGAGCGTTTGCGCGGTGGAAACCAGGAGCTCATCGAACTGAATCGCGCGCGGAGGGCTGTTCGAGGCGGGCAGGGCCGTCAGCCATTCATTCACGGATTGCTGGCGACGGGGGTCGTAATTCTCGCGTTGCTTGCGCAACCATTGTTCAAGCTCGCGGCTCTTTGGTCCGGTATTTCCGAATCTCTGTCCGGTCGCGGTCGCGGACGAATGCCTGCAGCGACGCGCGCATTGGATGGAGGCGGGATTCGATTTGATCGGCGAAATCTGTGAATCGGTTCTTCACGTCGAGCAGGGTCGCGAGGTGGAGAAGCTCCATCGGATCCTGTTGCTTGGGCGTTTCGCGGACGGGAACGGGTTCGGTGGTGCTCGTTTCTTCGGCCTGCTGAAATTGTGGCGCGGGCGCGGTGCGGCGGTTGATCTCGTTCAGCGCGGTGTAGGTCTGGAACGTCGCCCAGCCGAGCGCCGCGGCGATCAGGAGCAGGACGAATTCGAACAGCGGCAGGCGCGAGTTCAGTTGCGGCAGGATGTTCGCCGGACCGGTGGAAAGGCGGGGCTGGACGGAGCCGTTCCGGTGTCCGCCGACGATGATTGAGCGTTGTGTGTGTTGTTTGCCAACGTGGTTGTTTCAGAGTTCTGCGCTGGCTGCCGCCCAATCTTCGGCAGCCATCCGGTTTGAATCCCGCGTAGTCGAGTGGTTTTGACCGGCGGGCCGGAAGCTCTCGACAAATACATCAGGATGCAGGGATCAACCAATTAAATCTTTCGAAGATTCGGGTGGGTCGGGTGTTTTCCAGAATCTGGACATCCGCAAAAGACCCGAAAAATACCGCTTGCGACGGGGTGGTTTGTGCTTAATCTGTCAGTCCGCCTGAGCGCCGTGTGTGCGGATGCTCGTTAAGGCTGAGAAAAAACCGTTAATCCGTAACCTAACAATCAACCCTCCGTTGCCCTGCAACGTTCGGTCCGTTAGGCAATGGAGTCTTCGCCGGGCGCTTTCGCCCCGACCTAGCCTCCCGCAGTTAGATACAGAATCGTTATGCTCACGATGCAAGAAGCCATGAAGCAAAGCACAATGCGCTTTGCCGCTGGCGAAATCGTCAAAGGAACCGTCATCGAAGTCCGCCAGAAGGAAGTTCTGGTCGACATCGGTTACAAAAGCGAGGGAGTCATCTCCGCGAATGAATTCATCGACATCAAGGCCGTCAAGGTCGGCGATATCGTCGATGTGCTGATCGAAAAACTGGAAGACCGTGATGGCATGGTCGTCCTCTCCAAGGAAAAGGCCGAGTTCCAGCAAAACTGGGATCGCATCCTCACCATCTGCAACGAAGGCGGCATCGTCAACGGCAAGGTCAAGGCCGTCGTCAAGGGCGGTCTCATCGTCAACATCGGTGTCGAGGCCTTCCTGCCCGCCTCGCAGATCGACGTCGTGCCCCCGAAGAACCTCATGGGCTTCGTCGGCAACAACTACGATTTCAAGGTCGTCAAGATCAACCAGGAGCGCCAGAACATCGTTCTCTCCCGCCGCGAGCTCATCGAGCAGGAACGCACCGAGAAGCGCCAGAAGCTGCTCACCGAGATGATGCCCGGCGACATCCGCAAGGGCACGGTCAAGAACATCACCGACTTCGGTGCGTTCATCGACCTCAACGGCCTCGACGGTCTCCTCCACATCACCGACATGTCCTGGGGCCGCATCGGGCACCCGAGCGAAATCCTCAAGGTCGGTCAGGATCTCGACGTCGTCGTCCTCGACATCAACAAGGAAAAGGAACGCGTCAGCCTCGGCCTCAAGCAGAAGCTCGCCAATCCCTGGGACAGCATCGAAGCCAAGTTCACCGTCGGCCAGAAGGTCAAGGGCAAGGTCGTCAACCTCGTGCCTTACGGCGCGTTTGTGGAACTCGAACCCGGTGTCGAAGGCCTCGTGCACGTCACCGAGCTCTCCTGGACCAAGCGCATCGCCAAGCCTTCCGACGTCCTCAAGCAGGATCAGGAAGTCGAAGCCGTCGTGCTCGGCATCAACCGCGACGAGCAGAAAATCTCGCTCGGCATCCGCCAGCTC